>NZ_JCASID010000004.1:0-106736 GCF_059685855.1 Telluria sp. ZB4P37
GCATCGACGAACTAAAAACGGGTCTCAAGAAATACATCCGCTATTACAATCACGACCGCATCAAGATGAAACTAAAAGGGCTGAGTCCTGTGCAATACAGAACCCAGCCCTTGGCCGCTCATTAAACCAACCGTCCAACTTTACGGGGTCAGTTCAGCATGGGAGCTTTTTTATTATGTAACGCGGAAGGAGGGAGCCATCTGCATGGCTCCCGCGTGGGATGCGAAGCCTCGCGCATACTTGCGCGAGGGCGGCCTGCGGCATGTGGGCGAATCCCACCCTTCCAGGCTCCCGCAGGGAGTCTCACTCCAGTCCTGGCAATGCATCCATAGCGACCTCGTGAAATTTCCTGTCACCCAGCAGGCTCACGTGAAATTTCCTTTCCTACTGGGGTGCAAGCCAACTTTGAAGAAAATTAACTTGCCGTACTTTTTCCTCTTCCACGAAGTTCGATCCTTCGCTATAATTCGGCCTCGCTTACAGCGACCGCAACACCGTTTCAGGAGAGGTGGCAGAGTGGTCGAATGTACCTGACTCGAAATCAGGCGTACGTTAAATCGTACCGTGGGTTCGAATCCCACCCTCTCCGCCAGTAGTAATAAAAAAGCTCCCGCATGGGAGCTTTTTTATTGCGTACGCGGAAGGAGGGAGCCATCTGCATGGCTCCCGCGTTGGATTCGAAGCCTCGCGCATACTTGCGCGAGGGCGGCCTGCGGCATGTGGGCGAATCCCACCCTCTCCGCCAGTAGTAATAAAAAAGCTCCCGCATGGGAGCTTTTTTATTGCGTACGCGGAAGGAGGGAGCCATCTGCATGGCTCCCGCGTTGGATGCGAAGCCTCGCGCATACTTGCGCGAGGGCGGCCCGCAGCATGTGGGCGAATCCCATCCTCGTACCCATCCTTCTCCCAAAAATCATCCGAAGTGATGGCTTTTCCCATTTCGTGTTGCAATGATGGCTTTTCGACAGGTAGGCTTGCCAGCAGGCGCAAGGCCGCTCCCGCACACGAAAACAACAGGAGACACGATGAGCACGGAATCCAGCAACGACCAATCCCGCGACACCCAGCTGCGCGCCGACGCGCTGGAGTACCACCGCAGCCCGACCCGCGGCAAGATCGAGGTGGTCGCCACCAAGCCGCTGTCGAACCAGCGCGACCTGTCGCTGGCCTATTCACCGGGCGTGGCCTATGCCTGCGAGGAGATCGCCGCGGACCCGAACATGGCCGCCGAGTACACCTCGCGCGCCAACCTGGTGGCCGTGATCACCAACGGCACCGCCGTGCTGGGGCTGGGGAACATTGGCCCGCTGGCTTCCAAGCCGGTCATGGAAGGCAAGGGCTGCCTGTTCAAGAAATTCGCGGGGGTCGACGTATTCGACCTGGAGCTGGACGAAATGGACCCGGACAAGCTGGTCGACGCGATCGCCATGCTCGAGCCCACGGTCGGCGGCATCAACCTGGAAGACATCAAGGCGCCGGAATGCTTCTACATCGAGAAGAAGCTGCGCGAGCGGATGAACATCCCGGTCTTCCACGACGACCAGCACGGCACCGCGATCATCTCCACCGCCGCGCTCCTGAATGCGCTCAAGGTGGTGGGCAAGGACATTGGGCAGATCAAGCTGGCCGCCTCCGGCGCCGGCGCGGCGGCGATCGCCTGCCTGGACATGATGGTGCTGCTGGGCGTGAAGCGCGAGAATATCTATGTCACCGATTCCAAGGGCGTCATCTACGTCGGCCGCGAGGCCGACATGGAAGCCAACAAGGCGCGCTATGCCCAGGCCACCGATGCGCGCACGCTCGCCGACATCATGCATGGAACCGACGTCTTCCTCGGCTGCTCGACCGCGGGCGTGCTCACCGGCGCCATGGTCAAGACCATGGCGGCGCAGCCGGTGATCCTGGCGCTGGCCAATCCGGAACCGGAAATCCGCCCGGAAGTGGCGCGCGCCGCGCGGCCCGACTGCATCATCGCCACCGGCCGCTCGGACTACCCGAACCAGGTCAACAACGTCCTGTGCTTTCCCTACATCTTCCGCGGCGCGCTCGATTGCGGCGCCACCCGCATCACCGACGAGATGAAGCTGGCCTGTGTCACCGCGATTGCCGAACTGGCCGAAGCCGAAGCCAGCGACGTGGTGGCCTCGGCCTACGAGGGCCAGGATCTCTCCTTCGGTCCGGAATACATCATCCCGAAACCCTTCGACCCGCGCCTGTTGGCGGCGATCGCCCCGCGCGTGGCCGAAGCTGCGGCGACATCCGGCGTGGCGGCCCGCCCGATCGAAGACATGGCGGCCTACCGCGACAAGCTGGCGCAGATGATCTACCACACCGGCTTCTTCATGAAACCGGTGTTTGCCCAGGCCAAGGCGCGTCCGCGCCGGGTCGCCTATGCCGAAGGCATGGATACCCGCGTGCTGCGCGCGGTGCAGACCGTGGTCGATGAAGGCATCGCCTATCCGGTGCTGATCGGCGAGAAGGCCAAGGTCGAGCGCGCGATCAGGGAAGCGGGCTTGCGGCTGCAGCTTGACGTCGACTACACGCTGATGGAACTCGAGGGCGAGGCCACGCTGCAGGGCACGCGCATGCTGGCAGCGGGCGAGGTCGATGCGCTCATCTGCGGCATGGAGGGCAGCTACGACAGCCACCTGGTGCACGTACAAAGCGAGATCGGCATGGCGCCGGGCGTCGGCGTGCTGGCGGCAATGAATGCGCTGGTGCTCGACAAGCACACGCTGTTCATTACCGATACCTATGTCAACGACCAGCCGAGCGCACCGGAACTGGCGGAAATCGCCCGCCTGGGCGCGGCGATGCTGCGCCAGTTCGGGCTCGAGCCGCGGGTGGCGCTGCTCTCTCATTCGTCGCTCGGCTCATCAAACCGCCCATCCGCGCGCCGCATGCGCGAAGCGCGCGAACTGCTCAAAGAATCTGCGCCGGATCTGTCGGTGATCGGCGAGGTCCACGGCGACGCGGCGCTGTCGGAAGAAATCCGCGACCTCTACAAGATCCCGGACGGCTTTGCGGGCAGCGCCAATCTGCTGGTGATGCCTTCGCTGGACGCGGCCAACATCCTGTTCAATGTGCTCAAGGTCGCAGCGGGCAAGGGCGTGACCGTCGGGCCGATCTTGCTGGGCGCGGCCAAGCCGGTGCACATCCTGAGCCCGAGCGCGACGGTGCGGCGGATCGTCAACATGACGGCGCTGGCGGCGGCGGCCGTGGATTGAGGCGGCAGGCGGCGGGGCGCTTTGCTGCCCAGGAGCCGTGCGGCAGGCCCAGGTTGCGGCTCGATGGTCGATACCGCCGGGCCATGGTAGTCATGGCCCGGCCACACACGGGTGTCGTCCGGCAGCGCAAACAGCTTGCCCGTGATGCTGTCGTACAGCGCCCCGGCGCTGCCTCCCTGGAAGTCGGTGCGCCCGCAGCCGTCGAGCTGCTGCTGCAAGGCCCCGTTCATTTGGGGATGCCAACGCGTCAATGGTTCCGCGGCCTGCGACGACGCAGCGACCTGCCACATTGTTAGGCGCTTTTGATCCAGGTCAAAGAAATTGTTGATCTATAAGACCAGACTGGGTTCCAGGCTATCCAAGTTCGCATGGACCCCACGAAGGCCACCATGTTCCGCAAGATCCTCGTTCCCACCGATGGCTCGCAGCTGGTGCTGGCCTGTTCGCCGCTGCCGGTGATCCTGCTCCGGGGGAGCACCCAGCCCGCCTGGCGGCGCCCGCCGGCAGCGCCGGCTTACTTCAGGAGCTTACAATGTACAAGCGAATACTGCTGCCAACCGACGGTTCGGAGGCATCCCGGCGCGCCATCCTGGCGGGCGTCGACTTCGCCAGCAGCGTGGGGGCCGAGGTGGTCGCCATGACCGCCGTGCCGGAGTTCCATACCTTCACCACCGACGCCGAGATGCTGGAGCAGACCCGCGACGAATACGACGCCGCCAGCCAGGCGAGTGGCCAGCGCCTGCTCGACCAAGTGTCGGCCGCCGCACGCGATTCCGGTGTACCCTGTACTTCCGTGCTGGCCGTATCCGATAATCCATACGAGGCCATCATCTCCACCGCGCGCGCGAACCGGTGCGACCTGATCGTCATGGCCTCGCATGGCCACAAGGGTATCAAGGGATTGTTGCTGGGCAGCGAAACACAGAAGGTGCTCGTGCACAGTGCGATCCCGGTCATGGTGCATCGCTAGGGCCGCGCCCACACAGGAGAACAACCATGTACAAGCGCATCCTGGTACCGACCGACGGCTCGCCCGTTTCCAACGACGCCGTCGCCGCGGCCATCGAGTTTGCCCAGGCATGCGGCAGCGAGATCGTCGCGCTGTCCGTCGCCGTGCCCGAGCCCGTACTCCAGTCTCTCGATGGAGCCATGGTGCTCGACCCGGGCCAGCAGGTCGACGTGCTGCTCGACCATGCCTTTGCATTTGTCACCGCGATCGCCGAGCGGGCCCGCCTGGCCGGGGTACGTTGCACGCCGCTGACCAAATTCTCGCTCGACCCTGGCGAAGTCATCGTCGATACGGCGCGCGAGCAGGGGTGCGACCTGATTATCATGGGCTCGCACGGACGGCGCGGGCTGAGCCGGCTGCTGGCCGGCAGCGTGACCCAGTCGGTGCTGGCCTATGCACCGGTGCCCGTGATGGTCATGCGCCCGGCCCCGGCGGGCGGGCACGCGCCCGCACAGGGCGGCCTCGGACCTGCCGCGGCCCCGGTTTAGGCGGCCCTGGCCTCCCCTCGGCCCGGCAGCGCAGCGATGCCGCCGTTCGCAAGCCACGAGGACAAACCGGCTGTGGCAGGGGAGGGGCCGGCTGCCACGCAGCATGACCCCGCGGGCCAGCCCCGCCACGGCGCACGTGCGCAGCTCGCCCGCATGCTCGGCACCCTGGACCGCGTGGACGAACGCGATTTCGGCAAGGCGCTCGACCGCGCGCTGTCCGGGATGCTGCCTGCGCTCGGCGCCGCATTCGGCGTCGGCGTGTTCCTGTTCAGCGCCTGGGACTACTGGATCGCGCCGCAGCAGGCCCCTGCCACCACCAAGCTGCGCCTCGCGCTGGTGCTGGCAGGCGCGCTGGGCTATTTCTCGTGGAACGGCCGCATCGCGGTTGCCTGGCGTTGCGTCCTCGTATATGGCACCCATTGCAGCGCCATGATCGTCAGCGCGGCGCTGTTGCCCGATGGCCTGGTACTGGCACTGCCCGCGATCACCGGCGTCATGTTTCCGCTCGCGCTGGTCGAACCCCGCGTGCCGCGCCTGCTGCTGCTGGTCCTGTTCCCGTCGCTGTTGTTCCTCATCCTCGGCGCGGCGGTGCTGCCGCCACGGCTGTTTGGCAGCTGCGCCCTGGTCTACCTGGTCACGCTGGGCCTGGCCCTGGTCGTCGCCATCGGCCACGGGCGATGGCGGCGCGCCGCTTTCCTCACCGAGCG
Source organism: Telluria sp. ZB4P37 (assembly GCF_059685855.1). Lineage (NCBI taxonomy): Bacteria > Pseudomonadati > Pseudomonadota > Betaproteobacteria > Burkholderiales > Oxalobacteraceae > Telluria > Telluria sp. ZB4P37. The sequence goes on from NZ_JCASID010000004.1 coordinate 5,432, forward strand.
TGCGCTGGCCTGGTCCGCCCATCACGACAGCCTGAGCGGCGTCCTGGCCCGCGGCTACCTGGTCGAGCTCGCGACCCATGACGTGGCGCTGGCCCGGCGCTACCGGCATCCGCTGGCCATCGGCATGCTCGATATCGACCACTTCAAGCGCGTCAACGATACCTATGGACACCCGACGGGCGACGCCCTGATCCGCGCGGTGTGCCAAGCCTGTTCCACCGAGCTGCGCGCGAGCGACTATTTCGGGCGGATCGGCGGCGAGGAATTCGCCTGCGTCATGCCCGAGACGGATGAAAACGACGCACTGGCCTGCGCCGAGCGCATGCGCACGGCCGTGGCTGCCATTCGCCTGGAGACCCCGACGGGAACCGCGCGGTGCACGATCAGCATAGGGATTGCCGCGCTGGCGCCGCAGCATGCGGACTTCGAGGCAGTGCTGGCCGCGGCCGACACCGCGCTCTACCAGGCCAAGTCGAACGGCCGCGACCGCGTCGAGCTGGCGCCGCGCCCCTGCTGACGATGGGCGCCGCAGCAGAGACTGCGCATCGCGCAGGCGCTGCAGCACGGCGGGGCGATGGTGGCCATGACCGGCGACGGCGTCAACGTCGCCCACGAAGCCGCCGAGCTCCCCTGCTGCCGGGCTGGCCGGCGATGCTGTACCCCTGCATATCGTGTTCCTGAAGCTGGTGATCGATCCGGCCTGCACGCTGGCATTCGAGAACGAGCCGCCGGAGACCGACCTGATGGAGCAGCCGCCGCGCGGGCGCGACGAGGCGCTGTTCTGGCGCGCCGCGCTCGTTAACGCACTGGTGCAAGGGCTGTGGGTGCTGGTGCTGGTGCTGGTGGCGGCGCTGTATGGATGGGCGCTGTGGCGGCTGCCCGGGCCTGAAGCGCGCGCGGCCGGATTTGCCGGGCCGGTGCTGTGCAAGCTGGCGCTGCTGCCGGCGAACCGCCAGCGCCGCGGGGCCAGGGCGTGCTGCGCGCGGCCAATCCGGTGTTCTTGAGCATCGCCGCCGTCGCCCTGCTGCTGCTGGCGCTGGCGCTCTACCTGCCCGCGGCCGCGTCGATGCTGCTGCTGGCGCCGCCCCCGCCGCTTGCGCCGGGCGCCGCCGTGCTGGCCGCCGCGCTCGCGCTGGCCGCCCTCGGGCTGCGTACATTGCTGGCGGCGCGCGTGGGGCGGCACTGAGCGGCGACGCTTCAGGCGGCGAGCTCGCCCAGGCGCCGCAGCCGTTCGCACCAGCGTGCAAAGCGTTCCGCCGGCATGTCGCCGGCGCCGCCGATGACGGTCGCGCCCACCGGCGCGATGCCGGCAAAGCCCAGGATGTTACGGCGCAGGACCTGCAGGCTGTGGGCCCGGTAGAACCACCGGTAGACCGGCGCCGGCATGCCCATGGTGACGATGATGCGTGCGCTGCGCCCGCCCAGCAGGCCCGCCTTGAGCGGATTGGCCGGCGCGCGCGCCAGCGCGAAGCCCGGCCGCAGCACCTGTTCCAGGAAGCCCTTGAGCAGGGCCGGCATGTCGCCCAGCCAGAGCGGATAGACCAGCACAATGTGCGCGGCGTGCGCGATCGCCTGTTGCGCCGGCAGCAGCGCCGCGGGCAGCTCGCCCTCGAGCCAGTCGTGCGGATCGGCCAGCAGCGCAAACCCGAGGCGCGCCGGCTCGATGGTCTCGACGCTGTGGCCGCCGGCACGCGCGCCCTCGGCATAGGCCTCGGCCAGCGCATGGCACAGGTGCTGCCCGGCGCCGTCCGGGTGGCCCTGGATGATCAGGATATGTTTGCCCACGGAGCCTCCCCGGCGGCGTCCAGCCGGCGCCGCATCGCCACCATTGCGTCCGCCGCCGGGGCCAGGTCGAAGCCGAGGGCGCGCGCCAGTGCCTGCATGCGCGTGTTTTCCGCCAGCGCCAGGCCCGTGGCGCCAACACCGCCCGGAGGGTCCGGGGCGCCGATCACTGCCACCGATGCCGGTGCGAACATGTGGTTCAGGTTGCGTATGCTCATAGGGCAGCCTCCGGCAGCGTGGCGAAGCACAACAATCGACTGGACCGGCGCGCCATTTTCTCCACGCCGGATCATGAACGACGATACCAGCGTATTTAACCCTGGCCAGCGATGCACTGGCCCGGCTCGGACGCTTCAGCGACCTGTCGTGATGGGGTGCTACGGCCATTCGCAATTCGGTGAACTGATCCTGGGCGGCGCCAGCATCACCATGCTGCGCAGCGCGACGGTGCCGGTGCTGATGGCACGCTGAGCGCAGCACCCCATCCTTTCCCGCAGGAGCTCCCATGCCGGGGCTGAATGCCGCCGAATTTGCCGGGCCCGGCCGTCGGCGGCGCCGTCCTGGCACCTAGCCGGCGCCTTCGACGAATTCCGGCTGCGAGGCGTCGCGCGGATCGCGCAGCAGCAACACGGGAATCGTCGAATTGGCGAGCACATACTGTGCATTGCTGCCCGTGAACAGGGGGTTGGCGTCGTTCGGGCCATGGGTGCCCATCACGATCAGGTCGCAGCCATGGTCTGCTGCTGCCTGGAGAATGGCCGGTCCGGGGGCCGGCGCCACCGGCGTGGCCGTTTCGCAGCTGACTCCGGCGGTGCGGGCTATGCGTTCAACGTTGGCGACATGCGCGCGTGCCGCCTGTTCCGCGCGTGCGAGCCTGGCCTGGGCTTCTGGCGTGGCGGCGCCGTTCCCGGGCGTGGCGACCTGCGCTTGCGCCACCGAGACCGCGATCATGCGCCCGGCGCCGGCATGCGCCAGTACGGCGCCCATCTGGGCGGCCCTGACGGCCAGGTCGGAGCCATCGGTGGCGACACACACTCTCTCGTGGAACATATGGGCTCCATCCGGATTGATCGGCGTTCACAGTAACGCGCTTGCGGGGCACGCCCGCGCCAGGCCAGTATAGCGCCGATCGGGCAGGGCGAGCCATCCGCCTGAAAAATCCTGGCGGGCGCAAACGGTGCTGCGCAAGCCGGCATCGCATGCGCCACGGCTTTCCGTTTCGTCCTCGACGGTCGGCGGCCTTTTACCGATGAACCGGCGCCCGCGCGTGATGTCCCCCTGGCCCTGTCTGCTGGGTGGGGCCCTGGTGTGGTTCCTGATGCTCCAGCCCGGCGTGCACGCCAGCGTCGCGGGCGCGCTGCACGTGGCGGCGCCGTCCCATGCTATATTTTCAGGCCCGGCATCGAGCGTAGCAAAGCGAGGTCCCATGCATACACCCGTCAAGCGCATCGCGATCGCCACCGGCGGCGGGGACGCGCCCGGCCTGAACGCCGTCATCCGCGCGGTGGTGCTCGCGGCCGGGCGGCTGGGCTGGGAATGCCACGGCATCCGCGACGGCTTCAACGGCCTGCTGGCGCCGGACCAGTGCCTGGGCGAGCCGGTCGTGCGGCTGACGGCCGATGCGGTGCACGGCATCGGCCATCTCGGCGGCACCATCCTCGGCAGCACCAACCGCGGCAACCCCTTGCGTTTCCCGGTACGCCAGCCCGACGGCAGCCTGGCGGAACAGGACCGCTCCGATGAGCTGCTTGCCCTGTGCCGCCGGCGTGGCATCGAGGCGCTGGTCGCGGTCGGCGGCGACGGCTCGATGGAAATCGCCGACTGCCTGCACCGGAAAGGGCTGGCGGTGGTGGGCGTGCCCAAGACCATCGACAACGACCTCGACCACACCATCCAGACCTTCGGCTTCGACACGGCGGTCGGCTTCGCAACCGAATGCATCGACCGCCTCCACACCACCGCCCACAGCCAGCACCGCGTCATGGTGGTCGAGGTGATGGGCCGCTACGCCGGCTGGATCGCCCTGCACGCGGGGATGGCGGCCGGCGCCCACGCCATCTTGCTGCCTGAAATCGCTTTCGACATCGACACGGTCGCCGCGGCCATCGCGCAGCGCGACGCGGCGGGCCACCGCCATGCCATCGTGGTGGCGGCCGAGGGCGCGCAGCCGGTCGGCGGGGCGCGCGCCGTGCAGGCGGCCGCCACCGTCGGGCAGGCCGAGCGCCTGGGCGGCATCGGGGCCTGGGTCGAGGCGCGGCTGGCCGAGCGGTCCGGCAAGGAATGCCGCAGCGTGGTGCTGGGGCATCTGCTGCGCGGCGGCAGCCCCTCGGCATTCGACCGCGTGGTCGCGGCGCGTTTCGGCGCCGCCGCCGTGCGCGCACTGGCGCGTGGCGAGTCCGGCATCATGGTAACCCTGGCCGAGCATGATATCGGCACCGTGCCGCTGGCCCGGGTCGCCGGCCGCAACAGGCGCGTGCCGGTCGACGGCGACACGGTGCGCACTGCGCTCGACCTTGGGATCTGCCTCGGCTAGCAAGGCGGCCGGGCCCGGCCCACCTTCTTGAAGTTCCGTTTGCAGTTCCGTTTGCGCCATTGGACGGCATCCGAGGCATTCTGGATGGGGCGCCTATGCTGGATCGACCCGCTGCCTGGACTTCCGGGCCCTGCCGGCGATCGGCGCCGCACTGTTTTCGTTCGCCCTGTCGCGCTTCGGCAGGGCGATGCGGCGCTGAGCTGCCAGCCGGCACTCGGCCCGGTCAACACTGGCAAGGAGGATGACATGGACAAGATTGCGTTGGTAACGGGCGGCACGCGCGGGCTGGGACGGGCAATCGCCATCGCCCTGCGCGATGCGGGCTGCCGGGTGGCGGCCAGCTATCACAGCGACGAGGCGGCGGCGCGCTGCATGCAGGACGAGACCGGCATCCTGGCCCTGCGCTGGGACGTGGCCGACTTCGAGGCATGCCGCGACGGCGTGGCCCGGGTCGAGGAGCTGCTCGGCCCGGTCGACGTCCTCGTCAACAATGCCGGCATCACGGCCGACGGCATGTTCCACAAGATGAGCCCGGAACAATGGTGGCAGGTCATGCATACCAACCTCGGATCGGTGTTCAACGTGACGCGCCATGTTATCGGCGGCATGCGCGCGCGGCATGCCGGGCGCATCGTCAACATCAGTTCGGTCAATGGCCGCAAGGGGCAGGCCGGGCAAGTCAATTATGCGGCCGCAAAGGCCGGCATCCTCGGCTTCACCAAGGCGCTGGCGCTGGAAAATGCCGGACATGGCATCACCGTCAACGCGGTGGCGCCCGGCTACTGCGATACGGCGATGATGGCGGCGGTGCCGCCCGAGGCCTTGCGCGGGATCGTCGCCGCCATTCCGGTCGGGCGCCTGGGCACCCCAGGGGAGGTCGGACGCGTGGTCGCCTTCCTCGCCTCGGAGGACAGCGCTTTTATTACCGGCGCGACCTTCGACGTCAACGGCGGCCAGTACCTGGCGTGAAACCCGCCTCCTTGCGCGTGGCCGGCGGCGCGCGCGGGCCTTCGCGGAAGCTGCCGGCAGGTATGGTCAAGGGGCGAGCACGTATTGCCCGGGCGCCGGTCCCAGGGTGGGTGCGTTCGCCGGCGGCCGGGTGGGCGGACCGGCGCGCGCCGCCAGCCAGGCCTCCCAGGCCGGCCACCAGCTGCCTTCGTACTGCGGCGCTTCGTGCTGCCAGCGCTCCGGGTCCTTATAGGGCGCGTCCGCCGCCGCGGTGGCGAGCTGGTAGCTGCGGCGCGCATCGCCGGGCGGGGCGACCACCCCGGCATTGTGTCCGCCGGAGGTCAGCAGGAAGCTCACTTCCGTATCGGTCAGCAGCCCGATCTTGTACACCGAACGCCATGGGGCGACATGGTCGGTGCGGGTGCCGAGCGCGAAGATCGGCACCGCGATGTCGGTGAGCGAGACGGGCTTGCCGCCGACCCGGTAGCGGGCGCCGGCCAGGTCGTTGTTCAGGAACAGGCGCCGCAGGTATTCGGAATGCATTCGGTAGGGCATGCGGGTGGCGTCGGCGTTCCAGGACATCAGGTCGGTATGGCGGTCCGGGACGTCGAGCAGGTAGTGGCGCAGCCGCCGCGACCAGATCAGGTCGTTCGAGCGCAGCAGCTGGAAGGCGCCGGCCATCTGGCGCGTGTCGAGGTAGCCCTGGCTCCACATCGCCGCTTCCAGGAAGCTGACCTCGCTCTCGTCGATAAACAGCGACAGCTCGCCCGGCTCGGTGAAATCGACCTGGGCCGCCAGCAGCGTGAGGCTGGCGAGGCGCCGGTCGTGGTCGCGCGCCATGGCGCTGGCGGCGATCGCCAGCAGGCTGCCGCCCAGGCAGTAGCCGCAGGCATTGACCTGGGGCGAGCCGGTGTCGCAGGCGATCGCATCGAGCGCCGCCATGACGCCGAGCTGGCGGTAGTCGTCCAGCCCCAGGTCGCGGTCGCCCGCGTCCGGGTTCTTCCAGGAGACGACGTACACCGTATGCCCATGCTCGACCAGGTAGCGCACCAGGGAATTGTGGGGCGACAGGTCGAGGACGTAGTACTTCATGATCCAGGCCGGCACGATCAGGAGCGGCACCGCATGCACCTCCGGCGTGACCGGGTCGTAGCGCAGCAGCTCGGCCAGGCGGTTGCGCAGCACCACCTTGCCCGGTGTGCAGGCCACGTCGCGGCCAGGCTGGAAGGTAGGGAGCTCGGCTTCGCCGGTCGCTGCGCGCCAGGCGTCGCCAGCTGCGCGCGCGGCGCCGGCCACCAGGTTCATGCCGCCGCGCTCGCAGCTCGTGCGCAGCACCACCGGGTTGGTTGCGACGAAGTTCGACGGTGCGGCGCAGTCGAGCAGCTGGCGCGCGACAAAGGTGGCGACATCGGCGTGATGGCGCGACATGCCGCGCACGCTGTTGGTCGCGCGGTGCCACCACTGCTGCTGCAACAGGAAGCCCTGGCTCAGCACGTTGAAGGGCCAGCGGTGCCAGTCCGGCTCGTCAAAGCGCTTGTCCTGGGCCAGCGGCGCCACCGGTTCGGCCAGGCTGGACGCCGCGGCCCCGGCGCAATACTGGAGCCAGCGCAGCGAGGCCGAGGCCGCGTGCGCCGCCAGTTCGGCCTGCTTGTCGGGCGAGAGCAGCAGGTGGCTGCTCCAGTCGACCCAGGCCATGGCCAGCGCCGCCGGCGACACATTGCCGGTGAAGCGCCCCAGCCAGGCGTGCAGGGGCAGGTCGAGCGCGGCATGGCCGACGTCCGATTCGGGATAGTCGTGGTGCGTGCCTTGCCAGGCGCTGGCATCGCGCTCTTGCACGCCGGAGGGAGGGAAACCGGGCTGGTTCATGGCTGATCCGCCATGGCCTCAGTGTGCCAGCAGCACCGGCACCGGCGCGCGCTCGAGCAGCACCCGGGTGACCCCGCCGAGCAGGATCTCGCGGTAACGGCTGTGGCCGAACGCGCCGGCGACCAGCAGCCCGGCGCCGGTGGCGCGCGCGATCTCCAGCAGGGCGTCGCCGGCCGCGGCTTGCGTGCGCTCGTTGACGACCTCGACCCGGACGCCGTGGCGGGCGAGGAACAGGGCCATGTCGGCGCCGGGCTCGTCGCCGTGCAGGCCGGATTCGCGGTCCGGATTGACCAGGGCCAGGTGCACCGTGGCGGCGCGCACCAGCACGGGCAGGGCGGCGTCAATGGCGCGCACCGCCTGCGCGCTGGCGTCCCAGCCGACGACAACATGGTCGGCAAGCGGCTCGCCGGCATAGGCCGGCGGCACCACCAGCACGGGTTTGGGGCCGTTCAGGGCGAGGTATTGGGGCAGCCCGCGCGGCGCGGCCGACTCGCCCGCGTCCTGGCCGAGCACGGCCAGGTCGGCGTAGCGCGACTGCAGCAGCAGCGCGAGGCGCTGCTCGTCCTCGACCATGCGCTCCTCGAGGGATTGCACGCCCAGCCTCCGGGCGCGCGTGGCGAACCCCTGCAGGCTGTTGCGCGCCGCTGTGCGCAAGGCGTCAAAGTCTTCGCGCGGCGCGACCCGCATCGAGCCGGCCATCAGCACGAAGGCCGGCCAGGACATGCCGGTGGCGGCGCTGCCGACCAGGTGCGCATCGTGAGCATTGGCAAGCCAGGCGGCCGCCTGCAGCCGGGCGTCCATCGACGGGCTGTCGTCGACATGCACGATGATGGTCTTGTACATGGCTGGTCCTTTCGTGTCTGTGCACCTGATTCCCGACTCTACGCCGAGTACCGGGTCTTGTCAGGAGTGCGGATGATGCAGATCAAGTGACATCTCAATTCCATGCCTGCCTGGCCTGTCCCCCCCGGCCTTGCCCGGTTTATTTCGCCGCTGGACTGCGCGCCCGCGCCGCCACCACGTCGAGTAATTCGATCGGCAGCGGAAACACGATGGTCGAGGACTTGTCGCCCGCAATCGCTCCCAGCGTCTGCATGTAGCGCAGCTGCATCGCGCCCGGCTGCTGCGCCAGCACGAAGGCGGCCTGCTGCAGCTTTTCAGAGGCCTGCAGCTCGCCTTCCGCATGGATCACCTTGGCCCGCCGCTCGCGCTCGGCCTCGGCCTGGCGGGCGATGGCGCGGATCATCGATTCGTCCAGGTCGACGTGCTTGATCTCGACATTGGCGACCTTGATGCCCCAGGCATCGGTCTGGGCATCGAGCACCTGCTGGATATCCAGGTTCAGGCGTTCGCGCTCGGCCAGCATCTCGTCGAGTTCGTGCTTGCCGAGCACGGCGCGCAGGGTGGTCTGGGCCAGCTGGCTGGTCGCTTCCAGGTAATTGGCGACCTGGATGATGGCGCGCTCCGGGTCGACCACGCGGAAGTAGAGCACGGCGTTGACCTTCACCGACACGTTGTCACGCGAGATCACGTCCTGCGTCGGCACGTCCAGCACGATGGTGCGCAGGTCGACCCGCACCATCTGCTGCAGGACCGGGATGATGATCACCAGCCCCGGCCCCCTCACGCCCCAGAAACGTCCCAGCTGGAACACGACGCCACGCTCGTATTCGCGCAGCACCCGGATCGCCGAGGCCAGCAGCGCCAGCAGCAGGAAGAACAGGCCGCCAAGGCCGATACCGATACCGGAAAACATCGTCATTCTCCTCAGGGTTGGGCAACGGGGGCGACTTCCAGGGTCAGTCCGGTCCGGCCGACCACGCGCACGGTCTGGGACAGGTGCAGCGGCTCGACGCTGACCGCACGCCACAGCTCGCCTTCGATGCGGACCCACGCCTCCCTGGCATCGCGCGCAGCCACGTTCTCCACGGCGCACAACGCGCCGATCAGCCCGGCAGCGCCGCTGGTCACCGGGCGCCGCCGGGTTTTCAAGGCCAGGCGCGCCGTGCCGAACAGGATCAGGGCACTCGCCACTGCCAGCGTGCCGACCAGGCCCGGCGGGATGCCATAGCCGGGCAGTTCGGTGTCGATCAGCATGAGGGCGCCGGCAACGAAGGCGGCGATCCCGCCCAGGCCGAGGATGCCGAAGCTGGGCAAATAGGCTTCGCCGATCATGAAGGCCAGCCCCAGCACGATCAGCGCCAGGCCGGCGTAGTTCACCGGCAGCAGCTGCAGGGCGTACAGCCCCAGCAGCAGGCAGATGGCGCCGATCACCCCCGGCGCCACCGCGCCCGGGCTCATGAATTCGAACACCAGGCCGTAGATGCCGATGGTCATCAGTAGCAGGGCCACGGCGGGATTGGTGATCGCCGCCAACACGTCGGTGCGCCAGTCCGGCAGGAATTCGACCAGAACCGCGCCCTTGGTGGCCAGGCGCCGCTCCTGTCCCAGCACCATGACCTTGCGGCCGTCGAGCTGGGCGAGCAGGGCAGGGACGTTGGCGGCGACAAACTCAATGACATTCTGCTGCAAGGCTTCGTCGGCGCTCAGGCTGACGGATTCGCGCACCGCGCGCTCGGCCCAGTCGGCATTGCGGCCACGCAGTTGCGCGAGTCCTCGCAGGTAGGCGGCAGCGTCGTTGATGGTCTTGGCCTTCATGGCGGATGACGATTCGGCCTTGTCGGCGTCAGCCTCGCCTTGCCCGTCCTTTTTCGGCGGTGCGCCCGCGCCCGGGCCCGCGGGGCCGGGCTGCTGCGGCCCGATCCCGATTTCCACCGGCGTGGCCGCCCCTACATTGGTGCCCGGCGCCATGGCCGCGATATGGCTCGCATACAGGATATAGGTGCCGGCGCTGGCCGCGCGCGCACCGCCCGGCGCCACCCAGGCCACGACCGGCACCGGGGACGCCAGGATCGCCTTGATCACGGTGCGCATCGAGGTGTCGAGCCCGCCCGGCGTGTCCATCCTGAGGATGAGCAGTTGCTGCCCCTGCCCGGCCGAGCGTTCGAGGCTGCGCACGATGTGGTCGGCACTGGCCGGGCCGATGGCGCCGTCGATCGCCAGCAGCCCGACGGCGGCGGCAAAGGCAGGGAAGGGCAGGAGCACGGCCAGCACCAGGACAAACGCAGCCCAGGTTCGGGGGAAGGTGCAGGGCTGCGGCGCGTTTTCTGGGCGCGCCATTCCTGGCTGGCGATGTTCCCGGATGATGGACATGACAGACCGTTCCCTGAGCGGCTACATGATGAGTGACACCTGAACGGTCACAAAGTTCCTCAGCTCTGGCCCCGGCCGGCCGGCGCCGGCGCGCTTGCCGCTGACGTGGCGAACAATAATGTGCAAGAATCAAGAGCAGGCGGCAACCTGTGGCAACAGCAGGTGCTGGGCGATGAAGGAAACAAGGGAGGCAGGAGCATGGATGCACACGCCCGCTACCGCCCGGTAGCGTTCGGCGACGACGCGGTACAGGTCCGCACGGCCAAGGGCGCGACCTATGTGAAGGCGGCGGCGCCGCTCGGCGGCTATGTCGTGCGCACGACGGATCGCCTGCGCCACTGGGCGATGCAGGCGCCGGAGCGCAGCTTCATTGCCCGGCGCGGCGCCGATGGCGCATGGCGCCACATCACCTACATCGAGGCGCTGCGCCATGCGCGATCGATCGGGCAGGCGCTCCTGCAGCGCGGCTTGTCGGCCCGGCGGCCGGTGGTGATCCTGTCCGGGAACGACCTCGACCACGCCATGCTGGCCCTGGCCTGCCAGTACATTGGCCTTCCCTACGCCCCGATCTCCCCGGCTTATTCGCTGGCCTCACGGGATTTCGGCAAGCTGCGGCAGATCATGGAGCTGCTCGATCCCGGCCTGGTGTTTGCCGCCGACGGCCGCGCATTCGGCCCCGCAGTGGATGGGACCTGCGGCCCGGACGTCGAGTTCGTGGTGGCAAGCGGCATGCCATCCGGGGGTAGGGCGACGCTGTTCTCGGCACTGGCGTGCACCGCGCCCGGCGCCGCGGTGGACCAGGCCATGCAAGCCGTCGGCCCGGACACGATTGCCAAGTTCCTGTTCACCTCGGGCTCTACCGCGCAGCCAAAAGCAGTAATAAATACCCACCGTATGTTGTGCAGCAACATGCAGGCACTGCTGCAGGTCTGGCCTTTCCTGGCCGAAGCGCCACCGGTGCTGCTCGACTGGCTGCCATGGAACCATACCTTCGGCGGCAACAAGAGCTTCAACCTGGTCTTGTTCAACGGCGGCACCCTGTACATCGACGACGGCAAGCCGGCCCCGCAGCTGTTCAGGCAGACCATCGCCAACCTGCGCGAGATCGCGCCGACCATCCATTTCAACGTGCCCAAGGGATGGGACGACCTGGCGCACGCGCTCGCACTCGATCCCGCCCTGCGCGAGCATTTCTACAGCCGCCTGCAGCTGCAGTTCCACGCCGGCGCCGCACTGGCGCAGCCGGTCTGGAACGCGCTGCACGCCGGCGCCGAAGCGGCGTGCGGCCAGCGGATCCGGATGGCGACGGGCCTGGGCATGACCGAGACGGCACCCTGCGCCCTGTTCACGATGCGTGAAGACGCGCGCGCGGGCGAGCTGGGTGTGCCCAGTCCCGGCCTCGAAGTCAAGCTGGTGCCATGCGGCGACAAGCTCGAACTACGCTACCGCGGTCCCGGCGTCACGCCTGGGTACTGGAAGTCGCCTGGGGAAACGGCGCTGATGTTCGATGACGAGGGCTTCTTCTGCTCGGGCGATGCCGTCAAGTGGCTGGATGCGGCCCGGCCGCGGCTGGGCTTCGTGTTCGATGGCCGCCTGGCGGAAGACTTCAAGTTATCCACCGGTACCTGGGTCAGCGTCGGCACGCTGCGCAGCCGCGTGGTGCACGAAGGCGCGCCGTATGTGCAGGACGCCGTCATCGCCGGCCATGAGCGCGCCGAGGTCGGACTGTTGATCATCCCGAACCTGCCGCAATGCCGCAGCCTGAGTGGCCTGCCCGATTCCGCCAGCGCGGCAGAGGTGCTGGCCGCGGGTCCGGTGCGCGGGTATTTTCAAGCCCTGGTTCACAGCCTCGGGAAGGGCGGCGGCAGCGCAAGCCGCATAGCGCGCGCCCTCGTGCTGGCCGAGCCGCCATCGGCCGAACGCGGTGAAATCACCGACAAGGGTTCGATCAACCAGCGCGCGGTCCTGCGCCGGCGCGCCGCGTTGGTCGAGCTGCTGTACGCGGGGCAGGACCCGGCAATCGTTTACTCGGGCCAGGAGCCGGGACAAGCCGGCTGATCACGCCGAAGCTTCATTGCGGCGCCAGCTCGCCGTAGTAGAACGACGCGGTCACGCCGCCGTCCATCAGGAAATCGCTGCCGGTGATGAAGGCGCCATCCGGCCCCTGGCCGATCGACCCGGCGCCGATGACTACGGTGACTTCTTGCATGCTGTTCTTCCTGCATCGAACGACAGGCGGCGAATGTAGGGCGCCTTGCCCACGACCGCCATGACCCACCTGGCGATCCAGGAGCAGTTGGAGGGCAAGGTGGTCGAGTGGATGGAGAAGGTCAGACGAGCAGGTCGGGAAGTAAGCACCAGCCGGCAGGGCGCCGGCGGCGTTCAGCTCCTTGCCGCCGGCGTGACCAGGGTGGCTGCCAGCTCGTGCAAGGCGCCGGCCAATGTCGCGTCCAAACCGGGAGCCGAGGCCGCCAGCACGTCGAGAGCCAGCGCGATTTCGCTGGCGCGTTCGGCCAGCAGCGCGGCGCCGGCTTCGCGCTGGGGCAGGGCAAGTCCACTGCGCGGCAGGTGGAAGTTCATGCCTGCGCGCGGCGTCGGTTCGCTGCCTGCCGGCAGGGTGGTGAGAAGCACGCTTAGCGCATGCACCACGTGCATCAGGTTGACTGCGCCGTCGATTTCCATGCGGCGCGCGGCAGGGGACTGCGGCGTGCCGGTGCCGCTGGCGAGCAGCCGCAGCATGAGGCCATAGCTGGCATTGGCCAGGTCGAGCACGCGCGCGCTGTCGGGCGCGCTGACGTGGCAGCCGGGCGCGTCGCCGATCGGCGCGAACATGACCGGGTCGGAGACGATGTCGCGGTGCGGCACGAAGGCCGGATCGTCGCGCAGGAAGGCGTCGTATTCCGCCGCCATCGCGACGAAGCGCGCGTAATGCGATTCCTCGCTGTCGCGCCGCCCGCCTTCGCCCTGTTCGATGATGGTGTCGATGGCCAGCACGGCGCTGCGCAGGTCGGTGACCGTCGCCAGTCCGGGGAGGTCCATGATGTCCGGCCCGAGCTGGGCCTCAAGGCTGCCCACGAACAGGGCGGACTCTCCCAGGCGTTCGGCCAGGGTCTCGAAACCCTGCTGGATGCCGCGGTACAGGTGGCCGACGGTGTCGTAGTCTTCCGCGGTCGGCGTGAGCCGGGTGGCATGCGGGCGGCGCTGGTAGCTGGTGGCCGTCTCGAAGCCCCTGGCCTGGGCCATCTCCATGCCTTCGGGACGCTCCAGGTAGACGAAATGGGCCAGCGTATCGCGCGTGAGCGGCGCCAGGCGCACCACCAGGCTGGCGGGGTGGTAGCCCGGCGGCACCGGAAAATTCTGGCGCCGGAAATGCGGCGGCGAACCAATGCTCATCAAGAGGTTATTGACAGTGGCCAGGTGGGCCATTTCTTCCATCGCGACGCTGCGGATCTCGCGGCGCCAGCGGCCGATCGCTTCCAGCTGGGCAGGCGTGACCGATTCGCCGGCCGACTGCTTCAGGCTCCAGCCGGCGTACAGGTAGGTGCACATCAGCCCTTGTTCGATTTCGGCCGCTTCGGTGAGCAGGTAGATCAGCTGTTCGCGGTCGTTGACGCGTACGTCGTGCCGGTCGGTGGTAGTTGTCGTCATCCGGGCACTATACCGGAAGGCCCCGCGGCAGGCGCGCGGAGGATGTCACCCGGACACCGTGTTCAGGCTGGCCGGGCCCCGTTCGCGTACGCGCACATGGCGGCTGCCGACAAGGGGCGCGAGAAATAATAGCCCTGCACCGCGTCGCAGTGCTGTTCGCGCAGGAACTCGAACTGCTCGGAGGTCTCCACTCCTTCGGCCACGACGGCGATGCCCAGCGTATGCGCCAGGGTGATGATCGCACTGACCACGGTTCTTATCTCGGGACTGTGCGCCAATGGGCGGACGAACGCGATGTCGAGCTTGAGCACATTGATCGGCAAGGAGGTCAGGTGGCTCAGCGAAGAATAACCGGTGCCGAAATCGTCCAGCGCGATGGACAGGCCACGCATGCTCAGCGCATCGAGCACCCCGCGCCCGATCTCATGGCTTTCGAACAAGGCGTGCTCGGTGAGTTCGACGGAAATGCCATCGGCTCCGATGCCCGTGCGGCGCATGGCGGCGTCGATCAGCGCCACCATGTGGTAATCCGACAGTTCGCGCGCGCACAGGTTCAGGCCGACGGGATAGCGCGCCTGGCCGTCGGTGAACCCGATTGCTTCTTCGCAGACGCGCTGCACGATCCACCGGCTCATGTCGGGGATCAGGCCGGATTTGCGAATGAGTTCGATCACCTCCGGAATCGGCCGCCCGGACAGGGCGGGGTGGTCGCAGCGCAGCAGGGCTTCCACCGAGCGCAGCTTGCCGCTGTCGGTGGCGATGATCGGCTGGTACAGCAGGTGGAAGCGCTCTTCGCCTACCGCCTGGCGCACCGCCGCCATGTCGCGGCTGTAGTTGCGCGATTCGACGTCCAGCTCGGGGGTGTAGTAGCCGAAGTGATTGCGTCCGCTGTGTTTGACCCGGTAGAGCGCCACGTCGGCCTTGCGCAGGAGTTCGCCCGGAACCCAGCCGTCCAGGGGGGCCACCGCGATGCCGATGCTGGCCGTGACCCGGACCTCGTGGCCCATCACCACCATCGGCTGGCTGAGCAGCGTGATCAGCTTGTTGGCCAGCACCGCGGCATCGATCGGCGAGCCGGCCCCGGTTTGCAGCACCGCGAATTCGTCTCCGCCGAAGCGGGCGACCGTGTCGGATGCGCGCGTCACGCTGGTGATGCGCTCCGCCACCATCCGCAGCACTTCGTCGCCTGCGCTATGGCCAAGGGTGTCGTTGACCTGCTTGAACAGGTCGAGATCGATCAGATGCAGGACCAGGGTGCCGTTGGTGCGGATGCCCAGCGCCGCGGCTTCCTCGAGGCGTTCGTCGAAGACGCGCCGGTTGTTCAGGCCGGACACGGTATCGGTTTCCAGCTCCTTCAGCATCGCCTGGTCATGCTGTTGCCGTTCGGTCACATCCTGGGCGATGCGCATGAAGCCGATATGGTCGGCATTGGTGTCGAACATCGGCGTCAGGCGGCTTTCGATCCAGCGGCCATAGCCTGCACCCACCGCACGGTGTACGCGGGTAACCTTGACCTCGCCTTTGGCCAGCGCCTCGCGCATCTCCTGCTGCGGGAGCCCGGCCGCGCGGTCGGGTGGTGTGAAGATCACGGCGCTGTCGGTGCCGGCCATGGCGTTCGACAGGCCAAACAGCGAATGGGCGCCCACGTTGCAGCTCAGGAGAAGTCCCTCGCGGTCGGTGACGACGATCGCGACGCTGGATGCGCTGGTGAGGATGGCGCGCAGCAGCTCGGGACCAGTCATGACAGGTGTGCTCCTTGCGGCAGTGGGATGCAGGGAAAGAATCGTTGATTCATTGTACGCCTTGCAACTGCCGCCGTCGCGCCGTATTTACGGCAGGCGCTTGACTAACCCTTGTGCCGGATTGCGTCGATCACCAGCGCCAGTGCGCGCGAGGAATGGCGGCGGCTCGGATAATAGGCGTGCAGGCCGGGAAACTTCGGGCACCAGTCCTGCATCACGCTGATCAGGCGCCCCTCGCGCACGTGGCTGGCCGCCAGGTCTTCGGTGAGGTAGGCCACACCGCAGCCGCTCAGCGCGGCGTTCAGCATGTGGTAGCCGGTAGTGAACATCGACTGGCCGCGCACCCGCAGCTCCAGCGCCTGGCCGTCGCGTTCGAGCTCCCAGGCGTAGATGCCGCCGCTGCTGGCCAGGCGCAGGGTGATGCAGTTCTGCTTCATCAGGTCTTGCGGCGTGGCGGGGATGGCATGCCAGGCGAAATAGGCGGGCGAGGCGACGATCATGGTCTGCACGTCGGGCGTCAGGCGCACCGCGACCATGTCCTTTTCCACCTGGTCGCCATAGCGCACGCCGATGTCGTAGCGGTCGGCCGCGATGTCGACCATGCGGTAGTCGGCGGTGATCTCGACGTGCAGGTCCGGGTATTGCGGCAGGATCGGCGCGATCCGCGGCCACAGCACGTTGTCGATGACGTTGTCGATCGCGGTGATGCGGATGGTGCCGGCCGGCTTGTCGCCCAGGTCGCTCACGGCGGCGATCTCCGCCTCGATCTCGTCGATGCGCGGCGCCACGTTCAGCAGCAGCCGTTCGCCGGCCTCGGTGGGCGAGACGCTGCGGGTGGTGCGGGTGAGCAGGCGCACGCCCAGGCGCGCTTCGAGCGAGCGCACGATGTGGCTGAGCGCCGACTGGGTCATGCCCAGCTTGGCCGCCGCGCGCGTGAAGCTGCGTTCGCGGGCCACGGCGATGAAGACGAGGATGTCGTTGATATTCTCGCGGGCCATGGGTTTTCTGTGTATTCGTGATGGGGTGTATTCAATTCTAGCAGCGATTAATGAGGTGCATTCATAAGCCCATGCAAACGCCGCCCCGTTCGCGCCACCGGTTTGCCACTACCATGCTGGACTCCCGGGCGCGCTCCTGCGCCTGCGCGCCACCAGAACAGGAAGGCCTACTCATGACCATCAACGCCTGCGGCGCCCACGCCGGCGACAAGCCGCTCGAACCGATCGCCATCGCCCGCCGCGCACCCGGCGCGCACGACGTCCAGATCGACATCGCCTTTTGCGGCGTATGCCACTCCGACCTGCACCAGGTGCGCGGCGAATGGGCCGGCACCCTCTATCCCTGCGTGCCCGGCCACGAGATCGTCGGGCGCGTCGCCAGCGTCGGCGCCCATGTTTCGGGCTTCCAGCGGGGCGACCTGGTCGGCGTCGGCTGCCTGGTCGACAGCTGCCGCCATTGCGCCGATTGCGAGGCAGGCCTGGAGAACTACTGCGACCACATGACCGGCACCTACAATTTCCCGACCGCGGATGCGCCGGGCCATACGCTGGGCGGCTACTCGGAGCAGATCGTCGTCAACGAGCGTTACGTGCTGCGCGTGCGTCATCCGGAAGCCCGGCTGGCGGCGGTGGCGCCGCTGCTGTGCGCCGGCATCACCACGTACTCGCCGCTGCGCCACTGGCAGGCCGGCCCGGGCAAGAAGATCGGCATCGTCGGCATCGGCGGCCTCGGTCACATGGGCATCAAGCTGGCCCACGCGATGGGCGCCCACGTGGTGGCCTTCACCACGTCGGAATCCAAGCGCAAGGATGCCGAGCTGCTCGGCGCCGACGAAGTCGTGGTCTCGCGCGACCCGGCGGCGATGGCGGCCCATGCGCAAAGCCTGGACCTGATCATCAACACCGTGGCCGCCCCGCACGACCTCGACGTCTTCATGGCCCTGCTCAAGCGAGACGGCACCATGACCCTGGTCGGCGTGCCGGCCGAGCCGCATCCGTCGCCGGCCGTGTTCACATTGGTGGGCAAGCGCCGCTCGCTGGCCGGCTCGATGATCGGCGGAATTCCTGAGACCCAGGAGATGCTCGACTTTTGCGCGCAGCACGGTATCGTCGCGGACATCGAGATGATCCGCGCCGACCAGATCAACGCGGCCTATGAGCGCATGCTCGAGGGCGACGTGAAATACCGCTTCGTCATCGACAGCAGCACGCTGGCCGCCTGAAGAGGCAGAGCATGAATCCGAACCTCACCATCACCCCCCAGGCCGCTCCGGCCGAACGCACCCAGCCCGCGGCCTGGGGCGCCGTGTTCGCCCTCGCACTGGGCGCCTTCGTGCTGGTCGCTTCCGAGTTCATGCCGGTCAGCCTGCTCACGCCGATCGCGTCAGATCTCGGCATCAGCGAGGGCCAGGCAGGGCAGGCCATCGCGATCTCGGGTGCCTTTGCCTTGATCACGAGCCTGTTCATCGCGCGCCTTGCCGGGCGCTTCGACCGCAGGTTGCTGCTGCTGGCCCTGACGGTGTTGATGATGGCATCAGGCACCCTGGCGGCATTCGCGCCGAATTATTTCTGGTTCATGGTCGGCCGCGCCCTGATCGGCGTGGCCATCGGCGGCTTCTGGTCGATGTCGGCGGCCACCGCGATGCGCCTGGTGCCCCTGCACCAGGTACCGCGCGCCTTGGCCATCGTCAATGGCGGCAATGCGCTGGCCACCGTGGTGGCTGCGCCCCTGGGCAGCTTTTTAGGGGCGATCGTCGGCTGGCGCGGCGCTTTCTTTTGCGTCGTTCCGGTCGCGGCCCTGGCTTTTGCATGGAAGCTGGCCAGCCTGCCGTCGATGCCGGTCCAGCGCGGGCAGGTGGCCGCGAGCGCCTGGACGCTGCTCAAGCGCCCGGAAGTGGCTTTCGGCATGGCCGCCGCCAGCTTCTTCTTCATGGGGCAGTTCGCGCTGTTTACCTACCTGCGCCCTTTCCTGGAGCAGGTGACCCGGGTCGATACCGTCACGCTGTCGCTGCTGCTGCTCGCCATTGGCCTGGCCGGCTTCGTGGGGACGATTCTGATCGGTGGCCTGCTCAAGGGGCACCTGTACCGGACCCTGGTCGTCACCCCGGCGCTGATGGCGCTGATCGCGGTGGCCTTGATCGGCCTGGGCGGCGTGCTGCCGGTGGTTGCCGTCCTGCTGGGAATCTGGGGACTGGTCGGCACCGCCGCCCCGGTCGGGTGGTGGACCTGGCTGGCGACCACGCTGCCGAAAGATGCCGAGGCGGGCGGCGGCCTGATGGTCGCGGTGGTGCAGCTGGCGATCATGTTCGGCGCGCTGGTGGGCGGGCTGCTGTTCGACACCAGCGGCTACCGCGCCACCTTCAGCCTCAGCGCGGGGCTGCTGGTCATTGCCGCCGTATTTGCCGTGCTGGCGGCACGCAGCGGCCGCGCGCAGGCGAACGCGTAGATCTCTTACGGGATCAGGCGCTCCGCGCGCAGCCGCGCGAACAAATCGAAGAAGGATTGATCGGTCGCCTGGTAGGCCGTAAAGCCCAGCCGGCGGCTGTTGGCCATGTCGGTCATCACTTCCAGCGGCCGGCCCAGATCGAGATCGGTATGCCAGCTTGACGCCAGCCGGTCGAGATTCGGCTCCGTCAAACCATGGCGCCCGGCGATCTCGCGCCACAGCCCGGCGTCGTTCGCCATTGCCGCCTCCAGCGGCTGGATGCTGCCATTGAACCCGGCAGCCTCCACGCCGAACCATTCGGCCAGCTTCGGCCACAGCCAGCTCCAGCGGAACACGTCGCCGTTGACGATATTGAAGGCTTCGTTGCGCGCCGCGTCCGTATCGGCCGCCCAGACCAGCTGCTTGGCCAGCATGCGCGCATCGGTCACGTCCGACAGACCCTTCCACTGCGCCTCGGAACCGGGGAACTGGAAGGGGCGCCCGGCCTCCTTGCAGATGGTGGCGTAGACGGCCAGCGTGGTGCCGAGGTTCATGGCATTGCCCACGGCCAGCCCGATGATGGTGTGCGGGCGGTGCACGGTCCAGGTGAATCGGTCGCGCTCGGCCGCAGCGTACATCTCGTCTTCCTGCGCATAATAAAAATTCTCCAGCGGCAGGCGCGGCTGGCTTTCGCGCAGCGGGGTGGCGGGCAGGGTGCCCGAGCTGGCATAGGCCTCGAACGGGCCGAGGTAGTGCTTCAGGCCCGTGACCAGGGCGACGTGGCGCAGGCTTTTTTGCGGCGAGAGTGCGTCGAGCAGGTTGCGCACCAGGGCGGCATTGACGCGGATGTTCTCGGCCTCGGTGTCCTGGCGCATCCAGGTGGTGATGAAGACGTGGGTCGGCGCCACGCCGGCGAGGGCTCTGGCCAGGCCGGCCGGGTCGAGCAGGTCGGCGCAAACGTGCCGCACGCCCGGCAGATCCTTCGGCGGGCGGCGCGACAGGCCGATCACTTCCCATCCATTCGCCAGCAATTCACGGGCCACGTGGTTACCGCCGATGCCGGTAATGCCTGCGATGAGTGCCGTGCGTTTCATGGAGTTCTCCTGAAGACAATGGGCGTTCATTCTACGTGGCGCTCCCTGACCCGGCGTACCATTGCCCATCCAACACGATTCCCGACGGCAGGATAGCGAAGCGACAACACGACAAATTAAATTGGCGATGGCCTTGAAATACTCTGGTTATACTCCACTTGGAGTATAAGGAGCCAAAACATGAAACTTGTCTCATCCCCGCAGCGCCTGCCCGACAGCGATAAAGTCACCGTCAACGTCGGCCTGGTCGACCTGGCCCAGATGGATTTACTGGTGGGCGAAGGCTTTTATTCGAACCGCACCGACTTCGTGCGCACGGCCATCCGCAACCAGCTGCAAGTCCACGCCGAGTCGATCCGGCAAACCGTCCTGCGCAAGCGCTACGTGCTCGGACAGCACCGCTATTCGCGGCGCGAGCTCGAAGAAGTTGTCGCCTCCGGCCAGCGCCTCGAGATCCACGTACTGGGACTGGCCGTGATCGAAGACGAGGTCACGCCCGAGCTGGCCGACCAGGCAATTGCGTCGGTCCAGGTCCTGGGCGCATTCATTGCCGCACCCGCCACCCGGCAGGTGCTGGCAGACCGCATACTCTCGCAATAAAGGAATTTCCATGAAGCAACTAGATCAGTTCGTCCAGCAAATGATGGAGTCAGCCAAGCTGGTTCGTTCCAACAACCCGACCGGCGCCGCCGACGTCATCCAGCGTGCGCTGAAGCAGGCGGGCCTGGTGGCGCCGCAGATGGACACCATGCGGGAAACCGCGCAGGCCGGGTCCGGCTTTGAGGCGGAACCTGCCTTCGTCGACCTGAACCCGCCGCCAGCCTTCGGGCGCAGCGCCATGCCGCGCAAGGCCGCCCGCAGGAGTCCGCTGCCAAAAGCCGCCGATTTCTGGAAGCAGCACGCGCCCGCAGCGCCCGAGGAGCTGGCGCCCGGCACCGTCATCGACGGCAGCTTCGCCTGCAGTGCCGGCCAGCGCCGCTACAAGCTCTATATCCCGGCCAAGGCCGCCGAAGGGCCGCGTCCCCTGGTGGTGATGCTGCACGGCTGCACCCAGAACGCGGGCGATTTTGCCGCCGGCACCGGCATGAACCTGGTCGCGGAAGAAGCGGGCTGCCTGGTGCTGTATCCCGAGCAGGACCGCAGCGCCAACCATAACGGCTGCTGGAACTGGTTCGACGCCGCCCAGCAGCAGCGCGACCAGGGCGAGCCGGCGATCCTTGCCGGCATGACGCGCAAGCTTGTGGCCGAGCAGGGCGCCGACCCGAAGCGCGTGTTCGTGGCCGGCCTGTCGGCGGGCGGCGCGATGGCGGCCATCCTGGGCGCCGAGTATCCGGACCTGTACGCGGCAGTCGGCGTGCACTCGGGCCTGGCGGCCGGCAGCGGCAAGGACATGATCTCCGGCCTGCATGCCATGAAAAAGCCGGGCAAGGCGGCGACCCTGGGCAAGGCGGTCCCGATCATCGTCTTCCATGGCGACGCCGACCACGTGGTCAGCCCGGGCAATGGCGACGCGGTGCTGCGCCAGTTTGCCGACGCCCACCCAAGCTCGGGTGCAAGCGCCTTGACGAAGGAGTCAACCCGCGGCGAAGCGGGACGCGCCTATACCAAGACGAGCTGGCGCGATGCGGGCGGGCGCCGCCACGCGGAGCAATGGGTCGTGCACGGCGCGGCGCATGCCTGGATGGGCGGCAAGGCGGCGGGGTCGCATACGGATGCGAACGGTCCGTGCGCCTCGACGGAGATGCTGGCCTTCTTCCTGGAGCAGGCCGGCAAGTAACCGGAATTAACGCCGGATCGCGTGCAGCCACACTGCCGCGATCCGTTCCACGTCTTCATAGCCCGGCTCGCCCAGCTGCCCGCCGAAGATGTCCGGATCGAGTTCGTCGTACTTCCAGTGGTCGCACAGGGCGTCCAGGTCGGGGCGGATGGCTTCCAGGAATTCGTCGACCGGGCCGGCGATCGCCACGCCCGTGTACAGCATCAGGCAGCCGCCCGGGCGCAGCCGCGCCAGGCTTTCTTTGACGATGCGAACCGACAGCTCGGCGCCGCGCATGCCGCCCCCATGGCGGTAGGGCAGTTCGCATGGGTCCAGCACATACGGCGGGTTCGACACCACGAGGTCGAAATCGCCTTCCACCTCGTTGAACAGATCGCTCTTGCAGGCCATGAGGTTGTGCACGCCGGCCAGCTCGCTGTTCACCCTGGTAAGCGCCAGGGCTTTGGTATTGATGTCGGCCGCCACCACGTCGGCGTGCGGGAAGGCCCGGGCGATGGCCAGCGCGCCGGCCCCGCCGCCGCAGCCGAGATCGATCGCCCGCACCGGGCCCGAGCCCAGCCAGGGGAAGGCGCGTTCCATCGTGCCCACGAAGCGGTAGGTGTCGGGACCGAAGAAGACCGCGTCGTCGTCCTCGGTCGGGTAGGCCGAGTGGAACAGCAGCAGTTCGCCCAGGGTCGAGGCGCGCAGCGTCGAGCGCAGCAGGCTGCCCTCGCGCTCGAGGATGCCGGCCGTACCCATCAGCGCCACCAGTTCGGGCGCCACCTCGTTTTCCGCGAACGGCCGGCTCCAGCCGAAGATCCCGCGCAGGTCGGCGCTGCGTTCCTTGCCGGGACGGCGGTTGATGCGGCGGTGGGTGGCGGGCGTCACCGTGATGAAACGGTAGTCCTGGGCGCGCAGGTAGCGGCCCAGGGCAACCAGTGCCTTGGCATGGGGAGTTGTCATGGCGCCCAGCTTCGCATGCAGGGCGCATCCTTACCGTGCGCGGCTTCACTTAGCCTCCCGGGACCCGATTGTCGTCCAGATATTTCCCCACTATGTGAATGTTCGAACATACCGAACCCGGCCCCTTGCCCATACTCGAACAGACAAGGATTCAACTCGCAACCGGGAGTAACAGCATGGGCAACAAGGGCATCGACACACCGACGGGCAGGATCGAGCGGGAAGTCGCACGTGAGCGCCACGAGCGCGAACTGCAGGACGAGGCGAAGGCCGGGCTGGCGACGCACGACGATTTCCGTACCAAGGACGCGCGCGAGCGCGACGATACGAGCACGCTCAGGCGCCATCCGGGCCGCTGAGACGGCCCAGGCAGTGCCAGACACAAACGAACATGAGGAGGCAGGACGATGAAATGGGAAGGTGACCGGCAGAGCGACAACGTGGAAGACCGCCGCGGCGGTGGCGGTGGTGGAGGCTTCGGCGGTTTCGGCGGCAAGTCGGTGGGTATCGGCACCCTGGTGCTGGCGCTGATTGGCAGCGCGGTATTCGGCATCGACCCGAGCGTGTTTCTTGGCGGCGGAGGCGGACCGGTGCAGGTCCAGCAGCAGCCCCAGGGACCGGCTGCGACACCCGCGAACGACCGCGAGACCCAGTTCGTCAAGACCACGCTGGCCTATACCGAAGACGTCTGGGCCCAGGTCTTCAAGGAGCAGGGCGCGCAATACCAGCCGGCCCGGCTGGTGCTGTTCGAACAGGCCACCGATACCGCCTGCGGCACCGGGCGCAGCGCCACCGGGCCGTTCTACTGCCCGTCCGACCGCCAGGTGTATATCGACCTGAGCTTCTTCCGCCTGATGCAGCAGCGCTTCAAGGTGGAAGGCGAGTTCGCCCAGGCCTATGTGATCGCGCACGAGGTGGGGCACCACGTCCAGAACCTGCTGGGCGTGTCCGGCCAGGTCCATGACGCCCAGCAGCGCGCTTCCGAAAAAGAAGGCAATGCGCTGTCGGTGCGCCTCGAACTGCAGGCCGACTGCTTCGCCGGCGTCTGGGCCAACCGCACCAACCAGCGCGAACAGATCCTGGAGAAGGGCGACGTCGAAACCGCCCTGGCCGCCGCCACCGCCATCGGCGACGACGCGCTGCAGCGCCAGTCGCAGGGCCAGGTGGTGCCGGACTCGTTCACCCACGGCAGCTCGGCCCAGCGCGTGCGCTGGTTCACCCGGGGCCTGGACAGCGGCAAGGTCGAGCAGTGCAACACCTTCGACGCACGGCAGCTGTAAGTCGTTCGCTGTAGGACTTGTTCCCGACGGGCGCCCTTGGCGCCCGTTTGTGCGAGAAAAGCCGCGTTCGTTTCCGTGCGCGTATCGCAATCCACGGCGTTTTGTCATAACGTAAATTCATAGGCCTGCCGAGCTGGCGGGCGTCGTGACTGTGTGACGACCTTTTCGAGGAGGACTTATGCTGGCAATGAACTACCGCGGACCGTACCGCGTCCGCGCCGAACACAAGCCCGATCCCGTCATCGAGCACCCCGGCGACGCCATCGTGCGCGTTACCCGCTCGTGCATCTGCGGCTCGGACCTGCACCTGTACCATGGCCTGGTGCCCGACACCCGTGTCGGCCACACCTTCGGCCATGAGTTCATCGGCGTGGTGGAAGAAGTCGGCCCGGGAGTCCAGAAGCTGAAGGTGGGCGACAAGGTGCTGGTGCCGTTCAACGTGTTCTGCGGGTCCTGCTTCTTCTGCGACCGCGAACTCTACGGCAATTGCCACAACATGAATGCGCAATCCACCGCCGTGGGCTCGATCTACGGCTATTCGCACACCGCCGGCGGCTACGACGGCGGCCAGGCCGAACTGGTGCGCGTGCCGATGGCCGACGTCGGCCCGATGATCATCCCCGACGACATCCACGACGACGATGCCGTGCTGCTGACCGACGCCGTGCCGACCGGCTACCAGGCTGCCGAGATGGGCGACATCAAGGAGGGCGATACGGTGGTCGTGTTCGGCGCCGGGCCGGTGGGCATCTTTGCCGCCAAGTCGGCCTGGCTGATGGGCGCGGGCCGCGTGATCGTGGTCGATCACGTCGAATACCGCCTCGAATTCGTCAAGCGCTATGCCCAGTGCGAGATCGTGAACTTCAAGGAAGTGCGCGATATGGCCGAGCACATCAAGAAGATGACCGACTGGATGGGCGCCGACGTCTGCATCGACGCGGTCGGCTGCGAAGCCTCGGGCAATGCCATGCAGACGCTTACCGGCCGCTACATGATGGCGCAGGCGGGCTCCGCCACCGCGCTGCACTGGTGCATCAACTCGGTGCGCAAGGGCGGCAACGTGTCGATCGTCGGCGTGTATGGTCCGACCTTCAATGCGGTCCCGATCGGCAATGCGCTGAACAAGGGCCTGACCCTGCGCATGAACCAGGCCAGCGTGCGCCGTCACTTGCCGCGCCTGATCGAGCACATCCGCGCAGGGCGTTTGAATCCGAAGGAAATCATCACCCACCGGGTGCCGCTGGAAGAAGTGTCGGATGCATATCACATCTTCTCGGAAAAGCTCGATGAGTGCATCAAGACCGTCCTGATCCCGCCGAACGCCAACCAGGTGCGCAAGGTAGCGGCCAGCACCACGAATTAAGGAGCGAGCATGGAACGCGATATCGTTGAACACAAGCACGGCCACGACCACGATCACGGTCACATCCAGCAGCACCCGAGCCAGGGCCACATCGCGCCGCGCCGCCCTTCGCGCGACGAGCTGCAGCACATCAAGGGCTGGGGCGCCGACCTCGACCGCAAGGACCGTCCCGGCGTGCCGATGGAACGCACCCCGCCGCGCTTCATCAACCAGCCCCAGGGCGATCCGCAGCAACAGCAGGAAAAGGTCGAGGTGCTGGTCTCGAGCGAGCGCCCGGGCATCACCCAGCTGTTCGGCACCGTGCAGCCGCCGTCCGGGTTGTCCGGCATGATCCGGCGCCTGGCCTTCAACGCCAGCGAGAACGACCTGCGCCACTGGCTGCTCCTGCTGCTGGCCGACCGCGTCAATGTGGTCGAAGGCATCGCCGAAGACCTGGCGCGCGGGCACATCCCGAACGTGCTGGGCGAGATGGGCATCAAGGCGGAGATGAAGCACAATCCGGCGGGCCTGGCCAAGAAGGTGGCGATTGCCGCGGCGGTGGTGGGGACGGCGGTGTATCTGATGAAGCGCCGCGACCGTGACGAGGATGAGCGCTATGTGCGCTATGAGCACACCAAGAGCTATCGTTAACCCGTAGCGTGGGCAAGTTCCTTGCCCACGCGTTCAACCAGCAGTTGAAAAGCCGCATAGGCAGCATCACCGTGATGTGAACGCGCGGCCGGAAAAGCCGGCCACCCTGCGAGCGCGGCTATTGCGCCTGAGCAAATCCGTTCTGCCAGGCTCGTCCACACTGTCCGATGCACGGTCCATCTCGGAACCGTGCTTCCACGGACGGAGACGAGATGACCCCGCACACCACTTTCCCGGCCGCGCTGTTCGGCGCTGCCTTGCTGTTTGCGCACCTGCCGCTGGCCGCGGCGCCCACCATGAGTCCCCACACGACGCTGAGCGTCAAGGTCCGCGCCTCGGTGCTCGGACATCTGACGGGGCAGCGCCAGGCCAAGGGCCTGGACCAGGACCACCATTACAAGCTGACCGCCCAGCATCCGGGCGCGAATGGCACCCAGGTGCTGCGCGCCGCGCATACCTACAAGGGCCTGCGCGTGTTCGGCTCCGAATCGGTGATCGTGCTCGACAAGAGCGCGAAGGTGCTGTCCGAATCGGCCTCGGAACGCCGCCTGCACCTGGGCAAGGGCAGCTCGAACCGGCTCGGCGCGCTGACCGCCAGCTTCAGCGTACAGCCGCAGATTGCTACCCGCGCCGCGATCGCGGCGGCGCTGGCGACCCTGGTACCGGGCACGGTGCACGTGGTGCCGCCGCGCGCCGAATTGCTGATCTATCCGCTGATGCGCATGCAGCGCGTGGTCGGCGCCGGCGCCAAGGAGGAAGCCGAACTCAATGCGCTGGATGTGCAGGACGCGGTCGAGCGCTACGAGCTGGCCTACCTGGTCAGCACCCGCATGCGCCTTGGCGAGCAGCCGGTCTATTTCGATACCGTGATCAGCGCGCGCGACGGCGCAGTGCTCGACCAGTGGAACATGCTGCAGACCGTCCTCGGCACCGGCAAGAGCCAGTACAACGGCGAGGTGCCCATCAGCACCCTGCTTGTCAACGGCAGCTACCAGATGCTCGACCCCGAGCGCGGCAAGGGCGGCACCTTCGGGGCCATGGCGATCACCAATGCCAACAACGGCAGCAGCGCGGGCAAGGTATACAACAATGCGACCAACGTCTGGGGCGACGGCAAGCAGTTCGTCGAAGGCAGCAGCACAACCGGCATCAATGGCCAGACGGCGGCGGTGAACGCGATGTGGGGCCTGATGAATACGTATGACGCGCACAAGAACGTGCTGGGCTGGCTCTCGCTCGACGGCCGCGACACCGCGACCTATATCGCCGCCCACGTCAACCGCGGTTACGACAACGCCTATTACAGCGACACCTGCCGCTGCATGTTTATCGGCGACGGCACCTATTTCACCAGCCTGGGATCGATCGACGTGATCGGCCACGAGATGGGCCACGGGATTACCGCAGCCACATCAAGCCTGATTTATTCAGGGGAGTCGGGTGGGCTCAACGAATCGTCGTCGGACATCTCGGGCGAGATCGTCGAAGCCTATGCGCGCGCCGGCGGCAAGGGCGATACCTTCCCGGAAGAGGGCAACGACTGGCAGCTGGGGACGGAAATCAGCCGCAATGCGACGCCGCTGCGCTGGATGTACCGGCCGAGCAAGGACGGCAGCAGCCCGGATGCCTGGAGCAGCTCGCTGCGCCGGCTGGACGTGCACTACAGCAGCGGTCCGAACAACCGCATGTTCTATTTCCTGGCCAAGGGTTCGCGCGCCGATAGTAGCGGCGACTATTACAGCAAATACCTGGTGAAGCAGCCGGCCGCCATGACCGGCATCGGTCTAGACAAGGCCTTCCGCATCTGGTTCCATGCGAACACGACCAAGTTCACCTCGTCGACGAACTATGCCGATGCGCGCGCCAAGATGATCGAAGCGGCCACCGAGCTGTACGGCAAGGACAGCAAGGAAGCGGTCGCGGTGCAGCGCGCCTATGCGGCGATCAATGTCGGGGCGGACGTGGACGAGCCGGCGCCGCCCCCTGGAACCTGACCAGCCTTACTGGACGCTCAATCCGTCATCAAGGGATATGGATTGAGCGGCGTGCCTTTCCACCACTGCTTCTCGGGCGTCAGCTCGACTACTGCAAAGTGCAGATGCGGCGCGTTCGGGTCGGAATTGCCGCTCACGCCGACATAGCCGAGCACGTCGCCGCGCTTGAGTTCCATGCCTTCCTTGATGCCGTCGGCGTAGCGGTCCAGGTGCGCGTAGTAATACGCGTACTTGCCGCTCGGGTCGAACTGGTACAGGGTCGTCCCGCCCGGTTTGCTCTGGAACAGCTTTTCGACCTTGCCGTCGGCGGCCGCCACGACCGGCGTGCCTTTCGCGGCCACGATGTCGAGCGCTTCATGGTGGCGCTGGTTGCCGCGCGGCTGGTCAAACGTGTCGGTGAGGCTGGCCGCCTTGACCCCCTGCACCGGCACCAGCAGCTTGGCCTGGGCCGACACCGCATCGGCCGGGGCCGGCACGTTGGCGCTCGACTGCGCGCTCGATGGACGCAGCGGCAGGTCGGCCTCGGCCAGGTCGGTCTGCACCACCGAGCCGGAAGCCGCGGCATCGACCGGCGGCGCGGGCGCGGCGACCGGCGCCGGCGCAGTAGCCACCACCACCGGGGCCGGATCGTCCGGGATCTCGCGCAGCCACAGGAACAGGCCACTGGCGCCGACCACCACGCCCAGCAGGAAAGTCATCAACCATTTCATTCTTGTTCTCCGATCACTTTTTTAAAAAATACGACGGGAATCACTCCTGCAGTACGACTTCCAGGCCTTTGGCAACGGCGCCTGCGACTTCGGCGGCGCTCCAGTTGGTCAGGCGGATGCAGCCGTGCGATTCGGTCTTGCCGACGTGGCCCGGCACCGGGGTGCCGTGGATGCCGTAGTGCGGCTTGGACAGGTCGATCCAGACCACGCCGACCGGATTGTTCGGGCCCGGCGCGATCTTGGCCTTCTTGTCGCCCGGCTCGGCATCCCAGAACAGTTTCGGGTTATAGTGGTAGGTCGGGTTGGCGTGCACGCCTTCGATTTTCCAGGTGCCGATCGGCAGCGGATCGTTGGCACTGCCGGTCGAGACCGGATATTGGGCGAGCAGGGCGCCGGCCGCGTCGAGCAACTGCAGCGTGCGCGTGCTGCCGTCGATCACTACTTTCGCGGCTTTCGCCAGCGGCTGCTTGCCGATCACGTTCGGCACCTGGATCTGGGTGCCTGCGCTGTTGAGATCCTTGCCCTGGTTCAGGCTTGCGATCATGGCCGGCTTGGCGTGAAACTTCTCGCCCAGTCCCTCGAGCACGTTTTCATAGCCCAGCGTCTTGAGCGCGGCCTTCTCCATCATTTCGGTCGGGATGGTCTCGAACGGGCCGGCCACGTCGGATTCGGCCAGCGTA
Source organism: Telluria sp. ZB4P37 (assembly GCF_059685855.1). Lineage (NCBI taxonomy): Bacteria > Pseudomonadati > Pseudomonadota > Betaproteobacteria > Burkholderiales > Oxalobacteraceae > Telluria > Telluria sp. ZB4P37. Next base: position 35,057 of record NZ_JCASID010000004.1, read on the forward strand.
TAGGTGGTGAGGGTCGGACTGTTGTCGGCGTTCAGCGCATTCCAGGTAGCCTCGTCGAGCTTGCCGGTGACGGGCAGCTTGCGCGCCGCCTGGAAGCCGTTCAGGGCCTGGCGCATGTTGGAGCCGTAGGCACCGTCGATCTCGCCGGGCGAGAAGCGCGCGCGGTCGAGCAGCACCTGGGCGCGCAGGTTGCGCTCGAATTTCGCCTGCTTGGAATTGGCTGGGGCGGCGCGCGTAGTCGCTGCCTGCGGTGCGGCGGCAGCCTGCGGCGCGCCGGGAGCAGCCATGGGCGCGGGCGCCGGGACAGGTGCTGGCGGGGAGGCCGGCTGTGCCGGCGCGGCCTGCTGGGCCTGGGCAAGTGGAAGACCGGCCATCAGGGCGGCCAGGAGGAGGGGGAGGGTCTGCGATTTTTTCATTTGATTTCCTGCAATGCTTGCTTTTGGAAACCTCAGAATAGTGTGGCGCCGGGGGCGGGTCTGTGCGACAACGAACTCTACGGAAAGAGGCCAGCGACGCTACAATCGCGGGCATGACCAGCCCTACCATCGCGCTCCAGCCATCCGGCATTGCCTTCTCGGCGGATCCCGGTGCCAGCATCCTGAAGGCGGCCGAAGCGGCGGGCGTCGAGCTGCCCAACTCTTGCCGCAACGGCACTTGCCGCACCTGCATCTGCCGCCTGCGCAGCGGGCAGGCGGCGCACACCATCGAATGGCCCGGGCTCTCGTTTGACGAGAAACGCGACGGATATATCCTGCCATGCGTGGCGGTCGCGTTGGGCGACCTGGAGATCGAGGCGCCGCTGGCGCGGCGTGTCGATCGCGCCTGAAAGCTGGTACGAGCAAATAAGGAAACGCTGGCGCCAGGCTGGCGTTTTCGCCTATGTACAGTGGCTGTCCGGCTCGGGTTCCACACCGGGTTCAACGCTACCAGGCCAATTTACAGCGCTGCTTTCAATAATTTCGCCGGGCACAGCATGCCTGGCTAGGCATTGCCGACCATCGTGACGTTCGAATCGGTGCCGTCGGTGTAGACGCCCATACGGGTGTTTCCCGAGAACCTGTTATTGGAGACAACGGTTGGGCTGCCGTAAATATAGGACAGCGCAATATGCGCTTGAAATGGACTCGGTGTTTTCCCTCCACTACGCCGATTGAGGACGGAAAAGCTGCAGTTTGAACCCATCTTGTTGGAATCGATCGTGTGACCGCCTGTGTCAGGCCACCTGGCCGGATCGCCGCCGCCGTACATTTGGATACCGCTGCCTTCATTATTCGAAATAATGTTTCCGTAAACCGAGCACTTGCTGGTCCCGTCGTCCACACCAATGCCAACGCCTTCCGAACCATTGTCCAACGGACCGCCGTAGTTATAGTTGAACCTGCAAGTGTTGTAGCGGATGGTATGTCCGGTTACGGCGTCCTGTCCGGCCGCCGACGATAATTCGATACCCCGGCCGTAATAGGTAGGAGCCAATGTCCCGCCATTGGAATTGCAGACATTGCGCTCGATAATGTAAAACCTGGAAACGCCGCTGATATGAATTCCGAAATTCATATTGTTGCTGCAGTTATTGTTGCCCACATAGTTGCGATCTCCACCGTTCATGAAGATGCCGGTCAGCATACCGGTCACGGTATTGTTGTCCAGTGTGGCAGCGGCCCCCCGGATAAGGTAGATGCCGATCGCTCTGCGGTTCGGGTTGTAAGCGACGCCGGATGGCGGAGAAACGCGGTTGCCGCGAATTACAAGACGCGTGAGGAAGGCGGCGCTGTCGTAGGTTTCACAGCGGATGCCATACGAGGTCACCGTGCCTCCGCCCCGATGGCGGACAATATTATTGAGCAGGCGGATGTCGTCGATATTGGCGTTCCCGGCCACCAGAAGCCCTTGATTGCCATACGCGGCGGCGTTGCTGATGACGTCGAGCACGCATCCGGAGACGGTCACATGGTTTTTTTCGAAAATATATACGCCGGCACAATTCGACGTCACATTGTTATTTTCGAAAACGCAGTAATTGCCCAGCCAAATGATCGCCACGTCGCTCCCTTCCGGCAAGGCACTATTCCGGATGTCCAGATGACGGTAGGTGACGAAATCGCGCTCCTGCTTGTAGATCGCGATTGAAGCGCCGTTCGCCGGCGTGGCTGGCGCCTGCGGCAAGATGATGACCGGTTTTGGCCGTGAAGTATCGTCGCTGCCGTTGGATCGATAATAAGCGCCGATTGTGATGCGCTGAAAAGCAGTGCCGCTCGCCGACACCTGGAAAACACCCGAATACGTGGTGCCTCGTTTTTGCAGGTAAGTGTGACCGGGCGCCCAGGAAACGCTGGTCCATGAGCGAAAAGGTTTTGCAAGGGTTCCGTCACCCGGACCTATGGCGGTTGGATCGATGTAATGCGTAGTCGCGATCAGTCCACCTTGGGCCATCGCGAACCTGGGAAGCACTGTTCCCGCGCACGCGGAGACACCCGCACTGGAGGCAATCCGAAGGAAGTCTCTTCTCTTGGTCATAACGGCTCCTTCAATCAAGGCAGGTCTGCAATCGCCAACATCACTTCTTTGCAAATGTTGAAATGGACAACCTGTTTTCGCGACCTTTCCTTTGGTATGCACCGACCTCTAGTTATAGTCCTTGTCTGATGGTTGGAGAAGGTTAATCTCTCGGCAGGAAATGAAAACTACATGGCTGCGGTCGAGAGAAAAAGTGCACATGTCCGTTCCTGTTGTTCAGCCCTTTCATCCCTACATGCTCGCTTGATAGGGTGGCTTCAGAGCAGACGGGCATTAACCAATGGCACCGGGACGCCAGCGGATGCAAGCATCTCTACGCATGCTGTTCGGGAGTCGGGCGTTGATCAAACCAGCCCATGAAAGGCTGACACGCGACGGATACGGGTGGGCAAACAGGTGAGCCGGGACGCCATCTGTGGAGCCAGGTGCGCAGGCCTGTCAGGCAGGCCAAACCAGGCTAGGGCGCGGTTGGCCTGGCGGGCAGGCCCAGCGCGCGTTCGATCACTTCCAGTACCTGCGGCCAGGCAGGCGAGCTGGCCGCCACCTCGTCGTAATGGCTGGCGCCCGGCAGGATCACCACTTCCGCGGCGTCGCCCGCCTTGCGCGCTTTCGCGGCGTAGTCGTGGGCCACGCGCGGCGGCGAGATCGTGTCGAGTTCGCCGGTGACGAGGAAGCTGCGGCTGCCGTTGGGCATGAGTTCCGCCGCATTGGTGTCGGTGAACACGTCCGGGCGCCCCGGGCCGGGCAGGCCCGCCAGCTCGGCGGTGTCGCGGCCGCAGCTGGCCTTGATCAGGGCCGCTTCGCCGCGCAGGTCGGCCAGGCCGCCGAGGCTGACCACGGCGCGCACCGGCACCGGCCGCGCGCGGTAAAGGGGACTGCCGGATGGAATCCGTGCGCGTCCGGCCATCCATTGCACCAGCTGCCCGCCGGCCGAATGGCCGACCGCGACCAGGCGCTCCATGTCGAGCCGGTGCGGCCCGGCCTGGCTTGCCAGCAGGTCGAGAGCGGCATGCATGTCCTGGTAAGTGCCGGGATAGCCGCCGCCCGGCTCGTCGCTGCGGCGGTATTCCACGTTCCACACGGCGATGCCGCGCGCGCTGAGTGCGCCTGCCATGTTGCGCAGCTGGGTGATGCCGCCGAACTTGCTGGTCCAGCAGCCGCCGTGCACCAGCACCGCGACCGGGAAGGGTCCACTGCCGGCGGGCACGAATAGCTCGGCAAATTGCGAGGGCGCCTCACCGTAGGAATAGCGCGCAGTCGGCGCGGGGCCGGTGAGGGCGAGGTAGTCGGCTAGTTTCATCGGGGCGGCGGCTTGGGCGCCGGCCGCCACGCTGGCGAGCAGGCCGGAGAGCAGGATGCGGTGCAGTAGCATGGTCGGCAGGGAAAGGAAAAGAGCGACCACTATAGCCGAGGAAACAGTGTTTCGAGGGAATTTGGCGCGCACGATTGAAGTCCCGGTATTGTCATTCATGCTAGGCTTGTCCCCAACGCAGAAGCGGCCACGCCCGGCCGTCCCAAGCACATCTATCCAGGAGGAATGACCATGACCCAATCCAAATCCGGCGGTACCCAGGACAGCAAGCAGTCCGACCACATGTCCGAAGAAGACCTGGCCAAGCAGCGTGCCGGTAAGACCGACAAGAGCAGCCACGACCACATGTCGCGCGAGAAAGCGGGCAAGAACGAAGGTGCGGGCGGCGGCGCCAAGCAGCAAGAGCGCCATTAAGCCCCATCCGGCTTGTTCCCAGGCGGACGGCCCAGGCCGTCCGCCATTTCACCGGGCCACAGTAGGACAGGCCCTCTTCGAGAGGCTGACCATGAGCATGCTTGACGACACCAGGCTGCAGGGCTCACCCCCCGTGCAAGCCCACAGTACTCCCGATCCCGACACGCCGAACGGTACCCCGACGCCCGATCCACGTCCGCCCGTGCCCGACGATGTCCCCGACCCGGTCAATGCGCCGGTGCAGGAACCGCGCTTCCCCGAGCCGCCGATCAAGGCCGCCTAGTTTTATCGCGCGGCCCCCTTGGCCGCGTCAAGCCGGCCTGCCCCGGGCGTGCAGCCTGTAGCCGGCCGGGCTGGCCTTGTACAGGTAGCCGAACAGCGCCGAGAACACCAGGAAAATCCCCACGTTGATCCAGCCCGAGTCCGGCGCGCCGGCATGCGTGAGCTGCCGGACCAGGGTCACGATGAAGGACAGCACCAGTGAAGCCAGGTTGCCCAGCAAGACGTAGTGGATTTCGACGATGTCCGGTGCGTTGCTGGCGGCCCAGTTCATGACGGCCCAGCCCAGCAGCATGGCGCCCGACAGCATGGCGAAATACATCCCGGACGCCTCGACGGCTTGCGAGCCGTACATCGACATCAAGGTGTTCGGCGCGAAGACCAGGATGATGCCGTAGAGTGCCGAAACGACCGCGGCACTTTTCAGGATAGTGCGGTGATTCATGTTTTTCTCCCTCGCTGTCAATGGAATGCCGGCGCGCCAGGCGCGGGCAGGGCGGCCTGTGGCGGCTGCCCATTCCAGCTTAGGACGAAACGCGCGCAGTGCAAGCGGCCAAGTAAGGGCGCCTGCCGCTGCACACACCCGCGCCCAGGTGCGGGCACGCGGTGCGGGAAGGGATCAGGTGGCTGGCGTGCCCGGTTGGTGGGAAGACTTGGGCTCGGGCTGCTTGCCGGCGGCGGGCAGGGGCGGGATCTGGCGGATCATTTCTTCGGTCTCGGCTTCGCCCGGCGATTTTTCGCCGCTGCCGATATCGGCTTCGTCATACAGGGGGCGGCCGGTTGCCGCCGGATCGACTTGTCGCGTCGGTTGATTCATGCTGTGCTCCAGTTGGGATGTCGATGTCGTATGATCGTAACAGGCCCACCCCGGCATCGGCGCGCGCCACGCGTGGCGAGGCGCTGCCCGATCCATGTCATGCGCTTGACACGATGCGCTGCCTATAATGGGCCTGTCCTGTGACGCCGGAGAGAACAATGGGCCATACCTTGTACGACACGATTTACCTGGGCCGCCACCCGCTGTATTACTTGCGCCGCGCGCGGCTGGCGCTGGCAATCGGACTGGCCGCAAGTGCCGGGCTCGGATTGCTGGCGCTGCGCATGGTGCGCTAATCGGCGCCAAGGCTTGCCCTCGGTCGGCGCGGCGGTTACCATGGCGCGCCTAGATTGAAGAAAGCAGGAATGAAGAACGAACAACTGACGACGGACGAATACGACGCACTCGAGCTGGTGCGCCGTGGTGTCAAGCGCGATTCCCCGGGTGCCTGCGTGGGACGCAATGCCAAGCGCCTGTCGGGACTGAAGATGATGGAATTTACCCGCGACGGGCGCATTGCCCTGACGGAAAAGGGGCAGACCGTGCTGTTCCTGCGCCGCTGCGTGCACGCCCTGACGGCGCTGGCCACCGACCCTGCGGCGGCAATCGACAACGACGTCGCCCGTTTCCTGAGCGCCAAGTCGCATATCGCTCCGATCGAGGGCGGCGGCCATGCGCTGACCGAGCGCGGCCGCGAATCGCTGGCCGACATCACCCAGCAGCAGGAACAACAGCGCCGCTAGACGCTGCCGTCACAGCCGGGCCGCGCCTGCTTTAGTTGGCGCGGCGCCGGTTCGGATATACCAGCACCCGCACCGCCACTTCGGCCGGCACGTTCATCGTCGCCAGGAATTCGGCTGCGCGCTGCAGCCCGAGGGTCGGTACCGACGCGATGGCCTGGTTGATCAGGTCGCGCGTGCGGCTGTCGGTGCGCTGCCGACGAGCCGCGGCTGGGTTTGCAGCAACGGCCACGTCAGCCGTGTCATTCATCATCATATATATCCGTAGGTCCAAGATTGCCAAAGAGACACAGGTATTCTAAGACCAACGATAGTGATTAGCTATAAATAAATAGCTTTTTATGTAATTAGATTAGATATTTATCAATTCACGGCCGATCTGCATCAAGCTAGGGCCGGTTCAGGCTCGCGCTGGTGGGGCGCCGGCAGGCAATGGCGGCGGCGCAGCATGGCTTCGAACTCGTCGGTCGGCAGCGGCTTGCTGAAGTAATAGCCCTGTATCTCGTCGCAGCCGTGGCTGCGCAGGTAGTCGAGCTGCTCGAGGGTCTCGACGCCTTCCGCGATCACCGCCAGCTTCAGGTTGTGGGCCAGGCCAATGATCGAGGTGACGATCGCCGCATCGTTGGCGTCAATGGTGATGTCGGCAACGAAGGAGCGGTCGATCTTGAGCACGTCGATCGGGAAGCGCGACAGGTAGGACAGGCTCGAGAAGCCGGTGCCGAAATCGTCGATCGACAGGTTCACCCCCAACGACTTCATCCGGTGCAGGAGTTCCACCGCCGGGGTGACGTCGCTCATGAACAGGCTCTCGGTTAGCTCGATCTCGAGGCAGTCCGGGTCCAGCATGGTATCAAGCAGCACCGATTCGAGCCCGGCGATCAAGTCGGGCGCACCGAACTGGCGCGCCGACAAATTCACCGCCACCCGCAGCTTGCCCAGGCCGGCATCCTGCCAGGCCTTGTTCTGGGCACAGGCGGTGCGCATCACCCAGGCGCCGATCTGCACGATCAGGCCGGTTTCCTCGGCAATGCCGATGAAGCGGCCAGGGGGCACCATGCCCAGCTCCGGGTGCTTCCAGCGGATCAGGGCTTCCATGCCGACGATCTGGCCGGTCTTCAGGTCCACCTGGGGCTGGTAGTGCAGCACGAATTCGTTGCGCTCGAGGGCGTTGCGCAGCGCGCTTTCGATGCGCACCCGCTCCATCGACTCCTCGTTCATGGCCGGGGTGTAGAACTGGAAGTTGTTGCGGCCGAGCTTCTTGGCGCTGTACATCGCGATGTCGGCGTGCTCGATCAGGCTGTCGGCCGGCGTGCCTTCGCTCGGGTAGACCGCCACTCCGATCGAGCAGGTGACGAAGAATTCCTTGGGACCGAGCATGACCGGCTGGGCCACCGAATCCATCACGCGCTGCACGATGTCGCTCGACAGCGGCGCGTCGTGCTGCTCGGAGAGGATCACGACGAATTCGTCGCCCGACAGGCGCGCCACGGTATCGGTGTCGCGCAGCGACGAGCTCAAGCGCGCCGCCACCGTCATCAGCAGCACGTCGCCCGCCTTGTGGCCCATTGAGTCGTTGACGAACTTGAAGCGGTCCAGGTCGATCAGCATGACCCACATCGCGCGCCCGCTGCGGTTGGCGTAGGCGATCGCCTGGCCAAGCCGGTCCTGCAGGAGCGAGCGGTTCGGCAGGCCGGTGAGCACGTCGTGCTGGGCCACGTGGTGCACGCGCTGCTCGGTGAGCTTGCGCTCGGTGATGTCGCTGCCGGTGCCGCGGTAGCCCATCAGGGCGCCGCCATCGTCGAACACCGGCTGGCCGTGCACGCAGAACCAGCGGGTGTCACCGTGCTGATCGATGACCTGGTATTCGAGGTTGGCGAAGGGTTCGTGGGCGCGCACCTGGGCGATGTGGGCACGCCCCTGCTCGGATTCGAGCAGGGCCGGCACGTATTCCCAGCGCGTCTTGCCCAGCAGGCTTTCCACGGCGACGCCGGCTTTTTCGGTGAAGCCGCCGGTGACCATGGTAAAGCGCAGCTCGCGGTCCTGTTCCCAGTACCAGTCGGAGGACATCGATACCAGCTGGCGGAAGCGCTGCTCGCTTTGCTGCAGGGCGCGCTCGGCGCGTTCGCGCGCGGCCATGTCTTCCACCAAACGTCGGTTGGTTCGGCGCAAGTCGGCGGTGCGCTGGCGCACCAGTTGCTGGACCTTGCGCGCGCGCCGGCCGGAAGCCTGCACGAAAGCGGTGCTCATTACGGTCATCAGGATGCCGCCGACCAGCAGGGCGGTCGAGGCCATGTGGTCCGGGAGGAAGGGACGCGGGGCGGCCGCCACTTCGATCCGCCAGATCTTGCCGGCGATGCGCAGCAGGTCGCTGCTGTGGCCGGTGTGCGCAGAGCCCACGAAACCGGTCAGCCAGCTATCGGGCGGCTTGCGGGTGTCGCCGGTGGAAAACAGCAGGGCCTCGGGCCCGGTGCGTTCGCCTGCATACACCGACACGAAGATGTCGCGCGAATCGAGCAGGTCGGCGCCTGCCAGCGAGGCGCGCACCAGTTCTGGGCCGCGGATCACGACCGCGGTATCGCCGGCCAGCACGCCCTGGCGGTCCAGCACCGGCATGATCAGCTGGAAAGCCGGCTGGTGGCTGGGGTCCTGCGCCAGCCGGAACAGGTCGGTGGCGGCGGCGCGGCCTTCGCCGCGGGCGATCTCGAGCGCGCTCATCACCTGCAGGTTTTCGGTGATGTTCAGGCCGAAGGCGCGCTCGTTGCCGGCGAGCGGCTCGATGTAGTCGACGATGTGGTAGCGCGCCCGTACTGGCGCGGGCTTCAGGCCGGCGGGCGTGAGTTCGGTGAATACGGTGCCCGGCCGGATGCGCTGCAGCTCGGCTTCGACGGCGGCACGCGCCTCGCCCGGCACCGAGCGGTGGAAATTGAAGGCCTGGATATAGCGGTGGCGCTCGAGCAGGGCCGCCGTGAAGTCACGGAAACTTTCGCGGCTGACCGGTTCCCCGCGGGCGAACAACTGGTTGGTGACGGTAAGAAGCTCGACTGCCTGGTTCACGCCCTGGCGCACCGCCGCGACGCGCTCATTGGAGCGCTGGGCAAAGGCCAGCGCCATGTTTTCGTATTCGAGGTGGCTGACACCCAGGAACAGGGCGCCGGATACGGCGAGGCCGCCCCCGAGCGTAAGGGCCGCCGCGAGGGTAAGCGACAAGGGCAGGCGACGCGGCATTGGAATGATCCGGATGGTGACGAGATAAGGCTTGCCGATAGGCATCAATACGTGAAGTGTGTCACACGCGCGTGGTTTTCCGCAAACGAAATGTCGTATGCATGGGCCGCATCCACGCGCCAGCAGCGGGTCAATCCGCTCCAGACCTGCCGCGCCGGGCCAGCCATGCCACCACCAGCCGCGCCAGCAGGCGGTTGGGCAGGGCCGCACCCAGGCCCCGGTTGCCAAGGGCGTCGCGCAGGAGCCGAAGGGCGCGCCCGGGCGCGGCGTCGGGATGCCGCGGGCGCTGCGCGAACAGGATCTGGTTGTTGCCGGCCATGCCTGACAGCCAACAAACGGCGCCGCCGAATGCGCCGTGCAGGCGTTGCACCGCGGTCACATAGCCGGGATCATAGGTAAAGATATTCGCTACCAGCACGCCGCCTGGCCGCAGGGCCCGCCTGCAGTCGGCATAAAAGCCCGCGCTGGACAGGGCGGGGGGCAGGCCGGCGGCGTCGAAGCCATCGACCAGCAGCACGTCGGCCATCGCGTCCTGCCCGGACAGCCAAACGGCGGCATCGACGTGCAGCACGCGCAGCCGGGCGTCGTCGGGCGGCACCTGGAACTGCCCGCGCAGCGCGATCACGTCGGCGCGCACCTCCAGCACCGTGAGGCGCGCCCAAGGGAAATGGCGGTGGCAGAACTTGACGAATGAGCCGCCGCCCAGGCCCACCATCACGATATGGCGCGGGCGCGGCACCAGGAGCGCGAAGCACATCATGGCGCGCGCATAGCCCAGCACCAGCGCACAAGGACGCGACAGCCGCATTTCGCTCTGGATGTCGCCGGGCGTGAATTCCAGGGTGCGCCGGTCGCCCACGGTCGTGACGATCGGGGCAGGCGGGGAAAGATGGTTGCGCGGTTCGGGCATGCGGCCAGTGTAAGGGATGAAATGCGCGCCATGATGGCGGCGCATCGGTGCCGGGAAGGGAAAGGCACTCGACGCAGCTTGTTGCGAAGCATCGCTTTCTGATAAGCTGACCATTCGAACAACTGGAAGATCCCATGTTCCTGGACCATCCCTCCATTACCGCCACCAACGCCCTGACCGAGCCCGACCGGATCGAGCGCCTGCAGCGCGTGTACGGCTACGCAATGGCCATGGCCGAGCATGCCGGCAATACCGGCTTCGTCGAGAAGCTGACCCAGCTGCACGACCACAAGGGCACCCTGATCGTGTTCTGGCATGCGGCGCCCAACCCGGAGGAGCAGGATTATTTTACGCGTGCCTGGGCCAGCAAGGTCGGCGACGGCACCCAGCGTGTCGAACACGAATACTAAGCCGCTGGACCCCGAACGATGACGAACCTCGACGCGACCACGATGGTCTTGGTGCTGGCCCTGGGTAACCTGGCCCTGTGCGCCGTGCTGACCTTCTACGACCATGGCCCGGTGCGCCCGCCTGCGCTGGCCGCCTGGGCGCTGTCGAAACAGGTGCAGGCCGGGGCCTGGACCCTGCTGGCGCTGGGCGGCTTCGGCGTGGTGCCCGAGCCGTTGGCACTGCCGGGCGGCTATGCGCTGCTGTTCGCCGGCGTCGCGATCGAAGCCGGCGCGGCTTGGGAAACCAATGGCCACGAAGGCTGGCGCCGCCCGATGCTGCTGGCGGCCGCGCTCGGGATCTTCGCTTTCTTCATCTGTTACCTGATCGACGAGCAGGGCCTGCGCAGCGTCGCCTCGTCGCTGCTGCTCGGCGTTTTTTACCTGTTGGGCGCGATCGCGCTGGCCTCGAACTGGCGCAGCGCCAGCCTGCTGCAGCGCTTCCTGGCGCTGCTCACCGCCGTGCTGGCCCTGGTGGTGGCCCTGCGCGGGTTGTCGGTGCTGGTGTTGCCGGGCGGCTGGCGCTGGCTGTCGAGCGAACTGCTGCGCCAGCTCTCGAGCGCCGCGCTCTACGTCCTGATGCTGGCCAACGGCTTCGGCATGCTGCTGCTCGGGCGCGAGCGCGCCGGGCGCGAACTGGCGCGCCTGGAACTGGTGGACCCGCTGACCAATGTGCCGAACCGGCGCAGCTTCTTCCATGCCCTGGCGCCCTGGATGGCGCTGGCGCGCCGCCCGGGGCTGCCGACCGCGCTGGTGGTGCTGGATCTGGACGGCTTCAAGCGCGTCAACGACAGCTACGGCCATCCGGCCGGCGACGCCGTGCTGCGCAACGTGGTCGAGCTGTGCAAGCGCCAGCTGCGCGATTCCGACCTGGTCGGCCGCCTGGTCGGCGTCGAATTCGCGATCCTGCTGCCGCGCACCAACGTCGATGAAGCCCTGCTCGTGGCCGAACGCATCCGCGCCGCGATTGCCAGCACCCCGGTCAAGAGCGAACGGGCCCTGATCACGATGACCGCCAGCTTCGGCGTGACCGTGCTGCGCCCGGAAGACAGCACCGTGACCCTGTTCCAGCGCGCCGACGACGCCCTGCAGGCTGCCAAGAGCGGCGGGCGCAACCGGGTCAGCCAGGCGGTGCCCAGCCCGGTCGAGGCCTGAAGGCCTAGCGCCGCAAGCCTCACGGGCCGGTCACATCGCCGTCATATTGCGGACGTATCCTGCGGCTTTCTTGCAGCAGGAGCTTTCATGCCCATCACACCGCCGGACCTTCCGCGCTACGCCGCCGTCGAACTCGGCTCCGGCAGTTTCCGCCTGCACGTCGGACGCATCGAAGGCGGCGAACTGCTGCTCGATGCCAGCCTGTGCGAGAGGGTAGACCTGGCCGCTTCGTTCGAAGAAGACGGCAGCCTGTGCGAGGCCGCCCTGCGCCGGGCGCTGGCCTGCCTGCGCGCCTTCGCCGAGACCCTCGAGTCCTGGCGCCCGCAGGCGGTACGCGTCGTTGCTACCTCGGCCCTGCGCCTGGCGCGCAATGCGAGCGTGTTCCTGCCCGCCGCGGAAGTCGTGCTGCGCCGTCCGATCGAACTGATTGGCGACGACGAGGCCGGGCGCCTGGTCTACATGGGCGTGGCCAGCACCCTGGGCGACGACGACGGGCACCGGCGCCTGGTGCTCGACATCGGCAGCGCCTCGACCGAACTGGTGCTGGGCCGCGGCCCGGCCATCGAGTGCATCGAATCCTTTGCGGTGGGCGCGGTGCGCCAGAGCCTGAGCTTTTTCGCCGACGGCCGCATCGATGCCGCCGGTTTCGATGCCGCGGTGCGCTCCGGGCGCAGCCGCTTTGCCGAGACGACGCTTGCCGGGCGCCACCCGCCGATCGCGTATGGCGCCTGCGGCACCGTGCGCGCGCTCGCCGAAATCGTGCTGGAAGAAGGAATCGCGGACGGGCGGCTGACGCTCGAAAGCCTTTACGGACTGCGGCGGCGCTTCGTCGAAACCGGCCACGTCGCGCGGGTGCGCCTGGCCTGGGCGCCTGCCGCACGTGCGCCCCACCTGGCCGGCGGGCTGGCGCTGCTGCTGGCACTGATGGAGGAGTGCGGCATTGGCGAGACGGTGCCGGTGCATGCCGGCTTGCGCGTGGGCGCGCTGTGGGACCTGCACCGGCGTAGTCTCGCCCTGTCACCGGGGCTGCCGGCGTTCGCCCGCATGGTCTGAAGCTGCGCGGTGCCTGGCAGTCCAGGCCCAAATCGACTATATTGTTTAGCTTGTTGAATGATGGAGTCGGTAATGCCCAGGAAGTCGGCCGCTGTTGCAGCGGCAGCGAAAGCAGGAACGCGCGCGAAAGCGGTGCCAGTCAAGACGGCGAAAGCCCCGGCCCGCGCTGCCAAGAGCGCCTTGGTCAAGCGTGCAAAACCGGCTGTCAAGCCTGCTGCCAGACCCGCCGCAAAACCGGTCGCCAAACCAGTCGCCAGGCCCGGCATCAAGACTGCCGTGAAAGCCGCAGCGAAAGCGCTGTCGAACCCCGCACCAAGGAAAGCCGTGCGCAGGGCGCCGGCGCTCCAGGCGACGGCGCCGCAAACCATCATGGCGGCGCGCCCGGTGCTGGTGCGCGACAGCTTCACCATGCCCGAGCAGGAATACGCGGTATTGGCCGAGGTGAAGGGGGCCTGCCTGCGCGCCGGCGTCGACGTCAAGAAGAGTGAACTGCTGCGCGTGGGCGTGGCCCTGCTGGGACAGGTCGACATCGCCACGCTCAAGGCGGTGCTGGCGGCGCTGCCCCAGCTGAAAACGGGGCGGCCGCCGGCAGCGGGCTAGCGATCAGTGAATGGGGGCGCTGGTCAGCTCCTTGAGTTCACGGATCGGGATGTTCGATTTTTCGTGCATCCGCAGCAGGATCGTGGCGCCCACATTGAGCTTGCGGTGACGGATCTTGCTGATGATCGGCGGCTGCACCTCGAGCACGCGGCACAGCTCCGCGTCGTTCTTGAGCTGCATGCGCTCGATCAGCGTGTCCAGTAGCTTGTTGGGCACAAAGCTCGGCGGTTCCATTGCACGGGCCCGATGCATAGCGGCGAGCATTTCCTGTTTTTTCTGTCGTACGCTCATGTTGCTTCTCCGAATTTTGAAAACATGGATTCGGGACAAACCGATTGTTCTGGAGGAAGCCCTGGCTCTTGTTCACTTATTCGGTGGCGGGTCGTTGTGATATTACTACGATTACGTCACGCACGATTCACGGGTATAACGCAAAACCGCCGAATTTGGGTCTTTCTTCGCGGAATTTACGCTAATTTCAATCCGGAACGACTCAAGACCAGCACCTTGTCGGCCATGGCGGCCGCGGCATGGGAGTGGGTGACCATGATGGCACCGGCCCCGCTGGCGCGGGTTTCATGGCGCAGCAGGCCGAGGATGACCGCGGCGGTCTCGGGATCGAGGTTGCCGGTCGGTTCATCGGCCAGCAGCAGGGCGGGGCGGTGCACCAGGGCGCGCGCGATCGCGACCCGCTGCAGTTCGCCGCCCGAGAGCTGGCGCGGGAAATCCTCGCCGCGCCCTCCCAATCCAACCGCCTCCAGCATCTGGTCGGCGCGGTCGGCAGGTTCCCGGTTGAGCAGCAGCGGCAGCGCCACGTTCTGGCGCAGCGTCAGGTGGGGCAGCACGTGGAAGGCCTGGAAGATGAAGCCCATGCGGGTGCGGCGCAGGCGGGTGGCGGCGGCATCGTCGAGCGCGGACATCGGCGTGCCGTCCACGATCACCTGGCCGCTGTCGGGGGCGTCCAGTCCCGCGACGAGGTTCAGCAGCGTCGACTTGCCCACCCCTGATTCGCCCATGATGGCGACAAACTCGCCGCCCTGGAAGCTGTGCGACAGGCTGGCGAGCACCACGCGGCCGCCATAGGATTTGCTCAAATTGTCGAGGACGAGCATCGGCTTTCCAGGCTTAACGGGTGAGGGCGCGGCGCAGCGCGAAGCTGGCCGCGTCGACCATGGCCACCAGCAGCAGCATCGCGATCACCACCGTGGCCGCGCTCTGCATCTGGAATAGCGACAGATGGTATTTGAGCATCTGGCCCAGGCCTCCGGCCCCGACCACGCCCAGCACCGCCGCGGCGCGGATATTGTTCTCCCACCGGTACAGCGCGTACGACAGCATCTGCGGCAGCGCCTGCGGCAGGGCGGCGTACAGGAAGGCCGCCAGCGGCGCCGCGCCATTCGTGCGCAGGGTGGTTTCCGGCAGCGGTTCGACGTTCTCCAGCGCGTCGGCAAACAGGCGCCCCAGCACGCCGGTCGTGTGCGCGGCCAGCGCCAGGGTTCCGGTAAAGGGTCCGAGGCCGGCCGCCACCAGCAGCAGCGAAGCCCACACCAGTTCCGGGATCGAGCGCAGGACATTGAGCAGGGCGCGGATGGCGCCGCGCGAGGCCCCGCCCATGCGGCCGGACGCCGGCAAGGCCAGCGCCAGGCCACCGGCCACCGCCAGCAGCGTGCCGATCAGGGACATGGCCAGCGTCTCCCACAGCGCCCCGAAGGTCTTGGCCAGGAAAGCGGGCGCGGTATCGGGCGGAGAGAAGCCGGCCAGGAATTCGGCCGCCGAGCCCAGGGCTTCCGGCGCGAAGAAGGCGGCCCATTGCAGGGGCAGCGAGGCGAAGCTGGCCACCACCAGCGACGCCAATCCGGCCAGCAGCAGGATCGTGCCGGGCGAGCGTGGCGGCGGCGGGGGCACTGTTAGCGTCATCCCAGCCTCCGGCGCAGCAGTTTCGACACGAGGTCGGCCAGGGCCACCAGCAGCACGAACATGACCAGCATGGTGGCCACTTCGCCGCCGGCCATCATCTTGGTCGATTCGTCCATGCGCTGGCCCAGGCCGCCTGCGCCGACGAAACCCATCACCGCCGAGCCGCGAATGGCGCACTCCCAGCGGTAGACGGTGTAGGACACCAGTTCGGCCGACGATGCCGGCAGCGCGCCATACAGCAGCGCCGGCAGGCGCCCGGCGCCATTGGCCAGCAACGTGTCCGTGGCATGCGCGTCGCTCGACTCGAGGATCTCGGCATACACCTTGGCCAGCATGCCGCAATAGGTCAGGGCAATCGCCAGCACGCCCGCGGTCGGGCCCAGTCCGGCGATGCGCACGAACAGCAGCGCCCATACCAGTTCCGGCACGCTGCGCAGCAGCACCAGCACCCAGCGCAGCAGCTGGCGGATGAGCCTTGACACCGGGCGCATGCGATTGGTGCCCAGGAGCGATACCGACAGCCGCCCGGTGATCATGATTGTGGCGGGAATCGCCCCCAGCAGCGCCAGGCTCAGGCCCGCGGTGGCGATGGCGACCGTCTGCCAGGTCGCGCGCAGCACCATGGCCAGGAATTCCGCGCCCAGCGCCGGGCGCAGGAAATCGGACAAGAACATGCCGGCGGCCGCCAGGCTTTGCGGATCGAACAGGATCCAGGGCTTGAATTCGCTGGCCACCAGCATTGGCCACAGCAAGGCCAGGCAGACGATGGTTGCCATGACGCGCCCGCGCCAGGCCGGGTCCGGGTGCGCAGGTCCCGTTCGTGCGAAGCCCATCAGAAGCAAGCGCCGACCGCGATCCGGTCCGGCGATTCGTGCGCATGCATGGACGCCGGCTGCACGTGTTCGTTGTCGTAGAGTGCCGCGATCATGGCATCGGTTACCGCTTCCCGCGGCAGGTCGAACACGATGCGGCCGTCGCGCAGGCCGACCAGGCGCGGGAAGTGGGCGCGCGCCATCTCGACCTGGTGCAGGCTGCACACCAGGGTGGCGCGGCGCGCGCCGGCTTCCTGCTGCAGCGTAGCCAGGGTGTGCTGCGCCAGGGCCGGGTCGAGCGCGGAGATCGGCTCGTCGACCAGCAAGACTTCGGCGCTGGACAGCATCAGCCGCGCCAGGCCGCAGCGCTGGCGCTCGCCGCCGGACAGGCGATCGACGCGGGCATACAGCTTGTCGCCCAGGCCGAAGCGGGCCAGGGCGGCGTGGGCGGCATCGGGGTCACTTGGGCGCACCAGCGAAGCGAAGGCCTGCCAGAAACCCATGTGCGGCAGGCGCGCGGCCAGCACCGTGGTCACCACCCGCTGGCGCGGCGGCAGCGGCGGCGTCTGCGGCGCCAGGAACAGGCGCGCGCGCAGGCGGTGGCGGGCAGCCTGCGACAGGGTCCACGGGTCCTGGCCAAAGACGGAGAAGCTGCCTTCGCCCGGCTTGTGGGCGCAGGCGAGGGTGGCGAGCAGGGTAGTCTTGCCGGCACCCGAAGGGCCGATCAGGGCGAGCTGCTCGCCCGGTTCGATGACCAGGTCGAGCGCCTGCAGGGCAGGGGCGACGCCGGCCCCCGCCACCAGGTGGCGTACCGTGAGTTGGGCGAGCCTGTAAGTCATCGTCGAGGCTGGACAGCGCTTACTTCAGCAGGCCGGCGTTGCGGGCGGCGGCTTCGATTTCCGCGTAGTTCGCGACCTTGGTCGGGATGAATCTGGTAGCGCGCTGCAGTTCCAGGATTTCCTTGCCTTCGGGAGTCGAAGCGTCCAGCGCCAGGAAGGCGTCGGTGATCTTCTTCTTCAGCGCGGCATTCATGTCGCTGCGGACCGTCCAGTTGTAGTCGAAATAGCCGGGGGTAGTGTAGAACACGCGCACGGTTTTCGGATCGACCTTTTTCGCTTCGACCAGCTTGTCCCAGACCGAAATGTTCAGCGCGCCCGCATCGACCTTCCCGCCCGCGACCGCGGCGACGGTGGCATCATGCGCGCCCGAAAAAGCGATGCGCTTGAGGTCGGTGTCCGGGTTGATCTTGGCGCGCAGCAGGAAGGAGCGCGGCATCAGGTGGCCCGAGGTCGACGATTCCGAACCGAAGGACAGGGTCTTGCCCTTCAGGTCGTCCAGCTTGGTGATGGCCGGGTTGGTGGTGATGAAGACCGAGCGGAATTTTTCGTCCTCAAGACGCTGCACCAGCGGCGTGACCATGCCCTTGCTGCGCTCGTGCGCCTGGACGAAGGTGAAGCCGCCGAACCAGACCATGTCGATCTTGCGGTTGACCAGGCCTTCGACTGAAGCGGCGTAGTCGGTGACCGGGGTGAACTCGACCTTCAGGCCGGTCGCCTTGGCCAGGTAGTCGCCCAGCGGCTTGAACTTGCGCTGCAGCTCGGTCGGCGCTTCGTCGGGAATGGCCGAGACGCGCAGCACGCCCGGGGTGTTCTGGGCATATGCGCCGCCGGCGGCGAACATCAGGCCGGCAGTAGCGGTGGCGGCGAACAGGGATTTCAGGACACGCGAAGGCGAAAACGAAGTCATGTCGGGCTTTCTCATTGAATTTTGGAAATGGGATGAAGCGGAGGCATTCACGCCGCACGCCACGTTTGCGCGCCACGCGAAAGCGGTAAAAAACCGTATTCCGCTATGATAGCCAAATCGGCAACTTCGAAGCGGTAACCCCTTTGCCATGACGCATGGTGCGAAGTGGCGGCACGAATGATAACGCTTATGCACACCTCCTGCACGCAAGATCCGCCGCGCGCCGCCAATGCCCACGTCGCAGACGAACTGCATGCCGGGCTCGACGCTCCCGATGCGTGGATCTCGCCCAAATTCCTGTACGACGCGCTCGGCTCCAAGCTGTTCGAAGCCATTTGCGAACTGCCCGAGTATTACCCGACCCGCACCGAGGCTGCTATCTTCGCGCGCCATGGCGCCGAGATCGCACGGGTCGCGGGCTCCGGCACCACCCTGGTCGACCTCGGCGCCGGCAACTGCTCCAAGGCGGCCGCGCTGTTCCCGCTGCTCGCCCCAAGCCAGTATGTCGCGATCGACATCTCGGCCGAGTTCCTGAACGACGCCCTGCTGCGCCTTCGCCAACGTTTCCCGCAGATTGCCATGGAAGGGCTGGGCATGGATTTTTCAAGCCGCTTCGAGCTGCCGCCGACGGTAAGGGCCGAGCGCCGCCTGTTCTTCTATCCGGGCTCTTCCCTCGGCAATTTCACGCCCGACGAAGCCCAGGGCTTCCTGCGCCGCCTGCGCCGGCAATGCGGTGACGATGGCGCGGTACTGATCGGCATCGACCTGGTCAAGGAGAAATCCATCCTCGACGCCGCCTACGACGACGCGCTGGGCGTGACCGCCGCCTTCAACCTCAATGCGCTGCGCCACGTGAACCACCTGATCGGGGCCGATTTCGACGTTCGTGCATGGCGCCACCATGGCTTCTATAATGAAGCGCGCGGCCGCGTCGAAATGCACCTGGAAGCAACCCGCGCCCAGGAGGTGCATTGGACGGGCGGCGGCCGCAGCTTCCAGGCGGGCGAGACCATCCACACCGAGAACAGCTACAAATACCGGCAGGCCGACGCGATCGCGCTGCTGGAGCGTTCCGGGTTCGAGGCCACCCACGTCTGGACCGACCCGCAGCGCTGGTTCGCGGTGATCCACGCGCATGCGCACGCACGCACGCAGGCAAAGGTGGTCCACTGATGGGTATCGGGCAGCGCGAAGACCTCATGCACGCTTATGAAAGGGTGCGCGCCCGCTCGCTCGAGATCGCCGCGCCCCTGTCAAGCGAAGACTGCTGCGCGCAATCGATGCCGGACGCCAGCCCGGTGAAGTGGCACCTGGCACACACGGCCTGGTTCTTCGAGACCTTCATCCTGGAGCCGTTTGAGGCGGACTTTGCTCCCTTCCACCCGGCCTTCCGGGTGCTGTTCAATTCGTATTACAACGGCATCGGCGCCAAGCACCCGCGCCCGCAGCGCGGCCTGCTCACGCGGCCTTCGCTGGACGAAGTGCGTGCCTACCGCGCCGACGTCGACCGCCGCGTCGCCCGGCTGGCGGCGGGCCAGCCCGACCCTGCCATCGGCAAGCTCGTCGAGCTCGGCCTGCAGCATGAGCAGCAGCACCAGGAGCTGATGCTCACCGACGTCAAGCACCTGCTGGCCCAGAACCCGATGTTCCCGGCGTATGCCCCGCAAGACATGGAAGCGGGTGTGCCGCATGCGGCCTCGTCATGGATCGAATTCGACGGCGGCCTGGCCGAGATCGGCCATGGAGGCGACGGCTTTTGCTTCGACAACGAGCTGCCGCGCCACAGCACCTATATCGCGCCCTTCGAGCTGGCCTCGCGCCTGGTCACCAATGGCGAATACCGCGAATTCATCGAGGCCGGCGGCTACCGCGACCCGGCGCTGTGGCTGGCCGAGGGCTGGGACCGCGTCTGCACGGGCGAGCTGCAGCATCCGCTGTACTGGATCGGCGACGGCAGCCGTGGCTGGGACGAATTCACCCTGCACGGCATCCAGCCGCTCGATGCGCAGCGCCCGGTGACCCATCTGTCGCTCTACGAGGCCGATGCCTACGCACGCTGGCGCGGCGCGCGCCTGCCGACCGAAGCCGAGTGGGAATTCGCCGCGCGCCAGGCGGCGCTCGCCGGCGGGGCCCTGCATCCGGCTGCGGCCAACGGCGACGGCTTGCAGCAGATGTTTGGCGCCTGCTGGCAGTGGACCAGCAGCAGCTATGCGGCTTACCCCGGCTATGTCCCGGCGCCGGGCGCCATCGGCGAATACAACGGCAAGTTCATGGTCAACCAGTACGTGCTGCGCGGCTCGTCTTGCGCCACGCCCGATGGCCATGCGCGTGCCAGCTACCGCAACTTTTTCCCGACAGGTGCCCGCTGGCAGTTCACCGGGATCAGGCTGGCCCGATGAGCCGCCGCAGTTGGCGCGAGCACCTGCTCGACCAGCGTGCAAACGCGCATATCCTGGCCCACCCCTTGGCATTCACCCTGCAGGTGATCCGCGGTTTCCGCGCCAACCAGGGCCTGCTGCTGGCCGGCGCCGTCGCCTATTACGCGCTGCTGTC
The DNA here is from genome assembly GCF_059685855.1 of Telluria sp. ZB4P37. Lineage (NCBI taxonomy): Bacteria > Pseudomonadati > Pseudomonadota > Betaproteobacteria > Burkholderiales > Oxalobacteraceae > Telluria > Telluria sp. ZB4P37. Next base: position 55,550 of record NZ_JCASID010000004.1, read on the forward strand.
GATCGTGCCCTTCCTGATGCTGGTGGTGGTGGCGCTGTCGCATTTCATCCCCCAAGGCGAGCTGCTCGAGACCCTGCACCGCTATTTGAAGCTCCTGATGCCGGGCCAGTCCGACTCGATCGTGGGCGAGGTGGCGAACTTCCTGGAAAACCGCGACCTGATCACCTGGCTGCTGGGCGGGACCATGCTGTTCTTCAGCTCGTTTGCTTTCACCGTGCTGGAAAACGCGATGAGCGTGATCTTCAAGCACCGGGTCGAAATCACGCGCCGCCATTTCCTGGTGTCGGCCGTGCTGCCTTACTGCTACATCCTGGCGCTGGGCTTCGGCGTCATGATCGTCACCCTGGTCGCCGGCACCCTGGAAGTGATGGGCCAGGAAAGCGTCTGGCTGTTCGGCTACCAGTGGTCGCTCAACGGCGTTTCCGGGGTGCTGCTCTACCTGCTGGGGCTGCTAGGCGAAATCCTGGTGCTGACCTCGATTTACCTGGTGATGCCGGTGGGCCGGCTGTCCGTCTGGCATGCGCTGATCGGCGGCGTCACCGCGACCTTGCTCTGGGAAGTCGCGCGCCACGTGTTGGTCTGGTATTTCTCGACCCTGTCGCAGGTGAACGTCGTCTACGGCTCGATGACGACCGCCATCGTGGTGATGTTCAGCCTCGAGATCGCGGCCACCCTGCTGCTGCTCGGCGCCCAGGTGATCGCCGAATACGAGCGGGTCGGGCAGGGCCGTGCCAACCAGCCGCCCGAGCCCCTCATCACCCACCCGCCCACCTGAACCTTCCTGTTTGCAACTGGTTGCGCTTCATCAATTTCTCGTATTTCTTGCGGTGGCACAGTAGGCGCTTGCGCCAAGTTAATCGAGCGCGAGATCAACCTCATCGGGAGATGTCATGAGCCAAACTGTCGCCTTCGTCCTGCCCCTGCCGGTCGCCCTCGCGCTGGTCTTGCTGCTGCTGGTGCTGGTGGCCCTGAGCGCGGTCGCGCTGTCACTGCGCAAGCCGCTGCCGGTGCGCCGACCGGAGGCCGCGCACGAGGGCGGGGATGGCGGGCTGTTCCGCCTGGGCCGCCTGCAGGTCGACGGCATCGGCGAGCTGTCGGCCCCGCAGCGCCGCACGCGCTGAGCGCGAGGCCATTCCATCATGTCGATCAGGCTGGGCGGGCTCATTGCGCGCACCGTCGGGCAGCCGGCCGGGTCGGCGATTTATTCGGCGGTGGATTACGACCCGTCGCAGGCGGACATCGATGGACAGGCAGCAGAGTAGTTTGCCGGCGTCGCCGCCGCGCTGGGCGGGGCCTGCCGGTCCTTAAATGACGGTGACGCGCGCCTCGCCTTCGCCCATGCTGCCGATGATGGCGGCATCAGCAAAGCCTTCGCGCGCAAACAGCGCCATGACCTCGTCGACGCTGGCCGGGTCGCAGGCCACCAGCAGGCCGCCCGAGGTTTGCGGATCGGTCAGCAGCGCCTGTTGCGCCGGGGTGACGGCGGCGCGCAGGGTCACGTCCTTGCCGTAGGCGTCCCAGTTGCGGCCGGACGCGCCGGTGAAGAAGCCGTCCTGGGCCAGGCGCAGCACGTTCGGCAGCAGTGGCACCCGGCCCATCTCGAGCCAGGCCGATAATTTGGCGCCGCGCGCCAGTTCCAGCAAGTGGCCCAGCAAGCCAAAACCGGTGACGTCGGTCAGCGCATGCACCCCTTCCATCTCGGCCAGCGCCTTGCCCGGCTTGTTCAGCTTGGTGGTATTGGCGATCATCGCCGCATAGCCGTCCGGACCCAGGGCGTCTTTTTTCAGCGCGGCCGAGAGCACGCCCACGCCGAGCGGCTTGCCGAGGATGAGGACATCGCCCGCGCGCGCGTCGGCATTACGCTTGACCTTGGACGGATGCACCAGGCCCAGCACCACCAGGCCGTAGATCGGCTCGACCGAGTCGATGGTATGGCCGCCCGCGATCGGGATGCCGGCTTCCGCGCAGATCGACTCGCCGCCGCGGATGATGTCGCCGATGGTCGCCAAAGGCAGCTTATTGACCGGCATGCCGACCAGGGCCAGCGCCATGATCGGCGTGCCGCCCATTGCGTACACGTCCGAGATCGCATTGGTGGCGGCGATGCGCCCGAAGTCGAAGGGGTCGTCGACGATCGGCATGAAGAAATCGGTGGTGGCGATCAGGGCCTGCTCGTCATTGAGCTTGTAGACCGCGGCGTCGTCGGCGGTCTCGATGCCTACCATCAGCTCCTTCGGGATCGGGAAGCCTTTCGACTTGCCCAGGATTTCGGCCAGCACGCCGGGCGCGATCTTGCAGCCGCAGCCGCCGCCGTGCGAGAAGGAGGTCAGTTTGATGGGTTGTTCAGGCGTCGTGTTCATGGGCTTATCCAGTCGTTGGTAGGTGCGCGCCGGGCGCGGCAAGGAGGAGATTATCCACCAGTTCGCGCAGCGCCGCTTGCTCGAGGGTGGGGGCGAACAGGGCGGCGCGCGCCGCGCACTGGCGCCGCAGCAGGGCGTCGAACTGCGCGTCCTTGACGCAGCGGTCGATCAGGCCCGCCAGCGCGGCCGCGTCGCCTGGCGCGAAATAGCCGGCATAGTCCTCGCCCAGCATGCCGCGGTTGCCGCTGATGTGCGAGGCCAGCACCGGCACGCCGCAGGTGACGGCTTCGATGATGACGTTGGCGCCGCCTTCCATGGTTGACGTGATCGCCATCGCATGGCAGCGCTTCAGGCGCTGGCGCGCTCTAGCATGGGGCAGGGCGCCGAGCCAGCGGTAGCGAGGGTTCTCTGCCTGCGCGGCGTCGGCGGCAGCGCCCAGCGCCGGATCGAGCGCGCTGCCGATATGCAGCAAGCGGGCGGCTGGCGCGGTGACCAGGCCCGCCGCGCGCATGAAGGTCAGCGGGTCTTTTTCGTCGCGCAGGTGGCCGAGCATGCAGATGTCGGCGTAGCGTTCGCCGCCCGTGCGGCGGTGGGGGCGCAGCTGGGGCGCAGACTGGTAGATGACACGGGCCCTGGTGCGCAGCGCGGGTGGCAGCAGCTCCATGCCCGCGGGCTGCAGCAGCACGAGGGCCTGCGCGCGCACCAGGGACGCGCCGGCTTCAGGAATCGTGTCGATGTCGCGGTACAAGTCCGTTCCCGTCAGCACCAGCACCGAGGGCCGGCCGGGATGCGCGCCGGTGAAGGCGGCCAGCGGCGCGGCCGAGCGGCGCGCGTGCAGGGCCACCATCAGGTCGGGCGGCGCCTCGCCTGCGGACCAGTCGCCTGCAATCTGCACGTCGTGCGTCCCGCGCAGGAAACGCGCCCAGCGGCTGGCCGTCTGCCAGTTGCCATTGTTTTCCCGCGCGCTGGCGGGACTGACGATGAGGATGCGCTTGCGCACTGGCTGCTCTTGCGAATGAAGAAAGAACGCGATTATACGCCGCCGCCCGGGCCGGCAGCCCTTGATGCCGGCGAATGCGGATTCGGCAGCATGGGCGGGGAGGAGGCGCTTGCTGGAATCGACAGGCGAAAAAAAACGGCTGCCGAGGCAGCCGTTTTTCCTGGGAGAGCTGGTGCTCCCCCGTGTCAGCGATCAATACTCGCCGAAGGTGCGGCGCACGCCGTCGCCCGAACGCGGATGCGCCGATGGCTTGGCGAAACCGCTGTCGCGGCGTGGTGCGCCTTCCGTGCGGGCGCCACGGTAGCCGCCTTCGCGCGGGGCGCCGGCTACTGGTGCACGGCCGGCTTCGCGCGCTGCGCCGAAACCTTCACGCGGGCCACGGTCTGCATAACGGCTGTCGGCTGGACGGGCTGCACGATCGGCGTAACCGCCTTCACGTGGAGCGCCCGGCTTGGCGAAGCTGCGCTGGCCTGGCTTGCTCGGTGCGGCATTGCGGCCGTCGCCTGGTTTCCAGCCTGGGCGAGCACCGGTGCGGGCAGGCGCCGAACGCTTCGGCTCGAAGCCTTCCACGACGTTGACCGGAATCAGCTGCTTGGTGAAGCGCTCGATGCGCTTCACGTTCATGCCTTCGGCGTGGTTCACCAGCGAGATCGCCAGGCCATTGCGGCCGGCACGGCCGGTACGGCCGATACGGTGCACATAGTCTTCAGGGAACTTTGGCAGGTCGTAGTTCACCACGTGGGTGATCGTCGGGACGTCGATGCCGCGGGCGGCAACGTCGGTCGCCACCAGCACGCGCACCTGGCCGCGGCGCATGCTGTCCAGGGTGCGGTTACGCGCGCCCTGGTGCATGTCGCCGTGCAGCGCAGCGGCAGCGAAGCCGGCGATGTTCAGGCGGTCGGCGATGGTGTCGGCGTCACGCTTGGTGGCGGTGAAGACGACAGCCTGGTCGACCGATTCATCGCGCAGCAGGTGGTCCAGCAGGCGGTTCTTGTGCGACAGGTCGTCGACGAAGTGCACGCGCTGGGTAATGTTCTCGTGGCGGTTGGCCGCGCTCATGATCTGGATCGTCTGCGGATCCTTGGTGATGCGGCGCGCCATGTTGCCGACGACGCCGTCGAGCGTTGCCGAGAACAGCATGGTCTGGCGCGACGACGGGGTCGCGGCGACGATCTTCTCGATGTCGTCGATGAAACCCATGTCCAGCATGCGGTCGGCTTCGTCCAGCACCAGGATTTCCAGCTGCGAGAAGTCGATCTTGCCCGATTCCATGTGGTCGATCAGGCGGCCAGGGGTGGCAACCAGGATCTCAGGATTCTTGGCCAGCAGTTGCATCTGCTTCGGGTAAGGCATGCCGCCCAGGATCGACACGGCGCGGATGCGGCGCATGTCGGAGGTATATTGCTCGGTCGCGCTGGTCACTTGCAGTGCCAGCTCGCGGGTCGGGGTCAGGACCAGCATTTTCGGCTGGGCTGCGGTGAAACGGACTTTTTCGCCGCGGGCACGCGCCGATTGCGCGCTTTGCGCAGTGGTACGGGCAGCGTCGGCCTGCTCGGCATTGGCGAGCTTGTTCAGGGCGGGCAGCATGAAGGCTGCGGTCTTGCCCGAACCGGTCTGCGACGACACCAAGAGGTCGCGGCCGGCGATGGCGGCAGGGATTGCCTGCTCCTGCACCGGGGTCGGCTGGGTGTAGCCGGCGACGGCAACTGCTTTGACGAGGGACGCGTGTAAACCTAGTGCTTCAAAACTCATGTGGATTTTACTTTCGAATTAAATCGTGATCACGCGTGTCAAAGAGACGTGCGCAAAATAGCAACGCGAACCAACACTACGAAATGACTCAGAATAGAAAGAAATTTCGGCACAAAAGCTTTGCGCCGGGACGGTGTCTTGGTGCTGACACACAGGGCGGGAGGGCTTTATGGGGGGCGACCAATTTGTCGCCAAGGGTTGCGATGCTGCTTGTTTGTTACTTGTGATGCTGCTTGCTAAGTCGACGAATCAACTGCTGCGTCCAGTCTGTTCGGACGTTCTATTGCAGCGCACAAACGACACTATACAACAGTTTGGAAAAGTCTGCACGCAGCTGTTCAGAAGTGCAGGTGGGGACAAGGCCGGCGCGGGGCCGGCCTTGGGGAGGATCAGCGGTGCTTGCGCTTCGAGGTGGTATTTCGGGCGATACGGCCGCCCTTGGAAGAGCTGCGGGCTTCGGCCTTGGCCTTGTAGCGCGAGCCTGCGGACGCCTTGACGCGCTTGCTGCTGCTGCGTTCGGCTTCGAAGGCCACCACGGCATTGTCGATGATGTTCTCGGCGATGTCGCCGGCATTCGAGGCCGAGACCTTTGGCACCAAGATGGTCGAGCCGGCCTTGAAGGTCGACTTCGCCGGGATGTTGTTGGCCTGGCGGATGATTTCCGGGGTCGTGCCGAACTTCGAGGCCAGCGAGGCGATCGAGACGCGGGCGCCGGTGATCTTGTGCGTGGTCCAGGTGGACAGGTTGCGGCCCCATTGCGCCAGGTTCAGGTGGAACTTTTCGGCGTTTTCTTTCGGCAGCAGGATCTTGGTCTTCTCGCCGCCGGTGATGACCGGCTTCTTGAACTGCGGGTTCAGGGCGCGGAATTCGTCGAGCGACATTTCCGCCAGCTGGGCGGCGACGGCGACGTCGATGTCGCTGGTCTTGTCCACGGCGGTGAAATACGGCTGGTTGTCGATCGCCGGCAGGGCGATGTTGTACTGGGCCGGGTTGGCGACGATATTCTTGACTGCCTGCAGCTTCGGCACGTAGTTGCGGGTTTCGAGCGGCATCAGCTCGGCCAGGCTTTCGAAATCGGTGCCCTTGCCCAGCGCCTGGTTCTTCTTGATGGCGCGCTGTACATTGCCTTCGCCCCAGTTATAGGCTGCCAGGGCCAGCTGCCAGTCACCGAACATGGTGTACAAACGCTGCAAATAGGTCAGGGCGGCATCGGTCGAGGCCAGCACGCCGCGCCGCTCGTCCTTGAACATGTTCTGCTTGAGGTCGTAGTCCTTGCCGGTGCCCGGCACGAACTGCCACAGGCCGGCAGCGCTGGCGGTGGACAGGGCTTGCGGGTTGAAGGCGGATTCGATCACGGGCAGCAGCGCCAGTTCGGTCGGCATGCCGCGCTTTTCGAGTTCCTGTACCACGTGGTAGAGATAGAGCGAGGCGCGGCCCGAAATGCGCTTGAGGCTGTCCGGGTGGGCGCTATAGCCCTTGGTGTGGCGCGCAACCAGGCTGTTGTCGATATCGGGGATCGCATAACCGCTGCGGATGCGGCCCCAGACGTCGGTTTCCTTGAATTCGTCGGCCTTCAGCAGGCCAGGCGCGGTCGCGAGGGCAGGGCGGAGATTCGCTGCGGAGCTTACAGGCGCCGCGGTCGCCACTGGGGCGCTTGGGGCGGTCTCGATCGCGTAGGTCATCGGGGCGGCCAACAGGGCCAGCGCGGCAGTCGCTAAGGTCTTTCGGATCATATCGTGCATCGCTTTCCAGTGTTGCGTCCAGGAACGAACGGACTAGGTAAGGAAGCAGTTTAAGTAGGCATGCTCTTACACGTCAAGAAGTAAAACCCTCTCGTTACAAATTATTTTCCTGCTACCACTCTCGTAAATTGACATCGCGAACATGAAAGATGCCCTGAAATTGGCCGCTGATCGCGACATTAGGCGTATGAGGCGATGGTGCCGCCCGGCTTGCCTGTTCCGGAAATCCTGTGCATGCATGCGGCATGCGCGCATGCCTCAGGGGCTAGACCAGGTCTGCCGGGGTCTCGACCTATGAGGGCACGCAAAGAGTGCGTACAATCCGGCTTTTCGCTTCCCGCATTTCAGAACGAGCCACCATGAGCACTGCACAACCGAACCCCAACGACGACGCGGTCATTGCCGCCACCCGCCGCTGGCTGGAACGGGCCGTCATCGGCCTGAACCTCTGTCCCTTTGCCAAGGCTGTCTATATAAAGGAGCAGGTGCGCTACGTGGTGTCGAGTGCGACCACTCCGGAAGCGCTGCTCGAGCAATTGATGGACGAGCTCCAGCGCCTGTCCGACACCCCGGCCGAGGAGGTCGACACGACCCTGCTGATCCATCCTTTCGTGCTGAACGACTTCGAGGACTACAACGAGTTCCTGGACGTGGCCGATGCCGCTGTCGAGGACATGCAGCTGGACGGCGAGCTGCAGGTGGCCAGCTTTCACCCGGACTACCAGTTCGCGGACAGCGACCCCAACGACATCGCGAACTACACCAACCGCGCGCCTTACCCGATCCTGCACCTGCTGCGCGAAGACAGCATCGACCGCGCGGTCGAGGCCTTCCCGGAGGCGGCCGAGATCTTCGAGAAGAATATCGAGACCATGGAAAAACTGGGCCATGACGGCTGGGACAAGCTCGATGTCGGCCCGGCACGCTGATCCCGCCGGGCCGGGCAAGGTGCCGGAGCGGGCGGATACGCCCTGCGTGGCGGTGTGCTCGACGACCTTCGACGACGTCTGCCGGGGCTGCGGGCGGACCGTGGCCGAGGTGGCCCATTGGGTGTCGATGAGCGACGAGGACAAGGAACGGGTGTGGGTGCGGATTCTGGCGCAGGGGTATCCTCGGCGGAATACGTAATATGACGCGTTCGGGCTGCGCACGCGTGGGTTGAACGCGTGGGCTGGTCTGCGGTTCTGGTTAACTCACGCCCAAAAAATCGCGCTTCCCGATCGGCACGCCGTTGTGGCGCAGGATGGCGTAGGCGGTCGTCACGTGGAAGTAGAAGTTCGGCAGCACGAAACCCGTCAGGTAAGCGTCGCCGCTGTCGAAATGGCGGGCGCGCTCGCCCGCCCCGTGGGTGACCGGGCGCGTGTCGGCGCCATCGAACGCTTCCTGCGGCAGCGAATCGATATAGCCCAGGGTCTTGGTGATGCGCTGCTGCAGCTCGGCGAAGGTCTGCTCGTTGTCCTCGTAGCGCGGCACGTCCTGGCCGGCCAGGCGCGCGCTCGCGCCCTTGGCGAAGTCGCTCGCGACCTGCACCTGCTTAATTAGCGGGAACATATCCGGGAACAGGCGCGCCTGCAGCAGGGCGGCCGGCTCGAACTTGTGTTGCTGGGCATGGGTCTCGGCGGTTTCCAGCAGCGCGGCGAGGCTGCCGAGCATGCGGCGGAATGCCGGGACCGAGGCGGTATACATGGACAGGCTCATCATGTCTCCTCTGAAAGATTCAATCATAACAAGTCTTGTCGCGTCCTGCCGACAGCAGGGAGTCCGGCATTCCGGCGCCCTCTGCAATTGCGTGACGCATTGCTATCTAACATGCATAATCAAGGCATTCCCTTGCCATAGATAAATGGGTGTTGCCTTGCGCAAGCGCAGGGTCGCGCCGACTACCCGATGCCCCTCCCACGCTTCACCTTCCGCGGATTGCCGGCCCGGCTGCGCCGGCTCTATGGCCGCTCGATCTATTGCGCGCTGCTGCTGGTGGTCTTCGGCAGCCTGGCGGTGCCCGCCGTGGTCGGCGGCGTGTTCCTGATCGGGGTGCAGGAGCGCGAAGCCGCCGTCTACGGCCTGAACGATGCGCTGCAGCGCAATGCCGACATCCTGGCGCTCGGGATCCAGGAGTCGCTCTGGGACATGAACCTCGAGGCGGCGCGTTCGCTGGTCGACTCCTTCATGCGCGACCCGGCCGTGGTGTACCTCGAGGTGCGCGGGGTGTCGGAAACCGAGATCATCAGTCGGCGCGCCGTGCTGCTGCCTGGCGCGCGCGCCTACCGCGCCGAGCGCGACATCGTGGTGCAGGGCCAGAAGATCGGCCGCGTTGCGATCGAGATGGGCGACTACCTCAGCCAGCAGGAATTGCGCGCCAAGCAGCGCGACTACGCCCTGGTGCTGGCGATCCAGCTCGGCATCTCGCTGCTGCTGATCGCGCTGCTGCTGCGGCGCCGGCTGCTCTCGCCGCTGCGCACGCTCACCGGTTTCTCCGACCGGCTGGCGCGCGGCGACTTCGATACCCCGCTGGTGCTCAGCGCCGCCGACGAGCTGGGACGCCTGGGCAGCCAGATGGAGCGCATGCGCATGGCGATCGGCGAGCTGTTCGCCGACATCGGCCGGCGCGAGGAGCAGTTCCGCACCATCGTCACCCAGGTGCCGGGCGCCGTGTTCCGCGCCCGCCCGGGCGGCGCGATCGATTTCGTCAGCGACGCCATCGAGGAGATCTCCGGCTATCGGGCCGAGCGCTTCATGCTGGCCACCACCGACGACTGGTGCAACATCATCCATCCCGAAGACCGCCGCCTGCAGCGCCACGCGGCCAAGGATGCGCTGCTGGCCGGGATCCCGTATGAAGTCGAGTACCGCATCGTCGACGCCGGCGGCATCGAGCGCTGGGTGCTGGAATGCGGCCAGCCGCAGGGCGAGTGGGGCAGCGAAGCCTTCCGCGTAGACGGCATCATCTACGACATCAGCGCGCGCAAGCACGACGAAATGCGCATCGAGGCGTTGCTGACCGAGCAGGGCGCGATCCTGGACAATGTCATGTTCGGCGTGCTGTTCGTGCGCCATCGCCGCATCGTCTCGGCCAACCGCCGCGGCGAAGCGCTGTTCGGCTATGCCGACGGCGGCATGGTCGGCAGCTCGACCGAGATCCTGTTCCCAGGCCGCGCCGAATACGAGCAGGGCTGGCTCGAGAGCTATCCGGCACGCGCCGGGAGCCTCGATACCGGCGAGGAAATCCAGTTCCGGCGCCGCGACGGCACGCCCTTCTGGCTGCTGGTGAGCGGCAGCGCACTCGATCCGCTGCGCCCGAACGAAGGCAGCATCTGGGTATTCGCGGACATCACCGAGCGCAAGCAGGCCGAGGAAAAGCTGCGCCTGGCCGCCACCGTGCTCGAACACATCGCCGACGGCGTGATGGTGCTGGACGTGTTCGGCCGCATCATCGCCACCAACCCGGCCTTCACCCAGATCACCGGCTACACCGAGCGCGAAGCGCTGGGCCAGCATTCGAGCCTGACGCGCTCGACCCGCCACGACGACGGCTTCTACCAGCAGCTGTGGGGCGACCTGGCCGATACGGGCTTCTGGCGCGGCGAGATCTGGGACACCCGCAAGAACGGCGAGGTCTATCTGGAGTCGCTCACGGTGTCGGCGGTGCGCAGCGACGATGGCGGCGAACAGGACTCGGTCACCCACTATGTCTGCGTGTTCAGCGACATCACCAAGGTCAAGGAATCGCAGGACAAGCTCGATCACCTGGCCCACCACGACCCGCTGACCGCGCTGCCGAATCGCCTGCTGTTCCACGACCGCCTGCAGCACGCGATGATCCGCGCCGCCCGCGCCGACGAGCAGCTGGCCGTGCTGTTCATCGACCTGGACCGCTTCAAGAACGTCAACGACACGCTCGGCCACCACGTCGGCGACGAGCTGCTCAAGCAGGTGGCAGCGGCGCTCACCAGGTGCCTGCGCGAGGGCGATACGCTGGCGCGTCTGGGCGGCGACGAATTCATCGTGCTGCTCGAAGACGCCAAGGGCGAGTTCGGCGCGGGCCACGCGGCCGGCAAGCTGATGACCCTGTTCGAGCAGCCATTTACGGTCTCGGGCTACGAATTGTTCGTCACCGCCAGCATCGGCATCAGCCTGTTCCCGCAGGATGGCCTGGACGTGAACATGCTGGTGCGGAACGCCGACGTGGCGATGTACCAGGCCAAGGCGCGCGGGCGCAACGGCTACCAGTTCTATGCGCCCTCGATGAGCGGCGAGGGCGTCGAGCGCCTGCGCCTGGAAACCATGCTGCGCCGCGCGATCGAGAAGAACGAGATTTTCCTCCATTATCAGCCCCAGGTCGACATCGAGAGCGGTCGCCTGGTCGGCGTCGAGGCGCTGGTTCGCTGGCAGAGCCCCGAGCTGGGGCTGGTTCCGCCGACGCGCTTCATCCCGGTGGCCGAGGACACCGGTTTCATCGGCCAGCTGGGGCAATGGGTACTGGCCGAGGCCTGCCGCCAGATGGTATGCTGGGAAACGGATGGGCTGCACGTGCCGAAGATGGCGGTGAACCTGTCGGTGCGCCAGTTCGACCGCGGCAGCATGGCGCCGGCCGTGGCCGCGGTCCTGCAAGACGCCGGTCTGAGTGCGGCGCGCCTGCAGCTCGAGGTCACCGAGTCGGTCATCATGAATACCGGCGACGCGCTCGAGTACATCAACAACCTGCGCGCGATCGGCGTCGGGCTGGCGATCGACGATTTCGGGACCGGTTACTCGTCGCTGGCCTACCTGAAGCAGCTGCCGGTGCAGACCCTGAAGATCGACCGCAGCTTCATCAAGGACATCTCGACCGATGCCAGCGACGAGGCGATCGCGGTGGCGATCATCCAGCTCGGCAAGAGCCTGAACCTGTCGGTGATTGCCGAGGGCGTCGAATCGGAAGAGCAGGCGGCCTTCCTGCTGCGCCATGGCTGCAGCCATGCGCAGGGTTATCTATACAGCCGGCCGGTACTGCCGGCGGAGATACTGGCACGCTGGGGCCAGGGACACGAAAAAGAACGCGATGACGCAAACGAGGCCGCAACAGGCAACCCAGGTACAAGCTGACGACAAGCCGAAGCGCGGGCGCCGGCGTTTCCTCGCCGGCGGCCTGCTTGGCACCGGCGCCCTGCTGGTCGGCTGGGGCTTCCAGCCGCCGCGCCAGCGCCTGCATGCGGCCGAACCGCTGCCCGTCGAAGGCGGCGCGGTCGGCCTGAACGGCTGGGTCGCGATCGCGCCCGACGGCACGGTCTCGGTGGTGGTGCCGCGCAGCGAAATGGGGCAGGGCGTGCATACCGCGCTGCCGATGCTGGTGGCCGAGGAGCTCGACGTGCCGCTGCACTCGGTGCGGGTAGTCCAGGCCCCGATCGACAAGATCTACGCCAATCTCACGGTCCTGCGCGAAACCCTGCCTTTCCACCCTGATGATGATGGCCGCACGCGCCAGGGCGCGCAGTGGCTGGCCGCCAAGCTGGGACGCGAGCTGGGCATCATGTTTACAGGTGGTTCGACCAGCGTCAAGGACGCCTGGCTGCCGATGCGCGAAGCCGGCGCCGTGGCGCGCGCCATGCTGGTCAAGGCGGCAGCAGAACGCTGGCGGGTGCCGCTGGCGCAATGCCGGACCGAAGACGGTTTCGTGATCCACACGCGCGGCGCACGCCTGGCGTATGGCGCGCTCGCGCAGGATGCGGCCCGCGTCGGCGCCGGCATCGACGCCGGAGACGTGCGCCTGAAGGAGCCCAGGGAATTTCGCCTGATCGGCAAACCGGTGCCGCGGCTGGACAGCCGCGCCAAGGTCACCGGCGCCGCGCGCTTCGGCATCGATGCGCGGGTGCCTGGCATGGTCTACGCGGCAGTGAAGATGTCGCCGGTCGTTGGCGGCGAACTGGCGAGCTTCGACGCCGCGGCGGTGGCGTCGATGCCGGGGGTGCTGCAGGTGGTCGCGATTCCCGGCACGCCGGGCGAGCGCACCGGCGCCGGCGCAGGCGTGGCGGTGGTTGCCGCCAGCTGGTGGCAGGCGCGCCAGGCCGCGGCGGCCTTGCCGGTGACCTGGAACGAAGGGGCGTCGGCGCAGCTGTCGACCGAGGCGGTGTTCGAGGAATTCGCGCGCGCGCTCGATGAAGACAGCGGCTATGTCTACCATGAGGCGGGCAGCCAGGACGTACGCGGCGCGGCGCTCACCGTCACTGCCGAATATCGCGCACCCTACCTGGCGCATGCGGCGCTGGAACCGGTGAATTGCACCGCACAGGTAGAAGGCGGCAAGGTGCGCTTGTGGGCCTCGACCCAGGTGCCGAGCGTGGCCGTTGACGTGGCGGCGCGCGTGGCGGGCGTCGCCCGTGAAGACGTGTCCATCGAGGTGATGCTGCTGGGCGGCGGTTTCGGGCGCCGGCTGGAAGCGGACATGGTGGCGCAGGCGGTGGCGGTGGCCATGGCGCTTGGGGGCAAGCCGGTGCAGCTGATCTGGACGCGCGAGGACGATACCACCCATGACGTCTACCGCCCGGCTGCGCTGGCGCGCTTTCGCGCCCATCTCGGCGCCGCGGGGAACATCCTGGCCTGGGATAACAAGTCGGCCGGCGGCGCCATCGGCCACCAGTATTTCGCGCGCAACCTGGGTCTGCCGGGCCTGGGGCCGGACAAGACCACGGCCGAAGGCGAGTATGACATGCAGTATGCGATCGCCAACCAGCGCGTCGCCCACGTGACCGTGGACAGCCCGGTGCCAATCGGCTACTGGCGCTCGGTGGGACATTCGCACAATGCCTTCTTCAAGGAGGGCTTCATCGACGAGCTGGCGCATGCTGCCGGGCGCGATGGCGTGGGGTTCCGGCGAGCGCTCTTGAAGACGCAGCCACGCGCGCTGGCGGTGCTCGATGCCGCGGTGGCGCGCGCCGGCCGGCCCCCGGGCGGCCGGGCCCACGGCGTGGCGCTGCACCGCTCATTCGGCAGCACGGTGGCCCAGGTGGCCGAGGTGTCGGTGGAAGGAAAAAACATCCGCGTGCACCGGGTCTGGTGCGCTATCGACTGCGGCATCGTGGTCAACCCGAACATCGTGGCCCAGCAGGTGGAATCCGGTGTGCTGTTCGGGTTGTCGGCAGCGCTGTATGGCGAGATCACGCTCAAGGACGGGCGGGTACAGCAGTCGAACTTCGGCGATTATCCGGTACTGCGCATGCACGAGGCGCCGCAGGTCGAGACCATCATCCTGCCCAGCGCGGCGCATCCGGAAGGGGTGGGCGAGCCGGCCACGCCGCCGATTGCGCCGGCGGTGGCCGCGGCCGTGTTCACGCTGACCGGGCAGCGGCTGCGCAGCCTGCCGCTGCGGCTGAGTTAAGTAGAGCTAATCGAAGTTTGAGAAGGTTAAGCGGAAGTTAATCTAGGCCGCCAGCAGCGCGCGCAGGTTGCAGTCGCGCTGCCAGGCGCGCCGTTCTTCGCTCGAGTTGGCCCAGCAGCGCATTTCTTCCGGCGTCTGCGCGGCCTGGGCCTGCACCAGGCGGTCGGCCACGTGCGGATCCGGCACCATGGTGCCGAAAAAAACCACCGTATCGCCGCGCTGCACCAGCAGCGTCGGGAAGTTGTCGACGTCGAGGTCGCCCACGATGTCGGCCTGGTCTTCGATGTCGATCCATACGAAGGTCTTGTCCGGATGGCGCGCCGCCAGCAGCTCGAAGGTGGCGCGGTAGGTCGCGCAGGTGCCGCACCAGGCGGCGCACAGGCAGGCGACCGTGAGGGCGTCTCCTTCGATGGCGGCGGCGATGGCCGCGCGGTTGGCGGAATCGAGTGTCAGGCTTTGCATGAGCCGAATTCTACCGCGTGTTGCGCAGTTCTTGTGCATCCGGGGAAATGCCGGCGCCGGGGACGTAGTCGATGCGCGGCCGAGCGGGTAAAATGTCGGCATGCCCAACATCCTCGCCATCGAAACCTCGTCCGAGCTCGCGTCCTGCGCGCTGCTGGCCGGGGACACCGTCTTCGCCCGCTCCACCACCGGCGTGCGCACCCATTCGCAATCGATTTTGCCGATGGTGCAGGAGCTGCTGGCTGAAGCCGGTATCCGGCTCGCCGATTGCGATGCCGTGGCTTTCGGCGCCGGTCCCGGTTCGTTCACCGGCGTGCGCACCGCCTGCGGCGTGGCACAGGGCCTGGCTTTCGGGGCCGGTTTGCAGGTAGTACCGATGGTGACCCTGGCCGCGATGGCCGAAGCCTGCCGCGCCCGCACCGGCGCGACTGAGGTGCTCGCAGTACTGGACGCGCGCATGAACGAGGTCTACTGGGCCCAGTACCGTTACGACGGCGGCTGGCTTGAGGTCGTGGCGCCTGCCTTGTCGGCGCCGGACGCCGTGCATCCGGTCCCGGCCGATGGTTTGGCCGCCTGCGGCAATGGCTTCTCGGCCTACCCGGACGCGTTTGCCGGCAAGGCTTTCGCCGCGGGGGCGCTGAGCGACATCCTGCCGCAGGCGCGCGAAATGGCGCTGCTGGCAGTGCCCGCCCTGGCCGCCGGCCTGGGCCTGCCGGCGGCCCAGGCCCAGCCGCTCTACCTGCGCAACAAGATCGCCTTCACCAGCGCCGAGCGCCTGGCGATCAATGCGGCCAAGGCGGGCGCATGACGGTCGTGAACGCACTTGACCAGCTGGCGTTCGCGCCGATGGTGCCTGGCGACCTGGACGAAGTGCACGCGCTCGAATGCAGCGTGTTCCCGCATCCGTGGAGCCGGACCAATTTCACCGATTCGCTGGCCAGCGGCTACGATGCCTGGACCGTCCGTGACCGCGATGGCGCGCTGGCCGGCTACTACCTCCTGATGTACGCGGTCGACGAAGCCCACCTGCTCGACGTGGCGGTCGCTGCCGGCCTCCAGCGCCAGGGCCTGGGTCGCCAGCTGCTCGACCGCATTGGCGCGCGCGCGCGAGAAGCCGGCATGGACTCGATCCTGCTGGAAGTGCGTCCGTCGAACGAGCGCGCACTGGATGTCTACCGCCGCTACGGCTACCGCGAAATCGGGCGCCGCAAAGGCTATTACCCGGCCCATGCCGGCCTGCGCGAGGATGCCATTGTGATGAGGCTGGACCTGTGAACCGAATCAGCGACCGCGATGCGGCCTTCCTGGCCGAGATGGGCATCGGCCCGCTGTGGAGCGTGCGTGCGGCGCCCGCTGCGCTGGACCTTGTCGACGAAGCCGCTCCGGCCGCACCCGCGCCGGTAGCGCAGCCGGCTCCGCTGGCGCCCCCGCCGATGCCGCGCCAGGTCGCCGAGCCGGCGCCCGCGCGCAGCTGGACGCCTCCGGTAGTCGAACCTGTTCCCGCGCCCGAACAGGTCGACGTCTCCGCGCTCGACTGGGATGGCTTGCGCGTTGCGGTGGCCAATTGCAGGCATTGCAGTGCCTGCAGCGAAGGCCGCAAGCCGGTATTCGGCACCGGCGCGCGCACCGCGCGCTGGCTGGTCGCGGCGGGCACCGCCAGCGCCATCGATGAAAAGGCCGGCGAACCGATGACCGGGGACCCCGGCAAGCTGCTCGACAACATGCTGCAGGCGGTCGGCATGTCGCGCGAGACCGACGTCTACATCACCAGCCTGGTCAAATGCCGCCCCGCCAACCGCAATGGCGGCGACCGGGCGCCGACGCTGGACGAAGTGGCGGCCTGCCGTCCCTTCCTGGAACGCGAGCGCGAACTGTGCGGCGCCGCTACCGTCCTGACCCTGGGCCAGGTGGCCACCAACGGCCTGCTCGGCAAACCGCTCTCCGAGCCGCTGACCGGTTCGCGCGGCGCCACCCAACGACTGGGTGATGTGCCGATGGTGGCGACCCTGCATCCGGGCGAGCTGCTGCGGCGCGGCGCCGACAAGGCGCTGGCCTGGATCGACTTGTGCCGGGCGAAGGCCACGGATGGACGCGCCCCTCGATAGCTACCAGCAGGGCTTCCACCGCCGCTGGGGCCACTTGCGGCGCGCCCGGGTGCGCGCCCTGGCCTGGCTGCTCGATGCACCCGGCCTGCTCGATGCGCGCCACCCGCTGTGGGCCGGTCGCATCGCCACAGTGGGCCCGATCACGCCCGATATCGCCGCCTGGCTGAATCAACTCGACCACGATCCTTCCGCGCTGGACGCCGCGCTAGGGCCCCGCGTCTACACGCGCCTTGGCCTGTACGCCGAAAAGCTGATGGCCTTCTATTATGAACAGCACGGCATGCTGGTGGCCCACGGCCTGCAGGTGCGCGCCAACCGCAACGATACCGTCGGCGAGTTCGACTTTTTACTGGACGACGGACCGGATGCGGTCGAGCACATCGAGTTCGCCACCAAGTTCTACCTGCTCGAAGGGGAGGGCGGGCGCGAGATGGACGCGCTGGTCGGCCCCAACCTGGCCGACAGCCTGGGGGCCAAGATGCGCAAGGTCTTCGAGCGCCAGCTCAGCCTGGGCGAGCACCCTGCCGCGCAGGCGCTGCTGCCGCGTCCCGTCGCCCGGGCACGGGCGCAGGTCATGGGCTGGCTGTTTTATCCGGCCGGCAGCTGGCCCGTCATGCGCGGCATCGCCGCCGGCCATTGCCGCGGTTTCTGGTGCGCCCTGGAAGACATCGGCACCCTGGCCGGAGAAGGCTTCCTGGTCTTGCCCAAGCTGCAGTGGCTGGCCCCGTTCCGCGCCAGTTCAGCCGAATGGATGATGAATGGCGCGCAGCTGCATGCGGAGCTGGAGGCGCAGTTCGAGCTTAATTCGACGCCGGTGCTGGTGGCGGTGGTGCGCAATATGCCGGGAGTGATCGAAGAGGTCGAGCGCGGTTTCATCGTGCCGAACGATTGGCGCGAGCGCGCCGCAGCCCGTCGCCCTTAGGGTGGGCGTAAAACAGTCCACTGGACTGTTTTACCTACCCACGCGTTCAACCAGCTGGCGATTGGCCGCGACGATCATTCAGATTTGATTTGAACGCGCGGGCGGCGAAGCGGCCCACCCTACGAATACCTGCAGGTCTTAGTGCTTATGCTCGCCAATCAGCGCCAGCGAATCATGCTCGCGCTGGTTCGCCGCGTGGAGGCGTCCGATGAAGTACATGATGCCGGCCACCGACAGGCCGAACATGACGACGATGATGTCCAGGTCCAGGTTCAGCGTGATCATGATCGCGTACAGCGCCAGCATGGTCAGGATCGACAGGTTTTCGTTGAAGTTCTGGACCGCGATCGAATGGCCGGCGCTCATCAGCACGTGGCCGCGGTGCTGGAGCAGGGCGTTCATCGGCACCACGAAGAAGCCCGACAGGAAGCCGATCAGCGTGAGCAGCGGATAGGCGAAGTTCACGGACTTGACGAACACCATGCTGCAGACCACCAGGCCCATGATGATCCCGAGCGGGATCACGGTGAGCGATTTGCGCAGCGGGATCATGCGCGCCGCCATCACGGCGCCCAGCGCCACGCCGATCGCCACCACGCCGATCAGGTTGGTCGCCTTATCGAGCGGCATGTGCAGCGAGCGCTCGGCCCATTTCAGCACGATGAATTGCAAGGTTGCGCCGGCGCCCCAGAACAGGGTGGTCACGGCCAGCGAAATCTGGCCAAGCTTGTCGCGCCACAGGGTCGCCGAGCAGTTGGCGAAATCGGCGATCAGCTTGGCCGGGTTGCGTTCCTGGTGCTCGTAGCGCGCGCCGGTGTCCGGGATGCGCAGGTTGAACAAGGTGGCCAGCACATAGATCACCACCACCACCGACATCGCCGCTTCGGCGCCGGTGTCGATCCCGCTCTCGATACCGGGGATGTCGAAGCCGAGCAGCCAGGCGCTGCCGCGCGTGCTGACCAGGGTCCCGCCCAGCACGGTGCCGAAGATGATCGACATCACGGTCAGCCCTTCGATCCAGCCATTGGCGGGAACGAGTTTTTCGGGCGGCAGCAATTCGGTCAGAATGCCGTATTTGGCAGGGGAGTAGACGGCCGCGCCGAAACCCACGACGGCATAGGCCAGCAGCGGGTGCACGCTCAGGAACATCAGCGCGCAGCCGAACACCTTGATCAGGTTGGCGATGAACATCACGCGGCCCTTGGGCAGCGAGTCGGCGAAGGCGCCCACGAAGGCGGCCAGCAGCACGTAGAAGAGCACGAATGAAAGCTTCAGCAGGGGAGTCAGCGAAGCCGGGGCATTCATCGACGTCAGCAGACTGATCGCAACAAACAGGAGCGCATTGTCTGCCAGCGACGAGAAAAACTGCGCCGCCATGATGGTATAAAAACCACGGTTCATTCTAAAAGAGTAAAAGCTGGTCCGAGTTGCTTTATACCATGAATGGTCTCCGCACCAAAAGGAAAACCGGGCCTGTCAGCAGTACGCGCGTCGGCACGCCCCGGCCCACTCCGGTAAAATAGATCCTTTCCCAGCCTTTGAAAGCCGGCTGCAAAACGCCGGTATTGACGATGCCACGTCCGCTCTCCGCTACCATCCACCTCGATTCCATGCAACACAACCTGTCGCGTGCGCGCAGCTGCGCGCCGCAGGCCAAGATCTGGGCCGTCGTCAAGGCGAACGCCTATGGCCATGGCCTGGAGCGCGCCATGCGCGGCTTCGCCCTGGCCGACGGCCTGGCCCTGATCGAGACCGAGAATGCGGTGCGCCTGCGCGAGAGCGGCTGGATCAAGCCGGTGCTGCTGCTTGAGGGGATCTTCGACGCCTCCGACGTGCCGTTGCTGGCCGAGCACAATATCAACAGTGCGGTCCACAACATCGAGCAGATCAAGATGCTCGAGTACACCCAGCTTTACCGCCCGATCGACGTGCACCTGAAGATGAATACCGGGATGAACCGCCTCGGCTTCCAGCCCGGCGAGTACGCGGCGGCCTTCAAGCGCCTGCGCGCGATTCCCGGCGTGCGCAACATCACCCACATGACCCATTTCGCCAATGCCGACGAGCTGGAACACCCGCGCCTGACGATCGCCGAGCAGGTGCGCCGCTTCCAGCATGGCGCCGGCGGCCTGGCGGGCGAACGCAGCCTGTCCAATTCCGGCGGCGTGCTGCACCAGCCGCAACTGGGCGATGCGCTGTCGAACGACTGGGTGCGGCCCGGTGTCATGCTCTATGGCGGCACTCCGGGCGGGCGCAGCGCGCAAGACTACGGCCTGCTCCCGACCATGACCTTGCGCTCGGAGATCATCGGCATCCAGGAAATCAAGGCCGGCGACACCGTCGGCTATGGCAGCCGCTTCGAGGCCAGTGGCCCGATGACTGTGGGCGTGGTGGCCTGCGGCTATGCCGACGGCTACCCGCGCCACGCGCCGCACGGCACCCCGGTGGTGGTCGACGGCGTGCGCACTACGCTGGTCGGGCGGGTGTCGATGGACATGATGACGGTCGACCTGACGCCGATCCGCAATGCCCGCATCGGCAGCAAGGCCACGCTCTGGGGCGACGGCCTGCCGATCGACGAGGTGGCGCAATCGGCCGGTACGATCGGCTATGAACTGATGTGCGCACTCGCTCAGCGGGTGCGCGTACAAGAAGGACGGATGGGAACCGATGGCTAAATCACGAACCGCTTTTGTCTGCACCGAATGCGGCGCCACCGCGAGTCGCTGGGCCGGACAGTGCCCCGACTGCAAGGCCTGGAATACCCTGGTCGAGAGCGTGGTCGAGGCCCCGGGCGTGAACCGCATGTCGCAGGTCCAGCATAAGAGCCTGGCCCAGACCGCACCGGTGCTCTCGCTCAAGGACATCGACGCGCTGGACGTGCCGCGCTTCGGCACCGGCATCGAGGAATTCGACCGGGTCCTCGGCGGCGGCCTGGTGGCCGGCGGCGTGGTGCTGATCGGCGGCGACCCGGGCATCGGCAAGTCGACCCTGCTGCTGCAGGCCCTCGCCAACCTGGCCGCTACCCGCAACACGCTTTACGTGTCGGGCGAGGAATCCGGTTCCCAGATCGCGCTGCGCGCGCGCCGCCTGTCGGTCGATTCGTCCGAGCTGAATTTCCAGGCCGAGATCCAGCTGGAGAAGATCCTCGGGACCCTGGCCGACCTCAAGCCGGAAGTGGCGGTGATCGACTCGATCCAGACCCTGTATTCGGACGCGCTGACCTCGGCCCCGGGCTCGGTGGCCCAGGTGCGCGAATGCGCGGCCCAGCTCACCCGGGTGGCCAAGCAGACCGGCATCACCATCATTCTGGTCGGCCACGTGACCAAAGAGGGCGCGCTGGCCGGCCCGCGTGTGCTCGAGCACATCGTCGACACCGTGCTGTATTTCGAGGGCGATACCCAGTCGAGCTTCCGCCTGGTGCGGGCCATCAAGAACCGCTTTGGCGCGGTGAACGAACTGGGCGTGTTCGCGATGACCGAGAAGGGCCTGAAGGGCGTGTCGAACCCGTCGGCCCTGTTCCTGTCCCAGCACGACAGCCAGGTGCCGGGTTCCTGCGTGATGGTCACGCAAGAGGGCACGCGCCCGCTGCTGGTCGAGATCCAGGCCCTGGTCGACGCCAGCCACCTGCCCAACGCGCGCCGCCTGTCTGTCGGGTTGGAACAAAATCGCCTCGCCATGCTGCTGGCCGTGCTGCACCGGCATGCCGGCATTGCCGCCTTCGACCAGGACGTGTTCATCAACGCCGTGGGCGGCGTGAAGATCGCCGAACCGGCGGCCGATTTGGCCGTGCTGCTGGCGATCAACTCGTCGATGCGCAACAAGCCGCTGCCGCGCGGCCTGGTGGTGTTCGGCGAAGTCGGCCTTGCCGGCGAGATCCGCCCGGCGCCACGGGGCCAGGAGCGCCTGAAGGAAGCGGCCAAGCTCGGGTTTTCCCATGCCTTGATCCCGAAAGGGAACGTGCCGAAGCAGAAAATCGAGGGCATGACCATCATCGCGGTCGAGCGCATCGACCAGGCTTTCACCAAGCTGCGCGAACTCGACTGAGCGCATCTGCGCTCTGATAATCCTGCCTGCCGCATTCGCTCACTCTCTAACAGTATTGGCACAACGTGTTTTCAGAACAAAGGACATCCGAACGCAAGCTGCTGCGTACCCGCGCCCGCGTGGCGATGGAAGGCGCGGCTCCGGCCAGCGGCCGCACCAGCGACCTCGGCGCCAATGGCGTCTGCATCAACCTGCCCGACCCGCTGCCGGTCGGCCAGACCGGGCAAGTCAGTTTCGAACTGCTCATCGACGGCAAGCAGATAGCCATCAGCGCGCGTGCCCGGGCGCTCTACTGCATTTTCAGCAATGGCGAATTCAAGGTCGGCTTCCAGTTCCTGAACCTGGAACTGGCGGCGATGACGGCGGTGGCGCGCTACCTGCGCTGAATCGGGCGGCGAGGCGGTCCGGGCCGTGCTGCGGCCCCATGCAAAACGGCGAGTGCCCTCTGGGCCTCGCCGTTTTGTCGCTTTATGACATGATCCGAAGAATCGGATCCACACTATTCGTGATAGTGATCGGTTAGGCTATCCTTGCTGCCTTTGACCTCTTGGAAGATCTCGAAAGCAACGAGTCCGGCCAAACCACTCAGGATACCAAATACCATAATACTGAACATAACTCTCAACGCCTTTCAGCATCCCCTCCTTGTGAAAACCTGTCTTCAGGTTAGCAGAAGCCGCTGTCTTTACAAGGCAGGCGGAGGGGCCGGAACGTAATATATTTGCATCAGCCGGGGCCGGCCGGACCCTGCCCGGGGCAGTCTCTGCAATCGTGTGCGCCCGTGTCCGAAACCCGGGCAAGCTACGTCCGGTGCGCCCGATTATTACATCTGTCATGAACTTGTCATAATCGGGCAGTAGACTTCGCAACGTCAAATGAACGGGACTCATCCCGGGCCTCTTTCCAAAGGAACCACCATGCGCATGAAGCATCTGTTCGTCTCCGTCGCCATCGCCGCTTCCAGCTTCGCCTCCGCCCAGGCCGCCAACATCACCGGTGCCGGCGCGACCTTCCCGTATCCGATCTACGCAAAGTGGGCCGAGATGTACAAGGCTAGTTCGGGCAACGGCCTGAACTACCAGTCGGTCGGCTCGGGCGCCGGCATCAAGCAGATCAAGGCCAAAACCGTCGATTTCGGCGCCTCGGACATGCCGCTGTCGGCCGCTGAACTGAACGCCGCCGGCCTGTTCCAGTTCCCGGCCATCATGGGCGGCGTGGTGCCGGTCGTGAACCTGCCGGGCACCGCCCCGGGCCAGCTCAAGCTCACCGGCGCCGTCGTCGCCGACATCTTCCTCGGCAAGATCAAGACCTGGAATGCCCCGCAGATCGCCGCGCTGAACCCGGGCGTGAAGCTGCCTGCCACCGAGATCACGGTCGTGCACCGCGCCGACAGCTCGGGCACCTCCTTCCTCTGGACCGACTACCTGTCGCACACCAGCGCCGAATGGAAAACCAAGGTCGGCGCCGGCACCGCGGTGAAATGGGCCGTGGGCGTGGGCGGCAAGGGCAACGAGGGCGTGGCCGCCAACGTGCAGCGCATCAAGGGCGCGATCGGCTATGTCGAGTGGGCCTATGCCAAGAAGAACCGCATGCAGCACACCCAGCTGCAGAACAAGGACGGCGCCTTCCTGCAGCCGGATGATGAAGCCTTCAAGGCCGCCGCCGCCGGCGCCAACTGGGCCGGTACGCCAGGCTTCGCCGTGGTGCTGACCAACCAGGCCGGCAAGGCCAGCTGGCCGATCACCGGCGCCTCCTACATCCTGGTGCACAAGAGCCAGGCGGACGGTGTCAAGGGCAAGGAAGTGCTGAAGTTCTTCGACTGGGCCTACAAGAACGGCGATGCGGCAGCGGCCGAGCTGGACTATGTGCCGATGCCGGATGCCGTCACCAAGCTCGTACAAGATGCCTGGCGCGCCAATGTGAAGGACGCTGCGGGCAAGGCGCTCTGGTAATTTCCCTTCCACAGCGAAGGGAAGGGCTGGCGGTTTTACGGAACGCCAGCCCTTTCGTTCGCCAGCAAGATTGACAAAAAGTTATGAGCGTACAAACCTCCGTCGCGATGCCCGACCTGCCCAAGCAGGAGGACAATGCCAACGGCTTCCACTCGGCCGCCCTGCGCAACACGATGCGCAACCAGCGCATCCAGGATTTCTTCTTCCATAAGGTCACGCTGCTGTTCGCGGCCTCGGTGCTGCTGGTCCTGGTCGGCATCATCGCCTCGCTGATGGTCGGCGCCTGGCCGGCCTTCAAGGAGTTCGGTCCTGGTTTTGTGACCCGCGTCGAGTGGGACCCGGTGAACGACCAGTTCGGCGCCATGATCGCGATCTGGGGCACGCTCGCCACCTCGATGATCGCGCTGGCGGTAGCCTTCCCGATCAGCTTCGGGATCGCGCTCTTCCTCACCGAGATCTGCCCGGTCTGGCTGCGCCGCCCGATGGGTACCGCGGTCGAGCTGCTGGCCGGCGTGCCCTCGATCATCTACGGCATGTGGGGCCTGTTCGTGTTCGCGCCGCTGTTCGCCGACCACGTCCAGCCGCTGCTGAAAAGCACCCTCGGCCAGCTGCCGGTGATCGGCCAGCTGTTCCAGGGCCCGGTCATGGGCATCGGCATCCTGACCGCCGGCCTGATCCTGGCCATCATGATCATTCCCTTCATCGCCTCGGTGATGCGCGACGTGTTCGAGATCGTCCCGACCGTGCTCAAGGAGTCCGCCTATGGCCTGGGCTGCACCAAGTGGGAAGTGGTGCGCAAGGTCGTGCTGCCTTATACCCGCAACGGCGTGGTGGGCGGCGTGATGCTGGGCCTGGGGCGCGCCCTGGGCGAGACCATGGCGGTGACTTTCGTGATCGGCAATGCGCACGACCTGTCGTGGTCGCTGTTCTCGGCCGGTAACTCGATTTCCTCGACCCTGGCCAACGAATTCGCCGAAGCGGCTTCGCCCCTGCACGTGTCTTCGCTGTTCGCGCTGGCCCTGATCCTGTTCGCCATCACCTTCATCGTGCTGTCGGCAGCCAAGCTGATGCTGCTCGGGATGTCCCGCAATGAAGGAACCAAATAATGACGACCGCGAAAAATCCCGTCTACCGCAAGCGCCTGCTGGCGCACCGTTTCGGCATCGTGCTGTCCGTGGCCGCGATGGGCATCGGCCTGGCCTTTCTGGCCTGGATCCTGGCTACCCTCCTGATCAACGGCCTGGGCGCGCTCTCAGGCAATATGTTCACGGCCGACACGCCGGCCCCGGGCAGCGAGGGGGGCGGCCTGCGCAACGCCATCCTCGGCAGCCTGATGATGGTAGGCCTCTCGACCGCAATCAGCACCCCGATCGGCATCCTGGCCGGTATCTATCTGGCCGAATACGGCGAGGGCAACAAATTTGCCCAGGTGACCCGCTTCGTGACCGACATCATGCTGTCGGCCCCGTCGATCGTGATCGGCCTGTTCGTGTATGCGATCTACGTCGCCAAAGTCCAGCATTTCTCGGGCTATGCCGGCACCATCGCGCTGTCCCTGATCGCGGTGCCGGTGGTGGTGCGCACCACCGACAACATGCTGCGCCTGGTGCCCAACAGCCTGCTGGAGGCGGCCTTTGCCCTGGGCGCGCCGCGCTGGAAGGTCGCGACCATGGTGCGCCTGCGCGCCGTCAAGGCCGGCGTGATCACCGGCGTGTTGCTGGCGCTGGCCCGCATCTCGGGCGAGACCGCGCCGCTGCTGTTCACCGCACTGAACAACCAGTTCTTCAGCGCGGACATGAATGCGCCGATGGCCAACCTGCCGGTCGTGATCTACCAGTTCGCGATGAGCCCATACGACGACTGGCGTTCGCTGGCCTGGGGCGGCGCGCTGCTCGTGACCTTTACCGTGCTGTTGCTGAACATCGTGTCGCGCACCCTGTTCAGCCAGAAGACCCCGCGTTAATTTTTCCAGATAAAAACGATGACCCAACTTATGCCGAACCAGGCCCCAGGCAGCGCCAAAGCCAAGACGATCGAAATCGAAGGGCTGAATTTCTTCTACGGTAAAACGCAGAGCCTGAAAAACGTGTCGCTTGACGTCCACGACAAGCAGGTGACGGCCTTCATCGGCCCGTCCGGCTGCGGCAAGTCGACCCTGCTGCGCACCCTGAACCGCATGTACGATTTGTACCCGGGCCAGCGCGCCGAGGGTTCGATCCGCTACCACGGCCGGAATATCCTGGAGCCGGGTGTCGACGTCAACATGCTGCGCGCGAAGATCGGCATGGTGTTCCAGAAGCCGACCCCGTTCCCGATGTCGATCTACGATAACATCGCCTTCGGCGTGCGCCTGTACGAGAACCTGTCCAAGGGCGAAATGGACGAGCGCGTGGAATGGGCGCTGAAGAAGGCGGCGCTGTGGGAAGAAGCCAAGGACAAGCTGAGCAAGAGCGGCCTGTCGCTGTCGGGCGGCCAGCAGCAGCGCCTGTGCATCGCGCGCGGCGTGGCGGTCAAGCCCGACGTGCTGCTGCTGGACGAGCCGACCTCGGCGCTGGACCCGATCTCGACCGCGAAGATCGAGGAACTGATCAGCGAGCTCAAGCAGGATTACACGATCACCATCGTGACGCACAACATGCAGCAGGCCGCGCGCTGTTCCGACTATACCGCCTACATGTACCTTGGCGAGCTGGTGGAATTCGGGGAAACTGACCAGATCTTCATGAATCCGGCGCGCAAAGAAACGCAAGATTACATTACTGGTCGTTTCGGTTAAGTAGTTCAGTCAGATCAGAAGATAAACAGGGATCACAGGAGATAACAATGACAGGCGAACACTCATCCAAGCAGTACGACCAGGAACTGGAAGCGATTCGTTCCAAGGTCCTGCTGATGGGCGGCATGGTGGAGACCCAGTTCGAGGCGGCGCTGGAATGCTTCCGCATGGATGACCCGGCGCGCGCCGACCGCGTGATGGCGGAGGACCAGGCGGTCAACCAGCTCGAAGTGCAGCTCGACGACGCCTGCAGCCACCTGATCGTGCGCCGCCAGCCGACCGCGAATGACCTGCGCACCGTGATGGCCACCATCAAGGTCATCACCGACCTCGAGCGCATCGGCGACGAGGCATCGAAGATCGCGCGCACTTCCAAGGGCCTGTACGCCCGCGGCAATACCAGCTTCGCGCACTACGACATGATCCGCAACATCGGCAAGGCGACCTGCGAGATGCTGCACAATGCGCTGGACGCTTTCGCGCGCCTGGACGGCAAGCAGGCGCTCGAGCTGATCGCGGCCGACGAAGGCGTCGACCACGAATTCCGCACCATCTTGCGCAACCTGATCACCTTCATGATGGAAGACCCGCGCACGATTTCGTCGGCACTCGACACGCTGTGGGTGGCCAAGGCCATCGAGCGCATCGGCGACCATGCCAAGAACATCGCGGAATACGTGATCTATGTGGTCGAAGGCCGCGACATCCGCCACAGCAAGCCAGTGGCCATCGAGCAGCCGGCGGCTTGAGCATGACGGACAAGACGCGCGTGCTGGTCGTCGAGGACGAACCGGCGATCGTCGAGCTAGTGAAGTATTCGCTGCGCGAAGCCGGCTGGGACATCCGCACCGCCGACACCGTCGGCGGCGCCTGGGACAGCATCACGCACGGCAAGCCCGATTTGCTGCTGCTGGACTGGATGCTGCCCGACCAGAGCGGCCTGCGCCTGCTGTCGCGCCTGCGCGGCGACCGCGACTTCCAGGACATCCCGGTCATCATGCTGACCGCGAAAAGCATGGAAGAAGACAAGCTCGCCGGCCTCGATACCGGCGCCGACGACTACATCACCAAGCCGTTCTCGCCGCGCGAACTGCTGGCGCGCTCGCGCGCGCTGCTGCGCCGCAAGAGCCCGCACCTGTCGGAAGCGCCGCTGCGCGCTGGCAGCGTGGTGCTCGACCCGAACAGCTGCACGGTCTGCGTCGACGACCAGCAGATCGAGATCGGCAATGCCGAATACAAGCTGCTCAAGTTCCTGCTGGCGCACCGCGAGCGCGTGTTCTCGCGCGCCCAGCTGCTCGACAAGGTATGGGGCGACCATGCCGTCATCGAAGAGCGCACGGTGGACGTGCACGTGCTGCGGCTGCGCAAGGCGCTCAAAAGCGCCGATGGCTTGATCCGGACGGTGCGCAGCGTCGGCTACATGCTGTCAGAAAAATAGCGTGGGCTCAATGAATCCGAAGCTGCTGTTCTGGGTGCCGGCCGTGCTGCGCCTGGGCCTCGTGTTCGTTGCAGCCCTGGTGGTCTGGTGGATGTCCAGCATCGTCGAGGCGCTGGTCTTCGCCTTGGGGGCGGTGATCATCGCGCTATTCGTCCAATTGCGCTACCTGCACGAGCTGGGCGAGTGGCTGAACAATCCCCACAGCAGCCGCCTGCCGGACGGCTGGGGCGCCTGGACCGACGTGTTCGCGCGCCTGTACCGCCTGCGCCGCGAGGACGAGCGCCACCAGGCCGAGATGGCCGAATGGCTGGCGCGCTTTCGCCAGGCGATGCAAATGCTGCCGGAAGGCGTGGCCATCATGGACGATGTGCTGTTCCTCGAATGGTGCAATGAGGCGGCCGAGCGCCACCTCGGCTTGAGCCTGGCGCGCGACAAGGGCCTGCGCGTAACCAACCTGGTGCGCCATCCAGAGTTCATCGACTACGTGATCCTGGGGCGCTATGACACGCCGCTGACCCTGTCCTTCCGCGGCCGCAAGCTGGAATGCCGCATCATCCCCTTCGAGAACCGGCGCCAGATCCTGGTCACGCACGATGCCACCGACACCGAGCGCATCGAAGCGATGCGGCGCGACTTCATCGCCAACGCCTCGCACGAGCTGCGCACGCCGCTCACCGTCATCGTCGGCTTTTTAGAGATCGCGATGTCCGACCCGGGCCTGGACGTGGCCACCCGCACCGCCCACCTGGCCCTGATGACGGAGCAGGCGCAGCGCATGCAGCGCCTGATCGGCGACATGCTGACCCTGTCGCGCCTGGAGTCCGACGAATTCCCGCTCAGGCGCGAACGCGTCGACCTGCGCGCGCTGGTGGAATCGGTGGCGCTCGAGGCCCGGGCCCTGTCCGGCGGGCGCCATGCGATCGAGGCCGAGGTCGACGGGCCGGACGTGATGGGCAACGCTGAAGAACTGCGCAGCGCCTTCGCCAACCTGGCCTCGAACGCGGTGCGCTACTCGCCCCAGGGCGGCACCATCCGCCTGAAGTGGACGCGCGGGACCGACGACTTGCGCTTCTCGGTGATGGATTGCGGCATCGGTATCGAACCGATCCACATTGCGCGCCTGACCGAGCGCTTCTACCGCGTCGACAAGAGCCGCTCGCGCGAGACCCAGGGCACGGGGCTGGGCCTGGCGATCGTCAAGCATGTGCTGCTGCGCCACGGCGGGCGCCTGATGATCAGTTCGGTGCCGGGGCAGGGGAGCTGCTTTACGGCGGTGTTGCCGAATACGTCCTTGCCAAGCTGACCCCAATATTTTTTGGGGAGCTATGGTGACAGTTGGTGGAGCAGGCCACAATTGGCGAGCGTAGTCGACTGGGCAAGCAGGGCATACGCTTCTTCGACGATTCGGTCACGTTTGGATGGGTCCCGGTCGAGGGTCTGCAAATCATCCAGCTCGTCGTAGGTGAGCAGGCGCTGCTCGACCATCCAGGCAAGCTGGCGGGATGGGGCCCGATCGTGCTTGATGTCGATCCATTGCGGATGGGCGAGGACGGCGGTTCGATGGGCGGCGCTGATGAGCCTCAGGACGACAGGAAGTGAATCGACTTCGGTGCAGATGCTCGCCATGTTGGCCTCCCGATCTCGTATCGAAGAGCAATGCTAACGATAAATTTCCCGGCTTGATAAGCGCTGGCGCAAGCTGGCGTTGTGTGACCGATCCGAGCAAGCGTCCGGTTTAGCCGCACTGGACGGTTTGCCGGGGAGTCGGGGTACAATCGTGCCTCGCTCTTTTTCTTACCGTCTATGTTCTCTCGCCGTCTGTCCCTGATCGCCTGCACCGCGCTGCTCCTCAGCGCCTGCGGCAGCACCCCGACTCCGCCCCCCGTTACCCCTGGCGCCCAGCAGGCGACGCCGCCCGCGGCGCCGCGCAAGGTCCGCATCGGCCTGGCCCTCGGCGGTGGCGCCGCGCGGGGCTTCGCCCACATCGGCGTCATCAAGGCCCTGGAAGCGCAGGGCATCGTGCCGGAAATCGTCGTCGGCACCAGCGCCGGCTCGGTGGTCGGCGCGCTCTACGCCTCGGGCCTGAACGGTTTTGCGTTGCAGAAGACGGCCATGGCCATGGATGAAGCCACGATC
This sequence comes from Telluria sp. ZB4P37, assembly GCF_059685855.1. NCBI lineage: Bacteria > Pseudomonadati > Pseudomonadota > Betaproteobacteria > Burkholderiales > Oxalobacteraceae > Telluria > Telluria sp. ZB4P37. The sequence continues at coordinate 85,593 of NZ_JCASID010000004.1, forward strand.
TCCGATTGGGCCTTGCCCCTGTTCGGCAAATCGACCGGCGTACTGAAAGGCGAGGCGCTGCAGGGCTATGTCAACAAGGCCGTCAATAACGTGCCAATGGAACGCCTGAAGATCCGCTTCGGCGCCGTGGCCACCGACCTGCGTACCGGCCAGCCGATTCTGTTTAACAAGGGCAATACCGGCATGGCCGTGCGCGCGTCGTCCGCGGTGCCGAGCGTCTTCCAGCCGGTCAAGATCGGCGCCAACTCCTATGTCGATGGTGGGCTGGTGGCGCCGGTGCCGGTCAAGTTCGTCAAGGACATGGGCGCCGATTTCATTATCGCGGTGAACATCTCCAGCGCGACCGAGGGGGCGGCCACGGCCAGCTCGCTCGACGTGCTGATGCAGACCTTCAGCATCATGGGCCAGCGCCTGAACTATTTCGAGCTGAAGGAAGCCGATATCGTCATCACGCCGGCGCTCGGCAACATGGGCAGCAGCGACTTCGGTAGCCGCAACCTGGCGATCCTCGCCGGCGAGCAGGCGGCAGCAAACGTAATGCCGCAGATTAAGGCCAAGCTCAAGGCCAAGCAGCAAGCTCACTAACCAGGAATATGGGAAACGCCATGCAATCGAAGCCTTATCTCACCCTCGACGACGTCAAGAAAATCGCCGCAGCGGCCGAAAGCGAAGCCGTGCGCAACAACTGGGCCGTGTCCATTGCCATCGTCGACGATGGCGGCCACCAGCTCTGGTTCCAGCGCCTCGACGGCGCCGCGCCGATCTCCTCGCATATCGCCCCGGCCAAGGCGAAGACCGCGGCGCTCGGCCGGCGCGAATCGAAGATCTATGAAGACCTGATCAACAACGGCCGCACTTCCTTCCTGTCGGCGCCTGAAATCGAAGGGATGCTGGAAGGCGGCGTGCCGGTCATCGTCGATGGTCACGTGATTGGCGCCGTTGGCGTCTCGGGCGTCAAGTCGACTGAGGATGCGCAGGTCGCCAAGGCGGGCATTGCCGCCCTGAGCAACGGCTGAGCCAAGCTGCCGCCATCCGCATGTAGGCGCCTGCGTGGCGCCTTTTCTTCTATGTTGCACCTGCAGCGGAGCATTGTTTCCGCGCCGACTTCCCAACCTGTTCCGGCAAAAATGGCGCCACTTCTATAGAATTGCTGCATTGCCGAATACGGTGGTTTCGCGCTATAATTTGGAAGTTTAGCCATTTACACATCAGCCGTAGCGCCTACCCATCATCCCTCATTCAACTTGATATCCATTTCCCGGCACGCTTAGTCCGCCCGGGCATTTTGGATGTCGGTCTGACGTGGCGCAGCTACGGTAACTTTATTGGGAGTTACCCTTGCCGCCATTTTTTTCTGGCCCAGCCGTCCCGGCCATCCTGGCCCTTGCAGACGGAACGATTTTCAGAGGACATTCCATTGGCGCTGCCGGCCATACGACCGGCGAGGTGGTGTTTAACACTGCGATCACCGGCTACCAGGAAATCCTTACCGACCCCAGCTACTCGCGTCAGATCGTCACCCTGACGTACCCGCACATCGGCAACTACGGCGTCAACGCCGCCGACGTCGAGGCATCCAAGGTCCACGCCGCCGGCCTGATCATCCGTGACTTGCCGCTGCTGGCATCGAATTTCCGTTCCACCATGTCTCTGGCGGACTACCTGAAGCTCGAGAACGTGGTCGCCATCGCGGGCATCGATACCCGCAAGCTGACCCGTATCCTGCGCGAGAAGGGCGCTCAGGGCGGCGCCATCCTGACTGGCACGCAAGGCAACCAGCCGTCTGAGGCGCAAGCACTGGAACTGGCGCGCTCCTTCCCGGGTCTGGCAGGCATGGACCTGGCCAAGGTGGTGTCGGTGAAGGAATCCTACGAATTCACCGAGACCGAGTGGAAGCTGGGCGAGGGCTTCGGCAAGCAAGAGAACCCCCGATACCACGTGGTCGCTTTTGACTACGGCGTCAAGCGCAACATCCTGCGCATGCTTGCCGAGCGCGGCTGCAAAGTGACGGTGCTGCCGGCGCAAGCCACAGCCGCCGACGCGCTGGCCCTGAACCCGGACGGCATCTTCCTGGCCAACGGTCCGGGCGACCCGGAACCCTGCGATTACGCGATCAAGGCAAGCGCCGAGCTGATCGAGAAGGGCATCCCGACCTTCGGCATTTGCCTGGGTCACCAGATCATGGCGCTGGCCTCCGGCGCCAAGACGATGAAGATGAAGTTCGGCCACCACGGCGCCAACCACCCGGTGCAGGACCTGGATTCGAAGAAGGTCTTGATCACGTCGCAGAACCACGGCTTCGCAGTCGACCCGGCTACCCTCCCGGCCAACTGCCGCGTGACCCATGTGTCGCTGTTCGACGGTTCGCTGCAGGGCTTCGAGCGCACGGACAAACCAGCCTTCTGCTTCCAGGGCCACCCGGAAGCCTCGCCCGGCCCGACCGACGTTGCCTACCTGTTTGATCGCTTCATCGGCCTGATGCAAGCTGCGGAGAAAAAATAACATGCCAAAACGTAGTGATATCAAAAGCATCCTGATCATCGGGGCCGGCCCGATCGTCATCGGCCAGGCGGTCGAATTCGACTACTCGGGCGCCCAGGCCTGCAAGGCCCTGCGCGAAGAAGGCTACAAGGTCATCCTGGTGAACTCGAACCCGGCGACGATCATGACCGACCCGGAAACGGCGGACGTCACCTATATCGAGCCGATCACCTGGAAGGTCGTCGAGAGCATCATCGCCAAGGAACGCCCGGACGCGATCCTGCCGACCATGGGCGGCCAGACCGCGCTGAACTGCGCGCTCGACCTGCACCACAACGGCGTGCTGGAAAAATACAAGGTGGAGCTGATCGGCGCCACGCCGGAAGCCATCGACAAGGCCGAGGACCGCTCCAAGTTCAAGGACGCGATGACCAAGATCGGCCTGGGTTCGGCACGCTCGGGCGTGGCCCATTCGATGGACGAGGCCTGGACCGTGCAGCGCGAGCTGGGCTTCCCGACCATCATCCGTCCGTCGTTCACGATGGGCGGCAGCGGCGGCGGCATTGCGTACAACGAAGAAGAATTCGAAGCGATCTGCAAGCGCGGCCTGGAAGCCTCGCCGACCAACGAGCTCCTGATCGAAGAGTCGCTGCTGGGCTGGAAAGAGTACGAGATGGAGGTTGTCCGCGACAAGAACGACAACTGCATCATCATCTGCTCGATCGAGAACCTGGACCCGATGGGCGTGCACACCGGCGACTCCATCACCGTGGCGCCGGCGCAGACCCTGACCGACAAGGAATACCAGATCATGCGCAACGCGTCGATCGACGTGCTGCGCGAGATCGGCGTCGACACCGGTGGCTCGAACGTGCAGTTCGCGATCAATCCGAAGGACGGCCGCATGATCGTCATCGAGATGAACCCGCGCGTGTCGCGTTCTTCGGCGCTGGCCTCGAAAGCGACCGGCTTCCCGATCGCGAAAGTGGCGGCCAAGCTGGCCGTGGGCTTCACGCTGGACGAGTTGCGCAACGAGATCACCGGCGGCGCCACGCCAGCCAGTTTCGAGCCGTCGATCGACTACGTCGTGGTCAAGATCCCGCGCTTCACTTTCGAGAAATTCCCGACCGCAGACAAGCACCTGACCACCCAGATGAAATCGGTGGGCGAGGTGATGGCGATGGGCCGCACCTTCCAGGAATCCTTCCAGAAGGCGCTGCGCGGCCTGGAAGTGGGCGTCGATGGCCTGAACGAAAAGACCCGCGACCGCGAGAAGATCGAAGAAGAACTCGGCGAGCCGGGCCCGGACCGCATCTGGTACGTGGGCGATGCCTTCGCCCAGGGCTTCACCCTGGAAGAGGTGCACAACCTCACCAAGATCGATCCGTGGTTCCTGGTGCAGATCAAGGAGATCGTCGACATCGAGCTGTGGCTCGATCACCAGAAGCTGGAAAGCCTGGACAAGCCGACCTTCTACAAGCTCAAGCAAAAAGGCTTCTCGGATCGCCGCCTGGCTTTCCTGATGCAGACCACGCCGGAAGCGGTGCGCAAGCAGCGCCATGCACTGGGCATCCGCCCGGTGTACAAGCGGGTCGACACCTGCGCCGCCGAATTCGCGACCAATACGGCCTACATGTATTCCACGTACGACGAGGAATGCGAGTCCAATCCGACCGACAAGAAGAAGATCATGGTGCTGGGCGGTGGCCCGAACCGCATCGGCCAGGGTATCGAGTTCGACTACTGCTGCGTTCACGCGGCGCTGGCCATGCGCGAAGACGGCTACGAGACCATCATGGTCAACTGCAATCCCGAGACCGTGTCGACCGACTACGATACCTCGGACCGCCTGTACTTCGAGTCGCTGACGCTGGAAGACGTGCTGGAAATCGTCGAGCTGGAAAAGCCGGTCGGCGTGATCGTGCAGTACGGCGGCCAGACCCCATTGAAGCTCGCGCTCGACCTGGAAGCGAACGGCGTGCCGATCATCGGCACCTCGCCCGACATGATCGATGCGGCCGAAGACCGCGAGCGTTTCCAGCAACTGCTCCAGACGCTGGGCCTGCGCCAGCCGCCGAACCGCACCGCGCGTACCGAAGCTGATGCACTCGAACTGGCCCAGGAAATCGGCTACCCGCTGGTGGTGCGCCCGTCCTATGTGTTGGGCGGCCGCGCGATGGAGATCGTGCACGAGCAGCGTGACCTCGAGCGCTACATGCGCGAAGCGGTCAAGGTCTCGCACGATTCCCCGGTGCTGCTGGACCGCTTCCTGAACGACGCCATCGAAGTCGACGTCGACTGCATCTCGGACGGCGAAGCCACCTTCATCGGCGGCGTGATGGAACACATCGAACAGGCCGGCGTGCACTCGGGCGACTCGGCCTGCTCGCTGCCGCCATACTCGCTGTCGCAAGAGACCATCGCGGAACTCAAGCACCAGACCTCGCTCATGGCCAAGGCCCTGAACGTGGTCGGCCTGATGAACGTGCAGTTCGCGATCCAGCAGTCGGAAGTCGACGGCAAGACGGTCGATACCGTGTTCGTGCTGGAAGTGAACCCGCGCGCCTCGCGCACCGTGCCGTTCGTATCGAAAGCCACCGGCCTGCAGCTGGCAAAGATCGCGGCGCGCTGCATGGTCGGCCAGACGCTGGCCAGCCAGGGCATCACGAAAGAGGTCGTCCCGCCGTTCTACAGCGTCAAGGAAGTGGTCTTCCCGTTCGTGAAATTCCCGGGCGTGGACACCATCCTCGGACCGGAAATGAAGTCGACCGGCGAAGTCATGGGCGTAGGCATGACCTTCGGCGAAGCCTTCGTGAAATCGCAGCTGGCGGCCGGCATCATCCTGCCGACCAAGGGCACCGTGTTCCTGTCGGTGAAGGCCTCGGACAAGCCGCGCGCCGTCGGCGTCGCGCGCGAACTGGTGGCGCTGGGCTTCTCGCTGGTGGCGACCAAGGGCACGGCTGCCGTGATCGCGGCCGCCGGCATGCCGGTGCGCGCGGTGAACAAGGTCATGGAAGGACGCCCGCACGTGGTCGACATGATCAAGAACCGCGAGATCGTCCTGGTCGTCAATACGGTCGAGGAAAAGCGCTCGGCGGTGACCGACTCGCGTACCATCCGCACCTCGGCCCTGCAGTCGCGCGTCGTGACCTATACGACGATCGCCGGCGCGGAAGCGGCGATCGAAGGCATGCGTCATATCGACGAACTCCAGGTGTACGATTTACAAGGGCTTCATAAAACCTTAAACTAGGCATGAAAGCTGCAATGCAGTAAGCTGGAAGCAGTACCCCGTCAAACCACAGAGCTCGTGCGCCCTAGGGCGCGCACTCTGTGGTTTTCACTTGGTACGTCGACAAACGCACACCATAGACAGACATGAACAATACCGTCCCATTGACCAAATACGGCGCCCAACTCCTGAAGGAAGAGCTGCACCAGCTCAAGACCAAGGAGCGCCGTATGGTGATCGACGCGATCGCCGAGGCGCGCTCGCATGGCGACCTGTCCGAGAACGCCGAATACGATGCCGCAAAAGAGCGCCAGGCCTTCGTCGAAGGCCGCATCGCCGAACTCGAAAGCAAGCTCTCCGCCGCGCAGATCATTGACCCGGTGACCCTGGATGCCGAAGGCCGCGTCGTCTTCGCGTCCACCGTCGACCTCGAAGATCTGGACAACGGCCAGAAGGTCACCTACCAGATCGTCGGCCTCGACGAAGCCGACCTGAAACTGAACAAGGTATCGGTGACCTCGCCGATCGCCCGCGCCCTGATCGGCAAGTATGCCGGCGACGTGGTCGAAGTGCAGGCGCCGTCCGGCCCGCGCGAATACGAAATCCTGGAAGTGCGCTACATCTGATGAAAGCAACCGCGGCTAGCGTGCCCTCGCGCGCCATGTCGCGCCTGGCGGCGGCGCGGCTGCTGGCGGCGGTGCTGTGGGCGGGTGCGTTGTGGACGGTCGGCTACATTGCGGCGCCGGCGGTGTTCGCGGCGGTGCCGAGCACGGTGGCGGGGGATGTCGTCGCCGTCCTGCTGGCGCGCCTGGCCTGGGTGTCGTTCGGCTGTGCGGCGCTGATGCTGGCGATGGTGCGGCTCTCACGCGATCTCGACCCCGCGCGCAAGCGCTCGCTCTACCTGGTGGTGCTGGCGATGCTGGCCTGCGCGCTGGTGATGTATGTCGGCCTGCAGCCGGCGATGGCGCAGATGCGCGCGCTGGCCGGGCAGGGCGGCGTGAGGGCCTCGCCGTACTGGACGCAGTTTGCGCTCATGCACGGGGTGTCGCAGCTGTTTCACGTGATCGAGAGCGTGCTGGCAGCGGTGCTGGTGTTGAAAAGCCGTTGATCGCCTGACCGCATCCCGCGCCGTTTGATCCGTCGCACGCGCCACTGGCGCCTGCGACCTCCGGCAAAGGCCGGAGCCTGATTTCGCTGCGTTACACTAACGCGTGCTATAAACCCGGCGCTTGAGATGTAAGGATGCGGTGCTGGTTGGTGCGGGAAATTGGGTCCGGCCTCCGCCGGGACGACGGTTCATGTTGTGGTGGTCATAACGACACAATCACGAATCACCAGGCGAAAAAAAACCGGGTCGCCCCGGTTTTCGCCTCGCGCGGCGCGATCACTTGTTCAGTGCATTTTTCTTGGTGCTGGCCTGGCGCGGTTTGGCGCGCTTGATGTTGCCGCCAGCCGTCACGCGCTCGTTCCCCTTGATCATGACCTTGGTGACGCTCGGCTTCTTGGTGCCGCTGGCGCTGGCCTTGACGATGGTGACTTCGCGCATGCCCTTGCCGGACCTGGTGCTGCGTTCCTTGACGACTTCCTTCTTCGGGCGGTAGACCACCAGCAGCTTGCCGATGTGCTGGACCGGCGCGGCATCGAGCTCGGCGCAGATCTGTTCGTACATGGCGATGCGGGCTTCGCGGTCGTCGCCGAACACGCGGACCTTGATCAAGCCATGCGCGTCGAGGCTCGCAGCAACTTCTTTCATGACGGATTCGGTCAGGCCGGATTCGCCAATCATGACAACGGGATTCAGTCCGTGGGCTTCAGCGCGCAGTGCGCTGCGCTCGGCCGGGGTGAGTTTAAGCATAATAATATTTAGATGTACCTTTAAAAGCAGTATTCTACGCGAATGGCCAAGAACAAATTAAACAAAAACTGGTTACACGACCATATTAACGACCCGTACGTCAAACTGGCCCAGAAAGAAGGCTACCGCGCGCGCGCGGCATTCAAGCTCAAGGAAATCGACGAAAGCGAAAAGCTGATCAAGCCGGGCCAGGTCATTGTCGACCTCGGCTGCACGCCCGGCAGCTGGGCGCAGTACACCCGCCGCAAGCTGGCGGGCAAGGACGGTGGCGGCATCCATGGCACCATCATCGGGCTCGACATGCTGCCGATGGAGCCGATTGCCGACGTTTTATTCATCCAGGGCGATTTCCGCGAGGAAGAAGTGCTGGATCAGCTCGACGTGGTGCTGCAGGGACGCCAGGTCGACCTGGTGCTGTCCGACATGGCGCCCAACCTGTCGGGCATTCCGACCGCGGATGCTGCGCGCATGGAACACTTGGTCGACCTGGCTATTGAGTTCTCTCAACATCATTTGAAGCCGACCGGCGGACTGCTGGTGAAATGCTTCAAAGATATGGGATTTACCCAGATACTGGAGAAATTCAGGGTGGAATTCAGGACGGTCAAGCAGGTCAAACCCAAGGCCAGCCGGGACAAATCATCCGAAATTTTCCTGCTTGGGCGTGGTCTGAAGAATCCTGCTGCGTAAAAAGCAATGCATGACGTCGTTTTAGCCCTTGATATTCGGCGCGGCAACCGCACATTTGCCGCGTGAGGCCGGCATTGCGCATGCTTGCGGTGCTTGTTGAACATGCAAATATGGCGTTTTTGCACCATTGCTGACCTTGCGTGGCAGTGTCGGCTTATTGCGGTTAAAATCGTGATACTGATATCGGTAGAGATGCAATCGCATCGGAGGAGTTTTCGTGAATAATATGTTTTCCAAATCCGCCATCTGGGTGGTCGTCGCACTGCTGTTGTTCATGCTGTTCAAGCAGTTCGACAACCATAGCGTCGCAGGCGGCAGCAAGACCATTGCTTATTCCGAGCTGCTCGACGATGTGAAGGCCCGTCGTATCAAGGACGTGGTCATCGAAGGTTCCAACATCACCGCGACCCGCCAGGATGACAGCAAGGTGCGCGCCACTGCCACCATCCTCGACCGCGGCCTGATCGGCGACCTGCGCGAGAACGGCGTGCGCTTCGACGTGAAGCCGCCGGAAGAACCATCCTTCCTGCAGCAGGTCTTCATCTCCTGGTTCCCGATGCTGCTGCTGATCGGCGTGTGGGTATTCTTCATGCGCCAGATGCAGGGCGGCGGCAAGGGCGGCGCTTTCTCCTTCGGCAAGTCGAAGGCGCGCATGCTCGATGAAACCAACAACACCGTCACTTTCGCCGATGTCGCCGGTTGCGACGAAGCGAAAGAAGAAGTCAGCGAGATCGTCGACTTCCTGAAAGACCCGACCAAGTTCCAGAAACTGGGCGGCCGCATTCCACGCGGCGTCCTGATGGTCGGTCCTCCGGGTACCGGCAAGACCCTGCTGGCGCGCGCCATCGCGGGCGAAGCCAAGGTGCCGTTCTTCTCGATTTCCGGTTCCGACTTCGTCGAGATGTTCGTCGGCGTGGGTGCGTCCCGCGTGCGCGACATGTTCGAGAACGCCAAGAAGCATTCGCCTTGCATCATCTTCATCGACGAGATCGACGCCGTCGGCCGCCACCGCGGCGCCGGCATGGGCGGCGGCAACGACGAACGCGAACAGACGCTGAATCAGCTGCTGGTCGAGATGGACGGCTTCGAAGCCTCGTCCGGCGTGATCGTCATCGCCGCTACCAACCGCGCCGACGTGCTCGACAAGGCGCTGCTGCGTCCGGGCCGTTTCGACCGCCAGGTGACGGTGGGCCTGCCGGACATCCGCGGCCGCGAACAGATCCTGAACGTGCACATGCGTAAAGTGCCTATCGGCACCGACGTGAAGGCCGATATCCTGGCACGCGGCACCCCGGGCTTCTCGGGCGCCGACCTGGCCAACCTGGTCAACGAGGCTGCACTGTTCGCCGCGCGCCGCAGCAAGCGCCTGGTCGAGATGATCGATTTCGAAGACGCCAAGGACAAGATCTACATGGGTCCGGAGCGCAAGTCGATGATCATCCGCGAGGAAGAGCGCCGCAATACGGCCTACCACGAGTCGGGCCACGCCGTGATCGCCAAGCTGCTTCCTAAAGCCGACCCGGTGCACAAGGTCACGATCATGCCGCGCGGTTATGCGCTCGGCCTGACCTGGCAGCTGCCGGAACACGATGCGCTGTCCGGTTACAAAGACAAGATGCTCGAAGAAATCTCGATCCTGTTCGGCGGCCGTATTGCCGAGGAGATCTTTGTCGGCCAGATGTCGACCGGCGCCTCGAACGACTTCGCGCGTGCCACCAAGCTGGCCCGTTCGATGGTGACCCGCTTCGGCATGTCCGAGAGCATGGGCGTGATGGTGTATGAGGACAGCGAGAACGAAGGCTTCTTCGGCGGCGCCACCAAGACCATTTCGGAAGCCACCCAGCAGAAGGTCGATGCCGAGATCCGCGCGATCCTCGACACGCAGTACGCGCTGTCGCGCCGCCTGCTGGAAGAAAACCGTGACAAGGTCGAAGCCATGACCAAGGCGCTGCTCGAATGGGAAACCATCGATGCCGAGCAGATCAACGACATCATGGCCGGCCGCGAGCCGCGCCAGTCGCCGACCAGCATCCTGACCAAGCGCACCCCTCCGGGCGACGGCGGTTCGGGTGGCGTGGCGCCGAACGCCACCGCGCCGGCCTGATCCCTTGATCGCCTGAACACCCCCCGCAAAAGGCATCCCTCCGGATGCCTTTTGTTTGTTAACGCTTCCCGGTCCCCGCGTCTGTCCTGCCATGCCAAAGAACCTGCAATGCGGCCAGTTCAGCTTCGCGCTGGATGGCCCGGCCTCCACCCATCCAGTCGTGATGGGCATCCTGAACGTCACCCCCGATTCGTTTTCCGACGGCGGACGCTACCAGGGTCTCGAGTTCGCGCTGTCGCACGCCGAGCAGATGATGCTCGAGGGCGCAAGCATGATCGACATCGGTGGCGAATCCACCCGGCCCGGTTCGCCTGGCGTGCCCCTTGGCGAAGAGCTGGCACGCGTGATGCCGGTGCTGTACGCGCTGCGCACGCTCGAGGTCGCACTGTCGGTCGATACTTGCAAGCCCGAGGTGATGCGTGAAGCGATCATTGCCGGGGCCGACATGATCAACGACATCAATGCCTTCCAGGCGCCGGGTGCGCTCGATGCCGTGCGCGACAGCGACTGCGGGCTGTGCGTGATGCACATGCAGGCCACGCCGCAGACCATGCAGCATGCGCCCAGCTACACAGACGTGGTGGGGGAGGTGATCGGCTTCCTGAAGACACGTGTCGACACGATGGTGGGCGAGGGCATTGCCCGCGAACGCATCTGCATCGACCCCGGTTTTGGCTTCGGGAAAACCGTCGAACACAATTACGCCTTGCTGCGCGGCTTGAAGCGCATCGGCGACGAAGTCGGCCTGCCTGTGCTGGCAGGCCTGTCGCGCAAGTCGATGATTGGGGCCGTCACTGGGCGGCCAGTTGAACAACGTGTTGCAGGCAGTGTCGCTGGGGCATTGGCTACGGTAGCGCATGGCGCTAGAATCGTGCGTGTGCATGATGTAGCAGATACGGTCGATGCCCTGAAGGTATGGCACGCGGCCAACAACGAATAATCACGGAAAGAAAAGAGAACGAGAATGGCACGTAAATATTTTGGTACGGATGGCATTCGCGGTTTGGTAGGCACCGCGCCGATTACTCCCGACTTCGTCATGCGTCTCGGCTATGCTGCCGGCACGGTGCTGGCCAAGGGCGGGAAGTCGACCAGCGGCCGTCCGGTCGTCCTGATCGGCAAGGACACCCGTATCTCCGGCTATATGCTGGAAGCCGCACTGGAAGCGGGCTTCTCGGCGGCTGGCGTGGACGTGATGCTGGCTGGCCCGATGCCGACCCCGGCGATTGCCTATCTGACCCGCGCGCTGCGGCTGCAGGCCGGCGTCGTGATCTCGGCCTCGCACAATCCTTTCCAGGACAACGGCATCAAGTTCTTCTCGGAACACGGTACCAAGCTGCCGGATGCGGTCGAAATGGAGATCGAAGAGGCCATCGACCAGCCGATGGGCTGCGTGCCCTCGGACAAGCTCGGCCGTGCCACCCGCCTGCGCGATGCCCAGGGCCGCTACATCGAATTCTGCAAGAGCACCTTCCCGAACGAGCTCGACCTGCGCGGCCTGAAGATCGTGGTCGACAGCGCCCACGGCGCCGCCTACAACATCGCTTCGCACGTGTTCCACGAACTCGGCGCCGAGGTGATCTCGATCGGCGCGCAGCCGGACGGTTTCAATATCAACGCTGGCGTTGGCGCCACCGCGCCAAAGGCGCTGTCGGAATCCGTCGTCGCCAACAAGGCCGACCTCGGCATTGCGCTGGACGGCGATGCCGACCGCCTGATCATGGTCGACGCAACCGGCCGCGTCTACAACGGCGACGAGCTGCTCTATCTGATGGTGCGCGACCGGATGTCGACCGGCCCGGTGTCCGGCGCCGTCGGTACCCTGATGACCAATATGGCGCTGGAAGTGGCCTTCAAGGAACTCGGCGTGGGCTTTGCGCGCGCCAAGGTCGGCGACCGCTATGTGCTGGAAGTCATGCAGGAGCGCGGCTGGCTGTTCGGCGGCGAGAGCTCGGGCCACCTGCTGGCGCTGGACAAGCATTCGACCGGCGACGGCATCGTCTCGGCCCTGCAGGTCCTGTCGGCGCTCAAGCGCAGCAACCGCTCGCTCGCCGAATGCTGCAGCGAACTGACCTTGTATCCGCAAACGCTGATCAACAAGAAGGTGGCCCCGGGCTTCGACTGGACCAGCAACAGCGCTGTCGTGGCCGAGAAAGAGGCCGTCGAGCGCGAGCTGGGCGATACCGGCCGCGTGCTGATCCGCGCATCGGGCACCGAGCCATTGATTCGCGTAATGGTCGAAGCCAAGGAAGCCGAGCTCGCCGAAAGCATGGCGCGCCGGATTGCCGACAAGCTGGCGGCTTGAACAAGGCAGTAGCGGGTACAGGCTGGAGGGCGGGGTACGAACCAGGAATCCCGATTTGACGTAGCCCCTCCGGGGGAGTATCATCCGTCTTATTCGGAGTGTAGCGCAGCCCGGTAGCGCACCTGGTTTGGGACCAGGGGGTCCAAGGTTCGAATCCTTGTACTCCGACCACAGTTTTCCCTGCGGGCTGTCTTCGGACAGCCCGTTTTGTTTTCACCTTCCGCATTGTATTTTCTGCCCATAGCTCAGTTGGATAGAGCATCAGCCTTCTAAGCTGAGGGTCGCAGGTTCGATTCCTGCTGGGCAGGCCATCCCCGACATGTCCCGCATTGCGGTCAAGCGCACCGTGAATCCGCCTCAGGCTTCGCGATTTCTTCCCCTTGCAGTAAGATCACGGTCCCGGACCCGGCGTCCCGCCGCGGTCGCTCATTCTGGACGCTTTTCGATACCATGCTTTTCCTGACTGTTCCCTACGCCGAGAAGGACGAAGCCAAGGCGCTCGGCGCCCGCTGGAATCCCACCAAGCGCCGCTGGTATGTTCCCGATGGCGTCGCCACCGCCGCCTTCGAAAAATGGGCCGGGCAGGGCGAGCCGGCAGCGCCGGCGGCAGGCGGGCGGGTCGACAGCTACCAGGGCAAGACCGTGGTCGGAACCAATTATGTGGCGCTGGAGCACGGCTGCAATCCCTTCGAGCCTTGCGAGCGCTGCGGTGCGGCCCTGGCTGGCACGCCTTGGCAGAAGGCGCGCCAGCAACTGGCCGGGGTGGTTGCCAAGCTCTAGCCGGGGCCTTTGCGCCGGCCACCAGGCAAGGCAAGCGAACGCCGGTTTCTACCCTGGCGTGTTAACGTTCCGGCAAGCGCGGACCGCTCCGGGACGCGCATCGCTCCGGAGTGCCTTCCATGCCTGTCGCACGATTGTTCCAGACCTGTTTGCTGCTGGCCGCACTGTGCGGGTTGGCCGGTGCAGCCCATGCCGATGCGACCGCCACCCCGGCCCAGGGCGAAAGTTTCACGCTGCAGTTGCCGGCGGGTGCGCCGCCCCAGGACGCGAACAATGGTACGGTGCAGTTCATCGGCACGGCGACTGTCATCATCCGCTTCCAGGGCTTTACCATCCTGACCGACCCGAACTTCCTGCACAAGGGCGAGCACGTGCACCTTGGCTATGGTCTGACCTCCGAACGCAAGACCAATCCGGCCATCCGCTTCGAAGACCTGCCACCGATCGACCTGGTCGTGCTGTCGCATTTCCATGACGACCATTTCGACAAGAAAGTGCAGGAGCGGCTCAACCGCGCCACGCCCATCATCAGCACCAAGGAAGCGGGCGAGCGGCTCAAGCGCATGGGATTCACGCGCACCTTTGGCCTGAGTACCTGGGATCGCGTCGAAGTGAGCAAAGGACAAGCGCGCCTGCGCATCACAGCCGCACCTGGCCGCCACGGTCCTGCGGCCGTTGCCGTGCTGCTGCCGAAAACCATGGGCTCGGTGCTCGACTTCGGCGCCGACCCGCAAGCGCCGGACTACCGCATGTATATCAGTGGCGATACGCTGGTCCATGACGACATCCACGCCATCCCGCAACGATTCCCGAATATCGACCTGGCGCTGCTGCACCTTGGCGGCACGCGCATCCTCGGCGTGGTCAAGGTGACCATGGACGGCCAGGATGGCGTGCGCATGATGCAGGTCGTGCGACCCAAAAAGACCGTACCGGTCCACTACAACGATTACGACGTGTTCAAGTCGCCGCTCGAGGAGTTCGCACGCGAGGTCAAGGCCGCCGGGCTGGAACAGGACGTCATTTACCTGTCGCACGGCCAGACTTACGGGTTCGCACCCGTGCAGCGCTGACCGGGAACTGGTGCGGGTATTGACGCAGCCTGCCGCCGGCAGCGATTCCTATCGTGCGCGCTTCCCCATACTGCTGAGTAAACGCTAAGATGCCAGCTTGACAATGTCGCATCAGGACGGGCATGCCTCCAGCGAACGCAAGCAGTCGACACCAGCCATACGGCCACACTGACCGCCGCCTCGGAGCCGGGGTGGCGGTGTCGGTCGTGCTGCACACGCTGCTGCTGTCGCTGCAGTTCGGGCTGCCCGGTGTCGATGCCGGGGGAGGTGGCCCGATCACGGTTGCGCTGGCGCCGCTGCCGCCTGTCGCTGACGTTCCGCCTTCGCCGCCACTGGCGCAGGAGCCATTGCCGTCTCCACCTGACGCAGCCCTCGCGCCGACGCCGGCGCCCGCCGGCCTTCGAATCGTCGATCCGATTGCGCCGAAGTCCCCCGATCCAGTGGCGGCGAACCAGCCGGCCCGGCCCAGGCCTCCCAAGCGCAGCCGCCCGGCCATGCCAAAACGGCGCGTGGCGCCGGTGCCGACACCCGTGATCGCGTCCGAGGCACGGTCCGATTCTGCATTTACCGTGCCGTTGCCAGAGGTGGACGCGGCGCCGGATCCCTTGCCCGCGGATGCGGCACCGGGGCCCGAGGCTGAAAGGATCGCGCCCGAGGTGACGGCGGAACCGGAGCCGGACCCGGCGATACTGGCCCAGGAAAGCACCGAGCAGGCCGAGGCTGCGCGCCTGGCTGAGGAACGCCTGGCTGCGCAGCAGCGAGCCCGGCAGCTCGCCGAACAGGAGCGCCAGCAGCAGCTGGCCCGCCGACGTGCCGACGAGGAGCGCCGGCGCCTGGCCGATGAGGCAGCGGTGCAGCGCCAGCGCGAACAGGACGCGCTTCTGCGGCGCCAGGCCGAACAGCGGCTGGCCGACGAGTCCGCCGCCCGCGAAGCCGAGCTTGCCGAGCGCCGCCGCGCCGAAGAGGCGCAGGGCCGGCTGGCCGAGCAACTCGATCAGCGCCAGCGCGAGGAACTCGCCCGGCGGCGCCTGGCGGACGAGCGCGCGCGCCGAGAGGCCGATGAGCGTGCCCAGGCCGAGCACCCGGCCCGGCAAGCCGCCGAAGCTGCCCGTCAAGCTGCCGCCGAGTCCGACCGCCGGCAAGCGGCGATCCCCGGAAGCGGCGGGCAGGCATCAGGGGGGCCGGCGATCGGCCCGGGCATCGGTGCCGGCAGTGGGGGGATTCCGGCGGGCGCCCTGGCCGGAAGCGTCGGCAGCCGCGCCCGCGAATTGCTGCGTGGCGTCACCATCCCGAGCGTGGCGCCACCGGCCCGGCCGCCAAACGCACAACACGACGGGCGCCGCGTGCTCGCCGACGGCGCAGAGCGCGACGTGCCCTTGCGCCTGTATGTCGACAGCGTGCGCCAGAAGCTCGAACGCAATGCGGTGCTCGGCGGCGCGCGCTTTGCCTCACGCGAGGTGCGCATCGATCCATTGGTGAGCGTGTCGCTGCGCAGCGACGGCAGCATCGATGAGGTGACGATCGTGCGTTCCAGCGGCCGCGCCGACATGGACGACGCCGTGCGCCGCTTCGTGCGGCTGAACGAGCGCTACTCGGCCTTTCCCCCGAATGTCGCCGCGCGCTTCGACGTCATCGAGATCCGCCGGGTCTGGGCCTTTGCCGATGGCCTGAAGCTCATGGAAGAGATGCGCTGAGCGCTACCAGCACCGGGCCGGACCGCCGAGGCTCGAACTTTGATACGGTGCAAAGCCAAGCCTGATGGACCCCGTACGCTGAGCTGAACGACTCAAGTAACGGTCCATTTTTGATAGGCAACAATCATGGCGTTGTTTTGTTGGGGTGCAATCAGGGGATGTCGTGCGGCCGCGCTGGTGCTGGCGCTGGCCGGATGTGCAACCGGTATCGGTTTCGATTCTCCCGTGGGCGGAGACAGCGCGGACGGCAGTGCCGCGCCGCCTACCGAACTCATTACCGACAAGCTGATCGCGGCGGAACGCCAGGCGGTAGCCGGCAGCGCGCGCCAGGATCTCGGCCCGCTGTTCGTGGCCAAGCCGCCTCCTTACACAATCGGCCGAGGCGACATCCTGTCGATCGTGGTCTGGGACCACCCCGAGCTCGCCGCGGGCGGCATGAACGCGGCCACCCCCCTGAGCGGGGGCGGCGCGGCGCCGCCGAATGCGGCGACACCCGGCTTCGCCGTCGACCACCTGGGACGCATCCAGTTTCCGCTGATCGGACTGCTGACCATGGAAGGCCTGACCGAAGAGCAGGCACGCGAACTGCTGGCCAAAAAGCTCGCGCGCTACCTCGCCCAGCCCAACGTCACGCTGCGCGTTCAGTCCTATCGCAGCAGGCGGGTCTATGTCGACGGCGAGGTGCGCACACCCGGCCTGCAGGCCATCGACGACATTCCCATGACGCTCGTGGAAGCGCTCAACCGTGCCGGCGGCATGCTTCCCAGTGCCGACCAGAGCCAGATCGTCCTCGAGCGCGGCGAGCGGCGCTATACGGTCAACCTGCGCGAGCTGGTCCAGAAAGGCGTCAATCCCGGCACCATCCTTCTCGGGCACGGCGACGTGGTGCGCGTCCATTCGCGCGACGAGAGCAAGGTCTTCGTCTCCGGCGAGGTCATTACCCCGAAGGCGCTCACCATGCACAACGGCCGCCTGACCCTCAACGAGGCACTGGGCGCGACCGGCGGTATCAGCCCGCTGAGCGGCGACGCGCGCCAGGTCTATGTCGTGCGCAAGACCCCGGAGCGCACCCGCGTGTTCCGGCTCGACGCCCGCGCCAGCGGGGCGCTCGGCATGGCCGAATCCTTCGAGCTGCGGCCCAAAGACGTGGTCTACGTCGCCGCTTCGCCGCTGGCGAACTGGAACCGCCACCTGAGCATGCTGTTCCCGGGCGCGCTGACCTCGGCCGTCGGCGTCACCACCAGGCCCTGACCGGAGAAGTCCGCCATGACCACCCCGCACGATCCCCATCCTCACCCGCTCAGCCCCGTCTACCAGCGCCCTCCGGTGCTGTCGGTGCCCTTCGACCCGCGCCCGGCGGAGCCGCTGGCCGAGGAGCCGGCCGTCGACCTCAAGGGCTACCTCAACACCTTGTACGACAGCCGCTGGCTGATCGGCACCATCACCGGGATCATCACGGTGGTGGCGGTGCTGTATGCGCTGCTAACCAAGCCCGTATTCGAAGCCAACCTGATGATCCACGTCGAGGAAGAAAGCCCTACCGCCTCCAAGAACATCCTGAGCGAGGCCTCGTCGCTCTTCGAGACCAAGAAGGCCGCCATCGCCGAGATGGAACTGCTGCGCTCGCGCATGGTGGTATCGCGCGCGGTCGACAACCTGCAGCTGTATGTCGAGGTGCGGCCTGAATACTTCCCCCTAGTCGGTTCCTGGTTCGCGACCCAGAACGGCAGCGCACTGTCGCAACCCGGCCTGTTCGGCCAGGGCGGATTCGTCTGGGGCGGGGAGAAGGCCGAGGTGTCGGTATTCGAGGTACCCGACAGCTGGCTCAAGCGTGAATTCACCATCACCGCGCGCGAAGGCCACCGCTACCGCTTTTCCGGCGGCGGGCAGCCGATCGCCTTCGATGCCACGGTAGGCCAGCGCTACCGGGTGCCGACGCCCAGCGGCCTGGTCGAAATCAAGGTCGACCGCCTGCACGCCAATCCCGGAGCGCGCTTCCGGATCAAGCGCAATTCGCGCCTGGGCACGATCCAGGCGATCCAGAACGCCATGGTCATTACCGAGCAGGGCAAGCAATCCGGCGTCATCGAAGTCAAGCTGCAGGGCGAAAACGCTGAAGCCATCCACGGGCTGCTCAGCGAAATCGGCCGCGAATACATGCGCCAGAACCTGGCGCGCAAGACCGAGGAAGCCGAAAAATCGCTGGCCTTCCTCAACCAGCAACTGCCCATCCTGAAGCGCCAGCTGGAACAGTCCGAAGACCGCTACAACCAGTTCCGCAACGCCCATGGCACGGTCGACCTGCGCGAAGAGGCGCGCATGAGCCTGACGCAGGCGGCGGCGGCGCGCACGCGGCGCATGGAACTGATCCAGAAAAAGACCGAACTGCTGGCGCGCTTCACCGACGACCACCCGATCGTTGCCGCCATCAACCGCCAGCGCAAGGAGGTCGAATCCGAGATCGAGGCCATAAACACCCGCATCCGCACGCTGCCGGTAATGGAACAGGACGAGGCGCGCCTGACCCGCGACATCAAGGTCAAGACCGACCTCTACACCGCGCTGTCGAACACCGCGCAGCAATTGCGCCTGATCTCGGTGGGCCGCGTCAGTAACGTGCGCCTGGTCGACGCGCCGATCGCGCCCGAGCGGCCGATCAAGCCGAACCGCCCGCTGATCGTGGCGCTGGCCGTGGTCACCGGGCTTTTCATTGGCATGCTGATCGCCTTTACGCGCAAAGCCATGCGCGGCGGGATCGACGACCCGGCCAAGATCGAGCGGCTGCTGCGCGCCAAGGTCGTGTATGCCTCGATTCCGCACAGCATCAACGAGGATAAGCTGATGCGCAAGGTGAAAGGTGAGGGCGTCTTGCCCCTGCTGGCGCAAATCCTTCCAGAAGACCCGGCCGTGGAAAGCCTGCGCAGCTTCCGTGCCGCCCTGCAGTTCTCGATGCCGCATTTCAGTAACAACATCGTGGTATTCGCCGGGCCCACGCATGGCGTCGGCAAATCCTTCGTGACCATCAATTTCGCCGCCGTGATGGCGGCCAGCGGCAAGCGGGTGCTCCTGATCGATGCCGACCTGCGCAATGGGCGCCTGCACCGCTATTTCGGCATCGGCCGCGAACAAGGCTTGTCCAAGGTGATCAACGGGGCCACGTCGGTGGACGACATCATCCATCACAACGTGTTCGATAACCTGGACTTCATCCCGACCGGCTCGCTGCCGCCGAATCCATCCGACTTCCTGCTGCACCTGAACTTCAGCACCTTGCTCGAAACGATGAGCCCGAACTACGACCTGGTGCTGATCGACACGCCGCCGCTGCTGTTGGCAGCGGACTCCTTGATCGTCGGCGCCCGCGCCGGCGCCATCTTCCTGCTCGCCCGTGCACGGGTGACGACCGATGGCGAGATCACCGAATCGGTCAAGCGCTTGAACCATGCCGGCTTGTCGCCGCAGGGTGTCTTGTTCAACAATATCAGCTACGGGATCGGCCGCTCCCGCATGCAATTCCATCCGGGCCCGGTCGGGCAGCTGAAATATTCCGATTAGCTCGTGCCGCTGGTCCATGCGGCCTCAGTGCGCGATGTACAGGGCTGCTAGCCGCAGCCGGTGCTTGCCCTCGGTAGTCGACGCGCAGGGCTGGGCGCAGCTACCGGAGCTACGCTGCATGCGCCTGGATCGAAGCCAAGATTCGATTGCTGCCATCCGCGTATACATATGAAGCACACGCCGGACTGGAAACGCATTGTTCTTAATGGGCACCACTCACGCTGGCTCCGGCTTGTGTGGATCGCTGCTGGAATGCCACAGCTCGCTTCGCGAGCCTGGCTATGACTGTTGGCTGATCGACTTCCACACGATAGCTCGTGCAATGCGAGTGACGCCAGCAGCACACGCTCATCATCGGTAGGCTCTTCAACACAGGCGCCTTGATTCCCCTGCGCAGCATCGGTCGCTTCTCCTGGCGGTGGAGAGCGTCTGCTGTCGCGCATCTGTGTTGCCTCTCTGCCAATGCTTCCAGCACCAACTCTCTCGTCACCAGTAATTTGCGTATTGAACTTATGTGTAGTGCAGCGAGCTGATCAGCCGGACCCTGCAGATGGGTATTGGAAAGTATTAGCGATGTTCTCGGTCTGATCTCGCCTCTCTCTCCCTCCCGATTTGAATGCGAGACTCAATTCCAACAGGAATGAGTCTTTGATGTTCATTACGCACGATTTTTTTCCGAAATTCCATTGAACTAAGGAACCTTCCCAGCCTCAAAGATCCGCCTTCACATTATTGATACATGTTGCAGTGGAAACCAATTGCTAATCGGAAATTTTTCTTTGTTTTTCAATACTGTGAGAAATTTTTCCCAAGATCTATTGAACTTAGAAACTTTCCTGCGTTCAAAGCTACTCCTTTGCATCCTTTAGGCAGTTGCGAAAGCGAGCGAATATTGCCGATACGAAATTTTTCTTTTTCGTTCGATACCAGGGGGAAAATTTTTCCCAAAATCTATTGAACTTAAGAATTTTTCGACGCTCAAAGTTACTCCTTTGCAGGATCTGGAATAACACCGAATGCACAGGTTTATTTATAGATAGAAATTGATCTTTGTAATTTACTACCGTAAGAAAATTTTTCCTGCGATCTATTGAACTTAGGAAGTTTCCACCGCTCCAAGCTACTCCATTACATTGTTAAGGCAATCCACATGCAAAACGCAGTCAAGTTCTCGAATGTCCGTTTCACCCTGAAGTCGATCGCCAGCGCAGCCGTCCTGTTCGCCGCATGCGGCGGCGCCATGGCCGCTGACCTGTATGTCGCAACCACCGGTTCCGATTCAAATCCAGGCACCCAGACTCGCCCGGTCAAGACGATCAGCCGCGCTGACGTGCTGGCAAAGCCGGGTACCGTGGTGCACGTGGCTTCTGGTATC
>NZ_JCASID010000004.1:106836-300032 GCF_059685855.1 Telluria sp. ZB4P37
GGGCGTTGCAGCAGTCGGTATCCAGCAATGGCACGGCGCCACCGCTTCGACGATCGTCAACAACACGACCTTCAAGAACAAGATGGGCATCCTGCTGGGTCAGGGCGATTCGGGTACAACGACCGGTTCGGCGAACAACTATGTCGCCAACAATATCGCCTACGACAACACCACCTACGGCATCGTCGAAGGCGGCAAGATGGGCGGCAATAACCGCTACGCCAACAACCTGGTTGCACGCAGCGGCACTAACTGGAAAGTGAAGGGCACCGTGACCGGTTCGATCTCGTCGGAACCGCTGTTCGTGAGCTACAACGCAACCGGCACCGGCAACTACAAGCTGTCGAGCAGCTCGCCGGCCATCGACCGTGGCACCGCGACCAAGGCACCAACTGTCGACTTCGCAGGCGTGGCCCGGCCGCGCGGCGCAGCACACGACATCGGCGCCTACGAATTCTAAAAATTCGTTCACTGGACAACCGCTTTCCACCAGGAAGCGGTAGCCAGCGATGCACGAGAGGCCCATCGCTTCCTTGCCCAGGAAGCGAGAGCCAATACGCTGCACATGCCAGTCACAGCGGCCAGCTGTGAATCGGTAATCATCGCTCCTCAATGGTCACCGACTGCAGCAAGCTGGCCCGAGCCGCATCGATTCGTCGATGCGGTTTTTTTTGCCTGCAGGCTTGCACGCGCTGCCAGCCGGATCAAGACGCATTCCGGCAAGCTGGGCAGGAGGTCGCGTCCGGCGGCGCCAGCAGCACGTCCACCACGTTCTCGAATGGCAAACGCAGCACTGCTCAAGGTTTGGTCGAAATCGCGCCTGTATTCTTTTGATTGACCCGACGGCGGAGCACCTTATTCTTGAGCACGCTTCGAATGCGGTAAGTCCTGGACTCGAACAAGAGGTAGGACAGGTAAGCCGCGACCATGAGCGTGGCCAGCATCAGGAAGTAGAGCAGCGCATGGAGTGGTTCGTATGGCGACAGCTGGGCCAGCCCGAGGTAAGCATTGCTCCAGTAATGCAGCAAACCAATCAAGGGGACATGCAGCACGTAGAAGCTGAACGAGAACTCCGCGAAGAACTTGCCCTTGTTGCGAAGCTGTGTTGCGAGCAGCGATGTCGGCGGCGCCTTGAATTGAAGGCTGGACAATAACACCAGGTAGAGCAGGCTGCACACCAGGTCGTAACCGAGCGTCGCCAGTTCGAATGCGTCGAGTTCGCCCGTCAGCCGGAAGTATGCGGCCACTCCAAGCGTGAGCGCAAGGCAGCCCCAGCGCGCGATATTTCCGCATTCGATGCGGATCCGCGAGAACACGACGCCCAGCAGCCAGACCAGGAAATAGCCCACCATTGCCGTCGGCAGCAGGAAGCCGAGCAGCAGCAGCGCGGCAGCACATGCCAGGCGCATTGCCTTCTCGCACGAAATACATGCTACCGCCAGCAAGGGGAACATCACGTAGTACCACGTCTCGTTCGCCAGGCTCCAGAGCGGAAAGTTCCCGCCGAATACAGGCACCAGAACACGCTGCAAGCCGACCAGGTTGCCGGCCAGGGCAAGGAAGGAATATGGTTCAGCAGGCGAAAAGTCGAGCTGGTCGAGACTGGTTGCGCCGATCCCGAGAGCGATGACCAGGGTGAGAAGGAAAGTCGGGATCAGTACGGTCCACAGCCGCGTGGCGCGGTCGATCGCGTAGTTGACGATGGCGTTCGGTTCGCCAAGACGGTTCAGGAGGCTGCCTCCCACCAGCCAACCGCTGATGACGAAAAATACCAGTACCGCCTGATGGGCGAAGCCGCTGACGAAAGCAAGGCCCTGGAACCAGAGCGGCGGATCGGCAACGTCGCCCAGTGCAGGATACATCGCTGCACGCAAGTGTGCAGTGGCAACGATAAATGCTGCCAGGCCGCGTAATAGCGAAATCCAGATCGAATGCCAGCTCGTTTCATCAAACTGGCCCTTGCGCTGAATGGCTGCGCGCGGCACGTTGGGAAATTGCATTTTTTCTCCCTGGCATAAAAAAAAGTTTCATCACTGCTGCGCGCGGCGCGGCGCGGGGCGTCCGGTTTCCCAGAAATAGCGCAACACTGCATCAATACGTCACCGTAACTTCTGTCGCCTTTGCAAGACATAATCGGAGAGGCGAGCTGGAAACGCACCAAGAACGATCAGGCAGGAAAAGTGCTGCCTGCCCAGACCGTTGAACGATCGTGTCCTGACGCAGTTGAAGCGCTTAATCCATGTCCTGGCCATGCCAGCTTTCCAGCCAGGCCGACCGTCAAACTCGATATTGCCGCTTCTGGGTCGTCCGTAAATTGATTCCGGGAATATCCGGCTCGAATTGATCTGCAGGCCCACTCATGCCTGCGTATGCCGACCTTAACAAACGCAAAACAGGCTGTTTTGAAACGACGCAAAGAGAAAGATGCAAGTGCTTATGAATCCACTAATAAAATTATTTTTCCCGGCGATCCGAATTAATGATGGAAAATTATTATTTAATAATTGTGTGAGTAAGTGATTGATCCCCGATCAGCCTTGTAGGTCATTGGAAAATACTCAAGCTGGACGATGCGTTGGCGCGGAAAAATTGTTTGTGTTTGTAAGATGGAATAAACTATCGCGCTGCATTTTTGCTCCGCGTGGCAATTGTATTCGCGGAATTTGATCGACCGGATTGATGCTCATCAATCCGATAATCCTGCGCGGCACGATAATTCGAAAGAAGATGCTTGATGTGTTGGCAATATATGTCGCCGGTGCCGACTCCAGCGCAAAGCGATTGATTCAACGCGTTTACCGGTGTCGCGTGCTGTGTTTTTTCCACCGTTTATCCGGATCGCGATTGCCCCAGTAAGCGCATGGTCCATCCTCCGATATACCTACTCGTCCAGCTTTATGTTGACCTCTCGCGAAGGACGTCCAGTTCACACGCATGGCTGCCACCGATGAGTGCGCGCGTCCCTGTGTTTTGGAAGCACGCGACGACCGTTCTTACCGGTACGGTAGTGGCACAGGCCTTGCCCGTGCTCGTTGCACCGCTCATCACACGCCTGTGTACTCCAGCCGATTTAGGGGAATTCAGCGTTTGGCTCGGCATTATCGCAATCGTCTCGACCGTCGGAACGCTGCGGCTCGAAGCAGCCATGATCCTCGATCACGATTCAGATGAGCAGCAGACCTGTTTCAGCGTCGTCGCTTATTGTTCCACGCTGCTCGCACTAGTCGTCACCTTGGCTGCCGTGCTCGCCCGGCTTGCCGAAGTCCCGCAAGTGCAACATATGTCCTGGTTTGGATTGCTGACCATCGGCGTTGGCGCCTGGTTCATGTCTTATAACCAGACCACTATTGCGTACGCAACGTCTTATCGCGCATTCGGCAAGGCGGCAATGGCCAAAGTCTGCGGCGCCGGAACGATCGCGGTAGGGCAACTGGTCTTGCTGCTGGCCGGGGCGGGAGGCGGGGCCTTGTTGGCAGGACAAATCCTCGGCTTGATTGTCGGCCTGGCGGCTGGCCTGTATCTGCTGTCTCCTCCACGCCCCCGGCTCTCCCTGTTGCCCACCCCCACCCAACTGGCCTACCTCAGGAAGCACCAGTCCTTCTGGCGATTCTCCCTGCCTGCAGGCTTGCTCAATACTGCTGCCGGCAAATTTCCACTGTTCCTCGTCGGCGCCAAGTACGGGATGTTCGCTGCCGGCCTGTTTGCGTTGACGGAGCGGATATTGACCGCGCCTGTATCGCTGCTGGCGGCCTCCGTCCTCGAAGTCTTCAAGCGCCAGTCGGTCCAGGAGTTTCAGACGCTGGGGAACTGTACGGCAGCGTTCAAAAGCACCTTCAAGGCCCTGGTGATACTTGGCTGCGGACCGGCGCTGATCATTCTCGCGTTTGCTCCCGACCTGTGCGCCTGGGTATTCGGGAAGCCATGGCGTGAAGCGGGGGAGTTTGCACAAATACTGGCGCCCCTGTACTTCCTTAATTTTGTCGCCAGCCCGCTCAGTTATGTCTTTTTCGTCGCAGGAAAGCAAAAAGTGGAACTGGTCTGGCAGATCGCCTTATTCATCACGACGATCACGATATTCATCGCCCCTATCCCCCTGAAAGAAATTCTCCTGCATTACACGCTCGCCTATTCAGCCCTGTATCTCGTTTATTTGTATCTGTCGTACCAGTTTTCAAAGAATACTTCTGGCCTGCGATCTCCAGGAGATGCAGGGGCGGCCGAAGGCGGTTAATGCGCAGGCTCGACGCGGAAATGGCAGAAAAATCATGCAAGCAACTGGTATCGCGATAAGCCGCAGGGCAGTGAGGCTCAGCCCCAGGTTCGTGGCGCACGCCGCCTTCCTGTTGCTATTCCCGGGATTTTTCTTTTACCAGACCTTGCTGGGGATAGGCGCGATCGGCGCCTATCTCGGAGGCTATTTCACGCTGGTGGCGCTGGTCTTGTTATTCCCGCTGACTTATTCGTTCATGTACGCCGTGAAGTCAAACAAGAACTACGTCACGAAACTCGATCTTTGCCTGATGTTCATCGCGGCGTATTACCTGCTTGTGCTGGTCGTGAATTTCGCTGCCGGTAAGGATACGATGATCGTCGAAAGGTATCTGCAGGCGATCATTTTTTGCTTCGAGACCTATGTAATATTTCGGCTGATCGACCTCGATGACAAACAGTTCATGAGGATGGTCGCCGTCTCGCTGCTGATCATGTCGGTGATCACCTTCTATTTCTCGGTGGGCGGCTTCTTCTTCCTGCAGGCCCTGGGTGAGGCCAAAGACCCGAAAAGCCTCGCCACCTACCAGGGATTTGCCCGCTCCTACATTTATACCTTCCTCGTCCTGATCGCCACGGTGCGCTACCTGGCGATACGCTATGTGCTGTATGCCGTCGTCACCAGCGCGCTATTCCTGAACGGGGCGCGCAGCGAGTTCTCCGCGGTCTTGTTCCTCATTCCGGTGAATGAGTTATATCTTGCCAAGCACAGGCTATATGCCATCTTCACCCTGGTCCTGCTGTCGATATTCCTCGTCGGCGGTGTCGACTACATCGTAACCATGTTGCCGGAAAACCGGATATTACAGCTGCTCGACTTGTCGCATTCGAGCTCGGCAAGTACCCGGCGACGATTTGCCAACGATGCCTTGCGTACCATCTCGGAGAATCCCGTGTTCGGCGACTTCGCCAGTTATCCCGACGGGCACTACGCCCATAACATGATCACCATGTGGGTGGATTTCGGCCTGTTCGGCTTTGTCTTTTTCGCGCTCTTGTTGATATGGCATGCGGGCTGGCTATTCTTCAATGGGTTCGCTTGGCGAAAAAAGACCAGGGACTTCGTGCTGGCATGGTCCTTCATCTGTGTGACGATTCTCTGGTCCCTTACCGCGAAAACAATGCCTGACATGTGCGTCGGCGCGGCGCTCGGCGCGTTCGCACGATACAAGTACCTGAAACGCTATCCGGCACACAACTAGCTCACTGGGCAGCCTGTCGATTGGATCCGAACGATGCGCATTCTCTATATCAACCACTATGCAGGCTCTCCACGCCACGGAATGGAGTTTCGGCCCTATTACCTGGCCCGGGAATGGGTGCGGTCAGGGCATACCGTCAACATCGTCGCAGCGGACCACTCCCACCTTCGCCACCGGCAGCCCCAGCTTGACGGCCGCGCTCGGCTGGAGGAAACCATTGACGGGATCGACTACACCTGGCTCAAGACCGCTCCCTATGCGGGTAACGGCCTGGGCAGGGTGCGCAATATCGGCGCCTTCGTGTGGCGCCTGTACCGGGACGCCAAACAGTTTGCAGACGCATGCCGGCCCGAGGTCGTGATCGCCTCCAGTACCTATCCGATGGATATCTGGCCCGCCCAGCGCATCGCGCGGCTTGCCAAGGCCAGGCTGGTGTTCGAGATCCATGATCTCTGGCCGCTCACGCCGATGGAGCTGGGTGGAATGTCCAAATGGCACCCGTTTATTATGGTGGCCCAGGCTGCCGAGAATGCGGTCTACCGCAAGGCCGGCGCCGTGGTGTCGATGCTGCCGAAGGTACATGACTACGTAGCGACGCGTGGAATGGCAGGCGAGCGCCTGCACATCGTCCCGAACGGCATCGCACCCCAGGAATGGCCAGCAAGGCTGCCGCCATTGCAAGCCGCTGTGGAAACCAGGCTCGCAGAAATCTCCCGAGAGGGCTACACGATCGTCGGGTATTCGGGCAACCATGGGATTTCGAATTCCCTGGATACGCTCCTCCAGGCGGCGAAGATCATGCGCGGCGAAAAAAAGCTGGCCTTCGTCCTGGTGGGCGGCGGCCCGGAAAGAGAGGCGCTCAAGCGCTGGGTGCAGGCGGAGCAATTGCTGAACGTGCACTTCATCGATGCCATCCCCAAGGAGCAGATTCCCGCCTTGCTGGAATGGTTTGACATCGCCTATATCGGTTGGCAACGACAACCTCTATATCGATTCGGCATCGCCCCGAACAAGCTCATGGATTACATGATGGCGGCGCGTCCCGTGTTGCATGCGGTCGAAGCGGGCAATGATTCCGTCGGCGAGGCGGGCTGCGGCCTGACGATCGAACCGGAAAACCCGGGCGCGATCGTCGAAGGCATTCGCACCCTGATGCGCCTGAGTCGCGCCGAACGGGAGGCCATGGGAGCGCGGGGCAAGGATTTTGTGCTGCGTAATTTTACGTATCCGGTCTTGAGCGAGCGTTTTCTGGCCGCCTGTGCCTGACGCTAGGCATCGGAGCGCAAGCGCGTACACGTGAAGTCCATTCATTCGTCACTCTTTGTTGGTGCTATATGTCACGAACCGACATGTTCCTGAAAAGGCTGTTCGATATCCTCGCTGCGTTTTTTGGCCTGGTACTGCTTTTCCCGGTGATCGGCGTTTGCTGGCTCATCGCTGCGATCAATACCCGGAGCAATGGCTTCTTTATCCAGCGGCGTGTCGGCAGACATGGACGGATCATCCATGTCTGCAAGATCAAAACCATGTATCCGGGGGACAGCAGGAGAAACCCGATTGCGTCCAGCAACACCGCCTTCATTACCCGCTCGGGCAGCATTTTTAGGAAATACAAGCTCGACGAGTTACCCCAGTTATTCAATGTGCTGATCGGCAGCATGAGCATCGTCGGTCCCCGGCCGGATGTGCCGGGCTATGCGGACCGCCTTGCGGGGAGCGACAGGGTCATCCTGTCGCTGCGCCCGGGAATTACCGGACCTGCCTCGATCAAATACAAGGATGAAGAATCCATCCTGGCAGGGGTCGACGATCCGCTTGACTATAACGAAAAGATCATCTGGCCCGACAAGATCCGGATCAATAAAGAATATTTAAACAATTACTCGTTGTTCCTGGATTTCAAATACATCCTGCAGACTTTTTTCCGTTGAGGCTCACATGACCAACCCAAGCCCTAGCTGGCCCAGTTTCTCCGAGGAAGAAGCCGAGGCAGTCAAACAAGTCGTCCTGTCGAACAAGGTAAATTACTGGACCGGAACGCAGTGCCGCGAATTCGAGAAGGAATTTGCGGCCTGGGCAGGGACGGAATACGCGGTTTCATTATCGAACGGAACGCTTGCGCTGGATTGCGCACTGAAGGCGCTAGGCATCTCGGCCGGCGACGAGGTGATCGTCACGCCGCGGACCTTCCTTGCGTCCGCAAGCTGCATCGTCAACGCCGGCGCCATTCCCGTGTTTGCAGATGTCGACCGCGACAGCCAGAACTTGACGGCCGAGACGATCAAGGCCGTGCTGACGCCGCGTACCAGGGCCGTCATCTGTGTGCATCTGGCCGGCTGGCCCTGCGACATGGATCCCATCATGGCGCTCTCCGAAGCCCATGGCCTCTTCGTTATCGAGGACTGCGCCCAAGCCCACGGCGCGCGCTACAAGGGCCGCATGGTCGGGAGCATCGGCCACATCGGCGCCTGGTCATTCTGCCAGGACAAGATCATGACGACAGGCGGCGAGGGTGGCATGGTCACTACCAACCGGCGGGATTGGTGGCAAGCCATGTGGTCCTACAAGGACCATGGCAAATCCTGGGAAGCAATGTACGAGCGCCAGCATCCCCCTGGCTACCGCTGGGTACACGAATCGTTCGGGACGAACTGGCGGATGCTGGAAGTGCAGGCCGCGATCGGGCGCATCCAGTTGCGGCGCATGTCCGGATGGACTGCGCAGCGTATTGCAAACGCGCAGCGGATCGCTTTCGCATGCGCCCGGATCTCAGCCCTGAGGGTAGCGTCCGTCCCGGCCGGCGTCGAGCACGCGTTTTACAAGTTCTATACGTTTGTCAGGCCGGAAGAGCTGGCAGATGGCTGGACCCGCGACAGGATCATGGACGAGATCTCCGCGATGGGCGTCGCCTGCACGCAAGGCAGCTGTTCCGAACTGTATCTGGAAAAAGCCTTCGATAATTCGGGATACCGTCCGCGACACCGCTTGGCGGTGGCGAAGGAACTGGGCGAAACGAGCCTGATGTTCCTGGTGCATCCGACCTTGACGAATGCCGATCTCGAGCTGACGTGCCAGGCCATTGCGGAAGTATTTTCGCGGGCAGGGATGCGCGAAGACCTGCCGTGCCTGCAGCCGGTGTGAACGGCCGGGCCCCGAGCGTCGGTAGTGGCAGCACGTAATGATCTCATGGATGCAGATCATCGATATCGGCCATACGGCGGTGATGATCCCGGTCGCCGGGGCCATTGCCGCCTCGCTCGCTTCTGCAAAGGCATACAAGCTGGCATTCTGGTGGTGCACGATCTTCGCAAGCGGCCTGGGCCTGGTCGCCATGTCGAAGATTGTCTTTCTCGGCTGGGGAGTGGAACTTCCGTCGGTCGGGTTCAAGGCCCTGAGCGGCCATGCATGGCGCGCGACCGCGGTCCTGCCTGTCCTGTTCTTCGTCCTGCTGCGCAGCGCGCCCGGTGCTTGGCGTAGCGGGGGAGTGCTGCTGGGGGTCGCGCTAAGCCTGGGCCTGGGCGCGCTGCTGGTCGCCTTCGATTTTCACACGGCGTCGGAGGTCATTGCCAGCACCGTGCTCGGCATCGGCGCCAGTTGCAGTTTCATGCGCTTGGCACGGTGCTCGGTACCGCAGCGCGCCAGCCCCTGGACCGTTCCCGTGGGCCTGCTGACCTTTGCCATCATTTGGGGATTGAAACCTTCGGTGATGACGCCCCGCCTGGTGGATGTTGCGCTGTATCTTTCCGGTCGCGACTCCCCTTATCGTTGGTCGCATAGTCGTGGACAGCTGGCGCCGCCTGCCTACGAACCGGAAGGCGCCGACAAACAATGCCGGGCGCGCGCCAGGTATTAATTGGCACTGCGATCGACGGCGGAGGCGCCGAGCTGGGGTGG
Organism: Telluria sp. ZB4P37; assembly: GCF_059685855.1. Classification (NCBI taxonomy): domain Bacteria; kingdom Pseudomonadati; phylum Pseudomonadota; class Betaproteobacteria; order Burkholderiales; family Oxalobacteraceae; genus Telluria; species Telluria sp. ZB4P37. Next base: position 116,202 of record NZ_JCASID010000004.1, read on the forward strand.
CAGATCGAGTGCCGACAGCGAGGCATGCATCGGGCCGGAGGCGGCCTCGCGGCTGTTCCGGGCTGCCGGCGAGCCGCGCTTCAGGCGGTAGTCGCCGCTGCCGTCTGCCTGGTAATCGATGAACTGCGGGTCCGCCGAAATGGTCCCGCTGACTTCACCACTGACCCGCAGGCCCGTCCCACTGGAGTACACCAGGTTGTTGACATAGCGATTGTTCACCCCGACCTTGCCGCCTTCGACGATGCCGAAGGTGATGTTGTCATAGACAATATTGTTCGCGACATAATTATTCTTTGATCCGTCCGGCAGGGCGCCGGCATCGCCGCCTCCGATGAGGATGCCGATCTTGCAGCGGAAGACGGTGTTGTTGACGATTGTCGAGTCCGTCGCGCCATGCCATTGCTGGATGCCGGCAGCTGCCACGCCCGACACAATATTGTTTACCACCACATTGTTCGGGTTCGCGATGTAGATGCCTTGCACAGTGCGGCAGTTGCCCATCATGGAATAGCCGATGTTCCGGATTACATTGCCTTTGATGAGGACGTTTCCCGGGCCGCCATTCGTATCGATTGCAGCGCCGCCGCTGCCGGTGCAGCCGCCGCTGACGGTCAGGTCATGGATGAAATTATTGGTAACCGTCAGATTCGCTCCATCGGCAAGTATCCCATGCCGGCCGCTGCCGCTGATGTCGAAGCCATCGATGTCGACATAGTTACCCTTCGACTGCCATGCGGTGCCGGCTCCGGTAACAACGATTTTCGCGCCCCATTTCACGTCAGAGACGAATTTAATGCGGGCCGCCTCGGTACCGCTGCGCAGTGTGACGATCCCGGCGCTGTGGGCGCTGGGTGCCGCGACTTCGTAGATTCCCGGCGCGACGTGGATGGTATATCCGGGGGTAGCCTGGGCATCGGCGCGGGCGATGGTCCGGAACGGAGATCCTTTCGTTCCTTGGTTCGAGTCCACCCCATCCGGCGCGACATAGAGGTGCTTGTCCGGGCCGCAGGCGGCAAGCAAGGCAGCCAGGCCCGCATACGACATCCATTGCACAAGCGATCGCAGCCTTGGCTTGGTGCTGGTGGCATACTTGCGCGGGCAGGGTGCGAGGTAACCGGAGCCATCGTGCACGGGACTTTCCCGGCGCTGGACCGCCAGCCTGCACAAGCTGCTGCTCTCGAGAACCTTGCCCTGTAGGCCTACCTGGAGTGTGTTTTTCATCAATGCATATCTCTTAGCGTGGAAATGGCCATCCTCATGTACACGAGCCGGCAGTGCGACGACTGCCTATCCTGCGGCGCGCGAGTCGGAAACCCTGGCGGCTCGCTGTGAACTACAAGTCAGAATAGTGGACCTTCTTGCCTGTTCGGCATTTGATCGCACGCGCACGCTGGAATATTCGGTCTTGCGTTTATTTAAACCATCGGCTGGAGGCAGGCATCGCGGTTTTGCCCGCGGTGAATAAATCGCGCTGCAGGGCCTGCCCGGCAGCTACGGACCTCGTGCCTGCAAGATCAGGCCGCGCGTTTCAGCCAGGGACACCACCCAAGGTCACCGAGCGCGAGATGCGAATGCACGAGGGTCGTCGATTGCGGCATCGTGCGTGGCGCCTGGCAATGCCGGCATGCGCAACCTATTGCAACGCCATCTCCCCAGCCAAGAAGCGCAAGTAGCGAACGCTTGAGGAGGGGCGATATCCGGTGCATCGTGCGCTGCGCTGACCAGCATTGGGATGCATGCATGGAGATGGCGGGGGAGCTGCTCCACGAATGCTTGCCAGAAGACGCGGGACAGAGCAATCGCATTCACGGATGAATGACGAAGCAATCCGCACAGGCTTTTGGAACAGTTACTCCACTCAAGCCGACGCGCCCGGCAAACGCGCGAATCGGCGTGACCGGACGCGTCCCTGGGCTCTCCTTTATTCGGGTCAATTAACGGGGAGGGCGCGACCTTGGCAACGGCCGTGGGACAGGATGTGGCAGGACAGGACGCGGCAGGACAGGACGCGGCAGGGGCGGGTGCGCCCTGTGATCGCGGGCTCCGCCATTCGCCGTCGTGCACGGCGTCGACAGCGAATGTGCGACGTGCCCGGCGGGCGCCGCAACCCTGGCCAGCCCCAGCCCCAGCCCCAGCCCCCGCCCCGGCCCCGGCCCCCGCCTCAGCCTCAGCCTCAGCCTCAGCCTCAGCCTCAGCCTCAGCCCCGGCCCCGCCCCAGCCTCAGAGAAGGTCGCCGATCAGCCGTTCCACGATCCGCTGGGCAGCATCGCCCGCACCATAGGGCAAGACTTCTTGCCCGGTGCTGCCCAGGCTCGCGCCCAGGGACTGCAGTACGGACACGGCGTCGATGGGCGGCGCCAGCCGGTTCCATCCCGACTCGACGAGCTCGCTCCACTCGGTCTCGTCGCGGAGGGTCACGCAGGGCACGCCGTAGAAGAAGGCTTCTTTTTGCACGCCGCCGGAATCGGTGGCGATGATCGCCGCATATTTCTCGAGCTGCACCATGGCCAGGTAAGCCTGGGGTTCGACCAGTACCAATGCCCGCTCGAGGTCCTTGAGCTTGCCCTGGCTGGCGAGCACGCTGCGCGTGCGCGGATGCAAAGGCAGCACCACCTTGATGTCTTTGGCAAACTGCGTGAGCGCTTCGACGATTGTTGCCAGCCTGGCCGGATGATCGGTGTTCTCCGCGCGATGGATCGTGGCGAGGCAATACGCGCCGGGCCGGACACCGTGCGTTTCCCGCAGCTCGCCCAGCACGCCTCCGTCTTCGCTCACGCGCGCACCGTGACGCAGCGCCACGTCGAACATGACGTCGCCCACCTGGTGGATCATATCCTGCGCAGCGCCTTCGGCAAGCAGATGCCTGCCGGCGCCCTCATTCGGGGTGAATAGCCAGCGCGAGACGCGGTCGGTCAGGATGCGATTGACTTCTTCAGGCGAGCGCAAGTTAAATGACCGCAGGCCCGCCTCGACATGGGCGACCGGGATGTGCAGTTTGACTGCCGCCAGCGCACCTGCAAGGGTGGAATTCGTGTCGCCATAGACCAGCACGGCATCGGGTTTTTCGGCCAATAACAGTTTCTCGATGTCGATCAGCATCCGTCCGGTCATCTCGCCATGCTGGCCGCCGTGGATAGCGCATTGGTAGGCGGGCGGCTCAATCTCCAGTTCGGAAAAGAACACATCCGACATGTTCCGGTCGAAATGCTGGCCCGTGTGGACGACCACTTCGCGCAGATAGTCCGATTCATGCAACACTGCCGACACGGCGCTGGCCTTGATGAACTGGGGGCGCGCGCCGATCACGGTGACGATTTTCTTTGGATTCATAGAAAAGTTCCGGTTGCCTACAGGTGGGTGCTGGTCGAACTGTTGTCTACCAGGTGACAGCTTCATAAAAACGGAAGAGATTGTCCTTGGTATTTTCTTTCCAATTTGTTTCCACCTGCCGTGGGTGCGTCACCAGGCAAATCCGCTGGTGCTTGCCGATGACGTCGAAAGGCGATGCGGGGCAATAATATTGTGGTGGAGGGCGATCGGCGATATAGATGCCGATATGGTCCAGCAGTGCAGGGTCGTAGGCCTCACATTCGATGCCGCAATCCTTGCGCAATTGTTCGTCTGTGAGGATTTCCGCATTGTTCAGTTTCAAACGGCGATTGGCAAAATCGCCGTGGCTCGCAACCGTACGCATTTTTCTTCCGAGCCGATGTTCGATCCATGCGAAATTCTTTCGAAAAACCTCGCGGATTTCCGGAAGCCGGCTACGTACGATGGCGGGGTCTTTTAATTTATGTTTCTTGGCAAAGGCAGCCAGTTCTTCATAATGGTAGCTGGCTTCACTGCCGTAATTTTCTATCTCTTGCATCAAGCCAAAGTCGAGCGTCGACAGCCGAAAATAATAGCTGGACTTGATGCCATGTTTTTTTTCGATTTCGAACAGTTTCCGGGTCGTTCGCAGGTCGGTATCGATATCGTGCCTGTGCACGAGGAATTTGGACGAGGAAAACTGCCCGGCTTTCACGGTGTCGAAAAAATCGCGCACCGAGGTCTGGATGAAACCGGCGGTCTGACCATCACAAATCAGCTTCTCGTGCATGGCCAGCCGAGACGGCATGCCGTAGTCGCTGTAGATACGCCTGAAAAAGGCTTTCATTGGAGTGAGTATTTGACGCGGTAAGGTTCAAACCCGAGCATCTTCTTGAATGACTGCAGCCCGGCGCTGGCACCGAAAAACGTGTCGTACATCAGATATGAATACTTTCGGTTCTCGATCATCTGGCCGATGATTTCGGCTAGCATCAGGTGCATCATGCCGTCGTTGTTGCGTATGCCAAGCAGCTGGTCGAAGGCGGCAAAATTGCCATAGGCACCGAGATTGCTATATGCCATGAGCTTGCCCGCGGGATTCAGCACGCCAAAATACTGGTAGTTCCGCTCGCGCGGGTAATGCGCCACTTTTCGCAGATAGGTGTCATCCATGGGCCGGCCCTGGCGCGAGTCGAGCGAGGTATTGATCGCATGGATGTCATCAACAAATTCGTTCCTGTCGATCTCGACGACTATATAACCTCGCGACGTCGCCTTCTTAGTATAATGCTCGGCTGAGTTGCGGCCGCCTTTGATATTCCCCATATATTCGTCGCGATTGCCGAAGCGGTTCAAGTCGACCAACGCGGCGCCTAAAGTCTTGTTTTGAAAAACCTTGTATTTGGGGTGGGGCTTGGTGAAATGCGCATGCATTCGCCGGACCTCATCCGGATTTTCGTCCAGGCGGAACTCGAGACTCGCAACCGGAAGCTTGGCGATGTCGATTGCAAGATCAAACAGCCGCGACAATTTGCTTGGCATGCGATATCGCTCCATAAAAGTCGGTAAGCCTGTTTGCTTGAACTGCCCAGTTGTATTTTTCGAGTACCGCCTTGCGGCCATTCTCGCCCATCGCTTTCGCTTCCTGCGGATGGGTCACCAGGTAGTCGATTGCGCCGGCGATCGCCTTTCGATCGGCCGGATCGACGCATAAGCCACATTTATTCCCTTCAATAATGTCGCGCCATAAAGGGAAGTCGGAAGCGATCACGGGAATTCCGGCTGACATGTATTCGAACATCTTGGTTGGATGCGATTCCAGGTGGTTCGGCAGGCGGTGAAAGGTCACGATCCCCGCCAGGGAGCGTTCCATCACGCCGCGGACCCCCTTGCGGTCGAGAAAGCCAAGCTCGTTCACGCGGCTCCAGCCGGGATCGGCCTTGGCCGCGGCCTCGACGAATGGCTCGGAAAATTTTCCCACCAGGTTCAGCCGGGCCGGCGAACGAAGGTATTGGCCGGCCTCCACCAGTTGCCGGATCCCGCGGATCTCGCCGATGCCGCCGACGTAGCACACTTCGTCGCGCTTGTTTTCCCATGGCGTGGCGCTCTCGAGTTCACCGGCCAGAGGGAAGTTGTTGACGTCGACGGTACACGGATTAATTTTGAGGAATTTGTCTCGGATAAAAGGTGTTGCAGCGATGATGCCGTCGAAGCGGGAACAGGCGTAGCGCTCGACCACGGAGAAGGCCATGGAGACCAGCTTGCCGGCGATTGGCCCGAGGTAGGGTTTGCTCAGCAACTGGCGCGGTACGTCTTCGTGCGAATCGAAGATGACCTTCTTGCCGCGGCGCTTGAGCGCCAGGCCGACCGGAAGCAGTTCGGGATCGTGCAACTGGTAGATGTCGGCGTCCAGGGCCAGGGCCTTGTCGCGCACGCGGCGCGTGGTACTGAAGATGCGCTGGAAGCGGCCGGGCAGGCGGCCCACGTCTGCGATCGTCACGCCTTCCCGGCATTCGTCGCCGCGGTCGTCTGCCACCACCAGCGTCACGTCATACCCATGGGCGGCCAGGGTGCGGCATTGCTTGATGAAGATGCGGGTGTCGTTGCGAGGATGGGCCGAGGTGAGATGGACGATCTTGCACATGCTGTTACCCCTGAGTAAACATACGAGCACTTTCCATGCGAGGCAGCCCGAGCGCATTGACCCGTTTCATGTGGTTGATGCCTAGGGCGCCGGAGGCATGCCCGGCGCGCCGGTTCGGGCGACCCGGCACGCCATGCGAACGGTCTTATTCCGATAGCTCCATCGCTTCCACGCTGCCGGAGCGGATGATGCCCGCCGCATGCAGCAGGCTTGCGGCGACCTTGTCGGCATTGGAGGCTGCGAGGTAGGGCCCCATCGGAAGGCTGAGCACGCGCGCGGCCATCTCTTCGGACACGGGATAGCGCTCGCCTGCAGCCAGGTGGGCATAGGCCGGCTGCTGATGGATCGGCAGCGGGTAGTGAACGGCGGTTGGAATGCCGGCGGCGTCCAGGGCGCTGCGCACGAGGTCGCGCTGTTCCACAAGCACCGTGTATTGGGCGTAGACGCTGGTGCGGTCGGGCTGGCAGGCGATGACCGGCAGGTGGGGATGCAGCATCTCGTCGTAGGCGGCTGCCGCGCGGCGGCGCTGCTTGACCTCCCAGCCGAAGCGTTCGAGCTTGGCCAGCACGATCGCACATTGCAGCGTGTCCATGCGTCCGCCCACGCCCAGCCGGGTGTGGACATAGCGGCGCGACTGGCCGTGCACGCGGATCTCGCGCATCGCGGTAGCCAGCGCGTCGTCGCTAGTGAACAGGGCGCCGCCGTCTCCGTAGCAGCCGAGCGGCTTGCTGGGGAAGAAACTGGTGCAGCCGATGGTGGACAGGTCACCGCTCTGGCGCCCGCGGTAGGTGGCGCCGAAGCTTTGGGCCCCGTCTTCGATCACCGCCAGGCGGTGGCGCGCGGCGACCTGATTGATGGAGTCCATGTCGGCCGGCTGTCCATACAGGGAAACCGGGATGATGGCGCGCGTGGCGGGGGTGATTTTTTCGTCGATCAGCCGCGCGTCGATGTTGCAGGTGGCGCGCTCGATGTCGACGAATACCGGCTTGGCGCCGACCAGCACGATCGCTTCGGCAGTAGCGATGAAGGAAAACGGCGTGGTGATGACTTCGTCGCCGGGGCCGACGCCGAGTGCCATCAGCGCAATCACCAGTGCCTCGGTGCCGGAGGAAACGGTGACGCAATGGCGCGCCCCGGTATAGTCGGCCAGGCGCTGCTCGAGCTCGGCCACTTCAGGTCCCATGATGTACTGGCCGTGGTCGAGGACGCCCTGGATGCGGCTGTTGATCAGGTTGCGCGAGGCGTCGTATTGCGATTTGAGGTCGATGAATTCCATGGATTATCCTTGTTCAGGGGTGACGGCGCTTTCGTGGACGGGCTCACGGGTGAACTCGTAGGCGAGCTCACCGGCATGATCGTGGGCAGGGACATTGGCGGGAGCGCAGGCGCCGCCGCGCAGGACATAGGCTTCGCCCGTTGCCGGACAGCGCGCCTCGCCGTCACCGGCCAGGGGCAGGGCCAGTCGTTCGCCATTGCGGCTGATCCAGCCGATCTGGCGCGCCGGTACCCCGGCCACCAGGGCAAACGGGGCGACGTCGCGGTTGACCACGGCCCCGGCGGCAACGAAGGCGAACTCGCCGATCGTCACACCGCACACGATGGTGGCGTTGGCGCCGACCGTGGCGCCGCGCCGCACCAGGGTGTGCCGGTACTCGTGCTTGCGCACCACCGCCGCGCGCGGGTTGTAAACGTTGGTGAATACCATGCTCGGTCCGCAGAACACGTCATCTTCGAGCGTCACCGCGTCGTAGATCGAGACATTGTTCTGGACCTTGACCCGGTTGCCGATGCGGACGTCGTTGCCGACATAGACGTTCTGGCCGAGCGAGCAGTCGGTGCCGATGCGGGCGCCGGCGCAGACGTGGGCGAAATGCCACACATTGCTGCCGTCGCCGAGGGCCGCGCCATGGTCGACGATGGCGCTGGAATGGATGATGATGGCCATATTAGTACTCCAGCGGCAATGCGATGCGTTTGCCGTCGCGTGCCGAGCGGTAGGCGGCAACCAGCACCTCGAGCGATTTCAGCCCCTCGCGGCCGTCGGTCTCGGGTTCGGCCTCGCCGCGCAGCACCTTGATGACATTGTCGTAGTAGAGCGGATGGCCGAAGCCGTAGACCGAGGTGGTCTGGTAGCTCGCTTCCTTGACCCGTTCGTCGTCAGCATCCGGGGTGGCGAACTCCCACTGCTGCACCTCGTTCACGGCGACGCCGCCGATGCGCACCGTGCCGTGTTCGCCCAGGATGGTGATCGAGCCTTCCAGGTTGCGCGGGTAGGTCAGCATGGTGACGTTCATCGAGCCGAGCGCGCCGTTGCGCCAGCGCAGGCTGATGACGCCGGTGTCTTCCACCTCGATGTCGCGCGCCAGGGTGGCGGTGTAGGCCTGGAGGCTTTCCACCGGGCCGACGATCCAGTCGATCAGGTCGACGTAGTGGCTGGCCTGGTTCATGAACGCGCCGCCGTCGAACTCCCAGGTGCCGCGCCATTTGGCGCTGTTGTAGTACTCGTCCGGCCGGGTCCAGAACACGTTCAGGTTGACCATGTAGATGCGGCCGAAGCGCTTCTTCTCGACCGCGCTCTTGAGCAGCTGCAGGGTAGCGTTGCGGCGGTTCTGCTTGACGACGAACAGGTGCATCCCGGCCGCGTCGGCCGCCGCCACCATGGCCTTGCCGTCTTCCCAGCGCGTGGCCATCGGTTTTTCGGTGATGACGTGGTGCCCGGCACGGGAAATCTGGATCGACTGCTGCGGATGCAGCCCGGAGGGCGTGGCCAGCACAAAGGCATCGGCATCGCATTCGCGCAGCATCTGGTCCAGGCTGCGGTAAGGATGCGCAGCGCTTGCGCCCGCCGCTTCGTCGAGTGTGCGCGGGTTGATGTCGCAGACCCCGACCAGTTCGCAACGGTCGTGGTGCCCGCGGATAGCGTTGATGTGGTTCTTGGCGATGCGGCCGCAGCCGACCAGGGCGAAGCGGATCTTGCGATCGAGGATGGCGGGAGGATAGGAACGCATGATGGTCTCCGGGCTGGGCTCAGGCTTTGACGACGTTCGGCAGGCGCTCGGTATACACGCCACGGGTATCGACGATCAGGTTGGCGTACTGGCGCAACAGCTCGTAGTCGAAGGCGGTATGCGCAGTGGCGACCAGCACCACGTCGTAGGACGCGATCGCGTTCGGGGTCAGGGCCACGCTGGAGAGCTCGAAGCGGTGTTCGCGCATGCGCGGGAAGCTAGGCACGTGCGGGTCGGAGTAATCCACGGTCGCTCCCTTGCGGCGCAGGATCTCCATCAGCGCCACCGAGGGCGACTCGCGCATGTCCTCGACGTCTTTTTTATAGGCGATGCCTAGCACCAGCACCCGGCTGCCCATGATCGAGCGGCCGCGCTCGTTGAGGGCGTCGGCCACCTTGCCGATCACCCAGTGCGGCATGTCGCTGTTGATCTCGCCGGCCAGTTCGATGAAGCGGGTGTGCACGCCGTACTCCCGGGCTTTCCAGGTGAGGTAGAAGGGGTCGATCGGGATGCAGTGTCCGCCCAGGCCCGGGCCCGGGTAGTAGGGCGTGAAGCCGAAGGGCTTGGTGGCGGCGGCGCGGATCACCTCGTGGATGTCGATGTCCATGCGGTCGGCGATGATCTTCATTTCGTTCACCAGGCCGATGTTGACCGCGCGGTGGATGTTCTCCAGCAGCTTGGTCAATTCGGCCGCGCGGGTGGAACTGACCGGCACCACATGGTCGACCGCGGCCCGGTACAGGGACAGGCCGGCTTCCAGGCAGGCGGGAGTGGTGCCGCCACACACCTTGGGGATGGTGCGGGTCTGGAAATGGGGGTTGCCCGGGTCTTCGCGTTCCGGCGAGAACACCAGGAACAGGTCGCGCCCGACCGTGAAGCCGCGCGACTCCAGCCGCGGGCGCAGTTCTTCTTCGGTGGTGCCGGGATAGGTGGTGCTTTCGAGCGACACCACCTGGCCCTGGCGCACATAGGGCAGCAGGGCGGTGACGGTGCCGAGCACGAAGGACAGGTCGGGCTCGCGATAGGCATTGAGGGGCGTAGGCACGCAGATGATCAGGGCGTCGGCTTCGCGGGCGCGGGTGAAGTCGGCGGTGGCCTCAAAGCCGAGCTCACGCGCGGCGCAGATGGCCCTGGCGTCTATGTGCTTGATATAGCTCTCCCCGCGGTTGAGGCGCTCGATCTTGTCGTTGTCGATGTCGATGCCGAGCACCCGGAAGCCCTGTGCCGCGTAGCAGAGCATCAGCGGCAGTCCGACATAGCCGAGGCCGACGATGCCGATGACGGCGGTGCGGTCCTGCAGCTTTGCCAGCAGCTGCTCCAGGTGAGGGGAGGTGTTCTCGTCGCGCATGGGTATCCTCGTCAGTCAGTGACAGTGGGTAGGGCAGGGTTCCGGACCTAGATCCGGAACGGTACGAACTTCTTGATCAGGCTCGGACGCGGCGTGTCGGCCACCAGCGGCGGCGCCAGGTCGGGCGAAGTGGGCACGTATTCGGCGACGATGGCCTTGACCATCGATTCGATCGTGCCGCGCTCATGGGTTTCACAGGCCATCATCAGGCAGCTGATGCAGGTCTCGAGCACGCTGGGGCGCAGCGCGCTTTCCTTCATCCGCATGATGCGCGGGTGCTCGCTCGGGAAGACGGTGCCGTCGGTAAGCAGCTCTTCGTGCAGCTTCTCGCCTGGGAACAGGCCGACGAACTGGACTTCGATGTCGCCGCGCGGGTTCTGCGGCGTGCGCTCGGTCAGGCCGGACATGGCGATCATGGTGCGCGCCAGGTCGACGATCTTGACCGGCTCGCCCATATCGAGCACGAACACGTCGCCGCCCTTGGCCATCGCGCCGGCCTGGATCACCAGCTGGGCCGCTTCGGCGATGAGCATGAAGTAGCGCGACACTTCCGGATGGGTGATGGTCATCGGGCCGCCTCTGGCGATCTGGCGCTGGAACAGCGGGATCACCGAGCCGGACGAGCCGAGCACGTTGCCGAAGCGGACCATGCAGAAGGTGGTGTGGGCGCCGTGGCGCACGGCGGCGGCCTGGAAGATGAGTTCGGCGATGCGCTTGCTGGCGCCCATGATGTTGGTCGGGCGAACAGCCTTGTCGCTGGAAATCAGGACGCAGGTCTCGACCTGGTGCCTGGCGGCGGCGCTGGCCACGACCTGGGCGCCGACCACGTTGTTGCGCAAGCCTTCGACGATATTGGTCTCGACCAGGGGCACGTGTTTGTAGGCGGCCGCATGGTAGATGGTGTTGACCTTGCCTTCACGCAGGACCCGCTCGACCAGGTCGCTGTTGCAGACCGAGCCCAGGTGGGCATGGATGGTCAGCGCCGGGAAGCGCGTGGTCAGTTCCTGGCGCACGGTGTAGAGCGCGTATTCGGAGTGGTCGAGCAGGTGCAGTTCGCTCGGGGTCAGGGTGACGATCTGGCGGCACAGCTCGCTGCCGATCGAGCCGCCGGCGCCGGTGACGAGCACGCTTTTTCCGCGCACGCAGCGGGCGAACAGGTCGAGCCGCGGCGGCACCGGCGGGCGGCCCAGCAGGTCTTCGAATTTGAGTTCGCGGATGGTGCCGCGCGCCGGTGGACGGTCGTCGGCCAGGTCGACCACGCGGCTGAGGATCTTGGTCGGCACGCCGGCCTGGCCAAGGCGCTGCATGATGTCGCGCAGACGTTCCGGGGGCACCGAGGGCAGGGCGATGACGATGGTGCGGATGCCCTGGGCCGCCACCAGTTCGCCCAGGCGCGCGGTATTGAAGACGCGCAGGCCGGAAATGGTGCGTTCGCTGAGGGCGCGCTTGTCGTCGAAGAAGCAGACCGGGCGGTATTCGTCGCTGTGGCGCATGGCCTGCACCAGGCGCGCGCCAGCTTCGCCGGCCCCGTAGACGGCCACCGCGTCGGATTTGCTGGTGGGGCGCCCGCCGCGCGCCCGGAGCAGGTTACGCAGCCCGATGCGCGACATGACGACATACGAAAAAACGACAAACCAGTAAATTGCGAGTGCGCTACGTGGAAAACGCGGCTCGTTCATCACGATTAATACGACATAAACACATAATATGGCGAATGCCAGGGCTGCACCGGTCAAACTTAATAAGCGCTGGTCGATAAACCGGATCACCGCGCGATAAAGATCGGAAATGGAAAATGCCGCAATGGTGACCGCGGCGACCAGGACATACGACGCTGGCCCGTAATTCATTGCGAGCTGCAAATCTCCACCGCGTAATATCATTGCGATCAGAAAACACACCGGCAATGCCAGCAGGTCGGCCGTCACCATCAGGGCGATCTTGCTGGTGCGGCTCATTGACACCATCCTGGTGCACAACTGGCTGAAAAGATCGAAGCTAGAATTCGACATGGCGATCCGCTGGTGGTTAATAAAAAGAGTGACGCTGCGTTTAATTGATTGGCGGAGATTATTTGAAAAGAATGAATCAGGTTTCGGCACCAAGCCAAGTGTGGGCATTCAATAAATTTTGTAAATTTATTATCTGGCGACCACTACGTGTGGAGCTTGACTTGACTCAACGGCAAAGAGTGAATTAAAACGAAAGGGGGTAGAATTAAATATAAGAAATGTAAAAAGGAAATAAATCGCTTGTTTAATTTCTATTGATTATTTAACTGTTGAGAAACTGCCTAAACGGCAGGGGCTCTGGCCGCGAGCAACCCGAAACAAAGGCGAAGGAGGGATGTAGCAGGCGCGGCTGGTGGAAGCCGGGGAAGGAAGCCGGGGAAGGAAGCAGGGAAGGAAGGACTACGCGGCGCCGGCATGCACCGGCGACGCATACAAACATCAGGCGCCGGGCGGGCGGGCCGGACGCGGTTGCGGCGCCATTGGCGGCACCACGAGCGGTTCATTCAGGCGCAGGAACTTGAAGCCGGCCAGCACCTGGCCGCGCTTGCCCTCGCGTGCATTGCGCGCTTCGCGCTCCAGGGCGCGCGCGATGAAGGAGTCGAAGGTCTCTTCGCGCACCTGCGGCGCCTGCGAATGCAGCAGGTGGCGCTCGCCATTCGGCCCGAGCACCACCAGGCCGACGTGCGAGGCCCAGTATTCGCCGTCGCGGGTGGAGATCACGTTCACGAAATCGCCCTCCTGCAGCTGGGCGGCGATGGCCGCCACCGACTCCTTGGCAACAAAGGACTGGCGGCTGCTCTCCACCGGAATGTCACGCACGGTGCCGTGGCGGGTGCGCAGGAAGCGCGCCCGGTCCACCGTCATTGCATACGAGGGCCCGTCCGCGCCCGCCAGCTGCGCGCTGATGTCCGTCACGAGCCAGCGGTTGGCCACGTTCCAGTCCATCTCGGTGTAGTGGTTGCGGGTGGCCACGCCGATCACGCCGTCGCGGTAACGGATCCGCTGCAGCATCCAGAAGAATTCTTCCCACGACCCGGACAGCGCCATCGCATAGGTATGTTCGGCAAATACCACGCAGTCGCTTTGCTTCAGGCTGAACAGCGGCAGATCGTCGTGGATTTCATACGGGAACTCGCCCAGCAGGTGCAGCGAATAGGGCTGGCCGAGGTTCTTGCGCCCGATCGCGGCGATGCGCTTGCGCAGGCCCGGCTCGCTGGACTGCATATGGGCGATGTAGCGGCCGGCTTCCTGCGGCGTCATCTGGTAGACCTGCTTCTGCAGCACAGCGGCGAGCGCAATCTCGGCCGGGGGCGTAGCGGGAGTGGTCCGGGGAGGGCTGGCGCAGCCGGTAAGGGCAGCGGCAACCAGGAACGTGAGGGCAAGGCGCATGGTCGTCGGAAGGAGTGGAGGAGTCGTCATCGATATCCTAACGCTACTCCCGCGTGCGGCTTGCCGGGTAATGAAATTTGATGCGCACCGTATAACTTTCGCAAGCCCTGAATATGTACATTCCTCAAAGTTATATAGCGTCTAAAACAAGTGATTATTCAGCAAGGGCCTACTTCATCAATACTCCGAGAATGGCAGCGATGGCGCCTGCCTTGGCAGATCGACAGCACCACACTACAGCTAAAATCATCAGGAGAGACACATGTTCAAGCAGAAGCCGCTCGCCGCGGCCGTATCGATGGCGGTATGGAGCCTGGCAGCCGTGCCGGCCATGGCGCAGGATACACCCGCGGGCCAGATCCAGACCGTCGAAGTCACGGGCATCCGTGCCTCGATGGCGAAATCGCTGGCCGTCAAGCGCGATGCGGGCGCGAACGTCGAGGTGATCACCGCCGAAGACGTGGGCAAGATGCCGGACAAGAACCTGGCCGATTCGCTGCAGCGCCTCGCCGGCGTGGCTGTGCGCACCGACTACGACGAAGCCGAGAAGGTCGCCATGCGCGGCTCCAACCCGGACCACACCCTGATCCTGTTCAACGGCCACACCGTCTCGGGCGGCGACTGGTACGTCGCCGACCAGCTCTCCAGCAGCCGCTCGACCAGCCTGTCCCTGATGCCGTCCTCGGTGCTGAACCAGGCCATCGTGTACAAGACCTCGCAGGCCAACATCGTCGACGGCGGCATGGCCGGCACGATCAACGTCAGCACCCGCAAGCCGCTGGCACAGAAGGAGCGCCTGACCGGCGTCGTCAACCTCGGCGGCGTGTACTCCGAGCTGCCGGGCAAGGCGGCGCACGACATCAATGCGTCGATCAACTGGAAGAACGAGTCGAATACCTTCGGCTTCATCGCGCAGGGCTTCGCCGAGAAGCGCTTCGTGCGCCGTGATTCGGCCTCGCGCTTCGCCTACGCTGGTGGCAGCGGCTGGGACGTGATCAATACCTCAACCATGCTGGGCGTTACCGACGCGTCGCTGGCCGGCACCGGCTACAAGGCCTCGGACCTGAACGGCGTGCGCATCCCGGGCTCGATGAGCACCGAATTCGTCGAAAGCGTGCGTGACCGCAAGGGCGGCATGTTCTCTGCCCAGTTCAAGCCGAACGCCGACCTCGACATGACCATGACCGGCTTCCATTCCGAGATGAAGGCCGATAACTTCGGCCGCCTCAACGCCGGCGCCATGTTCAGCATGCTGCGCGGCCAGGGCGGCGTGCAGGGCGGCGCCGCGCCGACCCTGTCGAACGGCCAGCGCGTCTACGCGCAGATCAAGAACCCGGTCATCGTGACCGAGCGCACCATCTACGGCCACGACCTGAAGGTGCTCAAATCGGCCGACATCGTCTACCCGGCGGGCACCACCCCGCAGTACATCGGCGAGACCGAGGGCGCCTACCGTGAGGGCGCCAAGGCCACCAGCGCCTTCCTCGACCTCGACGTCAAGTACCGCGTGAGCCAGGACCTGACCGTCAAGGGCCTGCTGTCGAGCACCAAGGGCACCGGCGAGACCGGTCTTGACCAGGGCCTGACCTACACCCGCTACGGCACCGGCGTGCGCTATGCGCTGGGCGACCTGCGTGACGCACCGTTCGTCCAGTACTTCGGCACCGGCCCGAACGTCCCGGGACGCAATGCCGACGGCAGCGGCTTCGTGCTAAGCGGCCGCGCCGCTTCGGGCGTGAAGACCACCGACAAGGAAACCAGCCTTAACCTCGATGCCGAATACAAGCTCGACCACGGATTGCTGAAGTCGCTCGACTTCGGCGCGCGCCATGCCGACCACCGCCGCGAGAGCGCGCGCCGCTTCCCGCAGCTGCGCACCGGCGCCCTGTCGGCGAATGAGCCGACCGCGGCCTCGAACTTCATCCAGTATCCATCCGACTTCGGCGCCGACCTGGACGGCCCGGCCGGCTGGGACAACACCAGCTGGACCCTGACCCCGGAAGCGCTGAAGGCCTATTTCGCCGCCAACTACAAGCCGACCAACGCGGAATGGGAACGCCGCGTCTCGACCGAACTGGACATGCGCGAGCGCCAGAGCGCGGCTTATGTCATGGCCAACCTCGAAGGCGACCGCTGGTCGGGCGACCTCGGCCTGCGCTATGTGCGCACGAAGATCAATGCCGCGGTACCGTCGCCGATCCCGGCCGGCCTGTGCCCACGCACCGAACCCGGCAAGCCGGTGACCACCTGCGCCGCGGTGCCGGGCGCGATCACCACCGCCAGCGACGGCGTGCAGTACTACGATGGCGTGCCCTTCGTGGTCAACTCGGGCGTGATGTACTTCAAGGAAGCCAAGGAAAGCACCTTCAACAACCTGCTGCCCAGCATGAACGTGCGCTACGAGCTGGCCAAGGACCATATCCTGCGTTTCGGCGCCAGCAAGACCATCGCGCGCCAGAACTACAACCTGCTCGGCGCCGGCTACGGCTCGCCGGCCTGTACCGATGGCGTCTGTCAGGTCAACGGCCCGAACCCGAACCTGGAGCCGCTGTTCTCCAAGAACCTCGACCTGTCCTACTCGTGGTACCTGGGTAGCCGTTCGATGTTCGGCTTCAACCTGTTCGCCTCGAACATCACCGGCTATCCAAAGACAGGCGTCGCCAGCCAGGACACGGTGCAGCTGCTCGATCCGCGCGACTCGCAGGTCAAGAACTTCGCGGTCAATTCGGCCTCGCAGCAGGGCGCGCGCATCCGCGGCATCGAAGTGATGTACGAGCAGCCCTTCGGCGACACCGGCTTCGGCTTCACCTCGAACGCCAGCAAGTCCAGGACCCGCGTCGACGACGGCCGTCCTATGGTGGGCGCGTCGGAATACGCGGCCAACCTGGGCCTGTACTTCGAGAACGACAAGCTGTCGGCCCGCCTGGTCGCCAACTATCGCAGCGAGTACATCAACACCTCGACCGCGCCGGCGCCGAACGCCAACAGCCAGGGCCTGTCGACCATCAACGGCATCCTGATGCCGGTCGCGCCGACCATCGCGGCACCGGTGACCACGCTGGCATTCAACGCCAGCTACAACCTGATGCCGAACCTGCAGCTGTCGTTCAACGCGACCAACCTGACCAACGTGAAGCGCGCTTACTACCGCTACAGCGAAGAAGAGCAGCAGAAGCTGGACGTTTCGGGCCGCATCTACTACCTGAACCTGAAGTACCGCTTCTGATCACTTGCAGGTCCGTTTAGAAGGGGAGCTCCGGCTCCCCTTTTTTTCGACCGGACGCTGCGCTTTCCTTTGCGGCTAACCGCCTTGTAGGAGGTGGCCTATCGAAAAGTGTGTGCTACCTAACGGTCGTTTTGCCGGGCCATCGTTATGATGGACCTGTGTGAGTGAGGGACTGCGCGACAAGCGCGGCGCCAACAGCTCAACAGGTTAGCCGGTCGCCTCGAGGACCGGCACCAGATCCGGGCCGGCGCGACAGCGAAGGCCCCAAACAGTAGCGGAGGATGCCATGTCCGAGATCAAGCACCCACCCAAGCATTTGGTACGCGAATACCTCGAGCGTCGCTCGCGGGATTCCGCACCGCCCCCGACGCCGGAAGAAATCCGGCGCCAGCTGGGATGGGGCATGCTGATGCCGGCCGATCTCAAGATGGGCAGCAACCGCTCGTAAATCCATTCCGCGCCAGGACGGGGCGGGCATCACCGACAGCACGGTGTCAACCAGGAGACGTTCATGACTAACAAGATCGGCAACAAACACGAAGCACAACACCGCGGCAAACAGGAACGCCTGGAAATCCGCCGCATCAACATCGCGCGCGAAGCCGTGAAAATGGCCGAAGCCCGCGGCAAATACCGCAACCAGGTCAAGGGCCGTCCACAGATGGACCTGTCGGCTCAAGCCTGATAGACCGCCCGGCCCGCAAGCCCGCCCTTCAAAGGCGGGCTTTTTTTCGTCCATCTTCCGTATCAGGCCCGCTAGATTGCAATTGGCCGCCATCCACCGTCCTGCTTCGCAACACGCCGAATTCTTCGCCGTTCACCGCCCTGGGGCCGCCGTTCACCGATTTGCGCTTTTCCCGGACCTTGGCTGTCCGCTATCGTATGTCCATTCCGATCACATACGAGGAGTCGCAACATGAACTACGAAGATGCATACCGGTGGCGCAAGCAGGTCGTCTGGGGCCTGTTCCTGATTGTAGTTGGTGCGGTCATCCTGCTCGACCGCCTTGACTATCTCGACGCCAGCTCGCTGTGGCATTATTGGCCGCTGCTGCTGGTCGTCGTCGGCATCAACCAGACCATCGGCTACCCGAGCCCGCGCGAATTCGGCAACGGACTCTGGACCGTCTTCATCGGCCTGTGGCTGTTCGCCTGTTTCGAGCACGTCTTTGGCCTCACCTTCCGCAACAGCTGGCCGCTGTTCATCCTGGCCTGGGGCGTGAAGATGGTCGCCGAGCCTTTTATTGCGCGCCGCCTTGCCCTCAACCATCCGGAGAACGACCATGCAAAATAAACTTCAGCGCAAGGGCGTGACCAGCCAGGTCGTGCTGGGCCTCCTGGTGATCTTCGTGGGCATGCTGTTCCTGCTCGATAACCTCGACATTCTCGACACCCGCCGCGCCGTGTCGTTCTGGCCGATGTTGTTCATCATCGTCGGCACCGTCAAGCTGTGCGACACCCAGACCCGCGGCGGGCGGATGCTGGGCACCGGCTTCATCGCCCTGGGCGTGGTGATCATGCTGGACCGGATGGACATCATCGATTTCAACTGGCGTGTGCTGTGGCCGCTGTTCTTCATCGGCTTCGGCATCTACACCCTGGTCAAGGCGCGCACCGGGCGGCGCCTGATTTCGATCGACGGCGTCAAGGGCGAAACGGATCTCGGCGGCGAAGGTGTGGTGGATATCACCGCCATTCTGGGCGGCTTTGAGCGGCGCGTCTTCACGCCGAACTTCCGCGGCGGCGAGATCACGGCGGTGATGGGCGGCTGCGCGCTCGACCTGCGCAACTCGTCGATCCAGGGCGAGGCGGTGGTCAACGTGTTCGCCTTCTGGGGCGGCGTCACGCTCAAGGTTCCGCCCGACTGGACGGTGATCCTGGACGGCACGCCGCTCATGG
This sequence comes from Telluria sp. ZB4P37, assembly GCF_059685855.1. Lineage (NCBI taxonomy): Bacteria > Pseudomonadati > Pseudomonadota > Betaproteobacteria > Burkholderiales > Oxalobacteraceae > Telluria > Telluria sp. ZB4P37. The sequence goes on from NZ_JCASID010000004.1 coordinate 135,037, forward strand.
GCGGCTTCGAGGAAAAGACCATCGCACCGCCGGACAACAGCAAGCGCCTGGTCGTGCGCGGCTACGCCATCATGGGCGGCGTGGAAGTACGCAACTGATGGTCGAGACCCGATGAACGGCGGATCCTGGGCGCGGCGCAGCGTCGCGCTCTACCTGCTGGCCTGGCTGATGCTGGGCGTACTGCTGGCAGGGCTGATCACTACGACCACGGGCTTTGGTCCCGCCGCCAGCCTGCTGTTCGCGCTGCCGCTGACGCTGTTCTATGCCAGCGCCTGCGGCTTTTCCGCCTACTACCTGTGCCGCGCCTATCCGCTGGGGCAGCGCCCGCTGGGCGCGGTGCTGTCGGTGTTCTTCTTTAGCGCCCTCAGCGCCGCCATCCTCTGGTGCGCGGCGGGCAGCGCCTGGGCTTACCTTTGCACGCTGGTGCTGCCTGAGGCGGTCGAGGTGACGCGTCCCTTCGTGGCGCTCATGCTCGGGATCGGCATGCTGCTGTACTGGATGACCGCGGTGGCCCACTACCTCGTGCTGGAGTTCGAGCGCGCGCGCCGCGCCGAGACCCGTGCGCTCGAATCGCGCCTGCTGGCGCAGGACGCCGAACTGCGCATGCTGCGCACCCAGGTCGATCCGCACTTCCTGTTCAACAGCCTGAACTCGATCAGTGCGCTCACCAGCATCGATGCGAGCCGCGCGCGCGACATGAGCTTGCAGCTGGCGGGCTTCTTTCGCCAGACGCTCGGCCTGGAGGCCCACCGCAAGGTGGCCTTGAGCGAGGAGGTCGGGCTGGTTGAACGATTCCTGGCGATCGAGCAGGTGCGCTTCGGCCCGCGCCTGGCCTTTGCGCAGCAGGTCGGCGAAGGCGCCGGCGACTGCCTGCTGCCGCCAATGATCCTGCAGCCGCTGGTGGAGAACGCGGTCAAGCACGGGATTGGCCAGCTGCTCGATGGCGGTACCATTACGGTAACGGCCGAACGCGCGGGCTCGCTGCTGCGTATCCGGGTCGAGAACGACATCGACCCCGACGACGCGCGAGCGCAGCAGCCCGGCAAGGGCATCGGCCTGGTCAACGTGCGCCAGCGGCTGGCCGCGGCCTACGGCAGGGACGGCAGCGTGCACTGGGCACGCGACGACAAGACATTCAGGGTGGAGCTGGTGCTGCCCGCAGAGACAAACGAGAAATCATGAGGAGAGCTGGATGCGCGTGCTGATCGTGGACGACGAATACCTGGCGCGCGCGCTGCTGCGCGAATTGCTCGGCGCCCATCCCGACGTCGAGATCGTCGGCGAATGCGCGAATGGCTTCGAAGCGGTCAAGGCCATCGGCGAACTCGATCCAGACCTGGTGTTCCTGGACATCCAGATGCCCAAGCTCGATGGCTTCGAAGTGGTCGAGCTGGCGGGAGCCGGGCCGCACTACATTTTCGCCACCGCCTATGACGGGTTCGCGCTGCGCGCCTTCGAGGTGCATGCGATCGACTACCTGCTCAAGCCCTTTTCGCGCGAACGCCTGGCGCAGGCGCTGGCGCATGCGCGCAGCCGCCGCACGCCGCCGGCGCAGTTGCAGGCCGTGGTCGCCGAAGCGGCCCAGCGCCACGGCTACCTAGAACGCGTGCTGATCAAGGACGGCGCCCGCGTGCACATGGTGCCTGCGTCCACCATCGATTACATTGAAGCCCAGGACGACTACGTGCAGGTCACAAGCGCCGGCAAGGCCTGGCTCAAGAACCAGCGCATGGCCGAGCTCGAAGCCCAGCTCGACCCGCAGGTCTTCATCCGCATCCACCGCTCCTATATCGTCAACCTGGGTTCGATCGCGCGCATCGAACCGAGCAGCAAGGACAATTACTGCGCCGTGCTGCAGGACGGGGCCAGGCTGCCGATCAGCCGCAGCGGCTACCAGAAGCTGCGCGAGCTGATGCGCTAGGCCGGCGCGCCGTCGCGGCCGTCGACCTTCCACCAGGCGGGCAGCAGGGACAGCACATCCGATTTTCCGAAGCGGTCGTCGATCAGCCAGACCACGCCGCGATCCTGCTCGGTGCGGATCACGCGGCCGGCGGCCTGCACCACCTTCTGCATGCCGGGATACAGATAGGTGTAGTCGTAGCCGGAGCCGAACATCGCGCCCATGCGTTCGCGCAGCTGCTCGTTCACGGGGTTCACCTGCGGCAGGCCGAGCGTGGCCACGAAAGCGCCGATCAAGCGATCTCCCGGCAGGTCGATGCCTTCGCCAAAAGAGCCGCCCAGCACGGCGAAACCGACCCCGCGCCCGCTAAGGGTGAAGCGATCGAGGAAGGCGGCCCGCTCAGGCTCGCTCATGCGCCGTTCCTGGCGCCAGGCCGGCACGCCCGGATGGCGCTGTTCGAGCTGCGCCGCTACCTGCTCCATGTAGTCGAAACTGCTGAAGAAAGCCAGGTAGTTGCCTTCCCGCGCCGCGTACTGACGCGCGATCAGGTCCGCGATGGGACCGAGCGAGGCGGCGCGGTGCTGGTAGCGCGTCGAGATGCCGCCCGCAATGTGCACCTCGAGTTGGCAGGCGGTGAAGGGCGAGGCGACGTCGGCCCAGGCGGTGTCTGGCGGCATGCCGAGCAGGTCGCAGAAATAATGCCAGGGACCGAGCGTGGCCGAAAACAGCGTCACCGAGTGCGCCTGCGCGAAGCGCGGCTTGAGGAAGGGCGCCGGCACCACGTTGCGGATGCTGATCACGGAGTCGCGCGGTCCTGCGCGCTCCAGGTCGCACAGCGAATGCTCGCCGAAGGATTCGGCCAGGCGCAGGAAACCCAGGGCGTCGAAATGGAAGCGCTGGAGGTCCGGGTCGAGCGGCCCGGGCACCTCGGCCAGGAAGTCGTTGACCGCGCTGGTCGCGTTCTGCAGCGCGTCGATCAGCTTGGACGGCACTTCCTGCAGCACCTGGTAGGGCGCCGGGGCTTCCTTGTCGACGCCAGTCCAGGCGCGGCCGACGCGTTCCAGTGCTTTCTTGATGACCTCGGGCGCGTTGGCACGCACGATGCGCAGCTTGGCGCGGTCCAGCTCTGCGCTGTACATCGAGCGCGCACGCGAGACCATGTTGTGGGCTTCGTCGACCAGCACGCTGGCGCGCCAGCCGTTGTTGATGGTCAGCGCATACAGCATCGCACCGCCGTCGAAATAGTAGTTGTAGTCACCCACCACCACGTCGGCCCAGCGCGCCATTTCGCTGCCGAGGTAATAGGGGCAGACATCGTGCGCCAGCGCGACCTCGCGCAAGGCGTCGCGGTCGAGGACGGATACCTGGGCGGCAGCCAAGCGTGCGGCCGGCAGGCGGTCATAAAAACCTTTCGCGAGCGGGCAGGCGTCGCCCTGGCAGGCCTTGTCGGGATGTTCGCAGGCCTTGTCGCGCGCGGTCAGTTCCAGCACGCGGATCGGGATGCCGGCCTTGCCCGTCAGGCTGGCGGTGGCGTCCAGCGCCAGGCGCCGGCCCGGTGTCTTCGCGGCCAGGAAGAACAGCTTGTCCAGGCTTTGCTGCGGCATCGCCTTGAGCACCGGGAACAGGCTGCCGATGGTCTTGCCGATGCCGGTCGGCGCCTGCGCCAGCAGGCAGCGCCCGCTCGTATTGGCGCGGTAGACATTCTCCGCCAGTTCGCGCTGGCCGGGCCGAAACTCTGTGTGCGGAAAGCGCATGGTGGCCAAGCCGCCGTCGCGCGCGGCGCGATGCGCCGCCTCCTGCGCCGCCCAGCTCGAGAAACGCTCGCACAGTTCGGCAAACAAGGCGGCCAGTTCTGCCGCACCCCGGGTCTCGCGCAGTACGGTCTCAATCCCGCTGCCGATGTCGTAATACACCAGCGCCAGGTTCACCTGCGCCAGGCCCAACTCACGGCACAGCAGGTGGCCGTAGACCCGCACCTGGGCCCAGTGCAAATGGCGGTGGTTGTCGGGGATCGAGGTGAACTTGCCGCGGTGGGTCTTGATCTCTTCGACCAGGTTCTGGTCGGGGTCGTAGCCGTCGGCGCGTCCGCGCACGTGCAAATCGCCACACTCGCCCGAGAGCGACACCTCGGTGCGGTAGTTGCCGCCGCGCCGGCCCTGGACGACGGCGTGCCCGGCGATGCCCTCCTGGGCGGTGGGCGAGGGCGTGAAGCGCAGGTCGAGGTCACCGGCCTTGGCGGTGAATTCGCACAGGGCGCGTACTGCGACGCTGTATGTCAAGCAGCCTGCTCCCACTGCAGGTAGCACACGGACACCGGCATCTCGTGCGCCGCGCAGTAGTCGATCCAGCGCAGCTGGTTGTCCTGCAGGCGGTCGCCCGGGCCCTTCACTTCGATCATGGTGTAGCGCGCTTCGCCCGGCCAGAACTGGATCAGGTCCGGGAAGCCGGTGCGGTTGGCCTTGACGTCGGCGAGGATGCGCTCGCACCACTTGCGCAGGTGCGCGGGCGGGATACAGGCCAGGGCCAGCTCGAGCAGTTCGGGGCTGAGCGCTTCCCAATGCACGAAGGGGGAGGCAATGCCGGCCTTTTCCAGAATGGTACGGCGGATGTTGTCGCGGTAGCTGCCGTCGTCGAGTTCGGCCAGGCAGGCGGCGAATTCCGCTTCGCGGCGCTGATGAAAGTCGGGGCTGTACAGGTCGGCCGGACCGCGGTGAAAGGGGTGGAAGAAGGCGCCGGGAAGCGCCGCGAAGATCGCGCGCCAGCACAACAGTCCAAACAGGGAATTGGCCAGCGCATTCTCGACATAGAACACGGGCGCATCCTCGCCTGCCAGGTGGTCGCGCACGACGCCCTCGACCCACCAGTCGCCCGCGGGCATCGGCAGGCACAGGTCGAGGCGATGGGCGACCGGCGTGCGGCGCGGCGCCAGCTTGGCGTGGCCGAGCCGGCGCGCCAGGCGCGGGGCCACGCGCAGCAGGTGCTGGCGCTCCGCTTCGCTCTCGGGTGCGGCTTGCGCGAGGCTCAAGAGCTCATAGGCTTGATCGAAGCGCTCGTGCTTTTCCAGCACACGGATCGCGCGGCCACGCGCGCCGGGGAAGCGGCAGCGCGCATAGACCGCATGGGCATTGTCCCAGTCCTTCGCTTTCTCGTACTGCTGGCCGATCTGGAACAGCAGCTTCTCGCGCCGGCTGACCAGCCAGTCGTTGTCGAAGGCGTGGGACGGCAGGTCGCGCACCACTTCGTCGAGCGGTTCGCCGGCGGAGAAGCGTTCCTTGCAGGCGTGCAGGACGGTGAAATGGTCGATGTCGCCGCGCGAGCGAAAGCCGCGCGAAGCTTGCGAGATCTCGACCTGTTCGTAACGGAACATCCCGAGGTCGGACAGCACAAACTCGGTCCAGTCCTGGCGCAGGTTGCCGAAGAAGATCAGGCGCAGCCGGTCGCACAGTGGCTTGACCAGGATGCGCAGGGCCAGGTCGGTGCAGTCGCGATACCAGTCGGCGAAGGGGCGCTGTTCTTGAAATGCCGGGCGCAAGGCCTCGAGCTGATCGCCCTTGCGCGCGTTCTTCTGCTCAAGGCGCTCGCGAAAGGCGGCGGCGATTTCTGGCTTTGACAACAGGTCGAACAATTCGTCGAGGGAGAGGCTCGGGTTGGTGTCGACCCAGCCGGTGGCGAGCAGGTGTTGGGAAGCTTCGACCGGGCAGCCGATTTCCGCATAGTTCAGTTTGCTGGCGCGGAACAGATTCCCCTTGCGCATGACCATGCGCACGAACAGGGCACGCGCATTCTGGGGCAGGGCGGGGAAGGCGGACAGGAAAGCGAGCTCTTCCTCGCCCAACAGGTCGCGATAGCGTTCGCCGATCCAGTCGAGGACGCGCTGGAAATTGTCCAGATAATAAAACTCGTTTTCCAGAACCCTGATCATCTCGTGTTGCCGTACTGTGCTTATGTACAGTATAGCTCCACGAGGCATCAACCACCCAGCAATATCCCGGATTTTCGCCAGTGATGGTGGCTTTTCGCCACGCTATTGGGTAGCGGGTTTTGCTTTACAGGCAAGGTTCGGGCACAAGAGCTCGGTCATCTGCGAGCCCTCGGGTGCGTGGCCGTTGGCATGCACGATCACAGCCGAGATCAGGGCGACGTCCGCATCCACGTGCCCGTCGGCACCCTTGGCCGCAGGGGTGGCGCCGCTCTGCGTTTTGGCCGGGCCCGGGCGCACGGCGTTGCGGGCCACGACCGTTGGACGCGGCCGGGCAGGGGAAGCGGCCGGACGCAGCGCCTGGCGCGACGCGCTCGCGGCGAGCGGAGCAGGCTTGGCGGCGGGTAGCGTGCTGCGGGCCGTCGGGCGCACCGGGGCTGCCGGTACCGGCACCCGCACCGGCGGCAGCGCGGCTGGCCTCGCCGGGGCCGGCTTGAGCAGGCGCATCGGCGGTACGTTATCGGCAGGTTCCTGGTCGACGATCACGGCAGCCTTGTCCGTACGCGGCGGGGATGGCGCGGCGGTGGTGGCCATCGCGACATGGCGCAATGCGGGCGCCGGCTCGGGCAAGGGGGGAGAAGGCGGACCGGCGCGGCTGCCGGACTCGGCCGGCGTGGCGGCGGCACCGGCCAGTACCGGCTGGTCGTGCGGCAGGGCGGTCCCGTCGTTGCCGGCAGCGAGCCACACCAGGGTGCCGGTCAGGGCAATCGCCACGGCGGCGCTGGCGCCATACCATGCGAGACGCCCACCCGAGCCGCCAGCCGCGCCGCGCTTGCGTGCGGGATCGCGCTCAAGCATCGCCAGGATGCTGTCCTCGCCCGAGGTGCGGCGGGACGACATCAGGTTCGGACGCATGGACGGGGATTGATTTTCGTCTGTAGGCCGCACGGCATTACTCCTAAGATTGGTTCTTCTAATTCTGATTAGAAACAATCTTGGGGATAGCGATGATGATTTTTCTCGCCCTTCTGTACTTTTGTCTCGCATCCGGTGCAATCTGGCTTGCCTTGTTCCCGAACGGGCGAGCCGTCTTCGCACGCGGGCTGTTCGCGCTGAAGCAGCGCATGTCGCAGCGTGCGCTCGGCTGGCAGATCAGGGGCAGTCGCTATGCCGACAACGTGCGCGGCGGGATTCCGGGAGACATCCGCGGCAATCTGCTGCGCTTCGTCCGGCGCCACCGCATCGCCTGCGCCATCGGCGTGCCAGCCGTCTTGATTCCTTCGCTGCTCGCGCTGGCGCTGAGCAGTCCGGCCATGCTGCCGGTCTACGAGGGCGGCACGGCGATGCCGGACGCCCAGGTCGCGGCCCTGCTGCAGGGCGAGCGCCTGGTGCCGCCGGTGGCCTTGCCGCCGATGGCCTTCAGCACCGCCGAAGTCACGCTCGTACGGCCGCTGCTGGTGAACGCCAGCCGCAACTGGGGCCTGATGCACCCCGACTTCAGCCAGCGCCTGCTGCTGGCCTTCAAGATCATGAAGGAAAAGCACGGCTACGAGATGGCGCTGCTGGAAGGCTATCGCAGCCCGGCGCGCCAGGACGAGCTGGCCAATGCCGGCAACCACGTCACCAACGCCCGTGCCTTCCAGAGCTGGCACCAGTACGGCCTGGCCGCCGACTGCGCATTCTGGCGCGACGGTAAGCTGGTGATCTCGGAAAAAGATCCCTGGGCCATGCGCGGCTACCAGCTCTATGGCGAAGTGGCCGAGTCGCTCGGCCTGACCTGGGGCGGGCGCTGGAAAATGATGGATTTTGGCCACACCGAACTGCGCATGCGCGGCGTCATGCAGCGCTGAGCGGCGCCCTTGGTGTCCGGCCGGACTTGGCCGGGCATCTATTGAGGCGTCGCAAAAGTTGCCGGGCACTGCCGTGCGAGCATTTCCTTTAGAGCACTCCTCCAACCCACCTTCCTGGTCCCCCATGGCAAGAATCTGGCAGTTACTGACCGACAGCCGTGTGCTGGTCGTGATCGGCATCGCCGCGCTAGCGGCTTGCCTCCTCATCGGCGCCGACCTGATCGGCATCGACCTGATATGGGCCCTGATCGCCGGGCTCGCCCTGCTTGCCTGCTGGGGCATCGCCTGGGCCATCCGGCGCCACATCCGGGGCCGCGCCGCCGCCCGGCTGGGCGAGGCCATCATCCCCGGCGAAGACAAGGCCGCGGCGGGGCCGGGAGGCGGGGAGGTGGCCATCCTGCGCCGCAACATGCTCGAGGCCATCTCCACCGTCAAGACGTCCAAGCTGGGCTTGACCAGGGGCGCCGCGGCGCTCTACGAGCTGCCCTGGTACATGATCATCGGGAATCCGGCAGCCGGCAAAAGCAGCGCCATCGCGCGCTCGGGCCTGAGCTTCCCGATCCCCGGCAACAAGGCGCTGCAGGGCGTGGGCGGCACCCGCAACTGCGACTGGTTCTTCACTACCGACGGCATTCTGCTCGACACCGCGGGCCGCTATTCGGTGCAGGACGACGACCGCGAAGAATGGTTCAGCTTCCTCGACCTGCTGAAAAAACACCGCAACAAGGCGCCGATCAACGGCATCCTGATCGCGGTGAGCGTGGCCGAGCTGGTGGCCGGGCCCACCAGCGCCTCGCACGAACTGGCCAAGAGCCTGCGCACCCGCGTACAGGAACTCACCGAGCGCCTCGGCGTGCATGCGCCGGTGTACGTGGTGTTTACCAAGGCCGACCTGGTGGCCGGCTTCACGGATTTCTTCGCCGGGTCCGAACGCCTGGAGCGCGACCGCATCTGGGGCGCCACGCTGCGCTACAACCGCCGCAGCGCGCCCCAGGACGTGCTGGGCTTCTTTGACGAGCATTTCGACGAGCTCTACGACGGGCTCAAGGAAATGAGCCTGGCCAACATGGGAGCGAATCGCAGCACCCGGATGCGGCCCGGCGTGTTTACCTTCCCGCTGGAGTTCGCGGCCATCAAGACGCCGCTGCGCGCCTTCCTCTCGACCCTGTTCGAGGAAAATACCTACCAGTTCAAGCCGGTGTTCCGGGGCTTCTACTTCACCAGTGCGCTGCAGGAAGGCACGGTGCAGGATTTGTCGAGCAAGCGCGTGGCCAGCCGCTTCGACCTGGCGCTGCGCGAGCAGCAGGGCGCGGAAGTGGCCGAGCAATCCGGCTTCTTCCTGCTCGACCTGTTCCGCAAGGTGATCTTCGCCGACAAGGAACTGGTCAAGCGCTACACCAACCCGACCAGCGCGCGCTGGAAAGTGGCGGCCTTTTTCGGGGCAACCATCCTGCTCGGCTGCGCGCTGGGCGGCTGGAGCTGGTCCTACATGGGCAACCGCCAGCTGGTGGCGAACGTCGAGCAGGACCTGGCCAAGGTCGCCAAGCTGCAGGCCGGTCGCATCGATCTGCAGTCGCGCCTGGAGGCGCTCGACATCCTGCAGGACCGCATCGAGCAGCTCGACAAATATCGCAAGGAAAAGCCGTGGGCGCTGGCCTTCGGCCTGTACCAGGGCGAGGCGCTCGAGCGCAAGCTGCGCGACGAATACTTCGCCGGGGTGCGCGCGGTGATGGTGGAGCCGGTCACCGCTTCGCTCGAAGCGATGCTGGCCGAAGTGAATGCGAATGCCGGGCAGCTGGCGCCGGTGGAGCAGGTGGACGCGCAGCGGACAACCGCGCCGGCCCCGGCGCAACCGGAAGGACAGCCAGCTGCCGGCCAGCCCTACCAGAGCGTCTCGGCCACCAGCGTGGCCGACGCCTACAACGCCCTCAAGACCTATCTCATGTTGGGCGACAAGAACCACGCCGAGCCGGGGCATCTGAACGACCAGCTGACGCGCTACTGGCGAACCTGGCTGGAAGCCAATCGCGGCAGCATGCCGCGCGAGCAGATGATTCGCAGCGCCGAGCGCCTGCTGACCTTCCACCTCTCGCAGATCAACGACCAGGCCTGGCCGCAGATGACGCTCAAACTCAGCCTGCTCGACAGCATCCGCGAGCACTTGCGCCGGGTAGTGCGCGGCACGCCTGCCAGGGAGCGCGTCTACAACGATATCAAGACCCGCGCCGCCACGCGGTATCCGGCGGTGACGGTGGCGCGCATCGTGGGCGAGCAGGACCAGAACCTGGTGGCGGGCAGCCATGCGGTCTCAGGTGCCTTCACCCGCCAGGCCTGGAAGGAGTTCGTGCTGGGCGCCATCAAAGACGCTTCCAACAGCGAAGCTTCCAGCGCCGACTGGGTGCTGAAAACCGTGTCGAAGGACGACCTGACCCTGGAAGGCAGCCCGGAACAGATCCAGAAGGCGCTGATCGACCTGTACAAGGCCGAATATGCGCGCGAGTGGCTGAAATTCGTGCAGGGGGTGGCGATTGCCGACCTGAAGGGTTTCGACGCCAGCGTGCAGGCCATGAACCGGCTCGGCGATCCGCAGACTTCGCCGACCGCCAAGCTCCTGAAAACGATTTACGACGAAACCATCTGGGACAATCCCGGCGCCCTGGGCGCGGGCTTGAGCAAGACCGAGCGTGGTTTTGCCGACTGGTTCAAGGAAAAGATCTTGCGCCGCGCGCCGTCGGACGCACGCACGCTCGCCAACGTGATCGACCCGGCTACGCTCCTCGGGCAGCAGCAGGGCGCCGGACCGATCGGCCGCGAGTTTGCCGGCGTCGCGCGCCTGGTCGGCGCCAAGGAGAAGGACGCTTCCCTGATGACCGGCTACCTGGACGCCCTCTCTAAATTGCGCACCCGCCTGAACGCCCTGAAGAACCAGGGCGACCCCGGTCCCGGCGCCAAGCAGTTCATGCAGCAGACTTTGGAGGGCAGCGGCTCCGAGCTGGCCGACGCGCTGCGCTATGTCGACGAGCAGATGCTGACCGGGATGAGCGATTCGCAGAAACAGGCCCTGCGCCCGTTGCTGGTGCGCCCGCTGATGCAGACCTTCGCCATGATCGTGCTGCCCTCCGAGGCCGAGATCAACAAGACCTGGCAGGTGCAGGTGGTCGAACCCTTCCAGCGCACCCTGGCGGGCAAGTACCCGTTCGCGGCGGGCGCCAGCGTCGAGGCGACGCCGGACGAGATCGGGCAGATCTTCGGTCCCCAGGGCGAGGTTGCGAAATTCGTCAACACCGCCATGGGCCCCTTGGTCGTGCGCCGCGGCGACGTACTGGCCGCCCGCACCTGGGCCGACATCGGCATCACGCTGGCGCCCCAGGCCGTCTCCGGCTTCCCGGGCTGGGTCGCGCCGCTGTCTTCGAAAGGCGTGGCCACCAACAGCGGCCCGCAGACCGTCTTCCAGATCCTGCCGCAAGCCGCGCCCGGCACGCTGGAATACACGCTCGACATCGATGGCCAGCAGCTGCGCTACAAGAACACGCCGCCGAGCTGGACCAACATGGTCCATCCGGGGCCGCAGGGCATGGCGGGGGTGCGCATTTCGGCTGTCACGTTTGACGGGCGCAGCGTCGAACTGTTCAACGAACCGGGACAGTCGGGACTCAAGCGCATGATCGACGCCGCCCAGAAGAAGCGCAAGGACGGCGGCGTGTTCGAGCTGCGCTGGAGCGCGCAGAACGTGTCGGTGGCGGTAGACCTGAAGATCGTCAGCAGCGCCAGCGCCAGCGGCAGCGGAGAGCAGGGCGTGGGCTTTCGCGGCCTGCGCCTGCCCCCCACCATCGTCGGACGCCCGCCCGAGCTGGCGCCGAACCAGCCCGCGCTGGCCGCTACCATTGGGGGCCAGTGATGCGCGGCCCCACTTCGGAACGGATCGGGTATTTCGGGAAAGTGCCGGCCCGCGCCGACTTCGTCAAGCTGGCCGACGACCCGGCGGCGATCGCCATGCTGGACCGCTGGCTGGCCCAGGTGATGACGCTGCTGCCTTCGGACGCGCGCTGGCGCATCAATTACGACGCCATGCCGCCGGTGAGCTTTGCCCTGGTGGGCCCGGCGCGCCGGCATGCCGTGGCCGGCCACCTGCTGGCCAGCCACGACCAGTCGGGGCGGCGCTTTCCCTTCCTGGCTGCACGTACCCACGAGGTGCTTGATCCGGCCGGATTCGTCACGCGCTGTCCGCTGGCCTTCGGCCCACTGTGGTCTTTTCTGGAGACGATGTGCCCGCGGGTGCTGTGCGATGCCGATCCGGCGCCGCACCTGCATGCGATTGCCGATGCTGCGATCACCCTGGGCGACGCCGAGCCGACCCTGTCGCACCTGCTGGCCAACGGCACGCTCGGCTCGCTCGGCGGCTTGCTGGAGGAGCGCCAGTTCGCGCGCATGCTGCTGGCGCTCGGGCTGCTGCTGCAGCCGGTGATGCACAGCCAGCCGAGCGAACTGCATAAAAGCCTGGTGCTGCCGCTGCCGGACGATGCAGGGGCGCGCTACCCGGTGGCGGCCTTCTGGCTGCAGCTGGTGGCGCCCTTCCTGCGCCGCGCCAGCTTCGACCTGGCGATCTTCGTCACCCGCCAGGAAGGCCGGCCGGTGCTGGTGATCGGTTTCTGCGCCGCGCTGGCCGAGACACTGCGCGGGCTGGTCGATCCGCTGGTCGGCGCCGAGCAGCAGGTGCGCCTGAGCGACACCGGCTGGATCGACGAGCAGCTGTATATCGACACCGATGTACGCTCGCTGGCCAGCTACCTGGCGCAGTCCGACCTGCCGCTAGGGCTGGCGCGCGACATGTTCATGAAGACCTTCATTGGAGCCGCGCCGTGAGATTACCCGTCAAACCCACCGCCATCCTTCTCGCGTCCTTGCTGGCCGCCGGCGCTGCCCGGGCCCAGGAGCCTCCGATCGTGGTCAGCGGCACCGTGGCCGACGAGCCGACCAAGGCAGCGCTGCTCGAGCGTTTGCGCATCGTCTACGGCGCTTCGCGGGTGGTGGACCAGCTCTCGGTGGGCACCGTAGCCACGCCGGCCGCCTGGGGCGAGTACGTGGCCAAGCTGATCAACCCCAACCTGAAGCTGGTCAGCCGCGGCCAGCTCAAGGTCGAGGGCAACAGCGTCAACCTGCGTGGCGACGTCGCCAACGAAGAGCAGCGCCGGCAGATCGCCACCGATATCGCGGCCAGCCTGAACCCGACCTATACCGTCAGCAACGGCCTGCGCGTGGCCGAGTCGCAGCAACGCGTGCTCGACGCGGCGCTGGCCGACCGGATCATCGAGTTCGAATCGGGCAAGGCGACGCTGACCGAGGCGGGGATGACGGTGCTGGACCAGATGAGCACCGCGATGCAAAAACTCAAGGGCGTCAAGGTCGAGGTGATCGGCCACACCGACAACGCCGGCTCGCGCGCCGGCAACCTGTCGCTCAGCCAGGCGCGCGCCGAGGCCGTCAAGACCTATATCGTCGGGAAGGGGATTGCGGCGGCGTCGATCGCGGTGTCGGGCGAGGGGCCGGACAGGCCGGTGTCGGATAACCGGACGGCGGACGGCAAGGCGCGCAACCGGCGGATCGAGTTCAAGGTGATCCAGTAGCGTTTAGTTGAATTGAGCGGGCCAATGCCACTGGCATTGGCCCGTCCAAGTTCGTCGCGTAACGGGATCCTGAGCACATCAAGGCAAAGTTATCGTCACATGCGCCGCCTTCGGCGGCAGCTTCACCAGATCGTTGTACTGCGCCATCGCCATCCCGGTCTCGTTCGATAGCGCGGTCCGAAAGCCCAGGTAGGCTCCCAGCCCCGCCACCATGAACACCGCCCCCAGCACCCACAGCGACAAGTCGCTCTGCAGCCGGTTCACCACCTGGTCCGGCCGCTCGGCGTGCGGCGCGAAGCCGCGGGTGCGGCCGCGCATGCGGGCGATTTCGTCGCCCAGCCGCGCCACCAGGTAATCGAGCTTGTCGCGCCCGTCCAGCGCGTAGCGGCCCTGGAAGCCCAGCAGCAGGCACATATGGAAGACTTCCAGCGCCTCCACGTGCACCTGGCCCTTGGCGCGCAGGTCTTCCAGGCGGTGGAAGAAGTGCTCGCCCGCGAGCTGGTCGCCGAACACGCGCAGCTGCAGCGGACGGGTTTCCCAGGCTTCACGCACGTCGAAGGTCGAGCGCAGGATGATCTCGTCCACGGCCGAGCAGAACGCGTACTTGGCGGCGGTGACGTCTTCGGCCGAGATGCCGAGCGCCTTGGCATTGCGGTCGACGTCGCCCAGGAAGGCCGTCATGTTGTCGGCGAAGGCCACCTTGTCCTGCGGACTGCAGCCGTTCTTGAGCAGGAACAGGGCGTAAAAACCCTCGTACATGATGTCGGACAGGCGCTGGGGCGGGCGCGCCTGCTGTTGGCCGGGTTGGGGCGCGACGCGCCGTTCGACGAATGCGTTCATGCCGCCACCGCGATCAGTTCCAGGCGCAGGTCGCGGATCCCGTTCGGGACGAAGACCGAGATCGCCTGCGCTTTGAGCATCGTTTCATACAGCATGCCACGGTTCTCCAGGATGAAGTAATAGGTATCGGGCCGCACCGGCACCGCCGCGGGCACCTGCGGCGCATGCACCAGCTTCACGCCGGGAAGGGCCGACAGGACGAACTTGTCGACGTCTTCCGGCGCGCCCACCTTGAACTGCAGGGGCACCACGTCCACCAGCTGCAGCGCCGGCATGTCGGCCGCCACCGCCAGGTAGAGCGTGGTCTGCAGGTTGATGCGTCCCGAGTCCAGTGCACCCAGGTAGTAGGAGGGCCGCTCGCGGTTCAGGACGATCGTGAAATAGCGCGACGAAATCACGGTGTCCAGCAGGTCGCGGATGATGCCATCGAGCTTGGCGAACTGCGGGCCCGGATCGGCGTGCACGTAGGCGGGCAGGTCCTCCAGCCGGTAGCTGCGCGAATAGGTCATCAGGCCGCCGGCCAGCGAGAGCAGCTCGCCGAACAGGCGCTCCGGGTGCAGGTCGCGGTGGCCCAGGTAGTGCGACAGCGACGCATAGCCTGTGCTGGCCGTATGCAGCAGCCAGAAGGCCGAGACGTCGCCGCCGCGGATCTCGATCACGTTCTTGCTCGGCTCGCGCAGGTGGCCGTACAGGGCATTGACCTTGGCCAGCAGCTTTTCCATCAGCCGCGCCAGGTTCAGGTGCAGGCCGGGCGCTGCGTCAATCGACAGGCTCGGTGGCACGAAGGACGGATCGGCCTCGAAGCCCCCTAGGGACGTGCGCCGCAGCCGTACCAGGGGGAAGCTGTCGTAGGCTTCGAGTGGCCCGTTGTCGGCCACCAGCTTCAGGCATTTGCGCAGGTAGGTAATCGGCGCCTCGGCCGCGCCCGTGTACAGGTCCTGGGTCTCGCGGTCGATGCTGGAAAAGCGCGCATCCGGCTGCAGTTCGCCCTGGCCATCCAGGGCGCAGTTTTCGCCATAGGCCTTGAGCGAGGGCAGGGCGGCGTGGAAGGTGACCGCCTGCAGCCCGGCCGGCAGCTCGCCGAGCCGCACCTGCAGGGGTAGGGGGTCGCCGCTGGGTGCGCGGTAGACCTCGCCGTCGGGGAACAGGATCGACAATTCCTCCACCCGCAGCACGTCGTGGCGCAGGGCGTCATGGTCGATTGTCAGCTTGCGCACGCCCCAGGCATAGGGATGGAGCGCGCAGGCGGTCTGGTTCAGGCGCGCCTCGTGGTAGCGGTCCTGCTGCTGGAAATGCTGGGGCCGCAGGAAGAGTCCTTCACCCCAGAGTAGTTTCGCCGGCATGCTCACATCGACCTCGCCTTCCGTGCCCAGGTTTCGTCCTGAAATTCCTAGATTGGCGGAAACAACAAGCGCTTCATTGACAGCGCACAGACGAAAGCGTCGACGACAGGGAGCTGCCGCCCACGGTCATGGCGCAGGCGTGCAGGCCGACTGTCAAGCCGTCGCGCTCAAGCTCGGCGGCTGGGAAGCTGGCGCGCCAGCGCCGCTCGGCCGGGCGCTGGAACAGGGCGACCACGGCCAGGTGGCCGGCTTCGCGGCTGACCTTTTCCAGCACCTCGTAGCGCTGGCCCGGCATCAGCATGATCTCGCGCACCTCGACCAGGTCGCCGCCCAGGCTCTCCCGCTCGCCCTGCGGACTCATGAAGGCGGCATAGGGCGCCTGCTCGAAGGCCTCCTTGTGGCGCAGCTTGTACAGGCGCACGCTCAAGGCCAGCGGCTGGCCGTTCTTGTCCACGTTGAGCTTGTTCGACGCATGCAGGCGCAGGGCGACCGTGCGTGGGGGCTTTTGCGCGTCTGGCAGTTCGGGCGCCTTGCGCAAGCCGGTGGCCTCGAGCGCCGCGTTGGCCAGCCCGTTGCTGCCGCAGCCGGCCAGCAGCGCGCTTGAAACCAGCGCCGTCAACAGAGTACCTGTTCTCATCGCCATTTCCTTTACTCAAAATTTGCGAGGTCAAGCTGGGATTGAACCGGACTGGCGCAGGATTGCCGTGATCGCGCGCAAGCTCAAGGCATGGTGCAGCGCTTTGAAGCGAACTCGGCATTGATTGACAGGGCGCAATTTCGCAAAGACGGCGATGAGAATAATGATGGCTGGTTTAACTGTCGTGGAGAGCCAGCATGATGTTGAAACGCTTGATGCCGTTGATCGTGGGAGTCGTCGCCCTGGCCGGGTGCGCCAGCGGCCCGCAAGTCGCAAGCAGCCGGTCCAATCCCGCTGCCGGGGAACAAGTCTTTACCGAGGCCGACAAGGCCATCGCGGCCAAACAGGAAGAGAAAGCCTATGCGATGCTCAAGGCCGCCGGGGACGCCCACCCGGTCGACAAGCGGCCTTGGGTGAAGATGGCGCAGATCCGCTTCAACGCCGGCGTGTATGGCGAGGCGATCACCAATGCGCACGAGGCGCTGGAACGCGACCCGGACGATGCGGTCGCGCACAGCATCGTCGCCGTCAGCGGGCTGCGCGTGGCCAGCAAGGCGCTGGCCGACCTGACCCGCAAGAACAACCTGAATGGCGACGTGAAGAGCGAGGCGCAGGACCTGGCCAAGCTGCTGCGCACCAGTCTCGGCGAGCACGAGCTGTTCAAGAAGGGCGATGCGGCCAAGACCACCCCGGTGCGTGTGCGCGCGCCACGCGACCCGGCAGTAGTCCCAACCAGGGCCGCCAGCAACAGCAATACCAATAGCAGCAGCAACGACAAGGACCCCTTCAGCGGTCTCAAATAATCCCGCGGCCGGCGCCGCCGGCCCATCACCATCCCCCGCAACCTGGAGTCGACATGGCCAAGAATGAAAGCGTCCAGAAACGCTTGCAGAAGGTGCGCGCGCCGCGCGTGCAGATGACGTACGACGTCGAGATCGGCGACGGCACCGAGAACAAGGAACTGCCCTTCGTCGTCGGCGTGGTGGGCGACTTCGGCAACGACCCTGGCGCCGAGAAGAGGCGCCTGAAGGACCGCAAGTTCGTCAACGTCGACGCCGGCAATTTCGACGAGGTGCTCGGCGCCGTGGCCCCGGTGGCCAGCTTCAAGGTGGAGAACCACCTGTCGCCGGAGGGCGGCCAGTTCGGGGTCGAGCTGCAGTTCAAGTCGATGGACGATTTCCGCCCCGAGTCGGTGGTGCGCCAGGTGAAACCCCTGAGCGGCCTGCTGGAAGCCCGCACCAAGCTGGCCGACCTGCGCAACAAGCTGGCCGGGAACGACAAGCTCGAGGACATCCTCAGCGAAGTGCTGGGCAATACCGAGAAACTCGACGGCCTGCGCAAGCAGGCTACCGAAGACAAGGAGGCATGAGATGGCGGCAGTCCTCGATAGCGCGAACGGCCGGGCGGCGCCGGCCCAGGTGGTGGAGCTGGAAACTTCGCTGCTCGACCAGATCGTCGAGCAGAGCCGGGTGGCCAAATCCAGCAGCGAGCACGTACGCGCGCGCGACATTATTTCGGAGCTGGTGACCCAGGTCATGCAGGGCACGATGGTCATGTCGAACAACCTGTCGGCCATGATCGATGCGCGCCTGGCGGAGCTCGACCGCATGATTTCGGAGCAGCTGTCCAGCGTGATGCACGCGCCTGAATTCCAGAAGCTCGAGCGCAGCTGGACCGGCCTGAATTACCTGGTCAGGAACAGCGCCACCGGCGCCAACCTGCAGGTGCGCATGCTCAACGCCAGCAAGCGCGAGCTGGTCAAGGACTTCCAGTCGGCCATGGAGTTCGACCAGAGCACGATGTTCAAGAAGGTCTATGAAGAAGAATTCGGCACCTTCGGCGGCGCCCCTTACGGCACCCTGATCGGCGACTTCGAGATCTCGCGCCAGCCCGAAGACATCTACTTCCTCGAGCAGATGTCGCACGTGGCCGCCGCCAGCCATGCGCCCTTCATCACGTCAAGCTCGCCGGAACTGTTCGGCGTCGACAGCTTCGGCGACCTGGGTAAACCGCGCGACCTGGCCAAGGTGTTCGACACCGTCGAATACGCCAAGTGGAAGGCCTTCCGCGAATCGGAAGACGCACGCTACGTCGGCCTGACCCTGCCACGCTTCCTGGGGCGCCTGCCTTACAACCCGCTCGACGGCACGGCCACCGAGGGCTTCAATTTCGTGGAAGACGTGGATGGGAGCGATCACCAGAAATACCTGTGGTGTAACGCCGCCTATGCGTTTGCCTCGAAGCTGGCCAAGGCGTTCGAGGACTACGGCTGGTGCGCGGCGATCCGCGGCGTCGAAGGCGGCGGCCTGGTGGAGAACCTGCCAGCCCACACCTTCAAGACCGACGAAGGCGAAGTCGCGCTCAAGTGCCCGACCGAGCTGGCCATCACCGACCGCCGCGAAAAGGAGCTGTCGGATCTGGGCTTCATCTCGCTGGTCCACTGCAAGAATACCTCGTACGCGGCCTTCTTCGGCGCGCAGTCGGCGCAGAAGGCCAAGAAGTACAACAACGAGGCGGCGAATGCGAATGCGGTGCTGTCCTCGCAGCTGCAGTACATCTTCGCGGTCTCGCGCATCGCCCACTACATGAAGGCCATGATGCGCGACAAGATCGGCAGCTTCGCCGCCGCCTCGAACGTCGAGGATTACCTGAACCGCTGGCTGACCCAGTACGTGCTACTCGACGACAACGCGAGCCAGGACCAGAAGGCCCAGTTCCCGCTGCGCGAAGCCAGCGTGCAGGTGTCGGAAGTACCGGGCCGTCCCGGCGTGTTCCGCGCGGTGTCCTTCCTGCGCCCGCACTTCCAGCTCGACGAGCTGTCCGTTTCGCTCCGACTGGTCGCGGAGCTTCCCCAATCGACCAAGGCTTAAGCAGTTTTTCTCAACGTGAATGGAGTAGAACATGGCAATTGACGTATATCTGCAAATCGATGGTATCAAAGGCGAATCGATGGATGACAAGCACCGCGACTGGATCGAGTGCATTGCCGTGGACTGGGGCGTGACGCAACCACGTTCGGCGACTGCCTCGACCGGCGGCGGCCACACCGCCGAGCGCTGCGAGCACGAAGAGATCAAGTTCAAGAAGCTGGCCGACCTGGCTTCGCCGATCCTGCTGCAGACCTGCTCGGCCGGCAAGACCATCCCCAAGGCCAAGCTGGAATTCATGCGTGCCGATGGCCAGGGCGAGCGCATCAAGTATTTCGAGATCGAACTGGAAAACGTCCTGATCGGCGGCGTGCAGCCAAGCGTCAAGGAGGGCAGCATCATCCAGGAAGAAGTCGGCCTGAAGTTCTCGAAGATCAAGTGGAAGTACACCCAGCAGAAGATCAACGGCGGCTCCGGCGGTAACACCTCGGGCGGCTGGGACCTGGCAGCCAACAAGATCGTCTGAGGCAGCAGCACGCTCTCGCGGCGCCACGCGGCTCAGCGCGGCGCCGCGCTTCTTTTTGGGAGAGACCATGAAGGACTTTACCCCGGGCCTGCTGGATCGTTTGATGGACGAGCGCCCGCTTGACGCCGCCGGCGCCCCGGTCACGAGCGAGCAACTCAAGGACAGCGTGGCGCGCGACCTCGAGGCGCTGCTCAATACCCGGCTGGCGTTCGACCCCGCGATCCTGGTTGGCTACCCCGAAGCGCGCTGCTCGCTCCTGCATTACGGCCTGGCGGACTTCGCCGGCTACTGCCTGACCAGCAGCATCGACCGCACCGCCGTCTGCGCCAGCATCCAGGACGCGATCGAAGCCCATGAGCCGCGCCTGGTCAATGTCAGCGCCACGCTCGAACTCGACCAGGGCAGCGTCAACCGCCTCAACTTCGCCATTCACGCCCGGCTCGCCGTGTCGCCCGGCGCCGAGCCGGTGAATTTCAATGCGGTGCTGCAGCCCTCGTCGCTGCATTACGCCGTCAAGCGCAACCGCTAGCCGCGAGCGTGCCGGCCCTGCGCTCACCAATCATTCAAAGGACGCCACACGATGGACATCAATCTCAAGACCCTGATCGGCAAGTTGAACGACACCACCCGCGCCGCGGCCACGCGCGCGGCGTCCATCTGCGTCGGACTGGGACAGTACGAAGTCGAGATCGAGCACCTGTTCCTGGGCCTGATCGAGCAGCCCGGCAGCGACCTGGCGACCGTCGCCCAGGCCTGCGACATCAGCTTGACCGGCCTGGAGACCGATTTGCGCAACGAGATCGCGCGCTTCGCCACCGGCAGCGCGCGCACGCCGGTATTCTCGCGCCACCTGCCCACGCTCTTCGAGCAAGCCTGGCTGATTGCCTCGCTGGAGTCGCCAAATAAGGGGCAACCGACCCAGATCCGCAGCGGCCACATGCTGCTGGCCCTGCTCAGCGAGCCCTCGCTGGCGCAACTGGCGCAGCGCGCGTCAAAGCTGTTCCGCAAATTCCCGATCGACCGGCTCAAGCACGATTTCCAGAAAATCACGCGCGGCTCGCTGGAGGCGCAGCCGGCGGCCATCGAGGTGGACGAGACACCGGGCGACGCGGCCGACGAGATCGCAGCCGGTCCGGCGCGCTCTACGCCTGCGCTTGACCAGTACACCACCTGCCTGACCCGGCGCGCGCGCGACGGCCGGGTCGATCCGGTGATCGGGCGCGATCCCGAGATTCGCCAGGCCATCGACATCCTGATGCGCCGGCGCCAGAACAACCCGATCCTGACCGGCGAGGCGGGCGTGGGCAAGACCGCCGTGGTCGAGGGCCTGGCGCTGCGCATTGCGCTGGGCGACGTGCCCGAGGTGCTGCGCGGCGTCGAAATCCATACGCTGGACATGGGCCTGCTGCAGGCCGGCGCCAGCGTCAAGGGCGAGTTCGAGAACCGCCTGAAGAACGTGATCGACGAGGTCAAGAAGAGCCCGCACGCGATCATCCTGTTCATTGACGAGGCCCACACGATGATCGGGGCGGGCGGCGCGGCCGGCCAGAACGATGCGGCCAACCTGCTCAAGCCCGCGCTGGCACGCGGCGAGCTGCGCACCATCGCGGCCACGACCTGGAGCGAATACAAGAAATACTTCGAGAAGGATGCCGCGCTGGCGCGCCGCTTCCAGGTGATCAAGGTCGAAGAGCCGGACGAAGCGACCGCCAGCGCCATGCTGCGCGCCATGGCGCCGCTGATGGAGGCCCACTTCGGCGTGCGCATCTACGACGATGCGGTGACCGAGGCCGTGCGCCTGTCGCACCGCTATATCAGCGGGCGCCAGCTGCCGGACAAGGCGATCAGCGTGCTCGATACGGCCTGCGCCAAGGTGGCGCTGGGTAAAAGCTCGACCCCGGCGGCGCTGGAAGATTGCACGCGCCAGATCGAGCGCATCGATGCCCAGACGGCGTCCCTGTTGCGCGAGGCGAGCGCCGGCGCCGCGCACGGGGAGAAGGTCGCCGCACTGCGCCAGCAGCGCGCCGGTCTGGATGACGAGCGCATCGGCCTGCAGCGGCGCTGGGAGGAGGAACAGCGCATCGCCGCAGAGATCGGCGAGATGCGCAGCGCGCTCGAAGAAGGCAGGACCCAGGACGCGGGGGCACTGCACGCCCGCGTTGAAACGCTGCGCAGCCTGCAGGGCGAGTCGCCACTGGTGCCGGTGCAGGTCGATGGCAACACCGTGGCGGAAATCGTCGCCAGCTGGACCGGCATTCCGCTGGGCCGCATGGTCAAGGACGAACTGCGCACGGTCGTCAACCTGCAGTCGCTACTGGACGAGCGCATCCTGGGCCAGTCGCATGCCAGCGGTGCGGTAGCCCAGCGGGTGCGCACGGCGCGCGCCAATTTGGATGACCCGAACAGGCCGAAGGGCGTGTTCCTGTTCGTCGGCACCTCGGGCGTGGGCAAGACCGAGACCGCGCTGGCGCTGGCCGACATCCTCTACGGCGGCGAGCGCAAGCTCATTACGATCAACATGAGCGAATACCAGGAAGCGCACAGCGTCTCCGGCCTGAAAGGCTCGCCGCCGGGCTATGTCGGCTATGGCGAGGGTGGGGTGCTGACCGAGGCGGTGCGGCGCAATCCCTACAGCGTGGTGCTGCTCGACGAAGTGGAGAAGGCCCACACTGACGTGCTGGAACTGTTCTTCCAGGTGTTCGACAAGGGCGTGCTTGATGATGCCGAGGGGCGCCAGATCGACTTCCGCAATACGATCATCATCCTGACCTCGAACGTGGGCTCGAGCCAGATGATGCAGGCCTGCCTGAACAAGCCGGCGAGCGAAGTGCCGAACCCCGGACAGCTGGCGGAGCTGATCCGTCCGCTCTTGATGAAGCATTTCAAGCCGGCCTTCCTGGGCCGCTTGAGCGTCGTGCCTTTCTACCCGATCCGCGACGAGGTACTGACCCGGATCATTCGCCTCAAGCTCGATCGCATCAAGGAGCGCGTGATGGGCAATCACCGCGCGCGCTTCGAGTACGACGAGGCGCTGGTGTCGGCGGTGCTGAGCCGCTGCACCGAAGTCGATTCCGGCGCGCGCAATGTCGACAATATCCTCAACGGCACGCTGCTGCCCGAGATCGCCGACAGCGTGCTGGCGCAGATGGCCGAAGGCGGGGCGATCGCGCGCGTGAAAGTCAGCGCGACCAAGGCCGGCAAGTTCAAGTACGCCATCGAGGCTAACGCGACTTAGGAGGCAGCATGCTTAATCTCGACAAATTGCTGGTCCCGATCAGCATGGACCGGCCCTGCGGCGAGGATCTCGCGTTCTCGCCCGACGTCGACGCCATCAACCGCGCGCGCCAGGCCGACGATCCGTCGATCGAGCAGGGCGCCTGGGTCACCACGCTGAAAGAGGCCGACTGGAAGTTCGTCGCCAGGCGCTGCATCGAACTGCTGGAATCGCGCAGCAAGCACCTGGGGCTGGCGGTCTGGCTGGCGGAGGCAAGCGCCAAGACGAACGGGCTGCGCGGCTTGGGGACCGGCCTGCGCCTGGTCGCCGGCCTGTGCGAGCGCTATTGGGAGGGCGTGCATCCGCTGCCTGACGAAGACGGCCACGAACGGCGCATCGGCAACCTCGCCTGGATCGCGGCACGCGTCGCGCCCCTGGTCAAGGAGATCCCGGTGGCAGAGGGCGTGACCATTATCGCCTGGGAAGCGGCGCGGGCGCGCGGTCCGGAGGCGGTGGCCGAACTCGATGCAGTGCGCTCGCGCGCTCCCCACGCGGCACGCCAGGCGCTGCTGCAGGAGGCCGAGGACTGCATCGCGGCGCTGGCCGAACTCGAACACGCGGTGGACAAGCGGCTCGGTGCGGACGGCCCCAGCTTCGGAGCGGGCAGGGCGGCCTTGCGCGACCTGGCCGACATGGCGGCGCCGCCATCAGGCACGCCGCTCGCGGCGCCGGCCCAGGTGCAGCCGGCCATGCGGGCCATGGAGACGGCGGGTGTCCAGCTGCGGGTGCCGGACGGCCCGCTGCACAGCCGGGAGGGCGCGCTGGCGCAATTGCGGGCCGTGGCCGAATTTTTCCGGCGCACCGAGCCGCATAGTCCGGTGGCCTATTTGGCGGACAAGGCCGCGCGCTGGGGCGAGCAGCCGCTGCACGCATGGCTGCGCTCGGTCATCAAGGATGACGCGTCGCTGGCGCGGCTGGAGGATTTGCTGGGGATCGAAGCGGAAGCTGAAGGGTGAATGTGAAAGAAAATTTCATGTGGCGCGAAAAATGAAATTTTCTTTCACGGGGAAGGCGGACTGGTCGGCGGCTAGTCCGCCTTATTTTCCGTTCCCGGCTGGACCATCGAACTGGCCTTGGCGATCTGCTCTTCGACGGTCTGGACCGCCTGGCGGGTGGCTTGCGTCACCTGCTCATAACCCTTGAAGGCATTGTCGATCGCGGTCTTGATGATATCGACGGCGTTTTCCGAACCCGGCTTGACGTTCTGGGTGACGTCGTAGATCAGTGCCGACAGGGTGCTCTTGGCTTCAGCCACATGGATATCGGCGGCCTGGCGGAACTCCTGGTGCATCTCGTCGATGATGGTCTTCATCTGCTCGCGGTACTCGGTGGCGCCGGCCACGCCTGGCTGCATGCGGGCATGCAGGGCGGCGATCGCCGCTTTCGGGTCGCCGGCCTTGGCCATTTCCTGGCCGGCGGCAATCGAGCCTTCCATCGAGCTCTTCGCTACATTCATGTTCAGCGCCACCACCTGTTCCACGCCTTTCACCGTCTTGCTGGCGAGGGCGTTAAAGGTCTGCATCTGCAGGTCGAACAAGGTCTTGGTTGCGTTGGCGAACTGCTCCGGACTGGTGAACATCGGTGTCTCCTCCGTATGATTGGAATGGATCGTTGAGCTGCGCTTGCTACGCCATTATTTAGCAACAATGAGTTTTTCGCAACGCGCGTCCCGATACGGCCCGGCAGATCTTTCCCAACCGGGTCCGAGCGGGGTCTGCGAGCAAGCCACCGCGCCGTTGAGTTTGCTGCGCCACTGGAACCAGGGCGCCGGGCCCGCCAGCGCGGTGTTTGCCGCGAGGACGAGGATCAGGAGACTAGGGACAATGTGTTTCATGGCCAGTCGAGCTTACCCCGATGGGGCGGCATGTCAAGCGCTGCCTTGACCTTCCTACGATGGGAAGGTGTATCCTGCTGCGGGAAACAACGGGAGATGACAATGCGCCAGGGAGAAACGCTGTTCAATATCGGCGACGCGGCAAAGGCGTCAAGCGTATCGGCCAAGATGATCCGCCACTACGAATCGATCGGGCTGATCGGCGCGGCCCGGCGCACCGACGCCGGCTACCGCGTGTACACCGAACAGGACGTGCACGTGCTGCAGTTCGTGCACCGCGCCCGCGCACTCGGCTTTTCGCTCGAGCAGATCGGCAAGCTGCTGGGCCTGTGGCGCGACCAGGACCGCGCCAGCGCCGACGTGCGCGCGCTGGCGCGCAGCCATATCGCCGAACTGGATAAAAAGATCGCGGCGATGGAAGCCATGCGCCGTACCCTGGAAGCGCTGGCCGCGTCCTGCCATGGCGACGCGCGTTCGAGCTGTCCGATCCTGGACGACCTGGCCGCGCATTAGCGAAGGGAAAAGGGGGCGCACAACGCAAAACGCCTTAAGCCTTTTTCAAAGCTTACGGCGTTTTGCGGGACATAATATCCAGGTAGAGTTTGGTGCCCACGGAGGGACTCGAACCCCCACACCTCGCGGCACATGGACCTGAACCATGCGCGTCTACCAATTCCGCCACGTGGGCACTGGTACTGCTACTGCAACAACAAACTGCGATACAACGAACTGCCGCGGAAAACATCTCCGGTAGAGTGGTGCCCACGGAGGGACTCGAACCCCCACACCTCGCGGCACATGGACCTGAACCATGCGCGTCTACCAATTCCGCCACGTGGGCACTGGTACTGCAACATCAACTACGCTTTGCTACGAACTGCTGCGGATCTACTTCCGGTAGAGTGGTGCCCACGGAGGGACTCGAACCCCCACACCTCGCGGCACATGGACCTGAACCATGCGCGTCTACCAATTCCGCCACGTGGGCACTGAACTGCTTACTCTGCTACAATAGCAGGCTTTGTCATTTTTCGCTAGATCAACTTTCGTCGCTCATCGCGGCAAAACAAACTTCCCACTACTGCCTTCGCTCCCGCTGCGGCTTGCGCCCCTTGCTGAAGAGACCGAGATTATAGCGGAAGGTTTGCAAAAGTCAAAGAGCCGCAGCATGGCCCTTTGCGCTTTTCCCGGAGCACGCTTCACGCCATATGTTAGGCGAATCCCTGCGTCCTCCGTTACACTACGCCTGTCAAGGTGTCAATCAAACACAATCCTCGGCTGCGCAAATGGCGGCGCCCACAATCAAGAGAAATAAGAAAACGATTTGAAGCAACCTACTCATACCATTCCGAGCCGCGAGGAAATCCTCGCCGTCTTCCGTACTGCCAAGAGCCCACTCGACGCGGCTGAACTGGCGCGTGCCCTGAAGGTCAAGCCAGCCGCCCATGAAGTGCTGGGCCGCCGCCTGAACGCGATGGAGCGCGACGGCCAGATCCGTTCCGACAACAGCGGCACCTATGCGCTGGCAGACCAGTCCAGCTTCATTACCGGCCGCGTCAACGCGCACCGCGACGGCTACGGCTTCGTCATTCCGGATGAAGGCGGCGACGACCTCTTCCTGAACGACAAGGAAATGAACAAGGTCCTGAACGGCGACCGCGTGCGCGCACGCGTCACCGGCACCGACCGCCGCGGCCGCCTGGAAGGCACGATCGTCGAGGTCGTCCAGCGCGCCAACACCCACATCATCGGGCGCTTGATGAACGAGGGCGGCGTCTGGATCGTCTCGCCGGAAGACAACCGCATGAGCCAGGATGTGCTGGTGGCGGGCGGACCGGGCAAGGCCAAGGCCGGCCAGGTCGTCAGCGTCGAAGTCATCGAGCAGCCATCGCGCTTCCAGCAGCCGACCGGCAGAATCCACGAAGTGCTCGGCGAGCTGGACGACCCGGGCATGGAAATCGAAATCGCCGTGCGCAAGTTCGGCGTGCCGCATGTGTTCTCCCCAAGTGCACTGAAGCAGGCCAACCGCCTGCCAAACGAAGTGATCGACGCCGACCTCGCGGACCGCGTCGACCTGCGCGACGTGCCCCTGGTGACGATCGACGGCGAAGACGCGCGCGACTTCGACGATGCGGTCTATTGCGAGCCGGTCAAGATAGGCAAGACCAGCGGCTACCGCCTGCTGGTGGCCATCGCCGACGTCAGCCACTACGTCAAGCCGAACGACGCTCTGGACGAGGATGCGATCGAGCGCAGCACCTCGGTGTATTTCCCGCGCCGCGTGATCCCGATGCTGCCCGAGAAGCTGTCCAACGGCCTGTGTTCGCTGAACCCGGCGGTGGACCGCTGCACCCTGGTGTGCGACATGGTCGTCACCATGGACGGCGAGGTCACGGCCTATCAGTTCTATCCGGCCGTGATGCACTCGGCCGCGCGCCTGACCTATAACGAAGTGGCCGACATCCTCGGCAACACCGCCGGCCCGGAAGCCCAGCGCCGCCCGGGCATCGTGCCGCACCTGCTGCACCTGAACGAAGTGTTCCGCGCGCTGCTCAAGGCCCGCCAGCAGCGCGGTGCGATCGACTTCGAGACCACCGAGACCTATATCGTCTGTAATGCCGTGGGCAAGATCGAGAAGATCATTCCGCGCACCCGCAATGATGCGCACCGCCTCATCGAGGAATGCATGCTGGCCGCGAACGTCTGCGCCGCCGACCTGCTGATCCACCACAAGCACCCGGGCACCTTCCGCGTGCACGCGGTGCCGACCGAAGAAAAGCTGAACCAGCTGCGCACCTTCCTGAAGCTCGTCGGCCTGAACCTGGGCGGCGGCAACAAGCCGACCGCGCGCGACTATGCCGAGACGATGCAGAAGATCAAGGAGCGCCCGGACGCCGCGCTGCTGCAGACCATGCTGCTGCGTTCGATGCAGCAGGCCGTCTACAGCCCGGACAACGTCGGCCACTTCGGCCTGGCCTACGAGGCCTATGCCCACTTCACCAGCCCGATCCGCCGCTATCCCGACCTGCTGACCCACCGCGCCATCAAGGCCATCTTGCAAGGCAGGCGCTACGAGCCGAAGGGCATCGAGCTGGGCAAGCTGAACACGACCATGTCGAATTCGGCGCGCAAGCAGGCCGCCAGGGACAAGGCCGCCGGCACGCAGAAGAACGAAAAAGACCTGACCATCTGGGACGCGCTCGGCGTGCACTGCTCGGCCAACGAGCGCCGCGCCGACGAAGCTTCGCGCGACGTCGAGAACTGGCTCAAGTGCTTCTTCATGCAGGACAAGCTCGGTGAAGACTTCACCGGCACCGTGTCCGGCGTGACTGCCTTCGGCATTTTTGTGACGCTTGACCAGCTCTACGTCGAAGGCCTGGTGCACATCAGCGCCCTGGGCACTGACTACTTCCAGTACGACGAAGCGCGCCACGAGTTGCGCGGCGAGCGTAGCGGCCAGCGCTACGGCCTGACCAGCAAGGTCAGCGTCAAGGTGGCGAAGGTCGACCTCGAGTCGCGCAAGATCGACCTGGTGCTGGCCGACAGCGGCGAGAGCATGCCGGCGCCGATGGAACGCGCCCGCCAGGCAGCCATCGATGCGATGGAGCCACAGGGCCAGAAATCCGACAAGTCATCCGGTTCGCGCCGCGGCCGCGACAAGGACCGCGGCCGCGGCAAGGGTCGCGCACCGGAGGCTGCCGCCGCTGCGCCGTCGCGTTTCATGAGCACCGAAGCCGAGACTGCAAACCAACAGGATGTGGCTGCGTCTTCCAGGCGTCCATCGCGCAGCGCCCGCAAGGCCGCTTCTGCAGCCCGGAATGCCGCTAACAGCGCGGACAATGGCGCCGCCAATGGCAACCGTGCTCCCCAGGGCGTGGCCATGCATGCCGTGACGCCTGTATCGCCTGTTGCGGCGCCGGCAGCCAAGCCAGCCAAGGCCAAGGCCAAGGCCAAAGCCCCGGCCGAAGTCGCGGCGCCAGCCGAGGCGCCAGCCAAGGCCAAGGCGCCGGCCAGGAAGGCCCCGGCGAAGACCGTGGCCAAGGCACCGGCCAAGACGCCAGCCAAGGCTCCGGCCAAGACCGCAGTGAAATCTGTAGCCAAGACCCCAAGCAAGAGTGCCGCCAAGACGAGCGCACCGAAAACCAAGGCAGAGGCCAAGACCCCCGCCGCCAAAACCAGCCGGAAGAAGTAAGCAATGAAAAATAAAATGTTATTCGGGTTCCACGCGGTGACCTCGCGCCTGCGGCATGAGGCGCAATCGGTGGAAGAGATTTTTGTGGACGCGTCGCGCCAGGACCGCCGCATGCACGACCTGATCGCCAACGCCAAGGCGGTAGGCGTGCGCGTGATGCCGGTCGACGCCTCGCGCCTCGACAAGATCACCGGCACCCGCCGCCACCAGGGCGTGATCGCCTTTGCCAGTCAGCTGGCGCTGGCGCGCAACCTCGACGAGCTGCTCGATGCCATCGAAGGCCCGCCGCTGCTCCTGATCCTGGACGGCATCACTGACCCGCACAATTTAGGGGCCTGCCTGCGCGTCGCCGACGGCGTCGGCGCCCATGCCGTGATCGTCCCGAAAGACCGCGCGGTCGGCCTGAACGCCACCGCCGCCAAGGTCGCCAGCGGCGCCGCGGAGACGGTTCCCTACATCACCGTCACCAACCTGGCGCGCACCATGCGCGAACTGAAGGAACGCGACATCCTCCTGATCGGCACCACCGACGACGCCGACAAGGGCCTGTACGACGCCGACTTCACCGGTCCGGCCGCGCTGGTCATGGGCTCGGAAGGCGAGGGCATGCGCCGCCTGACGCGCGAGACCTGCGACGTGCTGGTCGGCATCCCGATGTTCGGCTCGGTCGAGAGCCTGAACGTGTCGGTGGCTTCGGGCGTCTGCCTGTATGAGGCACGCCGCCAGCGCCTGGCGCGCGAAGGCTGATCGCTCACCGTTTGCTGTAACGGGTTTCACGCAAAATTGGGTTCCGCCAAGGCGGGAACCCAAGTTCGTTCCGCACCCGCTCGCTCTGCCTTTCCCCGCGCTCCGTCAAGCAAACCCCGTAAACATACGCTACCATCCCCATTGGTTTGCGATCATCCTTATTATGTTTTCCAACTTACGCGACGATATCCGCAACATCCTCCAGCGCGACCCTGCCGCACGTAACGGCTGGGAAGTCCTGACCTGCTATCCCGGCCTGCATGCCGTGATCATGCACGGCTGGGCGCATGCCTGCTGGAACTTCAAACTGAAGTGGATCGGCCGCTTCGTTTCCTATGTCGCGCGCGTGATCACCGGCATCGAGATCCACCCCGGCGCCGTCATCGGCCGCCGCGTCTTCATCGACCACGGCTTCGGCGTGGTGATCGGCGAGACCGCCGTGGTCGGCGACGACTGCACCATCTACCAGGGCGTCACTTTGGGCGGGACCACGCTGGTGGCCGGCACCAAGCGCCACCCGACCCTGGAACGGGGCGTCATCGTCGGCGCCGGGGCCCAGGTGCTGGGCGCCTTCACGGTCGGCGAATACGCCAAGATCGGCTCCAACGCCGTGGTCATCAAGCCGGTCCCTGGCGGCGCCACCGCGGTCGGCAACCCGGCCCACATCATCCGCAAAGAAGACCAGTCGCGCAGCGCCCACCTGTTCGCCGCCTATGGCGTCACGCCCAACGGCGACGACCCGCTGTCGAAAGCCCTGCGCGGCCTGATCGACCACGTGGCCCGGCAGGACGAGCAGATCGAGCGCCTGACCAACACCATGCGCGAAGCCGGGCTGTGCTGTCCGAAGGTGGAGCAGGGTGATAAACTCGACTCGGAACAACTGAACCGACTGGTCGAATAAGGAAACGCATGACGAATGAAGCTACTGGCGCCCAGGGCGGCAACAGCCCTGCGGTGCTGGACCCTCTGGAAACCCGCGTGCTCGCGGTGCTGGCCGAGAAAGAGGCGCTCACGCCCGACAACTACCCGATGTCGCTCAACGCCATCGTCAACGGCTGCAACCAGCTGTCGAGCCGCGATCCGGTGATGCAGATGACCGACGAGGTCGTGCAGGACACGCTGCAGCGCCTCATCGAGCGCAAGCTGGTCAATGCAACTTCGCAAGCCGGGGCGCGCGTCGTGAAATACGAGCACCGCATGCGCATCAAGTGGACACTGGAGCAGGACAAGGTCGCCGTGCTGGCGATCCTGATGCTGCGCGGCCTGCAGACCGCCGGCGAGATCCGCACCCGCACCGGTCGCCTGCATGAATTCAAGAGCGTGCAGGATGTGGAGACCACGCTGCAGTTCCTGATCGACAAATACCCGCCGCTGGTGGCGCGCCTGGAGCGCGCCCCTGGCACCAAGGAGCCGCGCTACGGCCACCTGCTGGGCGGCGAGATCGCAGCCAATGCCTATGAACCCGCTGCCGCCGGCGCTTCGACCGGCGGCAGCCGCGTCGGCCAGCTGGAGCAGGAAGTCGCCTCCCTGCGCAGCGAGCTCGACCATCTCAAGGCCCAGTTCGAGGCGTTCCGCCAGCAGTTCCAGTAGGCGGCTCGGCGAAGCTCAGCTCGACGATCGCGTCGTCGCTCCAGCTACTTGAGGCGATCGATACCGCGAACGTCGTTTCCTTGACCTCCAGTGCCAGCGTGCGCTCGCCTTCGCGCAGTACCGCCGCAGTGATGGGGGCGTCGGCCTCGAAGTCGAAGCTGGCTTCCCTCTTTTCGTCGAAGAAGCTGCACCAGTCGGTTGTGAGCAGCACGCCGTTGATCAGGACGACTCCCCAGAACGGAATCTCTTCCTTCGCGATCGCGATCATCACCTTGCATTCCAGCCGCAGGTCGCCCAGCCGCCGCTGGTTGGCGGGCAGGCCCGGCGTGCGGATATCGGGCGTGACACGATAGTGCCGGCGCTTGCGGTTCAGTTCCAGCTCGCTGTCGGCGTCAAGGGCTGCCTCGCTGCGCGGCACCACGAAGCGCCTCGCCCCGTCGACCGCTATCTGAAGCCTGAAGCCCCCGTCGCCGGCCAGGCGAATCGCCAGAGCTTCGGGCGAGTCGTCCTTGCGCCTCGCAGTAAGGCGAAACTGCAGCTGCTGCACCGCCGGCGCCAACTTGTGGTGCTTGTCGAAGGCATCCAGTCCCGCCAGGACCGCCTTGTACTTGCGCACCTCCGGGTTACGCATGGCATTGACATGTACCGGATCGAGTTCCTTCACCGGCGCATCTGGTGCGGCGCCGGTGGCGCCGCACAGGAGCAGGCTGCCGGCAACGAAGGCCTTCAGTGCCCGCATCATCAACCCTCGTCGCGGAAGCGGCGCAGGCGGATCGCCGCGTACAGCATTGCCACGCCTGCCACCACGCCCAGCCACACGCCCGGCGTACCCAGGGTGAGATAGGACTGGCCCAGCAGCAGCGCCGGATCGAGGCCCTGTTCGGCGTTGTCGAAGGCGCGCATGTCGGTCGCACCCAGCCAGATCCCCGGCAACAGGCCACCGAGGCCACGCACCACCACCTGCTCGACGAACCAGTCGACATCGACCAGCGTGTTCGACACCTGGCTGAGCAGGAAGTTGAACCACTTGAGCAGCACCACCGTGATCAGGGGGATGCCTACGGCCCACAGGAAGACCTTGGAACGCGCCCAGCTCGACACCAGCAGCAGCCAGCCGACGGTCGGCAGCGCCCACAGGATGTACAGCGGCAGGAAGGCCAGCAGGTAGAGGGGGCTGAGGTAGAGGTTTGGTTCCGACAGCACCGGCGCGAACAGGTTCAGGCCCTTGCCGGCGGCACTGATCATGCCGAGCACCAGCAGCAGCAGCGAGGCGGCGACGGCGACGACGATCGTGATCAGGGGTGCCACCACCAGGGCGGTCACGACTTTCGAGAGCACGGTGTCGCGGTCCGACAGCGGCAGCGACTTCCAGAACAGGATGCTGCGGTCGCGCCGGTCGTCATACAGCGCCGACAGGCAGTAGAAGAACACCACCACCGGCAGCACGATGAACAGGGGCGCGGCGATGCCCATGTAGCTCGAGGCCGCGATGTGGGCGATCTTGTAGCGCAGCGCCTGCGGGAAGCCCTGGATCGAGACCAGGTTCTGGCCGTCGATCTGGATATGCTCCGCGCCCCCGAAGGCCATGCTGTACATGAAGCCGCCGCCGATGAAGACCACCATCGCGATGGCCACGGCGACCGGCGCCCAGAAGAATGCGCCCTTGTGCTCCCAGAACTCGCGCTGGAGCAGCCATTTCATGGTTTTCATGCGTAGGTTCCTTTCATGGTTGCGACGAACAGGTCGGCAACGCTGGGGTTACGGGTTTCGCCCAGCTGGGCGAGCTGGCTGCGTGCGACGCCGTCCGATTTGTTCGAATCGAACAGCATCACCGACTTGCCGAACACGGTGCGCTGGTCGATCGGCTGCAGCGCATTGGCTGCATTGACCTTGTCGGCCGCGACCATCACTTCGGTATAGCGCTCGCCGATTTCTTCCATCGACGCGGCCAGCACGATCCTGCCGTCGCGAATGAACATCAGGTCGGTGAGGATGTGCTCGACCTCCTCCACCTGGTGGGTGGTGATGACGATGGTCTTCTCTTCGTCAAAATAGTCTTCCAGCAGGTTCTGGTAGAACTGCTTGCGGTAGATGATGTCCAGGCCCAGCGTGGGTTCGTCGAGCACCAGCAGCTTGGCGTCGATCGCCATTACCAGCGCCAGGTGCAGCTGGACGATCATCCCCTTCGACATCTCCTTGACCTTCATGCCAGGGGCGAGCCTGGTACCGGCGATGTAGCGCTCGGCCTTGCTGCGGTCGAAGCGCGGGTGTACGCCGGCCACGAAATCGACTGCGTCGCGCACACGCAGCCAGCGCGGCAGGATCGCCACGTCGGCGATGAAGCAGACTTCCTTCATCAGGTCGTCGCGCTGGGTGCGCGGGTCGAAGCCCAGCACCGAGAGCTGGCCGTCGAAGGGAATCAGGCCGAGTGCGGCCTTCAGGGTGGTGGTCTTGCCCGAGCCGTTGGGGCCGATCAGGCCGACGATGCGCCCGGCCGGGATGTCGAAATCGATGCCGTCGACGGCGGTACGCTTGCCGTAACGCTTGGTCAGGCCGCGCGCTTCGATCACGGCGTTCATGCTGTGCCTCCCGGCGCGAGTCCGTTTCCATTCGCCGGGCTGGCGCGCAGCAGCTGTTCGAGGTCCAGGCCGAGGCGGCGGATGCGTTCGACCATGGCAGGCCACTCTTCGCGGATGAAGCGCTCGCGTTCGGTGGTCAAGAGTTTCTCGCTTGCTCCTTCGGTGACATACATGCCAATTCCCCTTCGCTTTTCCACTAAGTTCTCGTCGACCAGTTCCTGGTAAGCCTTCGATACGGTGATCGGGTTGAGTTGATATTCAGCCGCGATCTGGCGCACCGAGGGCAGGGCATCGCCCGCCTTGAGCAAGCCGTCGAGCATCATGCCCACCACCCGCTCCTTGAGCTGGCGGTAGATGGGGGTGTTGTCATTCCAGCCGACTGTCATGTCCAGCCCTCCTTTGTAGAAACGCGCTGTGGTTCATCCCGTTACTCCGTGTTGGTGCATCGTTGAAGTGGTGTTGTAGTAAGGTATAACACCAACGAGGTAAGTGTCAACATGCATACGCGAGATTTATTCCGCTCGCCCTGCGGGCGCGGCATCGCCGCACATTTTGGTAGGATGCGAAGCCAGGGAACAAGGAGATGCACGATGCACAACTGCCCGAACTGTGGCGTGTCGCCACTGGTCCACGCCACCCGCGAGATGGTCTACAGCTACAAGGGCAAGAGCCTCGCGATCCCCGAGGTCATGGCCGACTGCTGCGCCGGCTGCAGCGAGGTGATCTTCACGATGGGCGAGCACGAGCACTATGGCGAGCTGATCAAGGAGTTCCGGCGCCAGGTCGACGAAGCCGGCCCGGCCGAGATCCGCAGCATGCGCAAGGCGCTCGGGCTGACCCAGGGCAAGGCCGACGAGATGTTCGCCGAAGGGAAGGGAGAGTTTGCGCGCTACGAGGCGGGGAAGGGGGAGGCGCCGGTGGCGCTGGTGAAGCTGCTGCGATTACTGGGGCGGCATCCGCAGTTGCTCGATGAAGTGCGCTGATCCCGGTCGAGGACCTTGATTCGACGCGCCCACGCGTCCAGCCAACGGTCGTGCCGCCATGGACGCTTTACGACAGAGCTGCAGCCGGTGAACCGCGTGGGCAGAATCTGCCCACCCTACGGGATAGCGAAACGCCGGCTTAATCGACCACGCGCGGCGTAAACCGCCCCCGGTCATCCAGCTCCAGCCACCCGCCCCGCAGCGGCTCGGTATCCAGCTCCCAATCAGGCAGCACATACCGCACCCGCTCATCGACTTCATGCATGGCCGGCCGGTGCGTATGCCCGTGGACAATCACCTCGGCCCCGGTCGCGGCAAACAGCGCATCGACCGCACCCGGCGTCACATCCATGATCTCGTACGATTGCCCGGCCTGCGCCTCGCGGCTGCCTTCGCGCAGCCCGGCGATGATGGCCTTGCGCTGCCCTAGCGGCATGCCGAGGAATTGCTGCTGCCATTCGGGGTCGCGCACCTGGGCGCGGAAGGCCATGTACTTGAGGTCGGCGGTGCACTGGGCGTCGCCGTGCACCAGCGCGATGCGCCGGCCAGCCGCCTCGATGACGTGCGGCTCACCCAAGAGGGTCAGCCCGGCCGCTTCGGCAAAGCCCTGCCCGACGAGGAAATCGCGGTTCCCGGCCAGCCAATAGACTTCGACGCCCGCATCGCTCACGGCGCGCAGCGCATCGATCACGGACTGGTGGAAAGGCTCGGCGAGATCGTCGTCGCCGGCCCAGTATTCGAAGATGTCGCCCAGCAGGTAGAGCTGCCTGGCTTGCAGCGCGCGCCCGGCCAGGAAGCCGAAAAAGGCCTCGGCCGTGCGCGGGTGCGCCGCCTGCAGGTGCAGGTCGGACACGAAGAGCGCGAGCGTGGTCATCGGATCGATGGGGTAGGCAACAGCCCGCGCACTACGTACATCAGATGACTTCGGCTTTTTCGATGATGATCGGGTCGACCGGCACGTCCGAGTGCATGCCCGTGCGGCTGGTCTTGACGGCGTTCATCTGGTCGACGACGTCCTGGCCTTCGGTGACCTTGCCGAACACGGCATAGCCCCAGCCGTCCTGGCCCGGATAGTTCAGGAAGGCGTTGTCCTTCGTGTTGATGAAGAACTGGGCCGATGCCGAGTGCGGCGCCGAGGTGCGGGCCATGGCGACGGTGTACTTGTCGTTCTTCAGGCCGTTCTTGCCTTCGTTCTCGACGGTGGCATCGGTGGCCTTCTGCTTCATGCCCGGTTCGAAACCGCCGCCCTGGACCATGAAGTCCTTGATCACGCGATGGAAGATGGTGTTGGTGAAGTGGCCCTTGTTGACGTAGTCGACAAAATTGGCAACCGTCTTTGGCGCTTTGTCCGCGTCCAGTTCGAGGGTGATGTTGCCCATGTTGGTGGTCAAGCGTACGCTGGTCATCGAGTGTCCTTTGAGTTGGTTTTTGTTAAGAGTGCGAGAACGACATTTTTCTTCACAGCGCGCTATTTTACAAGCTTGTCGCCCTTGAGGACGGTCGCGGACTGAATGAAGATCGGCTTCACCGGCACGTTCTGCATGCCCTTGACGTCGTCCACCAGCACGCCCTTGATCTTGTCCACGACTTCCTGGCCCTTCACGACCTTGCCGAACACGGTATAGCCCGAGCCCTTGTAGTTCGGGTAATCGATGCCGGAGTTGTCGGCCACGTTGATGAAGAATTGCGAAGTGGCCGAATCCGGATGGTCTTCGCGCGCCATGGCCACCGTGTACGGCTGGTTCGACAGGCCGTTGTTCGATTCGTTCTTGATCGGCTTGTTGGTATGGCGGCCCTCGAACTTCTCGTTCATGCCGCCGGCCTGGATCATGAAGCCTTCGATCACGCGGTGGAAGATCGTTCCTTTGTAAAAGCCCTGCTTCACGTACTGCATGAAATTGGCCACCGTCTTCGGCGCCTTGTCCTGGTCCAGCTGCAGGACGATCTCGCCCATCGAAGTCTTGATCGATACCTGCGGCCCGTTGACCGGCGCGGCAGTGGCTTCAAGCGGCGCATCGGCCAATACAGCGCTGGAGAGGAGCAGGGCGCCTGCGCCAAGCGCCAGGCGGCGCAGCAGGAAGCTGCGGAAGGTTGCGGTCATTGTCTGGGCTCTCCTCTGGTGGACATCGCGCAAGGCGATGTCAAGTGTTTTCCCGAAAAATAAAGCTGAACCATATGCGGCCAGCCGGGATTTTAACAATGCTATACTTTGCGCGGAACGTCCCATTCTATCAAAGAAGAATAACACCAAGGGTTCAGACGATCTCGACGCAATCCCGCTGTGCCGGCGCACGCTTTACCCAGCGTGCGTCCCGCTACCGCATTGCCCGATTTCTCGTCCCGTTAGAACACACCCATGAGCCAACTCAAGATCTACAACACGCTTGCGCGTGACAAGCAGGTATTTGTCCCGATGGAAGCCGGCAAGGTCGGCATGTATGTCTGCGGCATGACCGTCTACGACTACTGCCATGTCGGGCATGCGCGGATGATGATGGCCTTCGACGTGATTTACCGCTGGCTCATGGCGTCGGGCTACGAAGTGGAGTACGTCCGCAACATCACTGACATCGATGACAAGATCATCAAGCGCGCGGTCGAAAACGGCGAGACCATCGGCGAGCTGGTCGCGCGCAACGTGAAGTACATGGACGAGGACATCGCTGCCCTCAACATGCTGCCGCCCACCAGGGTCCCGCGCGCCACCGAATACGTGCCGCAGATGCTGTCGATCATCGAACAGCTGGAAGCCAAGGGCCTGGCCTACAAGAGCAGCGACGGCGACGTCAACTACGCCGTGCGCGGCTTCGAAGGCTACGGCAAGCTGTCCGGCAAATCGCTCGACGACCTGCGCGCCGGCGAGCGCGTCGACGTCAACAGCGGCAAGCGCGACCCGCTCGACTTCGTGCTGTGGAAGGCCGCCAAGGAATCCGAGCCAAGCGAGGCCAAGTGGGATTCGAAATGGGGCAAGGGCCGTCCGGGCTGGCATATCGAGTGCTCGGCCATGTCCTGCGCCACGCTCGGCGAGCATTTCGACATCCATGGCGGCGGCGCCGACCTGCAGTTCCCGCACCACGAGAACGAGATCGCCCAGTCCGAAGGCGCCTTCGGCGGCAACATGGTCAACTACTGGATCCACAATGGCTTCGTGCGCGTGGACAACGAGAAGATGTCCAAGTCCCTGGGCAATTTCTTCACCATCCGCGATGTGCTCAAGCAGTACGACGCCGAAGTCATCCGCTTCTTCATCGTGCGCGCGCACTACCGCAGCGCGCTGAACTATTCCGATGCGCACATCGACGACGCCAAGGGCGCGCTTCAGCGCCTGTACACGGCGCTGTCGATGGTCGAGCTTGGTAGCGACGCCCCGGCAGTCGATTGGGACGAAGCGCACGCGGTTCGGTTCCGCGAAGCGATGGACGACGATTTCAATACCGCTCTGGCAGTGGCCGAGCTGTTCGACCTGGCAAGCGAAGTCAACCGCACCAAGTCGGTCGAGGCCGCGCGTCAATTGAAAGCCCTCGCGGGCGTGCTGGGCCTGCTCGAGCGCTCGCCCCAGGCCTACCTGCAGGGCGGCAGCGGCGAGGCTGGCGCTGACGCCGGCGTGGATGAAGCAATTTCCCGCCGTGCCGCCGCCAAGAAAGCCCGCAATTTTGCCGAAGCGGATGCCATTCGCGCCGAACTGACTGCCGCCGGGATCATCCTGGAAGACAAGCCGGACGGAACGACGACCTGGCGCCGCGCATAATGGCAGACAAGGACAAGCCGGTGGCGGCCCCCGAGTCGCCGGGCGAACTGTCGGTTCCAGCCTATTGGGCGGAGGCGAAAGCCACGCTGATGGCGCGCGACCGCATCATGAACAAGCTGATCCCGCAATTCGGCGACCTGCACCTGCGCGGCCATCCCGACCCCTTCACCACCCTGGCCCGTTCCATTGTCGGCCAGCAGGTCACGCCCAAGGCGGCCGACCTGGCCTGGGGCAAGCTGCTGGCGATCTGCCCGAAGCTGGCGCCAAGCCAGGTGCTCAAGGCCGGCGCGCTCGAGCTGGCCGGCTGCGGACTGTCCAAGCGCAAGACCGAATACATCCTCGACCTGGCCGACCATTTCAAGGCCAAACGCGTCCATGCCGACCTGTGGTCGCAGATGGACGACGAGGCCGTCATCGCCGAACTGGTCCAGATTCGCGGCATCAGCCGCTGGACAGCGGAGATGTTTTTGATATTTAATCTGCTCCGGCCGAACGTCCTGCCGCTCGACGACGCCGGCCTGATCCAGGGTATCAGCCAGAATTATTTCTCTGGTGAACCTGTTTCCCGCAGCGATGCGCGCGAGGTTGCCGCCAACTGGGAACCCTGGCGCACGGTGGCCACCTGGTACCTGTGGCGCAGCCTGGACCCTGTTTAGGCGTTCCTCGTCCGGCACGGGTACGGTAGAATAGCGCCCAAAATCAGGCCAAAGCAGGCCAGGAGCGTGCCGCCCAGACGGACGCTGTGGCCACGAAATAATCCGGAGGTACAATGACTAAAACAACTTTCCTCAATTTTGAACAGCCAATCGCC
Organism: Telluria sp. ZB4P37; assembly: GCF_059685855.1. NCBI lineage: Bacteria > Pseudomonadati > Pseudomonadota > Betaproteobacteria > Burkholderiales > Oxalobacteraceae > Telluria > Telluria sp. ZB4P37. The sequence continues at coordinate 174,301 of NZ_JCASID010000004.1, forward strand.
GAGCTCGATTCCAAGATTGAAGAGCTGCGCTTCGTGCAGGACGATTCCGCCGTCGACATCTCCGAAGAGATCGACCGCCTGGCCAAGAAGAGCCAGCAGCTGACCAAGGACATCTACGCAAAGCTCACGCCATGGCAGGTGTCCCAGATCGCCCGCCACCCGCAGCGTCCATACACCATGGACTATGTGAACGAGATCTTCACCGACTTCCACGAACTGCACGGCGACCGCACCTTCGCCGACGACCAGTCGATCATTGGCGGCCTCGCGCGCTTCAACGGCCAGGCCTGCATGGTCATCGGCCACCAGAAGGGCCGTGACACCAAGGAACGCGCCATGCGCAACTTCGGCATGCCCAAGCCCGAAGGCTACCGCAAGGCCATGCGCCTGATGAAGGTCGCCGAGAAATTCGGCCTGCCGATCTTCACCTTCGTGGACACCCCGGGCGCCTTCCCGGGCATCGACGCCGAAGAGCGCGGCCAGTCCGAAGCGATCGGCCACAACCTCTACGTCATGGCCGAGCTGAAAGTGCCCCTGATCGCCACCATCATCGGTGAAGGCGGTTCGGGCGGCGCGCTGGCCATCGCCGTGGGCGACGCCGTGCTGATGCTGCAATACGCCACCTATTCGGTGATTTCGCCGGAAGGCTGCGCCTCGATCCTGTGGAAGACGTCGGAGCGTGCTTCGGATGCCGCCGACGCCCTGGGCCTGACCGCGCATCGCCTCAAGGCCATCGGCCTCATCGACAAGATCGTCAGCGAGCCGCTGGGCGGCGCGCACCGCGATCCGAAGGGCATGGCGCAGATGCTCAAGCGCGCACTGGCCGATACCCTGCGCCAGTTCACCGGCGTCAAGACCAAGGACTTGCTCGAAGCCCGTCACCAGAAACTGATGAGCTACGGCAAGTTCAAGGAAACGCTGCCGCGCGAAGAGTGAGCCGTTCAACAGCCGGAACCATTCCGGCAGTCTTTGCGCAGGCATTGAGCGGCCTGCGCGCCGCACATTCCCCGACTTCCATGGCGATTGCCTGCAGCGGCGGCCTCGATTCGATGGCCTTGCTGCGGCTCGCGCACGACTGGGCATCCAGCCAGGGCCTCACCCTGCACGCCTTCCACGTCCACCACGGGCTGAGCCCGAATGCCGATGCCTGGCTGGCGCATTGCGAGCAAGCCTGCACGGCGCTGGGCATCGCTTTTGATTATCGCCGCGTGGAGGTCGTCAAGGGCAAGGACGGGCTCGAGTCCGCCGCGCGCAAGCTGCGCTACCGGGCCCTCGGCGAGATGTGCTTGCTGCACGGCGTGCCGCTGCTGCTCACCGCCCACCATCTCGACGACCAGGCCGAAACCGTGCTGCTGCAGTTGCTGCGCGGCTCGGGCCCGGCCGGCTTGTCGGGCATGGACGCCGCTAATCACGCAAGCGAACTGCTGGGCAATGCCGAGCTGGTCATGGCGCGGCCCTTGCTGCACGTCTCGCGCGCCGAGCTCGAAGCCTACGCGCAGCTTGAAAACCTGGCGTGGGTGGAAGACGAGTCCAACCTGGATGCGCGCTATGCGCGCAATGCGCTGCGCCATACGGTGATGCCGGCACTGTCTGCCGCCTTCCCGGGCTTCCAGCAACGCCTGGCGCGCGGTGCGGCCCACGTGCAGTCGGCCCAGCGCATGCTCGACGAGCTGGCCGCGCAAGACCTCGCTGTGTGCCTCGATGGCGACACCGTCGACCTGGCGCGCCTGCAATTGCTCAGCCGCGACCGCGTGGACAATCTGCTGCGTCACCTGTTTGCCCAGCGCGGCTTGGCCATGCCCTCGACCGCCTGGCTGGCGGAGATGGTGTCCCAGCTGTTCTCGGCGCGCGAAGACGCCCAGCTCAAGGTGACGCACCCGGCCTGCCATATCCGCCGCCACCGCGGCAAGCTGCACATCACGCCGCGGCTGCCTGATTTGGCCGGCATGCGCGACCCGGACGACGAGGGGGTGATCGAAAGATTCGGCGAGAGCTTCGTTTGGCGCGGCGAAGCGTCGATGGCTTTCCCGGCCTACGGCGGCGTGCTCCACTTCGATCCGGCGCCCGAAGGCTTCGATCCCGCCTGGCTGCGCGCGCAAGCCCTCACCATCGATTTCCGCAAGGGCGGCGAGCGCCTCAAGCTGGCTCCCAATCGCCCCACGCGCGGCCTGAAGGCCCATTACCAGTCGCTGGGCGTGCCAGCCTGGGAGCGCGAGCGCGCGCCGACTGTCAGTGCCGGCCGCTCGCTGCTGTTCGCCGCCGGCATTGGCATGGACTGCCATCACGTGGCGGCAGGGGAGGGCGAACGCATTGCCCTGCGCTGGGTGCCGGCAAGCGAATAGTTTCTGTACGAAAAACGTATTACTTTATTTTCTTTTCGTATAGCTTTTTCTATTCCCTGCCTTGTGATACTGCGCTGCAGCATGCTAGAGTGAGGGTCCCCTTTTGATCCTTCAACAAGCTGGAACCCTCCTGATATGGCTTTAATTGTCCACAAATATGGCGGGACGTCGATGGGCTCGACGGACCGTATCAAGAATGTCGCCACGCGCGTGGCCAAGTGGCACGACGCGGGCCACCAGATCGTCGTCGTACCGTCGGCGATGTCCGGCGAAACCAACCGGTTGATTGGACTGGCCAAGGAAATCATGGCCCAGCCGGACCCGCGCGAGCTCGACATGATCGCCTCGACCGGCGAACAGGTCTCGGTCGGCCTCCTGGCCATGGCGCTGCTGGCCATCGGCAAGGACGCCGTCTCCTACACCGGCTGGCAGGCGGGCATCCGCACCGACTCGTCGTTCACGAAAGCGCGCATCCAGTCGATCGACGACACCCGCGTGCGGGGCGACCTGAACGCCGGCAAGATCGTGATCATCACGGGTTTCCAGGGCATGGACGAAGACGGCAATATCTCGACCCTGGGCCGCGGCGGTTCGGACACGTCCGCGGTCGCGATTGCGGCGGCGCTGAAGGCCGACGAATGCCTGATCTACACTGACGTCGACGGCGTCTACACGACCGACCCGCGCGTGGTGGACGAGGCGCGCCGCCTGTCGAAGATCACTTTCGAAGAGATGCTCGAGCTGGCCTCGCTCGGTTCGAAAGTGCTCCAGACGCGCTCGGTCGAATTTGCCGGCAACTACCAGGTCCCGACGCGCGTGCTGTCGTCGCTGACCGATCCCCTGATGCCGCTGGACGAAGAAGCGAAGTCCGGCACTTTGATTTCGTTTGAGGAAGAGAGCAATATGGAACAAGCCGTCATCTCCGGGATCGCCTTCAATCGCGATGAAGCCAAGATCACCGTCCTGGGCGTGCCGGACAAGCCAGGCGTCGCCTTCCACATCCTCGGCCCCATCGCCGAGGCCAATGTTGAAGTAGACATGATCATCCAGAACCAGTCGGTGGACGGCAAGACCGACTTCACCTTCACCGTGTCGCGGGGCGACTACGTGAAGGCAATGAGCGTGCTGGAAACCCAGCGCGAATCGCTGGGCGCGGCCAAGGTGCTGGGCGACGCCAAGGTGTCGAAGGTATCGGCGGTGGGCGTGGGCATGCGCAGCCACGTCGGCGTCGCCTCGGAAATGTTCCGCACCCTGTCGGAAGAGGGCATCAACATCCTGATGATCTCGACCTCGGAGATCAAGATCTCGGTGCTGATCGACGAGAAATACATGGAGCTGGCCGTACGCGCCCTGCACAAGGCATTTAACCTGGAACAAGCTTAATTATTTTCAGAAATTTTGCCGTGCAATCTTGACCAAACGAGGTCCAGACCTTAAGATGCCTGCACTCAGCGCCGACTGCGAAGTCGGTCCTGACTGGAGACGTGGCCGAGTGGCCGAAGGCACATCCCTGCTAAGGATGCATACGGCTTATACCTGTATCGTGGGTTCGAATCCCACCGTCTCCGCCAGATTGAAGTTTGCTGAGCTTTAGCAAACACCTGAAACCCCCGAATCTCATACTGAGACCCGGGGGTTTTTTGTCTTGTGACGTCCTCATGTGTCCGGACACGTCCAAGATCATGAGGGTAGGCGTCAGGGTATACGGTTGTGCTCCCTCAAGCGCCTACCCTTAAACTGGCTTGCCTAGCCTTGCCCCTGCTCGAAACGTCTAGACAGGAGGTCAAATGCCAAGGTTAGCTCAACCACTCAGCGACATGCAGGTCCGGCGTGTCAGAGCCCAGGAGAAGCTCGTAAAGCTGTTCGACGGACACGGCCTCTATCTGGAGGTGCAGCCTTCAGGTGCGAAGTTCTGGCGGTTCCGGTATCGGAAAGCGGACGGAAAAGAAACCACGATGGCTTTCGGTCCCTACCCGGAGGTGAGCCTCGCAGACGCGCGAGCTAAACGTACAGAGGCGCGCCGGATCCTGCTGGACGGTGGAGACCCCCTGCAGCAGCGCGAGCAGGCCCGGCGAGACAGCCTACGGGCTACCGAGTACACCTTTCAGAAGATGGCTACTGAGTGGCATCAGGTGAAGGAGAAATCGTGGTCGCCGGCGTATGCGCGTAATGTTTTGCATCGTCTCGAAATGGACGTGTTTCCAAGCATAGGGAAAGTGCCTATCGAGAAGATGACGCATCGCGATCTGATAGATGTCTTCCGCAAAATCGAGGCAAGGGGTGCGCATGAAATCGCCAAGCGCAACAAAGCGGTTTGCGCACAGATCTTCAGCTATGCCATCCAGACAGGCGTAGCTGCAAGGAATCTTGTGGCGGACATGAAGGATGTGCTCCAACCGGTACCGGCAGGTAATTTCCCTGCAATTTCCAGCGACGAATTGCCAAGATTTCTGAAGGCGCTTCGCAGTAACGAAGCCTGCATGCAACCTGTTACGCGGATAGGCCTGCGCCTGCTAATGCTGGTATTTGTACGAACCAGCGAACTCATCGAAACCCCATGGAGCGAGATCGAGGAGGAAGCTTCCGACTGGGTCATTCCTTGGCACCGAATGAAACTGGGTAAGAGAAGGCTAAATCCTATCAAGAAAGACCATTTTGTTCCGCTGTCGAGGCAAACACGCGAACTCTTGGCTGAACTGCGAAAGCTCACTGGAGGCGGTAGATATCTGTTTCCGAATCTTCGCGACCACAGTCGTCTCACAAGTACAAGGCGACAGGTTTCTGTGCGGCATTAAGTTCCATGCAGAAATAAATTGAAAATAATGCGATTTGCCTGTCGGTGATGCGTTGGACTATGATTTCGACAACATAACGCCGAAATATTTCACGCTCAGGAGTAATCAAGAATCGGTCTGCACCCACGATGAGAGAATCAAGGTGACCGATACCTCGGTTGTCTCATCCTGGCCGCTCGCACCCCGCCGGACGTGGCTGCAAGACTCAACAATATTAAGGTCAACGTTAACGTCATTCAATCTTCGAAGTTGATTTCTTGAACAAGCTGGCAAAGCAGCATTCATTGCGTCGCGGTGCTTCTCGCACGCTTTATACGCTGCGAGCGAATTGTTCAGGCGCTGTTCTACGACAGTCGGGCTGGCGGCTTTGCCGAATTTGGGCAGGAATACAGTATTGTGCACGTTCGGCATCACGCCGCCCGCTGTCAACATGGCCGCGCCGACCAAGACCAACTCGACCCCTGTCGATCCAACCTTGAAGTTGATCGTCAGTCCGCCGTCCCACGTTACCGCGACAGTTCGCCCGAGTGTGGAATCCCGCTGTCAACAGGCGTATTTGGCGATGCACAGTCGGTTCACATAACGCCTTGTCCAAGCGCGATGAATGCCAGCCCAACCGCACGAGCAGTCCTGAAACTGGCGACACATCGTGACGCAACATGATCCGAGTACCGGAGGGGCGCTGACAGCAGTAAGGGCGATTAGCTACACGGCCCCCGTTTAGGAACCCGTTCGTTTCAAGCCATGGCGCTCGACGAGGTTCGCTCGCTGCAAACACCTTCACGGATGGCGCGGGGTTCCCGGTAGGCTTGCGGCAGGCGCCGCAGCGCCTCCACTGGCCAGCGGGATCCGCTTGAGTGGCGTCAGTCGTTCCAACAGACCGCCTAGCGTCAAATCCGCAGAAAACCCCCAGATAAACAAGCCCAACAATTCAAGGTTACTCCCGACAAATTTATCTTCATACACGGCATAGCTTGCAAAAGTCATGATCGTGCCGGTCCCTAACGTCATGAGCAAGCGCGACTGTTTTAGTGCGGACCGGTTACGGTAGTCTTCCAGATCGATATCCGGCAAGGTGAGCGGTCCAATGGTTGGAGCATGCAAAGCCGGTCGATCCGGTAGCGCCGCCTCGACAGCCGGTATCAGGGGCGCTTGCAGTGACTGCGGGTTGGCCGGCGCAAGCAACGCGCCGTGTACCGGATTGTATTCGCTGACTTTTGCGAAGGTATCGTACCAGCGCTCGCTGTTGACCTGAACTTGCAGTTGCCCCGCCTGTGCTGCCAGATCGGTTCGGCTGGCGATCATGGCCAAGAGCGCGGAGCGCAATGCGTCCAGCGCGCGTGCCGTCCGGCCGGGCCAATCGTGCTGAACGAAAGGGTTTGCCGCCGCTAGGGTGCGCATGTCCGCAGCCATCGCGCCAAGTGCTGACTTGAACGCCAGCAGTGTCGGCGGCAGCGAGCTTTTGGGCTCGATGCGTGAGCGGATCAGATCCTCGACCTGGCGGGCGGTGCTGTCCAGTGCCTCGGCATGGCGGTTGAGCAGCTGACTGGATGCGTATCTCAATTGATTCACCGCCATCAGGGCGGCATGCACCTCGGCCTGCTGCGTCACGGGAACCATGGCGGCGAGCGCTGCTTCGAATGCCGCGCGATTGGCATCGAGTCCCAAACGCGACTCCGGACTCAGCACCACAGAGGCAACCCCGAGCTGGGCATTCAGGCTGCCGGCGGCTGATTCCAGCGAATGCATGCCATCGCCGAGCAAGCTCATAGCATCCTGGGACCGGCGCGCCAGTTCCTTCCTTGCATCTATTGGGTTAGCCGCCGCAACCAGACCCAAGCAGAAATCGACATCGCGGTCGACTCGCTGAGGCAGCTCGTGCAATGGCGGTGGCAGGATGCCAACTATGCCGAAGGCGTCCCGGTAAGCTTCAATGTTCTCCGTCACGGCCGTAAGGGCGGCCTGCAAATCCTTCTGCAAGCTCTCGAATGCCGTCCTTGCGGCGTCCAGTCCGGCTTGCACTTGCGCTTTGTCGCCGGTGCGGATCACTCGGGAAAGCTCGGCAAGGATGCTGTTCGCGGCGACTTGGAAGGTAGGATCGGCAATGCGTTTGGCCTCGCGCTCGAAGCGGGCTAGCGCATCGATGGCCGGCTGGCGCGCTTCGCCTAAAACGATGCGGCCTTGCAGGTGATGCCTGAGCCACTGGCCAAGGATGAAACCGGCCACGATGGGCAACAGCATCCAGGCCGGATGCAGGTGTGCACGCACCTCGACGTCTATCCTGAACGGCGACTGCAAGTCTGGACTGCGCAGTACCAGCTGGCCGTTGGCCGTTCCCGGCGGGAAATCCTGTGCGGCCACATTAAAGCGTACCGGCTGGTGAGGCGCCACGGTAGCGAGGCTAATGCCCTTCCACCTTCCGATCGTTGCGGAACTGCCGTTAGTGAACGGCTCGGCCATAATCGTTGGTTTTCTGATCGGCACGAAAGCGCTGTTGCCGTCGCGCTCGATGCTGATGCTAGCTGGATTGAGCACTGCGTCACTCCAGGGCAGCGTTAGGCGCAGATCGATGGTGTGCTTGCCGCGCGCCTGCAGCGCCGCATATGGGACAGTAAAGGTGTAGACCGCCTGCGCCACCGGCGCCGCACTCGGCTTATCGCATTGATCGAAGCGCACCATCAGGTGATAGTCGCCGGGCTGCATGGCCGCCGATTGCGGCAGCGTCACACGCAGGCGCGCAGCGGTTTTGCCTTTTTCCAGCAGCGCCTTCTCGAGTAGGAAGTGGTGCGACGCTGCTTCACTGACGAAGTGTTGGTAGCGTACGCCGACTTTTTCCGCACACACGGCGGCGGCATTGATGCCCTTCGATTCCAGAGGAATTGCCAGCGCAAATGGCGCCGCTGCCGGTATGACTACGTAGGGCTTATCGTATAGCGGGGCGACAGTCGGCGGGCTGTCAGCCCGACAGATTGATGCGAGTGCCATCGACCACAGAAATGCCGCCACTTGCCGCCTGTATCTCATCGAGCTCTCCCCACTGTCAGATCGGCGCTGCCATAGGTAGTGAAAATGAAGGGTGCGATGCGGCTTTCACTCAGCCGCTCACGGGCATTTCGTTGGATGGCCACTCCCAGCGGCACCGCCGCATGCTGATCGAGGGTGTGCCTGACGATATCTTCGGCAAAAGTCGTTACCGTAGCGGCGTCCACGTCCCACTCGGTGCCGGCCACCGCTGCGGCGCCCGAGCGCAGGAAGGCGTCGACCAACCCAACGAGTTCACCCGTATCCTCGCGCCCCGAGCCGCAAGCCATCAGCAGGACAAGTGGTCGGCACAGATCGGACCAATGCCCTTCGCTCTGGTGTTTCGATAGTTCAGGGACGGATATATGGGCTCCGTCCACCTCAGGCTCGAAGGCGAGCAGGCGGGTCGGCAGGTTGAGGAACTGGTCGTGGCTGTACAGGTGACTGAGCACGACCAGCACGGCAGGGCGTCGGCGCGTGTCCCACAGCATCGCCGCCACAGGCGCGTCTTTCGATGTGATGCAGCACAGCTCATCTTTCAGGGTCGCCTTGAGCCTGCCCCGGAAATAGGTAGCGAGCGCGCTCGGCGTGCCAATGCCAAGGGTGACTAAAGGATTGGGCGCGGGAGCGCAGGCATGCAGCGCGCGGGGTGGGTGAGCAGCATTGTCGTGTTGCTGCTCGCTGAGCAACTCCAGCCGGTGTCGCACCAGCCAGAAGCCTTCGATGCAGATGACGTCCTCGCCGGGGCAATGCGGGCATCCGACTTTCTTCGGGTCGAACGCCGCAGCCAACGGCCGGTCAGCAAGGCAGAGCTTGGCGTTAGCAAAGGCGAGGCCGGTCGGCAACGTATAATCGTACACTGTCTGCCATGGGAACGGCCGTCCATCGTGGTGACGAATGAACTGCAGCGTTGCGTTGGCACGACCGACAATAGCGTCTAGCGCCTGTGCGTGTGCCGGATCGCCGAAGGCGAGCATATCGCGGACCTGCTTGCCCAGAGCGGCTAACAGGCGCAGCTTTTTGAGTTCGTCTACCTGCATCCGCAGGATGGCGCGGAACCGGTCCATCGTTTCGTTCATCGATTCACTGCGCAGCGGCAGCTGCTTAGCCCAGCCTTCTCCCTTAACCATCAACGTGTGGCTGCCGGTCGCAATGTCGTCATTCAAGGCGACCGACAGCGCGCGCGGTGCCAGGTGGGGTAGCTCGCCGAGCTCGGAAACCGCCGAAGAGTCGAGCTGGACATACACGGCCCTGCCGTCCGCCGACGGGACCCGGATTCCAATGTCCGCTTTCAGTACGAACGATTGGAGCATGTTGTTGTTCAAGTAGAGTACGATGCGCAGGTCGGCGACCCCGGCGGATTCCGGTGTTCTGACCTCGAACATCACGGGAGCGCTGTTGCCGGTAAGAGGCAACCGCAGTTTCTGCACGGCGGGCGACAGCAGGTCGAAATTCTTGGAGTAGACCACCACCTCGAGCGTGCGCGTGGCCAGGGTCGGATCGGGCGGGATCAGCTCGTCGATCGAAGCAAAATCGCCGGTCATGAGGCTGGTGAGCCAATGCCGTTCGCCGATGTGGATGCGCAGACGGTAGCGCCATCCGCTCTTCAGTGGCATGTTCAGATCGTTTGAATAGAGTGGGGCCAGCACGCCATGGGCATCGTAGCCGTCCAGTGCGATGTCGACCTTGCGCTTCTGCCTAGGCTGGGCAGGCGGCTGCTCCTGGTGCGGTTCGGCGAGAAAGCGTGCCATGTTGGTCAGGCCATCGGACTCCCCGCTGAAGTCGAAGATCATCCGCTCGGCACGGGCCTGACGGCCGTAGAGGCCGGCGCGCACATCGTCAGCCAGATCGCGCATCACGCTCGACAAACGCAGCCCCTGGTTGCCGCCTGGGTCGCTCAGCACCATGCATTCCACCGGCATGCTGTTCTCGAGTATCCACGCGATCTCGTGCAGCGCGAAGTCATGCGCCAGGGCATAAACAAATTCGCTAGCAAACGATTGTTCTTGGTGGGGCGAGAGAAAGCCCACGATCAGATGTGACACGCCGGGCTCGAGGTCATGCTTAAGATACGGATGATGGAGGTCGCGCAGCCGCGCCATCGTGACGACCAGACGCGGCCGGCGGCTGGATCTGAACGATGGGCGGTCAGACCACATCGATCGAAATAGAACGTCGGCCCGGCCCCACTGGCCCTTGGGCCCCTCTTCCAGGCGCAAGCCGTGGACAGGAATCGCCGGTTCGTTGCGGTACCAGCGGGCCGCGCGCACGCGGTCGAAAAAACCACTGGGAGAATCGGTTTGCGCCAGCCTGACCGGCAGCCGCAACGGCGGAGCAGGTGCCACGACGTGCTCGCGCATCACAACGCAGCGCATGCCGTCCGCGCCAAGCTGCCGGCGCAACCAGTATTCCCACGGGAAGTCCGCATCAAGATCGGGTACCTGCACGAACACCGCCAGCAGCCATGGAATCTCCACCGACCGGCCGTCGGGTCGGCGATGCGAGCGCGGTTCGGGACGGTCTTCGTAGCCCTCTCGCAGCAGCCGCGCCAGATTCGTCCATTGGTGGAAAGGAGGCGCGTCGCCGTCGTCCGGAGCCGCCGGGTTGCTCATTTCGGCAACGGTCCCGCGCGAACCCAGTTCGTCCTCGTAGCCGATCAGCAGCCGGCTCCAGTGCACGCTCAAGGTTAGGCGTACCCACCGGTCGAAATCGCGGATTTTACGCGCTATCATTCCGCCCTCCGCGCTTCAGTCAGCGGCCCGCGCTGGCTCAGTACCGTTTCCCGCGCGCTCATGCGCGCGCACGAGACACGCAGGCGGATGGCCTCAAGTCGGCAGCCTAGCTGCTGACCTCGAAGGCAATGATGAGATCGACTGCGGCACTGGACACCGGTGGCAGCGTCGCGGGGATGGGCGTTTCGCTGAGATTGGGAGCGTCGCCGTGTCTTGCGGTTCGGCATCGGGCAGACATTCGAGCAGACGGTCGTCATGGCAGATATCGTCGAGCCGTGCCTAGAAGACGCCGGGCGTGGCGGAGGAGGGGCAAAGTAGGGCACGGCAGCCTCCCTGAAGATTGAAATGCTTTTTCTGGCAGGTATTAATCTTATCCCGCAGCAACAACTAACATCGCTCATATTTTTGCTGGCTCTACCGCAACTTCGACGTATTGAGCCGCTTGGGTACTTGTTCGTCTGTTCATCGCGGGATTATTGACAGACTTGCTTGAGTCCGCTTTGATCTACATCAACCGGGCGCTCCAAGTGGTGGAATACTCGTTGCCATAGACGGCGCTGCCCATGTGGACGTCGCCACAACGCCGCGGTTATCGGCGTACTTTGACTGCGTCTCCGATGCACGCGGCTACGATTTCGCAGGATGTAGAGCACAGCAAGGGGGGTTGGGTCGTATTGATGAGGTGACAATACTTGAAGAGTATGGAGGAGATGGAAATAGATGTTTTCCTCTAGGCGAAAGAAATTAAGCGACTCAAATCGATCAGCAACTTCGCTATCGGGATGTAATTAGAGTTCAGTACCGGTAATCGCACTGCGGCGGAGTCAAAGGGTATTGATGCGTCGACAGCTGCGTTGATGCGGATCATTCGACTCAACGGGAACTGACGACTAAAGCGTGACATGCCACGTACTTGCGTTGCGGCTGCGGCCGGCAGGCCGGCGTGCCAGTGGGAGAGGCTGTCGCCATGGTGATCAGCCCCAAATGTGGAGGAGGTGCAATGGAACTCAGCATCAGCGGAGGTACAATGGAGTTTAGTCCAGCGTCTATTCTCCTAGGGGTGTTTATCGGCATAGTCGGCGCAGTGCTCACCTATTTAAGCTCTTATGCGAAAATAAAGGGCGAGGCACGGGCAGCGACAGAAGATTTACGCGCGCCGATCGGTACTTTGCGCGAGACTACCCGAGCTGTCGAGCAGATCAAAGCGAGGATCACCGCCGATTCGACCCTCGAATCCGATCTGAGAAGCGCTGTACGAGCTCGCTAAGGCATCGCACTCGCTAGTGCACTCGATGTGCTGGCTGTCGTGGAGCGCGCAAACGCGCGGTTTCTCACGGCCGGATTTAAGCAGTCAATACGATGAGGAAGCGCACAAGTTGATTCCGCAAATTCTGGGTCGGATGGCGGTCATCAGGCTGCTCGAAAAACAACTGTATGACAAGGCTTTCCAGTTCGTCGCGAAGATGCAGCATCTAGATGTTCGGTATGGTCACGCTATTGTTCTTGGCGAAACCAACCCGGATGCAAGCACGGCTGCATTGGTGCAACTTCACGATGACGCGCTGGCACTGCTGGCCACGGCAGAGGGCGAATTTGGCCGAGGCGTCACACTGCCGCGCCACGTTTTTACCGGACGTTGACCCCAATGCATCAACATGCGGGAGAACACAACACATAGGCTGGCTCAGAGCGTGCGTTGCACGAGAACTGTAAATGTGGCGGGATGGGACGACGCTGCTGCTTAACTCGTTTCGCAAACTGTGCAAGACCGGCAAGTGGCTTGGAATGGCGGCTACTACGCCTTGCTGCCCCGTTCCAGGGTATCGACAACAGGACAAATGTTCTTCGCCTGAGAGAACCATTATGTTGAAGTTCTCAGCTCATTCATTGAAGATGGGGTGGTTCCCGTTGATGAGGTAACAGATTTTTCAGGGTATGGGTGAGGGTTGACGTAAGCGGGGATTTATTGAATGCTGGGGTGCATGGGGGCGTATAGTAATCCCACCGTCTCCGCCAGATTGATGTTTGCTGAGCTTTAGCTCGCTCCACACTTCCAGGTAGGCGCCTTTCACGTTCAGACTGCTGTCCTTGCCGCTCGAGAGAAGCCGCATGCTGACCAGGTTGAGGTGATTATTATTCCCGGGAGTGGGCCGCCGATGTACTAGCGGCCCAAACGTTTACTGGACGGCCACTTTCGGCGGCGTTACCGGTACTTCATCGCTATTCTTGCGGTGCGCCAGCCGGTAAAACAGGGGAAGGACGAGCAGTGTCAGCGCGGTCGAAGACAGAATTCCCCCGATGACCACGGTTGCAAGCGGCCGCTGGACTTCGGCGCCTGTTCCGGTCGCGATCGCCATCGGCACGAAACCGAGCGACGCGACGAGAGCCGTCATGAGGACCGGCCGCAGCCGGGTCAACGCCCCGTGCGTAATGGCGAGGTCCAGGCCCATGCCTTCTTCGCGCAACGTGCGGATGCAGGAGATCATCACCAGACCATTCAGGACTGCGACACCCGAGAGGGCGATGAACCCGACCGCCGCCGAGATCGACAGCGGGATGCCGCGCAGGGCCAGGGCGATGACGCCGCCAGTCAGGGCAAACGGAATGCCGGTAAAGACGAGCAAGCCATCCTTGACGTTGTTGAACATCGCGAACAGCAGGGTGAACACCATGAACAGGGCGAGCGGCACCACGATCTGCAGGCGCTGCGTTGCCGATTCCAGCTGCTGGAAGGTGCCGCCCCAGGTGATCCAGTAACCGGCGGGTACCTTGACCTTGCTGGCGATGGCCGCTTGCGCTTCAGGGACGAAGCTGCCGATATCGCGGCCGCGCACGTTGGCGCTGACGACGATCCGCCGCTTCCCGTTTTCGCGGCTGATCTGGTTGGGCCCGGGGGTGAAATTGAGCGATGCAATTTCCGCTAGCGGGATGTAGGCCCTTGCAGCGCCCGCACTGGCCGGCAGCGGAATTGGTAGCTGCCGCAACGCGTCGAGATCGGTACGCATCGTCTCGGGTAGGCGCACGACGATGTCGAAGCGGCGGTCGCCTTCGAACAGGGTGCCTGCCTCGCGCCCGCCGGTGGCAATCGCCAGCGCTTCCTGCACGTCGCCAATATTCAGTCCGTATCGTGCGGTCTTTTCGCGGTCGATATCCACGGACAGCATCGGCAGGCCGCCGGTCTGCTCGACTTTTACTTCTGAAGCTCCCGGCACCTTCTCCAGGACTTTTGAGATTTCCTTGCCGCTTGCCTCCAACACGTCCATGTCGTCACCGAAGATCTTCACGGCAACGTCGCTGCGCACCCCCGAAATCAGCTCATTGAAGCGCAGCTGGATGGGCTGTGACACCTCGTACGCGTTGCCTGCATATTTCTCGGCTTCTTCCTGGATTGCCGCAACCAGTTCGGCATGGCTTTTCTTCGGCGCGGGCCACGCGGATTCGGGCTTGAGCATGACGAAGCCATCGGAAATATTGGGGGGCATCGGGTCGGAGGCGATCTCGGCGGTACCGATGCGCGCGAACATCCGTTCAATCTCGGGGAATGTCGCCCTGAGACCCACTTCGAGTTTCTGCTGCATCTCGACCGACTGGCTCAGGCTGGTGCCCGGAATGCGGATCGCTTGCAGTGCCAGATCGCCTTCATTCAGGTTCGGAATGAATTCGCTCCCCAATCGGGTGGCCAGCAGTCCGGACAGCAGTACCAGCACCACTGCGCTGGTGATGACCAGGGCGCTGTGGCCCAGCACCTTCTCGAGCGCCGGCGCATAGGCGCGCTTGGCCGCCACCATGATGCGGTTTTCCTTTTCCGAGACGCGCTTGCCGATGAACAGGGCGACGGCGGCCGGAATGAAGGTGATTGACAGGATCATGGCGCCAAGCAGGGCTGCCACCACGGCGAACGCCATCGGATGGAACATCTTGCCTTCGACGCCGGCGAGGGTGAATATCGGCAGGTAGACCACCATGATGATGAGCTGGCCGAACAGGAGGGGCCGGCGTGCTTCCTTTGCAGCGGCGAACACCTCGTGGAACCGTTCGGCCAGGGTGAGCTCGCGCCGATGGGCAGCCTGGGCATGTGCCAGGCGGAGCACGCATGCTTCGACGATCACGACGGCGCCGTCGATGATGATGCCGAAGTCGAGCGCACCCAGGCTCATCAGGTTGGCGCTGACCCGGTAAGTCACCATGCCAGTGAAGGTGAACAGCATTGCAAGCGGTATGACCATCGCCGTAATGATGGCCGCACGGATATTGCCAAGGAATAGGAACAGGACCGCGATCACCAGCACGGCGCCTTCGAGCAGGTTTTTCTTGACCGTACTGATTGCCTTGTCGACCAGCGCGGTACGGTCGTATACAGGAATCGCCACGACGCCTTTCGGCAACGAACGATTCACCTCGACCATCCTGTTGGCGACGGCCTGCGACACTGCGCGGCTGTTCTCGCCGATCAGCATGAACACGGTCCCCAGGACCACTTCGCGGCCATTTTTGGTGGCTGCGCCCGTGCGCAGTTCACGCCCGACGTCGACAGTTGCCACATCGCGCACCCGGATGGGGACGCCGTCGACGTTGCCGAGGATGGTATTGCGGATATCGTCCAGCGTGCGCACCTGGCCAGGCGCCCGGACCAGGAATTGTTCGCCGCGGCGCTCGATGTAGCCCATGCCGACGTTGCTGTTGTTGCGGTCGATTGCATTCACGACATCGGACAGAGACAGCCGGTGGGAGCTGAGCTTGGCAGGGTCGGGCGCGATCAGGTATTCCTTGGCAAAGCCACCGATGGAATTGATCTCGGTGACCCCGGGGACTTGGCGTAGTTGCGGCTTGATGATCCAGTCCTGGATCTCGCGCAGGTCGGTCGGGGTATAGGGCGTGCCATCGGGCTTTTTCGCCCCAGGCTCGCTTTCCACCGTCCACAGGTAGATTTCGCCCAGGCCGGTCGAGATCGGGCCCATCATCGGCGTCACGCCCTCAGGCAGGCTTTCCCTCGCTTCCTGGATTCGCTGGTTGACGAGCTGGCGCGCAAAATAGATGTCGGTGCCATCCTTGAAGATCACGGTGACTTGCGACAGCCCATAGCGCGACAGCGATCGGGATTCCACCAGGCCCGGCAAGCCTGCCATGACGGTCTCGATCGGGAAAGTAACGCGCTGCTCGACTTCGAGCGGCGAGTAGCCTGCCGCCGCGGTATTGACCTGGACCTGGACGTTGGTGATATCAGGCACCGCGTCGATTGGCAGTCTCTGATAGTTGTAGATACCCACGGCGGCCATGGCAATGACCGCCAGCATGACCAGCCATCGGTGCTCGATGGCGAAACGGATGATACGTTCAAACATGTCGGGGTCCTCGATTAATGGCCATGCACCGCGCCGCCCTTGCCCTGCTCGGCCTTCACGACGAAACTGCCGGTCGAGACGTAGGCCGTGCCTGCCGTGAGTCCGGTAAGGATTTCGACGTGCTTCCCGTCGCTGAGGCCAGTCGATACCAGCCTGGCTTCGAAGCCTTTTGGACTCTTGACGAATACGACGGTCTTCCCCTCGAGTGACTGGACCGAATCGGCAGCAACGGCGACCGCGGCATCCTTCTGGCCGCTGACGACGGAGACGTTCACGAACAGGCCGGGGCGCCATGCCATGCCTGGATTGTCGAGCACGACCCGCGCACTTGCGGTGCGGGTTTGCTCGCCGAGCAAGTTGCCGACATAGCTGACTTTGCCGGCCACCGATGGGCCGCCGGCCGCGGATCTGACCGTGACCGCCTGGCCGACGCGTACCGAGGGCAGGTCTTTCGGCGTGACGGCGATGTCGACCCACACGGTCGACAGATCCGAAATCAGGAATACGTTCGCGTCTTCCTTCACGGCTTCGCCCTGTGCGAGGTGCTTTTCGACGACGACACCCGTGAATGGGGCGCGCAGGACAAAGCGATTGATCGCGCCAGCCGATACATCCGCGCCGAGCGCGGTCAGCTTCGCCCGCGTCGCCTGCGACTCGATCTGGGCTTCACGGTATGCCTGTTGGGCTTGCAGGTAATCCTGCTCGGCAGAGATCTTCTGTTCCCACAGCTTCTTCTCGCGTTCATAGGTGATGCGCGCCATCTCGAGGCGCTTGCCCGCGGCAAGGGCAGCGCTGCGCAGGTCCGCCAGTTCGACGCTGGCGATGACGGCCAGGGCTTGTCCTTTCTTGACATCCTGGCCGAGCGAGGCAGAGACCGACTCGGCGACGCCGGCGACCCGGGGCACGACGTGGGCTGTACGGTCTTCGTTGAACCGCACCTCGCCAGGAAGGACGAGTTCGGTTTGGATGGTGGCCGGTGCCGCTGCTGCAGTCGCGATTCCGGCAGCCTGGATCTGCTGGGGAGTCATCTCGACCAGGCCCGGCTCATCGGCATGGGCTTTTTCTTTTTCCCCATCCTCATGTGGGTCGGCTTTTGCCGTTTCCTCGGCATGCTCTCCGCCAGGTTCGGTTGACGCGTTGCCGCCTTTCCAGAAGACGATCAGCAATGCAAGAACGATTCCGATCGCGATGACAGCTGCGATGGAAAGCGCTGATTTTTTGTCGATGTCGAACTTCATGGGGTGGCCCTGTCGGTATTTGGAACGCCGGTGCCTGGATCGGCGAATCGGCCGAGCTCCGCAGTAAAGCGGTAGCTGTCGTAGAGCGCCTGGACATATTGGGCGCGGCTTTGCAGCAGCGTGCGCTGCGCGTCCAAGACATCGAGGAAGCTGAATTTACCGGCCTCGAATCCGATCACAGCGGCATCGAAGACCCGTTGCGCTTCCGGCAGGATGTCCTGGCGCATGGTGAGTACCTGGCCGTTGGCCATCTGCGCGCGCAGGTACGCGCTGGACAAGGCCTGGGCGAGCCGGAGCTGCTGGGCGTCCTTTTCCGCGCGCAACTTGTCGGCCCGGAGGAGCGAGGCTTGCAGCTTGCCCTGATTCCAGTTAAAAAGGGGCAGGGGCACCGACACGCCGAGCACGGTTTGCGAGCGCCCCATTTCCTCGTCTTTCTGGCGGCCGACCAGAAGGGTCAAGTCGGGCATGCGTTGCGCGCGCTCGACCGAGACCACGGCTTCTTCCCGCTCAACCTGCAGACGTGCGCGCTGAAGCTGCGGGGAAGCCGCCAATCGCTCGCGCAAGATGGCGAGCGAGGGAAGGGATCGAAGGCCGCTCTCCGGCTCGACCAGGGTAAGGAGTTCAGTTGTGGTCTGACCCCAGTATGCGGCGAGCAATCCTTGCGCAACAGTCCGTTCGCCTTCCGCCTGGCCGAGGTCGAGGCGCGCGGATGATTCCGCGACCTTGGCGCGCGAGAGTTCGACAGGGGACACCCGGCCAGCGGCAACGCGCTTGTCCGCCGCGGCCCTGGCTTTCGAAGCAATCTCGAGCGACGCCTGTGCGAGGCGCACGCGTTCCTGAGCGCCGAGGGCATAGAAATAGGCCGTGGCCAGGTCGGCACGCAGGTCGGCCCTGGCCACGCTGGCGGATGCAAGCGCGAGCCGGCTCTCGCTGTCGGCAAGCTCCATGCGGGCACGCCGCTTGCTGCCAAGCTCGACCAATTGGCTGAGCTCGACCGTGCGCGTGCGAGTGCCGCGCTGTGTCCCCTCCGTAGTGTAGGAGAGAGTGGGATTCGGCGGCATGGCGGCCTGCCGGCCCTCGGCGCCGGCAATCGCAACGTCGAGTGCGCTGGCCCGCAGGCCGGGGTTGGCTGCTAAGGCCAGTTCGATCGCTTTTTCAAGCGTCAGTGGCGCTCGGAGCGCCAGGGTGTTGGCGGCTGCCTCAAGCTGGCTGCTGGCCGGATGGCCAGCCAGTTGTGCAGCCGCCGGGAGCGCCCATGCCAATAGCACGAGCGACCCAACAACGATACGTTTGGTGTGCATGAATAAACTCCGAAATCAATAGGCGAAGGATATTCAGCGGCGATCCGCGCATCAGGGGCGTCGCAACGACGTGCCCGGAAGTCAGTGAATTGAATTAGCTACGAGCCGCCGCCGAATCAGACGACGGCAACCCATTGTGGCCGCTCAGGCGGGGCCATATCGATGGAGGAAAAACCACGCAGGAAGGAAGAAGGAGCGATGCGCAGGGGGTCGGGAACCGCCACGCTGACAAGCAGGTTCTCGAACGTAAGAGGCGTGTGCGTGCAGGAGGTGCAGTGCGAATGGAGGATACCGGCTTTGGATTTGGCAGGCTCGTCGACCGAACTCAGTGCTTCCTGGACGGGATCCTTGACCGAGGAGTGGTGCCCAAGATGTTGGGCGGCGCGACCAATTTCGTGCTCGCAATACTCCGCCACAACGCCCCAGCTGAGCTGGAACATCATCATTGTCAGCAGAATGTATACCAGCTTACGAGTCATTCGAAAAGTATAGCATGGCGTTTCGCTGGCAGCGGCGTGCGCAGCCGCCGCCTGTCAAGCAGAGATTTTCCGTACAAATACGCGTTTGGAGGTAACTCAACATAAACAATCAAGGTCGCCATCACGATCCATCCGCCGCGTCCCTCGACCACACGCCCCCATCTTGTCGTGTAAGAATGCGCCGTTCTTGCAGCAACCGCCACGCGGCTGGGATAACGAATAGCGACAGCAGCGGGGCCGTCACCATCCCCCCAACCATCGGCGCCGCAATCCGCTGCATCACCTCGGAACCGGCCGCGCTTCCGAACATGATGGGAAGCAGCCCGGCCACGATGACTGCAACCGTCATCGCCTTGGGACGCACGCGCAGGAGCGCGCCTTCCGTGATCGCTTCCAGCACCAGTTCGCTGGTCAATGCACGCCCGGCATCGAGCCGGCTCTGCAGCGCATTGCGGAGATACACCTGCATCACCACGCCAAACTCGGCCGCCAGCCCTGCGAGCGCGATGAATCCCACTGCCGTGGCGACCGACACGGCATGGCCAAGCAGCCAGACCAGCCAGAATCCGCCCACGAGTGCGAACGGCACGGTCGCCATCAAAAGGATTGCTTCCGATATGGAGCGGAAGGCCAGGTAGAGCAGCAGGAAGATGACCAGCAAGGTAAGTGGGACGACGGTCATCAGGCGCTCGGACGCGCGCTCGAGATATTCGAACTGCCCCGACCAGGCAATCGCATACCCTGGCGGCAGCGTGACTGTTTCACGAACACGTTCCTGCATCGCCCGCACCGCACTGAGAAGGTCGACGCCGCGGACATCCACGTACACCCATCCGGACAGGCGCGCGTTCTCGCTTCGGATCATCGGGGGGCCGTCCATCACGACGATCGTCGTCACGTCGCCAAGCCGGATCTGTGCGCCTCGGGCGGTGACGATCGGCAGCTCGCGCAGGGCCTGAACCGAGTCGCGGTAGTCCTGCGGGTAGCGCACGTTAATCGGAAAGCGCTGCCGCCCGTCGACCACTTCGCCCACGTTGTCGCCACCGATCGCCGTGGACACCACTGTCTGGATGTCGGCCACGCTCATCCCATAGCGCGCGGCGCGCAGCCGGTCGATGCTGACGTCGATATAGCGGCCGCCGCTGAGTCGTTCGGCGAGCGCGGAGCTGACGCCTGGTACCGTCTTGACCGCGGCTTCGATGGCGGTCGTGACCTTGTCGATCTCGCCCAGGTCAGGCCCGGCAACCTTGATGCCCACCGGCGTCTTGATACCGGTAGAGAGCATGTCGATGCGGTTGCGGATCGGCGGCACCCATACGTTCGACAGCCCGGGTATCCTGACGATCCGGTCAAGTTCCTCCACCAGCTTTTCCGTGGTCATGCCCGGCCGCCACTGGTCCTTCGGCTTGAACTGGATCGTCGTTTCGAACATCTCCATCGGGGCCGGGTCGGTCGCGGTCTCCGCCCGGCCTGCCTTGCCGAAAACGGTCGCCACCTCGGGCACCGTCTTGATCAGGCGGTCGGTCTGCTGCAGCAACTCGCTTGCCTTGGCGGCGGACAGGCCGGGTAGGCTCGACGGCATGTAGAGCAGGTCGCCCTCATCTAGCGGCGGCAGGAATTCACCACCCAGGCGCGAGATTGGAATGGCGGTCAGCACGAGCGCGATCACGGCGATACCCAGGGTAGTCTTCGGGTGGCGCAGGCTGGCATCGAGCAGCGGACGGTAAGTTCTGATCAAGAGCCGATTGATCGGGTTGGCCGACTCCTTCGGAATCCGGCCCCGGATGAGATAACCCATCAGCACGGGAACCAGGGTAATGGCCAGTCCGGCGGCCGCTGCAAGCGTGTAGGTCTTGGTGTAAGCAAGAGGGGCAAACAGCTTGCCTTCCTGGGCTTCGAGCGCAAACACTGGGATGAACGACAGGGTCACGATCAGCAGCGAAAAGAACAGCGCCGGTCCGACTTCGACGGATGCCTGTGCAATGATTTCCCAGCGGGTCCTGGCGTCGGGCGCGCCACCCGCGTTGGCGTCGGCATGGGCCTCGAGGTGCTTGTGGACGTTCTCGACCAGTACCAGCGCGGCATCGGTCGCGGCGCCGACGGCGATCGCGATCCCGCCCAGCGACATGATGTTGGCATTCACGCCCTGGTAGCGCATGACGATGAATGCTGCCAGCACGCACAGCGGCAGGGTGAGCACGGCCACCAGCGCACTGCGCACGTGGAACAGGAAGACCGCGCACACGACCGCGACGACGACAAACTCTTCGACCAGCTTGCTGGCCAGGTTCGCCACCGATGCCGAGATCAGCGTCGACCGGTCATAGGTCGTGACGATCTCCACACCTTTCGGGAGCGAGTGCTTCAGTGTTTGGAGCCTTGCCTTGACGGCGGCAATGGTGTCGAGTGCGTTTTTCCCGGATCGCATGATCACCACGCCGCCGGCGACTTCGCCCTGGCCGTTAAGCTCGGCGATACCGCGCCGCATCTCGGGCCCCAGGCGCACCGTGGCGACATCCCGCAGCAGGACTGGCGTGCCAGCTTCGCTCGCGTCCAGGACGATATTGCGGAAGTCCTCCAGCGATCGCAGGTAGCCGTGCGAGCGCACCATATACTCGGTTTCCGCGATCTCGACGACCGAGCCGCCGGCTTCCTGGTTGGCCTGTGAAATCGCGTCGAGCACCCGGGTGTGGGACATGCGGAATGCGCGCAACCGGTTGGGGTCGAGGACGACCTGGTATTGCTTGACCATGCCGCCGATACTGGCCACTTCCGCGACGTCGCGCACCGTCTTGAGCTCGAACTTCAGGAACCAGTCGTTGAGAGCGCGCAGCTGGCTCAGGTCGTGCCGTCCGGTCCGGTCGACCAGTGCATACTCGAATACCCAGCCCACCCCGGTGCCGTCAGGTCCCAGTTCGGCCCGCACACCCGCGGGCAGGCGGCTCTGCACCTGATTGACGTACTCGGTGACGCGCGAGCGTGCCCAGTACAGGTCGGTCGCGTCATCGAACAGCACGTAGACGAAGGAATCGCCGAAGAAGGAATAGCCGCGCACGGAGGTGGCACCAGGCACGGAAAGAAGGGCTAGGGTCAAGGGATAGGTGACCTGGTCCTCGACCACTTGCGGTGCCTTGCCCGGGTACTGGGCGCGAATGATGACTTGCGTGTCGGACAGGTCGGGCAGGGCGTCGAGCGAGGTCGTGCGCAGCGAGTGGACGCCCCATGCCGCCAGGAGACCGGCGGCAATCAGGACCCAGACCCGTGCGGCGATTGACGCGCGGATGATGCGGGCAATCATTGCTTGCCGCCCTTTACAACCACGACCTGCTTGAGCACATAGCCGTCGGGTCCCTCGACGAAGCCGAATTCGACGGTCTGGCCGGGCTTGATGTCCTTGAACGCATCGGGCGCCTGCTTGATGAACTCCATCGTCATGGGCGGCCATTGCAGCGTGGCGACCGGCCCGTGCGAAAGCGTGATGGAATCAGCCGACACCTGGTCCACCTTGCCGACCGCCGTGTGCACGGTTGCCGCAGCCTTGACTGGCTTGTCCGGCTGTGCGGCGGCGGCGGGCCGCTTCTTCAGGGTGTCCATGCGGCCTGCTCCAGGCCCCGCGCCCGCGCCGTCAGTGGCCGACGTCGTCGGTGCCGCATTCGAAAACTTGGGCAGAATCGATTTCAGGTTCGCTTCGGAGTCGATCAGGAACTGGCCGGAGGCGACGACTTTCTGGCCTTCCTCCAGGCCGCCCAGGATCTCGGTGGCGTCCCCGGTCTCGCGACCGGTCGTCACGACCACCGGACGCACGCTGTCGCCCTGGGCGACCAGGACGATGGAGCGGGCGCCCGAAGCGATGACGGCCTCGGTCGGCACCAGCAGGCGAGGTTGGGCCTGAATGGCGCTGAGCCGGACGCGCATCAGCATGCCGGGCATCAGCGATGCGTCGCGGTTGTCCAGTTCGATGCGGGCCTGGGCGGTCCGGGTAGTGGCGTTCACGCCTGGCAGGATTTCACGCACCCTGCCTTCATAGGCGCGCCGGGTGTTGCCGCCGGCCGTCGCGCTTACCCGCATGCCGGTGTGCGCCGAGCCGACGAGGGCTTCCGGCAACTCGGCAAGCAGCCAGACTGTCTGCGTGCCGACCACCTTGGCAATCGTCATGCCGGGTGTTACCTGGGCGCCCTCACGCACGCCGAGCTCACTGACGATCCCGGAAACGGGGGAGGCGAGCAGCTGGTGCGTCTGCACACGCCCGGTTCGCTCCAGCTCCGTGACCAGGGAGTCGGGGATCGAGAGTGCACGCATGCGCTGCCGTGCCGCGGCGGCGAGCATGGCGTCGCCCCCGCGCTTGAGCGCGAGGTATTCCTCCTGGGGCGCGATCCACTCCGGGACGAACACCGAGGCGACGGACTGGCCCCGCCTGACCCGCTGCAATGGCGCGCGGACGTCAAGCCTGTCGATGTAGCCGGCGCTGCGGCTCTGGATAACCGCCTCGAGGCTCGCATCGAATTGGGTGGTGCCGACCAGATCGAGAGAGTCCACGACTTCTTCGCGCCGAACCGTCGCGAACCGGATACCGAGATTCTGCTGGAGGGTCGGCGAGATCCTGACCCCAGCCGTGTCGCCCTCTTCGGCATACACCGGGACCAGCTGCATGTCCATGAACGGGCTTTTCCCGGGCTTGTCGAAGCGTTTGCCGGGGACCATCGGATCGTGCCAGTACAGGACCCGCTTGCCTGGATCCGATGGGGAGGCGGTGGCCGGCGCGTTGCCGTCGCCGTGCCCCCCGAAGGCGCCAGCGGAACGGTTCGCGCCCAGCCAGTAGCCGCCATACCCGGTCAGGGCGGCTGCAGCGGCGACGAGCAGGACCTTCGTGACGAGGGAGCGCTTCATTCGACTGCCCTCCCGCTACTTGCCATGTCCTCCGGGATGAGGCGTAGCTCCAGTCCCGCCCAGACCAGGGCTGCCTCCAGTTCCAGCGCATTGACCTGGAGCGCGCGCTCCAGGGCGGAACGCCGGGCCTTGAATACCGCGGTCAGGCTGCCGGTTCCACCACGATAGTCGGCCAGCGCGGTCGCGGCCTGCTGGGCCGCAGTCGGCAGCAGCTCTTTCTGGAGCCGCGCGATCCGGCGCTTCAGGCTGTCGAGCTTCCCGAGCTCAGCCTCGATTGCCGAGCGTGACTCGAGCAGCGCTTCTTCATACTCCAGCCTGGCCCGCGTGCCAAGTTCGGCCTTCTCGGCGATCTCGCGATCCTGGCGCTGTGCGCGGTGGACGGTCATGGGAATGCTGACGCCGAACGACACCATGTTCGAAAACCCGCCGCCGCGCTGGGAGAAGCCGGCTTCGAATGACCAGTCAGGCCGGCTTTCTTGTACGGCCGCGCGCGCGTCGGCATCAGCCAGGTCGATAGCACGGCGTGCGCCGAGCACCGCCGGGTGCACTGTTGCCAGGTGCGGCATGGCCGAGCGGGTTAGCGCCGTGTCGAGGCCCGGCGCATCATCCGACACGCTTATGGCATCAGTGCGGGTCCAGCGGCGCAGCTCGATGAGCGCGGTCTGCAGCTCCTGCCCGGCTGCGTCGATGCCGTCGCTGCCGAGCAGCAGTTCGCCCCTTGCCTCCAGGACGTCGCCGGCCGATGCCTTGGCCCCACGGTGCGCCGCCTGGAGGGCAGAAAGATCGCTTTCCATCTCGCGCACAATCGACCTGGAGAGGCCGAGTGCGCGCTGCTTGTACAGCACGGTGAGCCAGGCTTTCCCGGTCTCGACGCGGACAGTTGCAAGCTTGTCGAGATGGGCCGCCTTGAAGGTCTCGACAGAGCGCCGTGCCAGCTCGGTGCGGGCCTGCCGCTTGCCGCGGGAGACCCATTGCTGTTCGATGCCGATCCTGCGCATCGTCATGAAATCGGCGCCGGGGCGAAAGCGGTCAGCGCCCGTCACGGGCAGGTTATCGATGCCCAGCTTCAGGGTAGGGTCGGGCAGCTGGTCCGCGCGCGCGGCAGCATGCTCGCTTGCCGCAACCGAGGCCCGCGCCGCCTGTGCGGAGGCTGACGTCGACCTTGCGAGCGCCAGGGCTTGGTCCAGAGTGAGTCCCGCGGAGGCGGCATTCGCGCCGCTTGAAGCACATACCAGCAGGGCCACGGCCAGGGCGTGGCCAAGGCGTGCAGGCTTGGCCGGCACGCCATGACCTGACATGAAAAAAGAAACCATAGATCCTCCGCGAATGAAAACGAGCGCCGGCAACTGGCCGGGCACATGCCAGACGGGAGGTGATCAGACCCGGATACGCAGGGTTCGCAGGTATGGCGGGTGGGCGTCCGGCTCGGGAAGCTCGCCAAGCCAAGGCAGGGTGGAAGCGAGTGCCGAGACCGGCGCGACGATACGGACAAGGCTGGCTGAAGACAGCAGGATCAGCGCCGGCAAGGGATTGTGGTGGTCGACCGACGCCTTCGTGTCGGCCGAGAACTCGGCGCAATGTACGGGACGCTCCGTGTCCATACCGGCGCACGACTCCCCTTCTACCATTTGCATGGGCGCCTGCTTGCCGACGATCTCCGGACATACGTACGATGCCATTGCCATGCCCGACGTCATGAGCGTCATGACGAGGAGAAGCGCAATACATCTGAACAGTGCCGGGAAGGAGCGTCGCATCGGTGGGCAGGCTAGGGCGGTTCGTACCATTCTAACTATATTGTGCGGCGCGTGTAAGTGCGCAACGCTTATAAAAGCATGAAGCTCGGCCGCGAGGCGGGTTCAGCCTCCGTCCTTGGCAGTTGCCTGTACCACAAAGCAGGCAAAGGCGGGCATGCCGCGAAGGTCGAAGCCCATGGCCTGCGCTTCGTCGAAGGTGCGCTCGCTGGTCCAGTCATGCTGCTTCGCGCGGCTCAGTGCAAGCATCAGGGCGGCCCGGGCGCCGGTGGCGCAGTGCAACAGGTATGGCCCTTCGGTCCGCCTCATTGCGGCATCGAGCTCATCGACCTGCTTCACCGACAGCGCCGTCTTGTCGACCGGCACACTGACGTACTCCAGCCCGGCGTTCCGTGCCAGGTCGGCATTCGGCACAGCCGTTTCGTTGGGGAGGCGCATGTCGATCACGGTGCGAATGCCATGCTGCTTCGCCTCCTCCAGATCCTGCGCGGCAGGCTGTGGTCCGATGAACTGGTCCGGGCCGCTTTGCGTGTAGTTTGCCATGTCGATTCCTTTTTCAGTCAGGGAGGGCATCAGCCCTGCGGGCTTTCTGTCATCTGGCGGCAGTAGTTTGACAGGTTCTCCGGCAGGTCAGGCGGGCAGACGCCGCATTGCCGGTTGCCGGGAACGGCATAGTCGATGAATGTCGGATACGGCAGGTCGAGCTTGGCCATGATGACCCTGAATTGGTCGAGCGTCCGGTCGCCGCCCAGCCGCGGGTTGCGCTTCTTTTCCTGGCCGATCGACGACACGAAGCGTTCCTGATAATCGTGCGCGGGGTAGACCAGGGTGTCGTCGGGCAGGACAAACAGCTTGTCCCGTACGCTCGCGTACAGGGCGTCGGCATCGCCGTTCTGGAAATCGGTCCTGCCGCAGCCCTCGATCAGCAAGGCATCGCCGGTAAATACCCGGTCATCCAGCAGATAGGCGAAGTGCCCGTCGGTGTGCCCCGGCGTATGCAGCGGCTGCAAGCTGATGCCGCCGACCTGGAACGGGATGCCTTCCTCGATGCCGACGTCGGCGCAGGGCAAGCGGTCCCATGCTGGCGCTGCAATCCTGCTGCCGACGGCACGCTTCAGTTCCAGTGCCGCGGTGATATGGTCGGCATGAATATGGGTGTCGACTGTAAAAGCAAGCTTCAAGCCAAGGCGGCGGACCTCGGCCAGGTCGCGGTCCATGGTCGCGATCACCGGGTCGATCAGCACGGCCAGGCCCGTGTCTTCGTCCCCCAGCAAATAGGTATAGGTACTCGACAGCGGTTCATGCAGTTGTCGAAAAATCATCGCAGCTCCTTGTTGCAGTAGATGAAAGTACGGTCGATACATCTATTGTATACATTTTTATAGATTATGTTCTGGTATAATGTCTGCTTTCGCCACTGCTGCTACGCTCCATGACTTCGCCACCGCAAATCGACTTGGTAAAACTCCATGCCGCAGCTGGAAACGCTTGCACCTTGCTCAAATCGCTGTCAAACCCCGATCGCCTGCTCCTGCTGTGCCAGATGAGCCAGGGCGAGCTTCCAGTGGCCGCGCTGGAAGCACTTACCGGCATTCGGCAGCCTACGCTGTCCCAGCAGCTGACCGTGTTGCGGGAAGCACAGCTCGTGAGCACGCGTCGCGAGGGCAAGCAGATTTTCTACAGCATCGCCAGCAGCGAGGCGTCGGCGGTCCTGCAGTTGCTGTATCAACTCTACTGCCCAAAGGAATAGGAAGCATGCAATGACAATCGACTGGAACAGCTTTACGCCCTGGACGTCGCTGGCAGGCGGAGTGCTGATCGGCCTGGCCGCCGCCATGTTCCTGACGTTTAACGGACGCATTGCCGGCATAAGCGGCATCGTCGGTGGTTTGCTCAATCCTGCGCGCGGCGATGTTGCCTGGCGCCTTGCTTTTGCGGCTGGCCTGGTGTTCTCGCCACTTGTGTTTGGATTTGCCGCGCCCTTGCCGGAAGTACGGGTGGACGCCGGGTATCCCGTGCTCGTCGTCGCTGGCCTCCTGGTAGGCATTGGCACCCGCTACGGCTCGGGTTGCACCAGCGGGCATGGGGTGTGCGGCCTGTCGCGGCGTTCGCCGCGGTCCATGGTGGCCACTGCCGCGTTCATGCTGGCTGGCTTCTCGACCGTTTATATCGTTCGCCATCTGATTGGCTAGGAGCGGAAAATGAAGATATTCATGGCGCTGCTGGCCGGGCTGCTGTTCGGGCTCGGCCTGCTGTTGTCGGGCATGAGCGATCCCGCCAAGGTGCTCGGTTTCCTGGACCTGGCCGGCAACTGGGACCCGTCGCTTGCCTTCGTGATGGGCGGCGCGGTGCTGGTGGGCTCGCTGGTGTTCCCGCTTGCGGCGAAACGAAGCACTGCGATCCTCGGCGACCCGATGCGCTTGCCGACTGCCACGGACATCGACCGCCGCCTGGTGCTGGGTGGGCTGACCTTCGGCGCTGGCTGGGGCCTGGCTGGCTATTGCCCTGGACCTGCACTTGCCTCGCTCGCACAGGGAGGCATGAAGCCCGTGCTGTTTGTCGGCGCCATGTTGGCCGGAATGATGCTGTTCGAGGTGATCGAACGCGTACGGGCCGAGCCATCGACCTTATGAGGGGACCAGATTGATGGCGGTGGCGCTTGTGCTGGGTGCATTGGTTGGGCTTGTCATGGGATTGACGGGGGCGGGTGGGGGCATCCTCGCCGTACCCCTGCTCGTATTCGGCCTGCACCTGACCGTTGCCGAGGCCGGACCGATTGGCCTGCTGGCGGTGGGTACTGCCGCGGCTTTCGGTGCGTTCATGGGGTTGAAAGCCCGTATCGTCCGCTACCGTGCGGCCTTGCTGGTCGCCGGCAGTGGCATATTGGCGGCGCCAGGCGGCGTCTGGCTGGCCCAGCGCCTGGATACCAGACTGATGAGCATGCTGTTTGCCGCAATGCTTGGGTGGATCGCTTGGCGAACCTTCCGGGAAAGCGGCAAGGCGCAGGCCGTGCGGGCCGCTCACGCTCCCGTGCCGTCTTGCATGCGCGACGCCCATGGCGGCCGCTTCATCTGGACCAGCAAGTGCGCGACTGCATTGTCCATCTCGGGTGGCATCGCCGGTCTCCTGTCCGGCTTGCTTGGGGTGGGTGGCGGCTTCGTTATGGTGCCTGCGCTGCTGCGCTACACTGACCTGGAAGCCGAATCAGTCGTCGCGACCTCGCTGGCCATGATTGCCATGGTTTCGCTCAGCGGCTTTGCTGCCAGCATGTGGACCGGCCAAGTCAATGTTGAGGTGGCGCTGCCATTTGCCGCCGGCGGTGTGGCCGGGGTCGGCGTAGGGAGCGTGTTCGTCTTACGTTTTTCGCAGAGATACCTGAAGCTCGCCTTCGCGTCAATCTGCGTCGTGGTCGCGCTTGGAATGGTGCTGAAATCCGTTTGAGAGCGGATTGGTGATCGCCTTGCTTTCCAGCGGTGTTGAACGTTCCGAAATTGCGTGCACGCTATCCCGGGAGCATGCTACATTGACCATATGCGCGCCAGGCTCCGATCATTTTTCTTGTGCCTAATCATCGTCTCCCTCCCTCTGCAGAGCATTGCGGGAGTGGCGAGGGTCGAATGCGGCACGGCGCATCATCTCTTGTCGTCTGCCGGCCAATCCAGCGAGGTGCAGGCCGAAGCGGCTTTGAAAGCAGGGGCGGACGATGGTGGGCACGAACATGCCGGCGCGGCATTGCAAAGCCTGGCATCGCCAGATCAAGACTGCGCTGACGACGGTTCGCACGCACGATCCGGTTGCGGCACCTGTGCAAGCTGTTCCATTGGGGCCTTTGCGCCTCCACCCGTGATGGCCGTGACGGCGGTTGAAGAAGCGGTCGGCACTGCCCTGCAATTCTCCTCATCTTCATTTACTGGGCACGTCCCCGCCCGGATCGAACGACCTCCACGCACGGCCGCGTCAATCGCGGCGTAATCCTGTACGGCTAACGCCGGCGATGCGTCCTGATCATCAGGAAGATCGCCCCGTGCTTGCGCGCGCCTGCACCAATGCGTCGTCCCGTACAGGCACGTGACTCCATCAATCGGATCAAACATTGATTGTGCCCCTGTAGCTATCCGCCGCAGGAAGGCGTGCCCGCGTCCCTTACCGGCACGCGGACGTTCGGCCGAATCGCGTAGATCCCTGCATCAGTAGTCAGTAGTCGTATTTCAACTCACTGATCGGTTCTTTACGCACCATGTCGCGGCGCACCAACGTGAATTTGCGCTGGCGGATTCGCTCGCGCCGAAATTTTATTTGGTGCAGTGTTGTAAAAACGGATAAATATTGCCAGAAACTGAAAAGCTCGCTAAATTGAAAGGGTCTTCAGATTGTATAGACAAGCAGCGTGATGATTTGTCTCCCCGCTATGTTCCGTGAACGATTGACCGCACGGTCCTGTAGTTTTCGTTAAAAAAAGAAATCCGGAGGGTAAATGGTTCACAAGTACGTCCCAAGAACGACAGCCGCGCTCGCACTGCTGGTCCTCCAGCAAGGCGCCCACGCACAACAACCCGCTACCAGCGAAAACACACAGGCGACTGGAATGGAGCGGGTCCAGATCACGGGCAGCCGGATCAACCTGAGGCAGGAACAACTGTCCGGTGTCGGGCCGGTTACCGTGATCGATGCCGATACCATCCAGCGTTCCGGCGCGATCTCGATCGAGACGCTGCTTCAGCGGCTTCCATCATCCGCGGGTACGGCAGGGAACCAGACCAGTGCCTACTGGACCAGTAATGGCTATGGAACGACGCAGGTCAACCTGCGTGGCCTCGGCACCGATCGCACCCTGGTGCTGTTGAACGGGCGCCGCGTCGTGTCGGGGGGCACGGGCGCCAACAGCTCGGTCGACCTGAACATGATTCCCGTCGCGATGATCGAGCGCATCGAAGTGCTGAAGGACGGTGCATCGGCGATCTATGGCGCGGACGCGGTTGCCGGCGTCGTCAACATCATCACCAAGAAGGCATTCGATGGTGTCGAAGCTTCGGTCCGGTACGGTAAAACCGAGCGCGGGGATGGTGACGAGAAGTCTGCGGACCTCGTGTGGGGAACAATGGGCGAACGCGGCACGCTGATGGCGTCGCTGAATTACTCGGAAAGTGGCCCGGTCAACCTGGCCTCGCGGGCTCCTTGCGCGCTGTTTGAAGACGACGGCGAACTGGTCTGTTCTGGCAGTTCGTCGACGATCGGCGGACGGGCCCGCCTGGCAGACGGCCGGCGGGTGAACTTTAACCAGGATCCGAATGGTAATCCGCGTGGCTTCGAGACTTACAATGCGGCCAAGCACGCCTACAACAGCAATCCGTTCCTGAACGCGGTCAATCCGATCAAGCGGGTTGGCGTCAGTGCCTTCGGCAACATGCGCCTGACCGACAAGGTGGACCTGTTCAGTGAACTCATGTTCACTAACCGCCAGTCGGATCAGCTGGCAACGCCAGGTGCGATCGGCGTGTACCGTCCGATTGAAATCGCTGCCACCCATCCGACCAATCCGACCGGGCAAAACCTGAGGCTTGAGCGGCGCCGGGTTGCCGAGGTAGGGCCGCGCAACTTCTTCCAGGAGACCAATACCTTTCGCATTGTCGCCGGCCTGAAGGGCCAGATTGGCGAGAAATGGGATTGGTCAGCGTCGGTGAACTGGGGACGGAACACGGGCGTGGATGGAATGAGGAACATCATCAACCTCGACCGCGTTGACGCGACCCTGAACGCTGCGACCTGCGGCAAGACCCCGACCGCGGCTCCTTGCGGCAATTACCTGGGCTACGGAAACCTGAGTCCGGCCGTGCTGGACTATATTCACTTCACGACACGCGACCACGGCGGCAATGACCAGAAAAGCTTCAACGCGAGCGTCAGCGGCGAGGTGCTTTCGCTGCCGGCCGGACCTGTCGGTTTTGCCTCCGGATTCGAGTACCGCCGGGAGAAGGGCTGGCGCGACCCGGATAGCCTGATCGTATCGGGTGCGGCCAATACGAATGCCATGGATCCGATCGCCGGCCAGTACAGCGCGCGCGAGGTATTCGCCGAGCTGTCGGTTCCATTGCTGGCAAAGCTGCCGTTCGTGAAATCCCTGACCATGAATGCCGCGGCCCGTTATTCCGACTACAGCCTGTTCGGTTCCCAGGCCACGTACAAGCTTGGCCTGGACTGGCAGGTGATCCCTGCGCTCAAGGCCCGTGCGAACCGATCGACAGCCTTCCGTGTCCCGAATGTTCCCGAGCTCTTTGGCGGCGTTTCCGAGGGTAACCTGACGACGACCGACCCGTGCAACAACTGGAACACGCTTGATCCGAATTCGGCGGTTTACAGGAATTGCCAGGTTTCCGGCGTTCCTGTCGGATTCAGGCAGTTCGGCCCGTCGATCCTGACGACCGGCGGCGGCAACCAGAACCTGAAGCCGGAAGAAGCGGATACTTTCACGGTCGGTTTGGTATGGACACCTTCGAAGGCGCTGACTCTGACCCTGGACTATTTCAATATCGAGATCGATAACGCCATCGAGACCGTTCCAGGCTCGACCAAACTGTCGGTGTGCTACAACTCGCCGGGCCTGGCGCATATTTTCTGCGGCCCATCGAGCTTCACACGCGATCCCCGTACCGGCGAGATCAACTTCCTGTCGTCACAGCCCGAGAACGCTGCGCAGCAAAAGGTCGCAGGCCTGGACTTCGGCGCAATGGTCGATTTCAACCTCTTTGGATGGTCGTCCGCCCTCACCGCGGACGTCTCCCGTCTGAACCGGTTTGACGTGACGCCCTTCCCTGGTGGCGAGGTCATCGAATATGGAGGCAAAATCACGGGAGGCCGTGGCAGCTACGCCAAGTGGAGGTCGACGGCATCCCTCACGACGTCCAGCGGCCCATGGTCCGGGTCCTATACCGTCCAGTACATCGGCAAGGCTGACGACATCAATGCCGCGCCAACCGATATCGGCGCGCGCGCACCGAGCATCGCTTACCACAACGCGAGCGTGAAGTACGCATTCAACCAGGCGATGGCGATTTCGTTCGGCGTCGACAACCTGTTCGACAAGCGTGCCCCGTATATCCAGAGCTGGACGGATGGCAACACCGATACCATGACCTACGACCTGTTGGGGCGCCGCTGGTACGCCCGCCTCGGCTACAGGTTCTAAGCATTGCAATGAAACCCGGGCGGCCGTTCAGCGTGTATCCTTCGCGGCGGTCCGCCAGGCTAGCGGGCAACTCAACTTATTTACAACAATTATGCAATCAGCTTTCTGGGTGCGGCGCGCCCATAAATGGATCGGGCTCGTGATCGGGGTGCAGGCGCTGCTCTGGATGATCAGTGGCCTCTACATGGTCGTGGTCCCGCTCGAAGTCATCCACGGCGACCATCTGGCCCATGTTCCCACCGAACCGCTCAGCCCCTCGGCCAGGCGCATGACCCAGTCAAGCCTGCACGAGGCCTATCCTGGCATTACTTCCATCCGCATGAAGAACCTGCTTGGGAAGGAGGCTTACGAGATCAAGCAGGGTCAACAGTCCATTCTCGTGGATGCGACCAGTGGTGAAAAGCTCAGCCCGCTCGACCGCGACAAGATCATTGCCCTTGCCGACGCTGCCTACGTGGGCGAGGGCAGCATCAAGGGTGTGGAATGGGTAACGAAAGCGCCCCAGGAAGTCGGTTCGCGGCCTGTTCCCTTGTGGGCGGTCCATTACGACGAACCAGGCCTGACGACGCTGTACTTCTCGCCGCATACGGGCGATCTCGTCGCCCGCCGCCATGAACTCTGGCGGTGGTTCGATTTCCTCTGGATGTTCCATATCATGGACTACGAAGAGCGCGAGAACGTCAACAACACGCTGCTGCGTACGGCTTCGATCACCGGCCTGCTGTTCGCCCTCAGTGGCGCATGGCTGCTCTTCTACAGTTTGAACCGGAGGAAAAAGGCATGAGCCATTGGATGAGACGCCTGCACAAGTGGGCAGGACTGATCCTGGCGATCCAGTTCGTACTGTGGATGTCTAGCGGGGTTGTCATGAGCCTGCTTGACTCGGAGAAGGTGCAGGGCCGTGAGTTCCGGATCAAGCCGCCAGCAGCGCCCGCATGGCCACGTGATGTGCTCACGACGGATGCGGTCCTGGCAGCAAGCCGCGACAAGGTCATGACGGTCACCTCCGGGTGGCTGCTGGACCGGCCGATTTTTCGCCTGCAGAACGACAAGCGCAGCTGGCTGGTCAGTGCGGCAGACGGAAAGACTGTAGCCGTTGACGCAGCTCTCGCTGCCGACCTCGCTCGCGCGTCCTATTCCGGTACAGGAAAGGCTGGGACGCCACGCCTGCTGAACTTCACGCTGGAGGCACGCGCGCACAAGGAACCAGTCTGGCGCGTCGACTTCGACGATGCGGACGAGACATCGGTCTATGTCTCAAGCCGGTCGGGAACGGTGCTTGAACACAGGAACGATACCTGGCGCCTGTTCGACCTGTTCTGGATGCTCCATATCATGGACTACAGTGAGCGGACCAATTTCAATAATCCGTTGCTTGTCTCCAGCGCGATCGGTGGATTATGGATGGCGCTGACCGGCGTCTGGCTGCTGTTCACCAGCGTCCGGCTCGCGGAGTTCGTCCCTGGCCGTTGGCGCAGGCGCCGGAGTGTCAACCTGATCGACCGCAGCGGTGCAATACAGCGCTCCGTCGATGCCGTGCAGGGTGATACCGTATTCCAGGCACTTGCCCGTTCGGGCCTGCAACTGCCCTCGAACTGCGGGGGCGGGCAAAGCTGTGGGCTATGCGAAGTCCGGTGCGTTGGGCAGATACCAGAACCCACCAGCGCCGACCGCGCGTTACTGTCGTCAGAAAAGCTCGCGGCCGGATACCGGCTCGCCTGCAACCTGCCCGTGAAGCGCAGTCTCGATATCGAGGTCGGCGATTCCTCGGCTTTGTCCACCGAGCGGACGGGTACGGTCACCGGTGCGAAATCAATCACGCCGTTTCTCAAGGAGATCACGATAAGTCCGGGCGGTCTGCTGAAATGTCGCCCGGGAGCCTACGTCCAGATCCACGTGCCGGCATATGCGCGCGACGCCAGCCACGTCGACATCCCGGAAGATCATCAGGAGGATTGGCGCGCCGCTGGTCCCCTGGCAGAGCTTGCAAACGATGTGCCGGTACGAAGGTCATATTCGGTCTCGGTACCGGTGGAGTGTGCAGGCGGGCAGCTGACTTTCCTCGTCCGCTTCATGCCCGGGGCGCGGCCGGGCCGGGGCTCAGGCTACATGTATACGCTGAAGGTCGGCGATGAGGTCCGTTTCAGCGGTCCGTTTGGCGAATTTGCACTCAAGTCCGGATCCAGGGAAAAAGTGTTCATCGGCGGCGGCGCCGGCATGGCGCCGCTACGTGCAATGATCCACCAGCTCCTGACGAAGGGAGCAACCGAGCCGCTGCACTTCTGGTACGGAGCACGGACCCGGCGCGATGCTCCTTACGTCGACGAGATGCAGGGCTTCGCGTCGAAGCATCGGAATTTCCGTTGGCAGCTCGTGGTTTCCGAGGAAGCAGGGATGAGCGACGAGGCGACCGGCCTGGTGCATGAGGCCGTGCTCGATGGCTTGCTGCGCACGCACCCCGATATCGCCTCGCTCGAGTTTTACCTATGCGGCCCGCCGGCGATGCTCGCGGCGACACGGACGATGTTACGCGCCCTCGATGTGGCCGACGCGAACATCGCGTACGACGATTTCAAGATTTGAGCGCTTGTTGGCACAGGGCTTCTTGGAGAACTCTCCAAAAAGCGCTTGACCCTCCCATCGTGGCAAGGTCTAGAGTGGGCTTTCAATTACAGTTGAAGGAGTCGTTGTCATGTACGAGCTTCAGGTAGAAGCAATGAGCTGTGGTGGTTGCGCCCGAAGCGTAACCAAGTCCGTGCAAGCGCTAGACGGCAGTGCCAGGGTGGACGTTGACCTGGCGACCAAGAAGGTGCGCATCGATAGCCAAGTGCATCTTGAAACAGTGAAGTCGGCAATCGAGGACGCCGGCTATCCGGTGACCGCAAGCGCGGTACTTTGATCGGCGGCGGCGGGACACAGCAACATGTTCCGCCGATTTCCGCTACCCGGGGCTGCCACAGGCCAGGTCATTCAGGATAGGACAATCCGGCCTGCCGTCTACATGGCAGTTGCTGGCGACATGTTGCAGCTGGTCGTGGATGGACTGCAGCATCCGGATGTCATCATCGAGCTCCGCAATATACAGCTGGGCCAGGTGCTTGACGTCGGCACTGTGCCGATTCCGATCCTGCCACAGGTCCAGCAGGCTCCTGATGCGTTCGATGGAGAATCCGAGGGTGCGGTGAAGCTAGTCATGTGGTTTCTCCAGTAATAAGTACAGGGTAAACCTTCCAGCGATGTCAAGGTCAAGCGATTTTCTACGCAGGTCCTGTTTGCCGGCGTCGGGATGCCGTGCCTGGGATGCGAAAAAGCGGGTCGATTCCAAAGGCACGTCCCGGCATTGCAAACGCATCGGCAGAGAGCGAGGCTTCTGCGACGGCCGTATGGTTATACGCAGACGTCGCGGCCCCGGCCCTGCAGTCCGGAGCAAGCTGGCGCCATCGGAGATCTGCGTGTCAGGCGGGCTACAGTAAATGGATGCCAAACCGTTTCATGAACAAGGCAAATACACCAAAACAAACAATGGTAAGCACAACGCAAGCCCCCATGGTTGGCCAGAACCCGAGGCGGGATAACAGCCAGGGGAAAGCCAGGAACATCGGCAGGGTCGGCAGCACGTACCAGAAGGTATACCAGGCGTGGTTGGCCAGTTTTGCTTGCGGCTGGTTTTCCACATACAGCCACACCAGGGTCAGCAGGGTGATCATCGGCAGTGCCGCAACAAGCCCACCGAAACGGTCGCTGCGTTTCGCCGTCTCCGAGACCAGCACGACCACCGCCGCGGTGATCAGGTATTTCGTGATAATCCATTTCATCGTAAGTTCCCGACGTCGCACTGGACGTTAATCCTGCGGCCGCAGATAGTGGCGGCAGGGTGATGTTTATTTGACGGCAAAACGCACGCTGACGGTCTTCTTGTCCGCGAACGTCACGGCAGCTACCGCCTTGCTGCCTGGTGCGATCTTGGCGCCGCCCTTGACGACCAGTGTGTTGCCGCCACCCGGCACGAGCGTCAGCACGGTCGTTTCAGTACCCTTCAGCACTGTCAGGGTGCCGGCCGCGCCAGCGGTTGGCAGGTCCTTGCCATGGTCGTCCACATAGATCTTCGGGCTGCTGTTCTTGGCGACGAGCTCGAAGGCCAGGTCGCCCGCGCTCTGAACGATGCCGCCATGCTTGGCCTTCGCGCCGTGCGCCAAGACGTTACCCGACAGGACGACGCTGGCCGCGAGGGCCGCTACTGCAAACATCTTCTTCATGTTGATTGCTCCGCAAAACATGCGGCGGCTTGGGATGGGCGCCGCCGCTCGGCCCATGTACATCGAAATGCGATCAATATGCCTCGCTGCCTTTTTCGGCCAGCAGCTGCTCGAGTGGCCGGCGCCCGACCTTCCAGAAGATGAGGGGCGTGAGCAGGGAATCGAGCAGTGTGGAGCTGATCAGGCCGCCGAAGATGACCACGGCCACGGGATGCAGGATTTCCTTGCCGGCCGCGTCGGCGGCGAGCAGCAGTGGCGTCAAGGCGAATGCCGCGACCAGGGCCGTCATCAGGACCGGCGTCAGGCGCTCGATCGACCCGCGCACGATCATCGGCCAGCCCCAGGTCTCGCCCTCGAATTTGCACAGGTTGATGTAGTGGCTGATCTTGAGGATGCCGTTGCGCGTCGCGATGCCGGCCAGGGTGATGAAGCCGACCATCGACGCCACCGACAGCGACACCCCCGCGATCCACATGGCGATCACGCTGCCCACCAGCGCAAACGGGATGTTGCCCATGATGACCAGCGCCAGGGTCGACGAGCGGTAGCGCGAATACAGCACCAGGAAGATCAGCACCAGCGAAGCCAGCGACAGGCCCGCGATCAGCTGCTGCGATTGTTCCTGTGCCTGGAACTGGCCCTCGACGCTGACAAAATAGCCGCCCGGGAGCGCGGTGGCGGCAACGCCTTTGCGCACGTCGGCGATGATGCGCGACATGTTCGAGCCGTCCGTGTTGGCGTAGACGACGATGCGGCGGCGGCCATTCTCGCGGCCGATCTGGTTCGGGCCGTCGCCTTCTTCCACGGTCGCCACGCTCGAGAGCGGGATCTGGCCCGCAGGGCTGGCCAGCATGACGCGCCCGAGGTCCTGCGGCGAGCGGTCCACGTCGGACAGCCGCACCACGAGGTCGAAACGGCGCGCGCCGTCGATCACCTGGGTCACGCGCGTGCCTTCCGACAGGGCCTGCAGCGCCTGCAGCACCTCGCCCGCGGCCAGGCCATGCTGGGCCGCCTTGCGGTAGTCGATCCGGATCTTGACCTGCGGGATCAGCACCTGGCGCTCGACCGACAGGTCGACCAGCCCCGGCACCGCCGCCAGGCGGCCGCGCAGGCTGTCGGCCAGGCCGCGCAGGGTATCGATGTCGTCCCCGTAGATCTTGAGGGCGATCTGCGCGCGCACGCCCGACAGCAGGTGGTCGAGCCGGTGCGAGATCGGCTGGCCGATCGCGACCGACGCCGGGATCACGGACAGCTGGTTGCGGATGCTCGCCATGATCTCCTCGCGGCTGCGTCCGGACGGCTTCAGGTCGACGTCGATCTCGGACGAATGCACGCCTTCGGCATGCTCATCGAGCTCGGCGCGGCCGGTACGTCGCCCCACCTTGGTCACTTCCGGCACCTGGGCGATCAGGGTCTCGGCCAGCGCGCCCATGCGGTTGGCCTCGAGCAGCGAGGTCCCGGGCGTAAAGGTCATGCCCATCACCAGCGAGCCTTCGTTGAACGCCGGCAGGAAGGCACGCGGGAAGAAGGGCACCGAGGCGGCGGCTGCGAGTACCACGAACAGCGCGGCCGCCAGCAGGGGGCGGATGCGGGTGAAGGACCAGGCCAGCGCCGCCGTATCCCACGCCTTCATGCGGCGCACGATCGGGCTGTCGCCGCGGTGCAGGCGCTTCATCTTCGGCAGCAGGTAATAGGCCAGGACCGGCGTGACCGTCATCGACACCAGCATCGAAGCCAGGATCGAGGCGATGTAGGCAATGCCGAGCGGCGCAAACAGGCGCCCCTCGATGCCGGGCAGGGCGAACAAGGGAATGAACACCAGCACCACGATCACGGTCGCGTAGACGATGCCCGAGCGTACCTCGACCGATGCATGCCAGACTACTTCCAATACCGACTGCCCGGTTTCGCCGCGCTGTTTCAGCCGGCGCACGATGTTCTCGACGTCGACCACCGCATCATCGACCAGTTCGCCGATGGCGATCGCGAGGCCCCCAAGCGTCATCACGTTAATCGATTGGCCCAGCAGGTGGAAGGCCAGCGCAGTCACGGCGAGCGACAGCGGGATGGCGACTAGCGAGATCAGCGTCGTGCGCGCGCTGAGCAGGAAGGCGAACAGCACGATCGCCACCAGGATGGCGCCGTCGCGCAGGGCCTCGACAACGTTGCCGATCGAAGCGTCGATGAAGTTGGCCTGCCTGAACAGCACCACGGGCTGCGAAATGCCGGCCGGGAGCCCCTGTTTCAGTTCCGCCAGCGCGGTCTCGATGTCGCGCGTGAGGCGCACCGTGTCGCCGGCAGGCTGCTTCTGCACGCTGACGATCACCGCCGGTTGGCCGTTCAGGCCGGCGTCGCCGCGCTTGAAGGCCGGTGCGTAAGCGACACTGGCAACCTGCTCCAGCAGGACCGGCCTGCCGTCGCGATAGGCCACCGCGGTGCCGTTCAAGTCTTCCAGGCGCGTGGTGCGGCCCAGGTTGCGGATCAGGTACTCGCGGTTGTTCAGGTCGATGAAGCCGCCGCTGGTATTGGCCGAGAAGCCGCGCAGCGCGTTGGTCACCTGCTCGAGCGAGACGCCGAACTGCGCCATGCGCGCCGTGTCCGGCTGCACGCGCAGCTGGCGCACTTCGCCGCCGATCGGGATCACCTGCGACACGCCGGGGATCGACAACAGGCGCGGGCGCAGCACGAAGTCGGCATACTCGCGCGCCTTCATCGGGTCGGTCCTGGCCGTGTCGATCGGCAGCGCGATCAGCATGATCTCGCCCATGATCGAGGAAACCGGCCCCATCATCGGCGCGATATTGCCCGGGAGCTGTTCCTTGACCAGGGTAAT
This sequence comes from Telluria sp. ZB4P37, assembly GCF_059685855.1. Classification (NCBI taxonomy): domain Bacteria; kingdom Pseudomonadati; phylum Pseudomonadota; class Betaproteobacteria; order Burkholderiales; family Oxalobacteraceae; genus Telluria; species Telluria sp. ZB4P37. Next base: position 214,464 of record NZ_JCASID010000004.1, read on the forward strand.
CCGCTCGGAGACCAACTGGCGGTTGCGGTACACGTCGGTGCCCCAGTCGAATTCCGCGTACACGATCGACAGGCCGACACCGGACACCGAGCGCACTCGCGTCACGCCGGGCATGCCGTTGAGCGAGGTCTCGATCGGGAACGAGACCAGCTGCTCGACCTCCTCGGGGGCCATGCCGCCGGCTTCCGTCAGCACGGTGACAACCGGCTTGTTCAGGTCGGGGAATACGTCCACCGGGGTGCGCCAGGCTGTCATGGCGCCATACACCATCAGCAGCAGTGCCGCCGCCAGGACGAACAGGCGGTTGCGCAGGCTGAAACGAACGATAGTATTGAACATGGGCGGCTTACCTGATCTGGTTGATCAGGGAGGTCCCGGCAACCACCACCCTGTTGTCGGGGCTCAGGCCCCGGGTCACGATCACCGTGCCGGCGTCCAGCGGGGTCGCCTCGACCGGCAAGGCAATGAAGCGCTGGGCGCCGGACTTGATCCACACCACCGTTTCGTTGGCCTGGTTCCGCGCCAGCGCCGCCGCCGGCAGCGCGATGCCCTTCACCGTCGTGTTCAGCTTGGCCAGCACGGTCACGGGCTGGCCCACGGCCAGGTCGAGCGCTGCTGCCCTGGCACGGAAATTCAACGGCACGGCGCCCTCACGCAGGCTGCGCCCGCCGCCCAGCAGGGTCAGTTCCACGCCGGGCAGGTCGGCCAGTGTCGCGGCGCTGATCCTGCGCGCCAGCGAGGCATCGGTGGACAGCGCTTCGACCAGCATGCGCTGCGGGTCGACGATCTCGAACAGCACGTCGCGCGACTCGACGATCTCGCCATTGAGCACCGACGCGCTGGCGATGACGCCGCTCGCCGGCGCAACGATTGCCTCGACGCCGCCGATTGACTTTGCCACCGCGCGTTCCTGGCCGATGTTGGCCACCAGCTCGGCCTGGGCCGCCTCGATGTCCTTGGCCGGCACCACGCCTTCCAGCGATTTCAGGCGCGCCACGCGCTTTTCGAGCAAGGCATGGTTGGCGCGCAGTTCGGCCAGCTGCGCCGCCTGGTTGCCGCGTTCGATCGCCGCCCCCGTGGGACGCAGGCGCGCCAGCACCTGTCCTTTCACGACGCGCTGGCCCGCCACTGGAAGGCCGTTCGGGCCAGGTGCGATCTGACCCGCGAACGGGGCCTGCACGCGCCCGCCCGCATTCGGGTCGATGGCGGCGCGCCCGTTGAGCTGGACGGTGCGGGCGAATTCGCCTTCCTTCGCCATCAGCGTGCGCACGCCCATGCGGCGCTGGGCGAGCTTGGGAACGTTGACGCTGCCATCAGGCAGGCGCGCCAGCCCGCCCGCAGTTGCACTGGCCTGGCCGTCGAGGTGTTCGCCGTTCGGGCCATGCGCGCCGGGCGAGGCGAGGAGAGAAGTGGCAAAGAGGGCGGCAATCACGCCTGCAGCAATGCGATGTTTCATGTTCATGTTCAGGCTTCCTTACGTTGGCGCATGCGGCGTACGGCAAATACGGCGGCGACGAGGACGCTAGCGATAGCGACTGCGAGCAGCCAGCGGCGCCAGGGAGCGTGCTCGTGGCCGTGGTCGTCCTGGGCGGCGCTCACTTGCAGCGTGCCTTCGAGCAGGTCGCTTTCCTCCCCTGCGACCAGGGTGAACAGCAGCGGATGCGTGCCCGGCTTGGAAATCGCTGCGAGCAAGGCAGGATCGTCGACCGCGTAGTCGCCAAGGTCGGCGTGGAATTTCGCCCTGGCCTTGAGGTTCTTGTACTGCACCTCGAGAATGCCGTTCAGCACCGGCTCGTTGGTTTCGTAGCGGTCGATCATGAGCGAAAGCTCACCGCCGGCCAGCTGGCCGACCAATTCAAAAGATTCGGTAAAGGTCTCGATACGCGGTATGGCCGAAGCAGGGCCGCCGGTTGCGGCCTGGCCATCGAGGTGTTCGCCGTTGGGGCCGTGCGCGCCGGGGCTGGCGAAGGCCACCGACATGGCGAACATGGCGGACAAGAAGAGATTCAGGTATTTCATGGAAGGATTCCTAGTGCTTGGTTGAGCTGGGCATGGGCATGCCCGAGTGCGACTTTTTGCTGGGCCACGGCGACGTTCGCCTCGTGGGTCAGTGCGCGCGAGCGCAGCAGGTCGGCCAGGCCGCGTTCGCCCTGGCGGAAGGCTTTTTCGAACAGCGCCGTGTGTTCGTGCAGGGCGCTCGCGCGCGCGCGCGCATCGTCAAGCGCCGTCCTGGCGTTGACAAGCCGTTCCCGGGCAAGGTCCACATCCGCGCCGGCTACTATTTGCGCTTCGGCCGCTTCGGCGGCGGCAGTGGCGATGGCGGTCTGCGCCTGGGCTTCAACGACCCGGTTGCGCGCGGCGCTGCCGAATGGGATCTGCAGGGCGATGCCGATGCTGTTCGCAGGTTCGCGCAGCGTCCGCTCGTCTTCCCGGCGCATCGACAAGGCGATGGTTGGTGGGGCGGACCGGCTGGCTTGCGCAAGGCGCAGGGCTGCGTGCGCCCGCTGTTCGGAGGCCTGTGCAGCCGCCAGGCGCACGTTGGCAGGGGCGTCGCCCGCCCGCAGCGGCTCCGGCTCCAGCGCCGGCAGTTCAGGCAGGCCGGTAGCGATCCGGTAGCGGGCCAGCGCTTCGGCCGCTGCCGTGCGGGCACTGCCGACGGCGATGCGCGCTGCCAACACTTCCTGCGCAGCGAGCAGTCCGTCGCTGCGCGCCAGGTCGCCCGCCTTGACGCGGCGCTGGACTTCTTCGGCCAGGCCTTCGAGGTGGTGCAGGTGGTCCTGCTTTTCTTCCAGCGTGACGCGGGCGGCGGCAGCCTCCCACATCCGGCTGCGCACCAGCCCGGCCACGGCAAGGCGTGTCGCGCCCAGTTGGGCAACGACTTCGGCGGTACTGCGCGCCGCGAGCAGCTCGCGCGCGGATTTCTGGCCAGGCAGCCAGATCGACGTCGACACGGAGATCTCGGATTCGCGCTGGGCGCGTTCCGATGAGCCGTGGTCGTTGCGCTGGGACAGGCCGAGGCTGGGGTTGGAAGCCATCCAGGAAGCCGCGCCTGCGCGTGCGGCGGCGGTTTCGTCCTGGCGCGCTTCCAGGGTGCGCGCGGCGGGCGCACGCAGCCAGGCGCTTTCGACTGCTTGTTGAAGCGTGGCCGGTGCCGCGCCCAATGCCCAGCACGGCAGGGCGAGGGCGGCACCGGCAAAGTAAAATGACAAGCGGCAGGTGTGCATGTGTTCTCCATCGTGTGATATTCAGGATCACCGGGAGGATGCGCACTGGCGCGAGGAGCTCGCGCCTTGACAGGTCGATCAGGCGTGCGTCAGTCCCCCGGCAGCAAGGCCGGGGGCAGGGCGAGGCGGTTTTCGCGGTCCGTCCAGGAAGGGCTCGGGTGGCGCATGAATGATGAAGTCGGCCAGGCCGGATAGCTGCCGTTCGGCAGGTGCCGTCAGCGAAGGCACATGGAAACCGATCGGCTGCGCAGAATGAGAGTGTTCCTGCGCATGGGCGAGCGACTCGTCGGATTCGTCGTAGTGGACCGACCCGTCGTCGTCGTGATGGTGCTGCAGCCCCTGTTCGTGCTCGACTTCGTGCGTGAGCGACTGCGCACCGTAGGCATGCGGCTGGCCGCCTTGCATGGCAAAGCCATACAGGGGAAGACAGAGCAGCAGCAGGAGGTAGACGATCCGGCGCAAGAGAGAAGATCCAGGTTAGTGGTGGGATTATAGCAGTGGGTACGAAGGCTGGGTATCGGTTCCGACCGCTCGCGTGCTTGTCTGTTCTATCATATGAATCCGTTGCGAATGCTCGAGATCCGAATTGATACTGAAAACTACGCTGCTCTTCGTTGCGACAGCCATTGCCGAAATCGTCGGTTGCTTCCTCCCCTACCTATGGCTGCGCAAGAGTGGCCCGATATGGCTCCTGGTGCCGGCTGCGGTCAGCCTGGCGCTGTTCGTCTGGCTCCTGACGCTGCATCCGGCGGCAAGCGGCCGGGTGTACGCGGCCTACGGGGGTGTCTACGTCGCGACGGCCCTGGTATGGCTACGTTTTGTCGACGGCATCAAGCTGTCGACGCTGGATTGGATAGGGGCGGCTATCGCACTGTGCGGCATGGCGATCATCGTCTCGGGCTGGACCAGGGCAAGCTGAATTACACGTTGTAAAAGCCCGCCCAGAGGAACAGTGCGGTGAGCGCCGTGAAATACGGGCTGTAGGGTTCAAACGCCATCAGGTGCGAAGCCCAGCAGCCGCCGATCCCCAGCAAAAGCAGACGAGCGGCCCCACGCAACAGGCCGATGCCCCAGGAGCGGCCAGCACGCCTGCGGCCAAGGATCCCTTCGTTCCCATTTTCATGCCTGCCCCAGTTAAGCTTTTACAGCGGTAGGTTAAGCTCCGTACCTCGATACGGAGTCAAGTACATGACCGATAAAAGACCATCAGCCGCCTGGCCGCCGCCGCGGATGTCAACGTCGAGACCGTCCGCCTCTACCAACGCAGTGGATTGATCGACGAGCCGGCGCGGCCGCAGGCCGGCTACCGCACCTATGGGGATGGCGATGTGCGGCGGATCCGCTTCATCAAGCGGGCACAGCACGAGCACGCGCAGCCTTGCGGCCAGAAAGCTCGCCATGGTCGAGGCGAAGGTCCCGATCATCCAGGCGCTGATCGACGATTGATGGCTGGATCGAGGCGCGTGGTCCCTCGATCCGGCGCGTGAATGAGCAGGTGCGGCGCTTACTTCGCTTTCCTGGAAGACCAATGCACGTGGACGATCGCCCAGCCATCGGCCTTCTTTTCGAGGACCGCCGTGCCCGTTCCAAAGACATGCACCGGCTTGCCGCGCGATGTTCCCGTGGTTTCGGTTTCCTCCAACACGATAGCCATGTTGCCATCGATGCGTTCGGTCTGTTTCAGCACTTTGCGCGTCGAGTTCTTTGCGAACTCCATGTCGCCGCCCAGATGATGGCTTGCGTACTCTTCACGCGAGCGCTCGACGTGGCCGGATTCATAGATCGCGATGTCCGGGGACAGCAGGCTCAATGCCTTTGCCTTGTCGCCGCTGGTCAGGGCGGCATGGAAGGCTTCGAGCGCCTCCTTCGGTGAAGCGGCCAGGCTCGCGGAGGAGACGGCGAACAGGAAAGCGCTCAAGACGAGAGCCGGGATGGTTTTCTTTTTCATTAGTATTCCCTTGACGATGAAGTTCTCACGACGCCACCGGCGGTGAGGTAGAACTCAGGACGGCAGCCACGATGAGTACGGCCACCAGGATGCAGGCTTCGACCTGCAGGATCACGGCAAACTTGCCACTGGCAGCGCCTTGAAGTTTTGGCTGGCGCAGTTGTGCCAGCAGCTTTGGCATGACAACGAAGCGGTTCAAGCCGCCCAGCGCTGCTGCGCACAGTACGAGTCCGACCTTGACAAGCAGGGCGGTTCCATAAGGGTTGCCCAGGACGTTTCCGGGGCTTCCCAGCACGCGCCATGCGCTCAGGACACCCGTAATGAAGATGCAGGCCAGGGCGACAGTGGCCGACGTCGACAGCGACATGATGAAACGGGCGCATTCGGCGCGGTTCTTCGACTCCCATTCAGGCGGGGAGCGCAGCGTGACCAGGCCGGCGAGGATGACTTCGCCGACCCAGAGGCTGATCGCAGCAAGGTGAACCCAGTCGGCCAGTACCGCCCAGGTAAAGTCGCCCGCGGCGCCGGCGTGGCTCACCATGCTGCGGGAGTAGAGCAGTACGCCGAGCGCGGCGGCACGAACCAGCGGCGCGGCAGCGCCAGGCCGCTCGTCCTTGCGTATCCCGAGGGTAATGGCGACGACAAGCAGTGCTGCCGCACCGATCATCCATGCCAGCCCGTAGTGCGTGACGGTGATGACGGACCGTACCGCGGGGAAGGCCTCTTTCACCGGGACCTCCGCCATCGACGCCGCTTCGAGCCAAAGCACCGCCACATACGCGATCGCTGCCACTGTGACTGCAAACAGCATGACCTTGCGCAGGCGCGGAACCAGGCCGTTACCCCATGCCGACCGCGCCCTGCGCAGCCAGATATGGGCTGCGCTGGCGCCAACAAGCACGGCTACCGTCAGGTTCAGGACGACCGTGATGAAGCGTTGAGCAAGGGCGAGGTCAGCCTCCATGTTACTTTACCCGGAAGTCGAACTGGCCTTTGACCTTGTGGCCGTCCCGGGTGACCGTGGACCACTGGACGCGCCAGGCCCCGGCATGCAAGCCTGGAACAGTCGCAATCAGCACCTTGGGATTCGCATCGTCGAGGAAAGTCTTGCTTGGCACTACGACCGCGCCTTTCTCGTCGATCAATTTGACCTTGCTAAACGGAAGTTCAAGCTGCTCGCTGAACTGCAGGCGCACCTGCGCAGGCGCCGGGCTCACAACGGCGTTGGCCTGTGGTGAGGACGACTCGAGCTTGGCGTGTGCGAACGCGGAGGAGGTGGACACCAGTCCGAGAACCGCTACTGCCCCTGCAAAGAAAGATTTGATTTTCATGCTGGTCTCCTGAGGGGCTCCTGTGACGCGATCAGGCGTGTCGAGCCCCGGTTCGTGGATGCTGGGTTTACTGAGCAGACTGGAGCTGGACGATCGTGATAGCACCGTTGACACGGTCGGCTGCGAACTTGACCTGGTCGCCCGTCTTCACCTGGTCCAGCATGGCTGGGTTCTTGACGCGGAACACCATGGTCATTGCCGCCATATTGAGGTTCTTCAGCTCGCCGTGGCGCAGCGTGATCTTGCCGGCGTCCTTGTTCACCTTCTTGACTTCGCCATGGGTGAGTTCAGCCGTTGCCGGCGCTTCATGGCCGGCATGGGCGTCGTGAGCGCCGTGGCCGTCCTGGGCAGTGGCAATGGAAGCTGCGGCGGCCAGGACGATAGCGAAAGTCAGTTTCGAGAGTGCGTTCATGGTGGTTCCTTTTCAGTGGTGAAGAAATTGTGTTCAGTTGTAGTGCTCGAATACTTCGGTACTGCCGTTGGCCTGCGCCGGCAGCACATCAAACGGATCTTTGCGCGGGCCTTCCATGCCCGGAGAGCCGAGCGGCATCGCAGGGAAGGCCAGTCCTTTCGCCTTGGGCTGATGCTCCGGCGCGCGCTGTCGTCCTTGCTAGTCGTCGGATCATGAGTTCGTCCTTTCCTGTTGCGGTTAGTGATGGCCCTTGTGGCCGCCGGGCTTGCGCACGGTCATTTCGACGTCCCCAGGCTTCACGGCCGGCATTGCCTGGCCGCCGGCGCTCTGGCTGCGCACAGCGGCCGGGGGCTCGCCTTTCCACTCATAGGCGACGGTGCCCGGGGGATGCTTGTACCAGCCCGGATCCTTGTAGTCCCCGGCTTTCTGGTCCTTGCGCACCTTGAGCACGGTGAACATGCCGCCCATCTCGACCCCGCCGAACGGACCCTGGCCGGTCATCATGGGCAGCGTGTTTTCCGGTATCGGCATCTCCATGTCGCCCATGGAGCCGCCTTTGTCGCCCATGACCATATAGTCGGGGACGAGCTTCGTGATCTTTTCAGCGACACCGCGGTGGTCCACCCCGATGAGCGTAGGCACGTCATGGCCCATCGCGTTCATCGTGTGGTGCGACTTGTGGCAGTGGAAGGCCCAGTCGCCGGGTTCGCTTGCTACGAATTCGATCGCGCGCATCTGGCCGACTGCGACGTCGGTCGTCACTTCCGGCCAGCGCGACTCGGGCCGGGTCCAGCCTCCATCGGTCCCGGTGACTTCGAACTCGTGGCCGTGCAGGTGGATCGGATGGTTCGTCATCGTCAGGTTGCCGGTTCGGATGCGCACACGGTCGCCCTGGCGCACGTTCATGGTGTCGATGCCCGGGAATACCCGGCTGTTGAAGGTCCAGATATTAAAGTCGAGCATTTCGTTGACCCGCGGCGTATAGCTGCCTGGCTCGATGTCGTAGGCGTTGAGCAGGAACACGAAATCGCGATCGACTTTATGGTGCGCGGGGTTCTTTGGGTGCGTGACCCAGAACCCCATCATGCCCATTGCCATCTGCACCATTTCGTCGGCGTGCGGGTGATACATGAAGGTTCCAGGCCGGCGGGCAACGAATTCGTAGACAAAGGTCTTGCCCGGCTGGATACCAGGCTGGGTCAGGCCGGTGACGCCATCCATGCCGTTCGGCAGCCGCTGGCCATGCCAGTGGATGCTGGTGTGCTCCGGCAGTTTGTTGGTCACGAAGATGCGCACGCGGTCACCCTCGACCACCTCGATGGTCGGTCCTGGACTCTGCCCGTTGTAGCCCCACAAATTGGCTTTCATGCCCGGTGCAATCTCGCGCACGACAGGTTCGGCGATCAGGTGAAACTCCTTGACGCCATTGTTCATGCGCCACGGCAGGGACCAGCCGTTCAGGGTGACGACCGGGTTATACGGCCGGCCGTTCGGCGGCGGCGGTGGCGGCTGCGTGGCGGCGCTGGTCATGATCGGCGCTTCCGGGAGGGTGGCGGCGCCGGCACGGGTTACCAGTCCGGCGCCTACCAGGGCGGCGGCACCAGTGAAGAAATCGCGACGAGAGCTCATGGTTAATCTATTCCTTGTTTAATGTTCTGCAGCGGCTTCGGGTGAAGCTGCGGTGGACGCCATGGAGATCGACGAACCGCCAGTGCCGCTAATGGCGGCCTGCAGGTCCGTTTCTGCGATCCAGTAATCGCGCTGGGCGTCGATTGCCGCATTCACGCCCGCGATCTGAGCGCGTGCGTCGGCCAGTAGCTCGAAGACGCTCATGAGCATGCCGTTGTAGCGGAGGAGGGTCTCTTCAGAAATCTTCTTCCGCAGGGGAACCAGTTCGTCGCGGTGCTGCCTGGCGACGTCGTAGGTCGTGCGGTAAGCTGAGTAGGCTTCGCGTACCTGCGACCGGGCAAGCGTGGCCGTGTTGGCGGTGCGGTGAACCGACTGCATGTAGATCGCTTCGGCCTTTGCCACACGTGCGCCGCCCCAATCGAAAATCGGCAGGGAAAGCTCGATCTCGTAACCGTTTTCTCGTGGCGAACCCGATTTGCTTGAGTTGACGTAGCCCGCATCGAGGACATTGATGACGCCGGTCGCCTTGCTCAAGCCCAGGGCACGCGCGGTCGACTCGGCGCTGAGCTTCGCCAACCGGACGTCGAGACGCTGCTGCATGGCGAGCGACTCGATATTGTCCGCCGCGCGCGGCGCCGCCGGGAGATCTGGAAGCCTTTCGGGCAGTTGGAATGCGGTGTTCTCTCCCCATACGCCCATCAGACTCGCCAGCCGCTCGCGGGCAGCCGTCGCGTTGTGCCGGGCACGCGCAAGCTGGGTTGCGGCCTCGACCGAGAATGCCTGCTCGCGCGCCCTGTCGAGGGCACTGAAGTTTCCAACCTTCGCCATGCGCTGCGCCAGTTCGGCGCTTGCCTCGGCCGCCTCACGCACCTGTTCTGCGTAGCGTGCAGACTGCACTGCGGCGACGGCATTGACCCAGGCCTTGCGGGTATCCGCCGCCAGGCGGACTGCTTCGGTTGCGGCGACCAGCTTGGCGCTCTCGAAGCGCCGCGACTCGATATCGCGGCGGATCGGGATCGTCACCAGTCCGACGAGGTCAAACATGACGCTGCGCTCGATCTCGGTCTCGCCGCCACCGGACGTGCGGCTGAAACTGAAACCGGGATTGGCCATGCGGCCGGCCTGCACCAGGTCAGCCTCGGCGACACCCAGTTCGGCGAGCGACGCACGCAGGCCACGATTGTTGATCAGGGCAATGCGTACGGCGCCGTCGGCGCTGAGCGGTTGCTTCAGCAACTGGTCCAGCTCGCCCTGGATGGCCGCACCGTCGGCATTGGCTTTGGGGAGGCGAACATCCTGGCCAGTGCGCTCGGCGGTCAAGGCTGAGACGGCATCCAGGCCGCCGTCCTTCGAGAACGTCGCGCAACCACTCAACGCAAGGACCATGGCGCCTGTCGCGATCGCGCGCAATGTGGGGATGGAAGGCTTTGTTGTCATGATGTTTCCGGCTTAATGATGTTTGCTATGGTCGACAGGAGCAGGGGCCGGTTTGCCATCTGTTGCAGGAGATGGCGGAGCAGGCGCTGGTGCATGAGCCTGGGGCTTCGGTTCGCTACCGGGAGCCGCATGTCCGGCATGACCCGGCGCGCCGGCGACGGTATCGTTTGCTGCGCGCCAGGATTTGTCAGGCGTCTGGCCATCCTGCAGAGCAGGCGAAGATCTGGCGATGACCGATTCGTATACGGTCGGCGGCACAGCCGCAGCGGGGTCAGCAGGGTCTGCCAACAGACGGGATTGCTGGGCCTGCGCGTACATCGGCAGGACCAGCAGGGCGCCAATAGCGGCGCCCAATAGCTTGGAGGTCATGGTCAATCCTCAGAATCGGTGACAGGGCGTGCAGGGGCACGCGCGAGTGCTCAAGAGCGATGACGACAGCACTGCAGAACAGCGGGTCAGCTCTTGCTGGATTTAGGAAGATTGGTGCCGGGGAGGGCGCTGGGGGCCGTCCTGGATAAAGCCTACGGTGAAGACCGCAGGCGCGACGATGACTGCATCAGAGCCATCGAAAGCCGGGACAGCGAGGTGGGTAGAGGGTGGCGCAACCGCGCCCAGGCAGAACGCCGAACAGGCGCTGCAGGTCGAGTGTGGCTTCTTGCCATCCTTGGCGTCTGCGGAATCGGCATCGACCGAGGAGTCATCGGGCTGGCTTGCATGCTGGTCGCCGTGATGCGCGTGCGTCTCGGCGACATGCTCGTGGGACTGCGAGCCGGCTTCGACCGACCCCTGGCTGGATTGCTGGTGAACCGGCCCGCACGACATACGGCTGCCAGCCGCCGCGTGGAGCGGAAGCACGGCCAACAGTAGCCAAACCAAGAATGTCTTGAGTGCACGGTTCATATGTGCGCTGAGTATAGCATGACAGATTTTGGCGTGATGCCGCCTTAATGGTGACTAAAGTCAGGCGCGGCTGCAGCAAAACGGCATGCGAACGAAATGTAGGCACGCTGACTTGCAAAGATGTACAGACAGGGTGCGTCAGCGCACAGCATGCATCGTCGGACTCCTTCCAAAATTGGTACTCGACGTGTGGCTTTCGTTTTTCAGCGCCGCTCGGTGATCAATTGGTACAAGGAGAAGAACATGACGAAAATACGGACCCGTATCACTCTCATGGCCGGTGCAGCTGCACTTGTCTTTGGTGTGTCAGCAAATTCGATGGCGCAGTCGGGGCAACACGCGCAACATGGCGCGGCGGCAGGCCAGGCGGCGCAGGCTGGGCATGCGGGGCATGACATGCCTGGGCACGAGATGATGCAATCCATGCAGGCCATGCACCAGAAGATGTCCACGATGCAGATGAGCGGCAACCATGACCATGACTTCGCCACGATGATGCGATCGCACCACCAGGCCGGCATCGACATGGCAAAAGCGCAGCTCAAGCATGGCAAGGATGCGCAAATGAAGGCAATGGCCAAGAAGATTATCTCGGACCAGACGAAGGAAATAAAAAAACTCGACCAGTGGCTGGCGAAGCACCCAGCGTCGGCCAAATAACTTTCTCAAATCCGTACTCGCCTTACTCGCCTTACTCGGGGCCGCGGCGGCAGTACCGCGGCATCTGTCCGCCATCTGGATAAGCAGTCCCTCCCCGAGCTTTATCTGGGGAGGATCATGAGATCAATTCTCCCTCAACGCCGCCGCGCCGCCAGCGCATCGGAGGAGAACGCATTCTACTCCGATGAATCAGAGCAGAAACCGGCTGCAGGAGCACATCACCATTCCATGAAAAAATCAGCTTGACCTTTCCATCGCTGGAAGGTTTACAGTGGATTTGTCAACCCACTGGAGATTCATTCATGCAGTTCCATAAAAATGAGGAAACCGTCGCTCTGGAGGAGACGGAATTCTGTGGCAAGCCCAGCGCCTTGCTCCCTGTAAAGCCTCTGGAGACTGCATTGACCTGGCCAGACGAAGCCACCTCTGCCAGCGCCGGCCATGGCACGGCCGGCCGAATGGGCGGACTTGCTGGCGGGTGCCTGTTTTGTCGCTACCGAAGCCCTGGCTTGGGCGAGGATGGCATGAATGCCTAGGATTACAGTACCTCCGCATCCGGACTGTGCTCCTGACGGAACATCGTTCGAAGCCGCTCCCGGCACGAGCATCTGCGATGCCTTGCTGGCGAATGGAATCGACATCGATCACGCGTGTGGCAAGCTTGGCGCATGCACGACATGCCATGTCGTGGTGCGGACGGGATACGCGTCTCTCGAGGATGCGACCGAAGACGAAGAGGATATGCTCGACCGTGCATGGGGCGTTGAGCGCTTGTCCCGCTTGTCGTGTCAAGCGATTCTCGCAGACACGGACCTTGCCGTCGAGATTCCGCGGTATTCCCTGAATCACGCAAAGGAAAACGGTTAGGCCAGGAACGAGCGCAGGCGTCATTTGACAAGCTGAACGCGCTCTTCAATCGCAAGCGTTTTTACTGGAGCTGTCATGAAAGATGAAATGCAAACCCCTTCCGGTCACCAGCACACTGGTCACGAAGGCCACCATTCGCATGCGCACGACCTTGCTCCGGCCAGGCCTGCCGGGGACACTGCGGGAACATCCGGGCACGAGCCCTCGGCAGCGCTAGAAAAGCCCTTCACCGATCCGGTATGCGGCATGAGCGTGGCCGACAGAACGGATCGACGCATTGAGCACGAAGGAGTCCGCTATCACTTCTGCAGCCTGAAGTGCATGGAAACGTTTCGCGCCAACCCCGCCGGCTATACGGAGAAAAGCGCTCCTGCTGTCATGCCGGAGGCGCCGCCAGGGACGCGTTACACGTGCCCGATGCATCCCGAAGTCCAGCAAGCCACGCCAGGCAATTGCCCGATATGCGGGATGTCGCTTGAGCCTATGTTGCCATCGCTGGAGGATGAAGAAAATCCCGAGCTTGTGGATTTTCGCCGTCGTTTCCGGTGGACGCTGCCGCTGACCGTGGTCGTCACCGTCCTGGCAATGGCAGGGCACCGGATATTCAGCGGGGGGCTTGCCTACCAGAGCTGGGTTGAATTCGTGCTCAGCACACCGGTCGTCCTGTGGGCCGGCTGGCCCTTCTTTGTCCGTGGCGCGCAGTCTTTCAGCAATCGCAGTCCCAACATGTGGACTTTGATTAGTATCGGGGTCGCTGCGGCATATGGATACAGCCTGGTTGCGACCCTCTCGCCAGGCCTGTTCCCGCCGAACTTTGCGATGCACGGCCGCATCGGTGTCTATTACGAGGCTGCCGCCGTCATCGTTTCGCTAACCCTGCTCGGTCAGATCCTTGAACTGCGCGCACGCTCGCAGACGTCGGCGGCGATCAAATCCTTGCTGGGCCTGGCGCCGAAAACAGCCAGGCGGATTCGTGCCGACGGCACCGAAGAAGACATTGAGCTTTCGCATGTCCACATCGGGGACTCGCTGCGAGTCAGGCCTGGTGAAAAAGTGCCGGCCGATGGGATGGTCCTGGAGGGTGAAAGTGCCGTGGATGAAGCCATGCTTACTGGCGAGCCCATGCCGGTGACAAAGCGGCCGGGCGACAAGGTGATCGGCGCGACCATCAATACGAGTGGCAGTCTCGTTATCCGCTCCGAGAGAGTGGGATCGCAGACCATGCTGTCGCAGATCGTGCAGATGGTCGCGCAGGCGCAGCGTTCGCGGGCGCCCATGCAGCGCTTGGCGGACGTAGTCGCGGGCTATTTCGTGACGGTCGTTGTTGCGATTGCACTGCTCACCTTGTTGGGGTGGGGGCTGTTCGGGCCTGAGCCCAGCTGGGTCTACGGTTTTGTGAATGCCGTGGCGGTCCTGATCATCGCCTGCCCGTGCGCCCTTGGTCTCGCGACGCCGATGTCGATTATGGCTGCCACTGGCCGCGCCGCTACCCAGGGTGTGCTGTTTCGCGACGCCGCGGCGATCGAAGCAATGCGCAAGGTCGATACGATCATTGTCGACAAGACCGGCACGCTTACGGAGGGGAAGCCGGCGTTCGACAGGGCGATCGCTGCGCCGGGATTCCAGGAAGAGGATGTTCTACGGATCGCCGCCAGCATCGACCAGGGGAGCGAGCATCCGCTGGCACACGCGATCGTTGCTGAGGCACGCCGGCGGAATGTAGAGCTGCACAAGCCCGAAAGCTTCGAATCGTCGAGCGGGATCGGCGTACGCGGAACCGTGCAGGGCGAGCGGGTGGCATTGGGCAACACGGCCCTCATGGATACCGAGAAAGTTGACTGGACGCCGCTACAAAAGGCTGCGGAAGAGCTTCGACATGTCGGTGCAAGCGTGATGTACCTGGCGCTGCAAGGGAAGCTCGTGGGCCTGATCGCCGTGTCGGACCCGATCAAGGCGACGACGCCGGAAGCCCTGGCGACCCTGCGCGACGCCGGCATGACGGTGGTGATGGCGACCGGTGACGGCGTGACCACGGCAAAAGCCGTCGCGGCGATGCTCGGGATTTCGGAGGTCTACGGGGAGGTCAAGCCGCAAGACAAGCTGGCCCTGGTCGAACGGCTCCAGCAACAGGGCAAGGTAGTGGCAATGGCCGGCGATGGCATCAACGATGCCCCGGCCCTGGCGAAGGCAGACGTCGGGATTGCGATGGGTACCGGTACTGACGTCGCGATCAATTCTGCTCACGTTACACTCATCAAAGGCGACCTGCGTGCGATTGCGCGCTCACGACTTCTTTCGCTGGAGACTGTACGCAACATGAGGCAGAATCTTGGTTTCGCCTTTGTCTATAACGCTATGGGAATTCCGCTGGCCGCAGGTGTGCTTTATCCGGTAACCGGACAGCTCTTATCGCCGATGATCGCTGCGCTGGCGATGAGCCTGAGTTCGGTCTCAGTGATCGGCAATGCACTACGCCTGAGAGGCAGTGGCACATGAACTTTGTTGTTACCGACTCTGTCCCGCACCTTAGATGATAGGTCGTAATATCATCGGAGGGTTTTCGGTCGTTTTGCCTTCGCGCGCGGTTCACCTCTTCGATTGATTTGCCGTGAGTTCGATACGAACGTGTACCAGATGTATGCTCGCATTCAAAAGGTCGCCCGACAAAGATTTCCGAATAGTCGGCTAGAATCTGACTAACCATTCCAGCGGCACCACGGTGGGAAGAAGCTTATCGTCGAACATCGGACGGAGCCATTCCGGAATCGCGCAAACCAACTCCGTTTGCAAGCAAGTACGGAAATCCTGGTCCACCACGAATACAGCAGCGGCCGGAATATGCTCGGCATTCGCACGAAACTGTGAGACTTATCCAGACAGAAGACTCGGCGGACCAGTCTGCTCGTTCTTCACGGGCAACCTTGGATTTCGATTCACTGTGACTTTCCACTGACTACTGTCGGTACCTGAGTGGAAAATATGCTCGGTGCGGTGTGTTTTGCCAGATCCGGTGAGGCGCTCAATTGAGCTGTGCCCGGCCAATACATCGAGGTTCTGCAACACATGAGCGCACTGGGCTGCTCCTGATGACCGCCGCCAGCAGGGGCGCCCTCGCTGTGGTCCGCGATTCGGTAAATCATTCCTGCGGATCTCTACAATGATTGGCGAATATGACTGAAGCAAGAAGAACGCTTCCTGAGCCGAAGCCGTCCCGGCAGGTTGCCATGAAGTGCTTCCTTTTGTTGTTTTTGCTACTGGCCGCCTGTTCATCCCAACTGGCGCCGCCAGTGCCGGGGCCAGCAGCCGGTCCAGGCCCGTATCGTGCATGGGCGACCGCCAGTGCCGCCGTCTACGAAATCGACCCGCGTGCCTCGCTGCTGACCGTCACGGTACGCCGCGCGGGCGTGATGGCACGACTCGGGCACGACCATGTAGTGGCCAGTCGCACGCTGTCGGGCTACGTCGCGCCTGGCGCGGGCAACGCAGACATCTCTTTCCGTGTCGACCAGATGACCGTCGACGAGCCACAACTGCTGCGCGACGCGGGCATCATGAAACAGCCGTCGTCGCAAGCGGTCGAGGGCACGCTCGCGAACATGCTCGGTCCGGTGCTCGAGGCGCAGCGCTATCCAATGGTGACGCTACGTGCGCAACGGCAGGCCGACGGCAGGCTGCGCGTCGCCGTCACGCTGCACGGCGTCACGCGCTGGCTGGCGCTACCGGCTACCGTCCGGGCCGACGCTGCACAGGTGATCGCGAGCGGAACGGCGCGCCTGAAGCAGACCGATTTCGGTATAACGCCGTTTTCAGTAGGAGGCGGACTGCTTTCGGTACAGGACGAGCTGGAGGTGCGCTACCACATCGTCGCGCGGCGCTGGAGTCCGTTCGTTGGCCCATAGGGGAGGGCGAAACTCCACCGGCGAAGCCTGCTACGGCCAACGGCTCGTGAAGTGTGCTGAAGCTTGTGATGCAAGTGCACCCGCATGTTACGCTCGGCGAATGCTGCATCGCATCTCAATCGTGCTATTGCTCGTGTGCGCCGTGTTGGCCTGGCACACTGCTCCAGTGGCAGCACAGCCGGGCGAACACAGGTTCGAACTCGACGTGGAGCGTGTCGTTGGCTCTGATGGAGGCAAGGTCTACCAGATCACTTCGAGCGGCACGGTGGCGGCCACGCCGACCGTCGTCTGGCGTATTCTCACCGATTACGACCATTTGGCTGATTACCTGCCAAACATGAAAAGCGCTCGTGTGGTGTCTCGCAATGGCGACAGTGTCATTGTCGAACAATTGGGCATTGCACGCTTTCTATACTTCAGCCGGGACATCCGCTTGGTGGTGCAGGTGCACGAACGGGCGCCAAACCGCATCGACATCAGCATGATTGACGGCGACATGAAAGCCTATCGCGCTAGCTGGGAGCTGAGTCCTATGGCTGGCGCCGCCGGCACCAAGGTGGTGTACAACGCGACCATCGAACCGAAGTTTGACGTGCCAGGGATAGTAGGGGTAAGGGTGGTAAGGAACGACATTGCCAAGATGATGGCTGCAGTGTTCTGGCGATTGGATCAGCAGGAGTAGCATCTTATGCATGGCCGCGTCGGTATGCGAATGACAGCCACGAGCGGAATGTCGGATACCGCCAAGGACTGAGCGGCAACGGACAGGCCATGGGATCGCCTGATGCTGATCGCTGGCAGGCATGATAGCTTGTGGTCTAAGACGATGCGGCTTGATTGTCGCTGTCCTGCACGCTGTAGAGCCTCAGGTGCTTCCGTCTGTCAAAGAGCAAGGAAGAGCGTCGCTCTGCCTTGGTCAACGCGCGCAACGCGGTCTCCATCGGGATGCCGCGGGTGGCCAGTGAGCGGGCCGCTGGCATTGTCCCATATATTTTTGCTGCCTTAATCGCGACTTCAACGTATTGAGCCGCTTGGGTATTTGTTCGTCTGTCCATCGCGGGATTATAGGCAAACTTGCTTGAACCCGCTTTGATTTTCATCAACCGGCCACGCATGAGTAGAACAACACGCTGTGCGATGAAAGGCGATGCCCACGTGAAGGGCAATAGCGCGCGTCTTGCTACTGTGACGGCGTCTTCAATGCGGCGGCGGTTTCGAAGAGTGTAGAGCAAAGTAAGAGGGGAGTGAGTCGTATTGATGAGGGAGCAATATTTTTAAGGGTAGGGATGAGGGTGGAAGTGAGCGGCTGATCCAGTGAGTCCTTGCAGGTATGCGGCGTATATTACGAGTAGCAATCCCACATTCCCCCAGGCCACCGCAGGTGGCTTCCGTCGGCGGTAACGGTCCGCAACGAGCGCGACTTCGGCCACGGCCAACCCCCGTAAACTACCCCACTGTTTCAATAATCGGGACAATCGAAACAATGGACAAATTCCTCGAAATGAAGGTCTTCTCCGCCGTAGTCGAGGCCGGCAGCTTCACCGGCGCCACCCGCAGCCTGGCCATGTCGAAGGCCGCCGTGTCGCGCTACGTCGCCGAGCTTGAGGAGCGTCTCGGCGTGCGCCTGCTGCACCGGACCACGCGCAAGCTCTCGCCTACCACGGAGGGCGAGATCTTCTACGCGCGTTGCCGCGAGTTGCTGGGCAACCTGGACGAGGCGGAAGCCGAGATCACCTCGCGCAGCGGCGAGGCGAGCGGCCTGCTGAAGATCAACGTGCCGGTCACCTTCGGCCTGATGCACCTGGCCGCGCTGTGGCCGGCCTTCCTGGCGCGCCATCCGAAGCTCAGGCTCGACATCACGCTGTCGGACCGCGTGGTCGACCTGGTCGAAGATGGTTTCGACCTCGCGGTACGGATCGGCCAGTTGCCGTCCTCCTCCCTGATCAGCCGCAAGCTCGCCGTCACGCGCATGGTCCTCTGCGCCTCCCCGGGCTACCTGGCGCGGCGCGGCGAACCGGTGCTGCCCGGCGACCTGCTTGCGCACGACGTGATCTCCTACAGCCTGTTCTCGAGCGGCGAGAACTGGGTCTTCACCGGGCCCGATGGCGAGGTGTCGGTGAAAGTGGTGCCACGCCTGCGCACCAACAGCGGCGACACCTGCCGCGCCGCGGCCCTGCGGCACCAGGGCATCATCCTGCAGCCGGGCTTTATCGTCGGGGCCGACCTGGCCCAGGGCCTGCTGCGCGAGCTCCTGCCCGGCTACCGCTCGATGGAACTGGGTGTCTACGCCGTGTATCCGTCGCGCAAATTCGTCTCGCCCAAGGTACGCCTGCTGATCGACTTCCTGGTCGAGGCCTTTGCCGAGCCCACCTGGGAATAGCTGCAAGCCTCAAGATTGTTCCCCGTAGTGAGACAGTCTGCCCCGCTTCTGGGTGTTTATTCCCGCATTTGTAACGAATAAGATGTGGCATGTGATGCGGCAAACGCCGCTTTTTCGATGAAGGATTCGACCATGTCCGCACTTCCCACCATCTTCCTGTCGCATGGCTCGCCCATGCTGGCGCTGCAGGACAGTCCGGCGCGCCGCTTCCTGCAAGGGCTCGGCAAATCGCTGGCGCGGCCCGCTGCAATCGTCGTCGTGTCGGCCCACTGGGAAACGCGCGGCGCCCCGGCCGTCAGCCTCGCCCCGCAGCCGGAGACGATCCACGACTTCGGCGGCTTCCCGCGCGCCTTGTTCGAGATGCGGTATCCGGCCCCGGGTGCGCCCGTCGCCGCCGGGCGCGCAGCAGCGCTGCTCGAAAATGCCGGCATCGAGGTCGGCCGCAGTACCGATCGCGGTCTCGATCACGGCGCCTGGGTGCCGCTGTCGCTGATGTATCCAGGCGCGGACGTGCCCGTCGCCCAGCTGTCGATCGTGCATGGCGCCAGCCCCGCCGAGCATGAGCGGCTGGGACTGGCCCTGGCGGCACTGCGCCATGAAGGCGTGCTGGTGGTCGGTTCCGGCTCGCTCACGCATAACCTGTACGAGTATCGGGGGCAGGGGATCGACGCCCCGGTACCGCAGTGGGTCAGCGACTTCGAGGCGTGGATGAAGACGCGCCTGGACGCGGGCGATCGCGCGGCCTTGCTGGACTACCGGAGCCAGGCCCCGTTCGCCGAGCAAAACCACCCGAGCGACGAGCACTTGCTGCCCTTGTTCGTCGCCATGGGCGCTGCCGGCCCGGACGCACGCGCTACGCGGCTGCACGCCAGCTTCGAGCATGGCGTCCTGGCCATGGACGCCTACGCCTTCGACTAGGCCGGCGCGAGTCGATGCCTCGTATCCATTCCCCAACATCCTTCGGTCTTACCAACAGCAGTTCAACAATCACATAGGGAGTTCCTCATGACCAGCCTGACCCAGCAACACAACTTCGACGATGCCGGCAAACTGATATTGCGCGCCACCCTGGCCATCCTCATCCTCTTCCACGGCATCGCCAAAATCACCGGCGGCGTCGGTTTCATCACCGGGCTGGTCGAGCAGGCAGGGCTGCCGGGCTCGCTCGGCTACCTGGTGCTGGTTGGCGAGGTGGTTGCGCCCCTGATGGTGCTGCTGGGACTGTGGGCGCGTGCCGGCGCCTTGGTCATTGCGTTGAACATGGCCGTCGCGCTCCTGCTCGTCCATACTGGCGACCTGTTCAGGCTGAACGACACCGGCGGCTGGGCGGTGGAGTTGCAGGTCCTGTTGATGGGATCGGCCGTGGCCGTGGCCCTGCTGGGCGCCGGGCGTTACAGCATCCAGGGGACGCAGAACCGCTGGAACTAAGCGGCAGTGCCTGGGCAAGCCAAAGCCGGCGCAAGCTAATGCCAGTCACTTAAGGGCTTGACGGATGGACGCCCTCCTGCACAGCACCGTCAGCATGGCGTGATGGGGCAGGTGCAAGCGAGTTGCCGGTGAGCGGCGCTCAAGGCGCCGGCGGGATGCGGGTGCTCTGGTGCGGCGTGTTGTGCCAGCCCTCGGGGTCGCAGGTCACAAAAATGCGCATTTGCGACACATTCTTGGTCTCCGGGACACAAACATTTTGTGTTGGCAATTGAGTATCTGTTACAGTCCTGTATGGGCAGTGCATATGCTGCTCCCCTGACCCTGACGGACATTTATGCCTGCTGCCCCATTGCCACCGGACGAACTTGAACGGCTGTCGCTCCTCAACGCCCTCGACCTGCTCGATACGCCTCCCGAACCCGTGTTCGACCGCATCACGCGGCTGGCCAGCCGCATGCTCGGCGTACCAATCGCGCTGTTTTCGCTGGTCGACGCCGACCGCCAGTGGTTCAAGTCGCGGGTCGGCCTGGATATCGAGCAGACCCCGCGCGAGGACGCCTTCTGCGCCCACGCGATCGGCATGCCAGCCCCGCTGGTGGTGAATGACGCGCAGCAGGACCTGCGCTTCAGCGACAACCCCTTGGTCAACGGCCCGCCGAACATCCGCTTCTATGCCGGCGTGCCGATCCGCACCACGGCCGGGCTGGCGATCGGCACCCTGTGCGCGCTCGATACCAAGCCGCGCGAACTGAACGCCGACGAAGTCCAGGCGCTGGACGACCTGGCCGCCATCCTGACCAAGGAAGTGCAGTACCGCGAGCGCCTGGCGCTGGCGCGCGACCAGCTGCAGCGCTCCAGCGACGTGCTGGGCGAGAGCGACGCGCGTTTCCGCACCATCTTCGATATCGCCAGCGTCGGCATCGCGCTGGTGGCCCCTGGCGGCAACTGGATCAGCGTCAACCAGGCGCTGTGCGAGATCGTCGGCTACGGCGAAGCGGAGCTGCGGGGACTGACCCACCAGGACATCACCCATCCCGACGACCTCGGCCTCGACGCCGGCCAGCTGGAGTCGCTCAAGCGGGGCGAGATCAGCCAGTACCAGCTCGAGCAGCGCTACATCCGCAAGGATGGCAGCACGGTCTGGATCAACCTGAACCTCTCGCCCAAGCGCGACGCGCACGGCGAGGTCGAATACTACGTGGCGCTGATCAAGGACATCGACGCCCAGAAGCATGCGCAGGAAGACATTCATGCGCTCAACGCCGACCTCGAACGGCGCGTGGCCGAACGCACCGCCGAGCTGCGTGCGCGCGAGGCCGAGATGAGCAGCGTCGTCGAAAACGCCAACGATGCCTACATCGGCCTGGACGAAGCCGGCGTCGTCACCGCATGGAACCGCCAGGCCGAGGAAACCTTCGGCTGGCCGCGCGCCGAGGCGCTGGGCCAGGCCCTGGAGGAGCTGATCATTCCGCCGGAATTCCACGACCGCCACCGCAACGGCATGCAGCGCTACCTGTCCACGCGCACGGCCACCGTGGTCGACCAGCGCCTGGAGCTGCCGGCAAGGCGGCGCGACGGCACCGGGCTGACGGTGGAGGTGCGCATCCGCGCCCTCGAGGTCAACGGACGCATCATGTTCAGCGCCTTCCTGCACGACATCACCGAGCGCAAGCAGGAACAGGCGCAGCGCGAATACGAAACCCGCCACGACATGCTCACCGGCCTGCTCAACCGCCGTGCGTTGATGGAAGCGGTGCCGCTGGCGCAGGCCCGCGCGGGCCGCAGCGGCAAGACCGTCGGCATGCTGTTCATCGACCTGGACGGCTTCAAGGCCGTCAACGATTCGCAGGGCCACGAGGCCGGCGACATCCTGCTGGGCGTGATCGCCGAGCGCCTGCGCCAGGGCGTGCGCAAGACCGACAGCGTGTTCCGCCTGTCCGGCGACGAGTTCACGGTGCTGCTGGAAGACATGGCCGACACCTTTGATGACGCCCACACCGTGGCCGAGAAGCTCATCTCCAGCATCTCCGAGCCGGTGGAACTGCCGGGCCGCGCGGTGCGGGTGCGCGCCAGTATCGGCATCGCCCTCGACGTGGCCGGCAGCGGCGCCGTGCGCGATCCGGACGAGCTGCTGAAAGAGGCCGACGGGTTCATGTACCGCGCCAAGAAGGCCGGCCGCGGGCGGGTGTGCTCGGCCAAGTATCCCTGCTGAGCATCCTGCCGGGCAGTCCCCCCGCCGGCGAACATGAACCCGCTTGACCTTCCCACCATGGGAAGGCATATCCTTCGCGTATCGAACGAGGAGGGAAGATGAACATCACGACAGACAAGGGCGGCGAAGCAGTCCTGCGCATCGGCGGCATGACCTGCGCATCCTGCGTGGGCCGGGTGGAAAAGGCCTTGCGAGCGGTGCCGGGCGTGACGGACGCCGCCGTCAACCTGGCGCTGGACAGCGCCGCCGTGCGCGGCAGCGCGCAACCCGCGGCCCTGGTCGCGGCCGTGCGCCAGGCCGGCTATGAAGCCACCGACGCAGCCGCTCCCCTTGAGGGCCCGGCGCAAGCCGGCCTGCCATCCTGGTGGCCGGTGGCCGCAGCAAGCCTCTTGACCATGCCCCTGGCCGCGCCCATGCTCGCACAGCTGTTCGGGGTCCACTGGATGCTGCCCGGCTGGCTGCAGCTGGCGCTGGCCACCCCGGTGCAATTCTGGCTGGGCGCGCGCTTCTACCGGGCCGGCTGGAAGGCGCTGCGCGCCGGCAGCGGCAACATGGACCTGCTGGTCGCCCTCGGCACCAGCGCCGCCTACGGGCTGTCGCTCTACCTGCTCCTGCAGCAGGGCGGGCATGGCGCGCCCCACCTGTATTTCGAATCCTCGGCCGTCATCATCACCCTGGTCCTGCTGGGAAAATGGCTGGAAGGCCGCGCCAAGCACCGGGCGGTGGCCGCGATCCGCGCCCTCGAGGCGCTGCGTCCAAGCCAGGCCCTGGTGCGGCGCGACGGCGTGGACAGCAGCATTCCCGTGCATGCCTTGCGCGTCGGCGACCTGATGGTGGTGCGGCCGGGCGAGCGCGTACCGGCCGACGGCATCGTCGAAGAAGGGAGCAGCCACCTGGACGAGTCCCTGCTCACCGGCGAAAGCATGCCGGTGGCCAAGATCCCGGGCGGGCGCGTCACGGGCGGCGCCGTGAATGCGGACGGCCTGCTGCTGGTGCGCGCCACGGCGGTGGGCAGCGCGACCATGCTGGCGCAGATCATCCGGCTGGTCGAACACGCGCAGGCGGTCAAGGCGCCGATCCAGCGCCTGGTCGACCGCGTAAGCAGCGTGTTCGTGCCGGCCGTGCTCCTGGCGTCCCTGGCGACGCTGCTGGGCTGGGGCCTGGCGAACGGCGACTGGCAGGGGGCGCTCCTCAATGCGGTGGCGGTGCTGGTGATCGCCTGCCCCTGCGCGCTCGGACTGGCCACGCCGACCTCGATCATGGTGGGCACCGGCGTCGCGGCGCGCCACGGCATCCTGGTCAAGGACGCGGAGGCGCTCGAGACCGCGCATGCGCTGGGCGTGGTCGTGTTCGACAAGACCGGCACCCTGACCGAAGGCCGGCCGCGCGTGGCGGCGGTCGAGGGAGACGATCCCGGCCGGGTGCTGGCGCTGGCGCGCGCCGTGCAGCAGACCAGCGCGCACCCGCTGGCGGCGGCGGTCGCCCAGGCTGCAAGCGGGCACGGCTCCGCCGGCTTCGTGGCGACGCAGGCCGGGGCGCTGCCGGGCCGCGGCGTGCATGCCGAGGTCGATGGCTTCACGGTCTATCTCGGCAACGCACGCCTGATGGCGGAGCTGGGCGCGGACACCACCACTTTGCAGGCCACGGCGCAGGCCCACGAAGACCTGGGGCGCACCGTATCCTGGCTGGCCACTCGCAGCCAGGACGGCGGTGCGCCCCAGGTCGCGGGCCTGCTGGCCTTTGGCGATACGATACGGCCCGGCGCCGCGGCCGCGGTGGCGCGCCTGCAGGCGATGGGCATCGAAGCGGTCATGCTCACCGGCGACAACGAAGGCGCCGCGCGCGCGGTCGCGAACCAGGCCGGCATCGCGCGCTACCACGCGGGCATCCTGCCCGCCGACAAGGCGCGCGTGGTTGGGGAACTGAAGCAGGGCGGGCGCAAGGTGGCCATGGTCGGCGACGGCATCAACGATGCGCCGGCGCTCGCGGCAGCAGACGTCGGCATCGCGATGGCGGGCCTGGACGCGGCCATGCACGCCGCCGGCATCACCCTGATGCGCGGCGACCCGCTACTGGTGGCCGATGCGATCGCCATCTCGCAGCGCACCTATGCCAAGATACGCCAGAACCTCGGCTGGGCCTTCGTCTACAACCTGGTCGGCATTCCGCTGGCAGCAATCGGGTGGCTCGACCCAGTGCTGGCCGGCGCCGCGATGGCACTGAGCTCGGTGAGCGTGGTGGCCAATGCGCTGCTGCTGCGCCGCTGGCGCCCGGCCCCATCCTTATCAACCACGCGGGCCGAAGCGCCCGCGCCAACAGGAGAAAACATGATGCTGGAATTGACGGTGGACGGCATGAGCTGCGGGCATTGCGTGGGACGCGTGACCCAGGCGGTGCAGGGTATCGATGCGGCGGCCAAGGTCGACATCGACCTGGCGGCCAGGCGGGTGCGCATCGCTAGCTGCGCGCCGCCCGCGCCGATCGTGGCCGCGATCGATGCCGCGGGCTACCCGGTGACAGCATCCCGAAGCACTTGACGCCTGGCGCGCGACATCGAATGATGCAGTTCGGGTAATCGCAGACGCTTTTTTGATCTTGAAAGTTAAATAAGGCTCACAAGCCCCGGCTTTTGGGCTATATTTTTGATGCGTTTCAAATAACAGCACGTTACGGGAGTTTCAGTAGGGCGCGGCACGACTTCATCGGTCAGCATTCCATCGGGATGACACATGCGATATGGTGTTCTTGCAGAACCAGCAGATCTCGCGAAACACCCTCCCACCCGGCGTCAGCTGCGCACTGTCATTGGCGTCCTGGTTTTTCTGGCGGCGCTGTTCGCGCTGCTCGCGCCGGTCGCCGGCACGCCGATGCTGGCCGCGCCGGCATTCGTGCCGATGTACCAGTCGATCCTCATCGCCAGCAACCTCCTCACCGGCATCCTCCTGCTCGGCCACGTGCATACCAGCCGCTCCTGGTCGCTCGGCATCCTGACCCTGGGCTACCTGTTCATTGCCCTGATCGCACTGGCGCACATGCTGACCTACCCGGGCTTGTTTTCGGCCCAGGGGGTGCTGGGCGGGAACGGCCAGACCACGCCCTGGCTGTTCATCCTCTGGCATGCGCTGTTCCCGCTGTTCGTGCTGGCCTATACCCGCAGCTACCGGCGCCCGCTGCCGCCGCATTTCACGCGGGTCGGCACGCTGCTGATCGGCCTGTTCGTCGTCAGCCTGGTGCTGGCCTGCACCACCGGCGCGCGCCACCTGCCGGCGCTGGTGACGGCGCAGCGCTACGAGGACGCCTACCGCTGGATCAACCTCGCAGTGCTGGTCCTGACGCTGGGGGCGCTGTACAAGCTGGGTGCCAAGCGCCCGCGCGCCGTGCTGGACGTCTGGTTGATCGTGGCGATGACGGCCTGGATATTCGAGGTGCTGCTTTCCTGCCTGTTCAACGAAAGCCAGTACGACCTCGGTTTCTATGCCGGCCGCCTGTACGGGCTGGCCGCTTCGCTGTTCGTGCTCGGCGCGGTGGCGATCGACAACATCGCGCTGCACGCGCGCCTGCGCGACACCTTCGAGGAAATGATCGAGACACGCTCGCGCGCCCAGTGGCAAAGCCTGCTCGGATCGGTGCTGCAGCAGCTGCCGGACGGGGTCCTGATCGTCGATGGCGAAGGCCACTGCGTGATGGCGAACGACCAGGCCGCGCGCATGGCGGCCCGATTCGCCCACACCGGCAAGGGCAGCAAGCCCGGTCCCGAGGCGATGCTCTCGCTGATCGGCGAGCCGGTGCGGCGCGCGATTGCGGGCGTGCCGTTTCGCGATGCTTTGCTCGAGAGCGTGGCGGGCGGCGGGCGCCGCATGTTTACCGTCAGCGGCTCGCCGCTGCGCGACGGCGCGGCCGAACTGGCGGCGGCCGTGATCGTCCTGGACGACATCACCGAGCGCACCGCCGCCAGCGTGGCGCTGGCCAGCGCGCTCGACCAGGCCCGGTACCTGATCGAGAACACGCCGCTGGCCGTGATCGAATGGGACCGCAATTTCGTGATCCGCCTGTGGAACCGGCGCGCCGAGGAGCTGTTCGGCTGGAGCGCGCAGGAGGCGGTCGGGCAGCGCATCGACGGCCTGCCGGTGATCCACGAAGACGATGCCGGCAAGGTGGCGACGACGATGGGACAGTTGCTCGACTCGGCCACCAAATATGTCAAGTCGTGCAACCGCAACCGCACCCGCGACGGCCGCACCCTGCGTTGCGAGTGGTACAACTCGGTGCTGTACGACGAGCAGGGCGACATCGACAAGGTGTTTTCGCTGGTGCTGGACGTGAGCGAACGCGAGGAGGCAATGGACGGCCTGACCGAAGCCGACCGCCGCAAGGACATCTATATCGCAACCTTGGCGCACGAGCTGCGCAACCCGCTGGCCCCGATCGCGAATGCCGCCTCGCTCCTGCGCAGCAAGCAGCTGGCGCCGGACCGCATCGAGTGGATCGCCGCCATGATCGGGCGCCAGACCGCCCAGATGTCGCGCCTGCTCGACGACCTGCTGGACGTCTCGCGCATCAGCCGCGGCAAGATCGACCTGCGGCGCGCGCCGCTGGAGTTCGGGCGCCTGCTGCGCGACACCCTGCAGACCAGCATGCCCCTGATCGAAGCGGGCCGCCACCAGGTAGCGCTGAACCTGTGCGACGAGCCGGTCTGGGTCGACGCCGACGCGCTGCGCATGACCCAGGTGCTGGCAAACCTGATCAACAACGCCGCCAAGTACACCCCGCCGGCCGGCCAGATCGAGATCACCTTGCAGCAGCAGGACGGCGAAGCCCTGGTACGCGTGCGCGACAACGGCATCGGCATCGAGCCCGACATGCTGGCGCGCGTGTTCGACGCGTTTGTCCAGGTGAGCAGCGCCAGCCACCTGGCCCAGGGGGGCCTGGGGATCGGGCTGTCGCTGGCCAAGGGCCTGGTCGAGCTGCATGGCGGGCGCGTCGATGCCCACAGCGCAGGCCCGGGACATGGCTCCTGCTTCAGCGTGCGCCTGCCGACCGTCCAGCCACCGGAAGCGCATCGGGCGGCCGAAGCGGGCAGCAGCGCCACGCCCGGCCTGTCCAAGACCATCCTGATCGCCGACGACAACATCGACGCCGCCGATTCGCTGGCCTGGCTGCTGCGCTCCGAAGGCGCGACGGTCGAGGTGGTGCACGACGGCGCTAGCGCCCTGCGCCAGTACAACGAACGCCCGGCCGACATCGCGGTGCTCGACCTGGGCATGCCGGAGATGGACGGGCTGGAAGTGGCGGCCGCGCTGTCGCACCGCTTGCCGCGTCCCTACATGGTGGCGGTGACGGGGCGCGGCCGCAAGGAAGACCGGGCCGCCTCGCTGG
The DNA here is from genome assembly GCF_059685855.1 of Telluria sp. ZB4P37. Lineage (NCBI taxonomy): Bacteria > Pseudomonadati > Pseudomonadota > Betaproteobacteria > Burkholderiales > Oxalobacteraceae > Telluria > Telluria sp. ZB4P37. The sequence goes on from NZ_JCASID010000004.1 coordinate 242,167, forward strand.
CCGCGGGCTTCGACGAGCATTTCACCAAGCCGGTGGCGCCGCAGGAGCTGATCGATTTGCTGCGCCGGCTGTAAGGCGGTCGGCGCAATCCCCCGCGAGAGCGTTCAAGGGAGCGACAGGTGCCTGTCGATGAGCGGCGCCACCTGGTCCGCCAGGGTACAGGCCAGGTTGTGGTCTCCACCCGGTAACACATGCAGCTCGGACTGCGGGAGCAGGGCCGCGAGGCGCCGGCCGACCTGTACGGGACTGACCGGGTCGGCGTCTCCCCACAGCAGCAGGGTCGGAATGCGCAGCGTGGCCAGCCGCGGCGTGAGGTCCTCGTGGAAGCTGGTGAACCAGTCCGGCAGGTCCGGATGCGCGTCGCGGATCGCCGGGCGCCAGTCTTGCGCGCCACGTGCGGCCGAGCCCATGCCTCCCGAGGTCACGGACAGCACCAGGTGGGTGACGAGTTCGGGTTTGCGCAGCGCGGCGAGGATGGCGACCACGCCGCCCATCGACTGTGCGATCAGGGCGCCAGGCTGGTCGAGCCGGGCCAGCACACGGTCGGCCAGGTCGTCGATGCCATGGACCCCTGGCTCGCGCGGAACGCCGCTGAAGCCGGGCCAGCTCATATGCACTTGCCCGGCCGGGTGGTGCAGCAGCGCGGCGGCAGGGCGCCAGAATTCGGTCCGCCCCAGGGCGCCGGGAAGAAAAAGGAGCCTGGACGGGCGCGTGCGCCTCATGCGCGCGGGCCGGCAGCCGCCTGCGGCCAGCCGATCGCTGCCGCACGGCGCAGGCTCGCCTTGATGACGAGGCGGTGGAAGGGCGCAATCACGAAGAGATAGGTTCGGCCCAGCAGGTTGTGGCAGTGGACGACCGTGGAGATGGTCAGCCGGAAGCCGGTTGCCGGCGCGGTCGCGCCGGAGCAGAGGAAGGAGATCCTGAAATCGAGGTGCTTGTCGTTTTCGCCCACCACGATTTCCGTCTCGTTCACGCTGTAGATCTTGAAGATGCCGATCCGCCCGGTCTTGCCTGCGCCTGACGGACTTGCCAGCTCGCGGGCAGTCTTCAGGCCGAAGCGGGCAACGATCAGGTCGCGCAAGCGCATAAGCCACCCGACCCAGGAGGGCTGGTGCGACACGAGGAAGCGTGCCAGCGCGTCCGGGTCCTTCGTTGCTGCTGCAGGAAGGCCAATCGCGAATGCATCCGCGAGATGCACCGTTTCATAGGAATCGATAAGGCCGCACTGCGCAGGAAGGGCGACTGCGGTGGCGACAGCGAATTCGTTCGGCATGCTTGGACTCCGTGACCGGTCAGGTGAAGGCGCCACACAAACGCCTTGCCACCTGCAAGTATGCGGCGCTTGCGGCGTATGATCAATGCTCTTGCATCGCATCAGGACCAGTCCTTGTCCGCCTGCAGCTTGAGCCGGTGCGCCGCGTCGACCACGTCCTGCAAATCCACCGGGTCGCTGAAGGGGTCTTCATCCAGCTCGGTGACCCGGTTCAGTTCCTTTTGCCAGCGGCGCAGTTCGCCGACCAGCTCCTGGTGCGGCACCCGCTTCAGGTCGCCGTTGTCCTCGATCACGTCGCAGATGCCGTTGTGCACCCACTCGCCGGTATGCCAGTCGGGCATGTCGACCGCGGGGAACAGGCAAATCCCCTGCAGGTCGATACCGCGGCGTACCGCCGCCAGCGATTCTTCCATCACGTCCTTGAGCCAGGCGGCGCGCCCAATGCCCAGGCCACTGGTTTCGCCGATGATGATCGGCCGCCGGTAGCGCGTCCAGATCATCTCCAGCATGTCGCACAGCGGCGCGATGCGGTCGTCGCCTGGGGGCAGCGGTGCATGCGGACCCTGCTCGCGGTACTCCATCTGCCCGAAGGAATAGGCGTTGGCGCCGACGATGTCCAGGATCTCGGGCGAGCCGCCGAATTCGGGATGCTCGCGCCCGCACAGGATGTCCCAAGCGAGAAAAGTGTCGACATGGGTCTCGTGGCGCGCAGCCTCGATCTGGTCCGGGCGGTCACGTGGCGCCACCACCCAGACCAGCGGATCGACGTGGACCATGCGCGCTTCCGGATCGACTTCGCGGATCGCCTTCACGCCGGCGATCGCGGCCCGGGTCAGCGCCAGCAGCAGGCGGGTCCGGTCCTCGCGGCTGCACTGGTAGGGCGCGGCCCAGCCCCATTCGCCGGCGCAAAAGGAAAAGAAGGTGATCTCGTTGATCGGGGTGAAGAAGTGCGGGCCGCGCACCTTCGGGACCACGTATTCGGCCGCGGCGCGGCAGTAGGCCGCGAAACGGCTGACGAAATCGTCGGAAAACGGGTCGAGGTCGTCCGGGTAGCCGTAGTGGCAGAGGTCCCAGATCGGCAGGATCTTCGACGCGTTCATGGCCGCGATATACGGGTCGACGCAGGAGAAGTCGTAGCTGCCGCCCTGGTCCACGGTGGGCCACGGGACGCCCTCGCGGGCCACGGCGATGCCCAGGCTGCTCAATATCCGGTAATCCTCGGCCGCATGGCGGTCATGCCCCGTTTCCGCCACCAGGTTGCGCCGCACGCCGTTGTTCCACAAGAAGTTGGAGCACTCGAAGCCGGACAGGAAGAAGGTAGGGAAGATGCCTGGATGACGTGCCATGCGGTTCTCCTTTGCGCTGTGCCGTCGGAGCGGCAGGAAGTGGCAGATTACCTTCCGCCGACCCATGGCGGCGCCGCGCATGGCGCTTGCTGCAGAAAGACCTCAGCCGCCAGCGCGCTTGGGCCGATGCCCAAGCTTCTCAAGCGTCGCCATGATCAGGTCACAATGGTCGCCTTGCACCTCGATCACGCCATCCTTCACCGTCCCGCCGGACCCGCAGGCCGTGCGCAGCTGTTTGCCCAGCACGGCCAGCGCAGCAGCATCGAATGCGAGGCCCTTGACGAGCGTGACGCTCTTGCCGCCCCGGCCTTTGGTCTGGCGCGACACGCGCACCACGCCGTCGCCTGCCACAACCGACTTCTCCTTGCAGGTGCACTGCGCGAGGGGCTGCCGGCAACCGGGGCACATGCGCCCGCTCTCGGTCGAGTAGACCAGGCTGCTGCTTGAACTGTTCTTCATGGTGTGGGGGGATGGTCAAGTAGGAATGCACGCGATCAATGCCCGTGCCCATGGGGTTTGCGCACCTGGTGCGGCGCGGCCAGAGGCCGCGAAGGCGCTGACAGCGGGGCCGTGGCGCTGCCGGCAGCGCGCCGGTCCACTCGTGGGCCACGGTCCCCGCCGGATGCCTGTACCAGCCCGGGTCGCGGTAGTCCCCGCGCCCGAGAGGACGCGCAGGCCGCTCGGGGAACTTGGGGTCGACCGCGGCAACCCGCGCGGGAACGGCGCCGGGACAGCAGCTGCAAGGGCAGCAATCCGGGGAGGTCGCCGGGGCGGCGGGTGCGATGGCGGCGCCGACCGAGCATGCGGCGCATCCCTGGAAGGGGACGGCAAGTAGACGAACCAGACGAGGAGGGTACGGGCGAGCATCTTTACCGGGCATTCTAGCATGGGTGTTCACCACAGCCGGCGGTCGATCAATTGCCAGCAAACCGACGTACTGTCAGTGTGTTTCCCGATTGCTTACAAGAATAAAACCAGGAGCGAAGCGATGGAGATGCTTTCCCGCCCGTTCGGACCACGCCGCAGGAAGAACCAGGAAGAGATCGCAGGCCGCGCCGCGCAAATCGTCGTGCAGGTGCTGTTCGACGCCGGCGCGGACCGCTTCCTCAACGGCAGCATCGAGCTCGACCGCGAGTTCCGCCTGCGCTTCTACGCCGTGCCGCCGCACGCCTGCCTCGGCACCCTCGCCACGCTGCCCGTGCTCGAACTGAGCGTAGCCCACGTGTTCCGCGCCCGCTCGCCCGCCCTGCGCGCGCTGCCCGCCTCGCGCGCCGGCGGGGCCGCCCGGGTCCACGCCGGCTGCGCGGTCCGGTGCGCGCCGCCTTCCGAAGCGGCGCTATGCTCTCCTCATAAAGGCCGCCACGGGCCAGCATCTGCCAAAGCACCTGCTCACGAGGAAAGACCGCGCCCATGCCAGCTGCCTGTTCCCCTGCCGCCCTTGCGGCGGCTTTCCCGGCCGGGAAAGCCGCATGAGCGTACGCAATCTCCAGCACCTGTTCGCGCCCGGCACGGTGGCCCTGATCGGCGCCTCCGCGCGTCCCGGCAGCCTGGGCGCGACCCTGCTGCACAACCTGCTGGCCGGGGGATTCAAGGGCGAGGTCTGGCCGGTCAATCCCAGGTACCAGGAACTCGAAGGGCGACGCTGCCATGCCAGCGTGGCCGAGCTGCCGCAGGCGCCTGCGCTGGCCGTGATCTGCACGCCGCCGTCGACCATTCCGGCCATCGTGCGCCAGCTGGGCGAACGCGGCACCCGCGCGGCCGTGGTGCTGACCTCGATCCCGCAGGGCGCACGCGACCCCAAGGGGCGCAGCCTGCGCCAGGCCATGCTCGATGCGGCCCACCCGTATTTGCTGCGCCTGCTGGGCCCGAACAGCGCCGGGCTGCTGGTGCCCGGCCTGGGCCTGAACGCGAGCGTGGCGCACAGCGGGGCGCTGCCGGGGCGGATCGCCTTCGTGTCGCAGTCGGGCGCCTTGATGGCCGGGGTGCTGGACTGGGCGCATACGCGCGGCATCGGCTTCTCGCATTTCGTCGCACTGGGCGACGCCGCGGACGTCGATCTGGGCGACGTGCTCGATTACCTGGCCAGCGACGGAGCTACCTCCGCCATTCTGCTGTACGTGCAGGACCTGCGCCATGCGCGCAAGTTCATGTCGGCGGCGCGTGCGGCGGCGCGCAGCAAGCCGGTGCTGGTGCTCAAGGCCGGGCGCGAAGACGGTTCGCTGCCTGCCGCCGCCAGCGAGAGCGGGGCGCTGGCCCATCCCGATGACGTGTTCGATGCCGCGATCCGGCGTGCGGGCATGCTGCGCGTGTACACCACCGACCAGCTGTTCTCGGCGGCCGAGACCCTGGCCTATGCGCGCCCGCTGCATGGCGAGCGCCTGGCCATCGTCAGCAATGGCGCCGGGCCCGGCATGCTGGCGCGCGATGCGCTGGCCTACGGCGGCGGGGTCGAGGCGCCGTTCGCCAAGGCGTCGTCGGAAAAACTCGATGCGCTGCTGGCGCCCGGCTGGCGGCGCGGGAACGTGGTCAACCTGCAGGGCGGGGCGCTGCCCGCGCTCTACCGCGAGACCATGGAGATCCTGCTGCAGGACCCGCAGGTCGACGCGGTGCTGGTGATCCAGTCGCCCACCGCCACGGTAGCGAGCGGCGACGTAGCCGATGCCATTGCGCCGCTGGCGCGCACGGCTTCCAAGGCCATCCTCTCGTGCTGGCTGGGCGGGGCCTCGGTGCTTGATGCGCGCGCGATTGCCTCCGGCGCGCGCCTGCCGGCCTACCGCACCCCGGAAGACGCGGTGGCCGGCTTCATGCAGCTGGTGCATTACCGGCGCAACCAGAACCTGCTCATGGAAGTGCCGCCCTCGATGGCGGGCGCGGTGGCGCCGGACCGCGCCGCGGCGCGCGCGCTGGTGCGCGAAGCCCTGGCCAACGGTCGCTACCTGCTGTCCGATCCGGAGACCAAGGCGATCCTGCGCACCTACGGCATGGCGGTGGTCGAGACCCGCGCCGCGCCGGACATCGAAGGGGCAGTGCAGGCGGCGCAGAACATCGGCTATCCGGTAGCGGTCAAGATCCTGACGCCGGACGTGATGCACAAGTCGGATTTCGGCGGCGTGGCGCTCGACCTCGATACCGAGGAAGCCGTGCGGGCGGCGGCCGCGCGCATGCGGCGCCGGCTGGGCGAACTGTTCCCCGATGCCCGCTTCGAGGGCTTCGCGGTCCAGGCCATGGTCCGGCGCGGCAGTGCGCACGAGCTGATTGTCGGTGCGGCGCTCGATGCCGTATTCGGCCCGGTGATCGTGTTCGGGCAGGGCGGGGTGACGGTGGAAGTGGCCGACGACCACTCGGTCGGCCTGCCGCCGCTGAACCTGGTGCTGGCGCGCGACCTGGTCGATCGCACCCGGGTGGCGCGGCTGCTGGCCGGCTACCGCAACCGGCCGGCGGTGAACATGGACGCCGTGCTGGCTAGCCTGGTGCAGGTCTCGCGCATGGTGTCGGACATCCCGGAGATCGTCGAGCTGGACTTGAACCCGCTGCTGGCCGATGCCAGGGGCGTCGTGGTGCTCGACGCGCGCATGCGCCTGGCCCTGGCCGACCGTTCTGGCAGCACGCTCGACCGCCTTGCCATCCGGCCCTATCCGCGCGAGCTCGAAGAGACCATCGAGTGGAATGGCGGCCCGCTCCTGCTGCGGCCGATCCGGCCCGAGGATGGGCCGGCGCACCTGGCCTTTTTTGACGCCCTGACGCCGGACGACGTGCGCTACCGGATGTTCGTGCGGATTCGCGAGCTGCAGCCCTCGCAGCTGGCGCGCTTCACGCAGATCGATTACGACCGCGAGATGGCCTTCATCGCGACACGCCCCAATGCGGATGGGGTGGCCGAGACGCTGGCGGTCGGCAGGGTGGTGGCCGATCCCGACAACATCACGGCGGAATTCGCGGTGACGGTGCGCTCGGACCTGAAGGGGATGGGGCTGGGGAAGATGATGATGGAGAAGCTGATTGCCTACTGCCGGAGCCGCGGGACGCGGGAGATCGTGGGGGAGGCGCTGCCGCAGAATTCACGGATCACGGGGATGGTGAAGAAGCTGGGGTTTACGGTGAAGTCGACCGGGTTGGAAGGCATGCGCGAGATGAAGCTGGTTTTGTAGGGGTGATCTGGTCCAGTCGACCAGATCACGCTCCGCCGCCTGCGCGTTCAAATCAGGTATCCAGCCCCGCTCCGTGGCAGGCAAGCGTGCGTTGAACGCCCGCCCTGCGAAAGAAAATTTCATCGATGCCGCGAAGATGAAATAATATTTCAGCGCCTGAACCTTACATCCTCCGTCACCACCGGCGCATTCCCCTTCGGCTTCTTCGGCTTCTTCGGCTTTTTGACGATCTGCCCACCCGCCTGCGTCACCGGCACCCGGTGATCCGGCACGAACCCGTTCTCCTCGATCCGCTCCAGGGTCTGCCGCGTCAACGCCTCGATCGCCGCCAGCTGCTCGACTTCGTCCGCGCACACCAGCGACACCGCTTCGCCCGAGGCTCCAGCGCGTCCGGTACGCCCGGTGCGGTGCACGTAATCCTCGGCCACGATCGGCAGGTCCACGTTCACCACCACCGGCAAATCCTCGATATCCAGCCCGCGCGCCGCCACGTCGGTGGCCACCAGCACCCGCACCTCGCCGGCCTTGAAGCGCTCCAGCGCGCGCAACCTTGCCGGTTGCGGCTTGTCGCCGTGGATCGAGTCGGCGGAAATGCGCTTCGCATCGAGCAGCGACACCAGCTCGTCCACGCCCTTGCGCGTCTTGCAGAAGGCCAGCACCTGCGGCCAATCGTGTTTTTTCAGCAGGTGCAGGAACAGCTCGGACTTGCGTTTTTTATCGACCGTGACCAGCCACTGCCTGATCGCCGTGACGGTCGAGTTGCGCGGCGCGGCCTCGATACGCACCGGCTCGCGCAGCAGGCGGTTGGCCATGGCGCGGATCTGGTCGGAGAACGTGGCCGAGAACAGCAGGGTCTGGCGCTTTTTCGGGAGGGCGGCGAACACCTGGTCGAGCTCGCGCGAGAAGCCGAGATCGAGCATGCGGTCGGCTTCGTCCAGCACCAGGGTCTGCACTTCGTTGAAGGTGACGGCGTTCTGGCGGTGCAGGTCGAGCAGGCGGCCAGGGGTGGCCACCAGCACGTCCACGCCCTTGCGCAGGCTCATCATTTGCGGATTGATGCTGACGCCGCCATAGGCGACCATCGTGCGCAACTGCAAGCCGGCGCCATAGGTCTTGAAACTCTCGTGCACCTGCTCGGCCAGCTCGCGGGTCGGCACCAGCACCAGCACGCGCGCGGCATTGCTGCTGACCGGCGTGCTTTTCTTGGTCAAGCGCTGCAGCAGGGGCAGCGCGAAGCTGGCGGTCTTGCCGGTGCCGGTCTGGGCGGCGGCCATGACGTCCTTGCCGGCCAGCACGGCGGGAATCGCCTGCTGCTGCACGGTGGTCGGGGTGGTGTAGTCGAGCGAAGCGAGGGTCTGATTAAGGTGGTCGATCAGTCCGAGGGAAGCAAACGGCATGGGTAGGTTGCGGAAATAAATGAACAGCCGCTAGTGTCTCACATCAAGACAGCGGCTGCGGCCGGTGCCGGCACGGGCAGGCTGGCGAAGGAAACCGCCTCAGTGGTCGACGGCGGTCCGCGACAGGTCGACGATGGGCTTGGCGGGCTCGCGCTGGTCCTTGCAGCCTGCAAGAAGCGCGCAGGTGATGGCGAAGGCGGCGGCGAGCAGAAGGCGCGGTGGCATGGCGGATCCTCCAGGGGAGCTTCCATCATACGCCGGTCCGCGCCGGAATTGCATATGCCAGTGGTTTTTTTAGAAACCGTACGACAGGCTCGCGCGCAGCACCGGATAGACCTTGAAATCCGATGCATCCTGGCTCAGGCGCAGTTCCTCGACCGCGACGTCGCGCGCCAGCCGGCCGCACAGGGCGTTCGAGGTGACGCAGCCGCGCGGGATCAGGTTGACCGTGCCCTTGCCCTGGTAGAAGGCGCCGAGGTCGGCGGAGAAGTTCCAGCGCTTGTTCGGGGTCAAGGCATTGCCCCAGCCGATGCCCAGGTAGGGCGCGGCGCGGCGGAAGGTGACGTCCCCCTCCAGCGTGCCGATATCGGTGCTGGCATAGGTGTTGCCGTTGAAGGTGAAGCTCCCGCCCACGCCCGGCTTGCCGACCGCGTCGAAGCGGGTGCCGTTGTACATGATGCCGCCCGTCAGGCGGAAACTGCCTTGCGGGCGCAGGTACCAGTCGAACAGTATGTCGAAGGTCTGCAGCTTGCCGTCCAGGTGGTAGTCGACCAGGCCCGACCGCTTGTCGAAGTCGTGCTTGAAATAGTTGGCGCCGAAGCGGCCGTTGAGGTAGGTCTCCATCGGGACCACCACGTGGAAACCGGCGCCGGTGGTGCCGAGGTCGGCGGTGAGGGCGACGCCGGCCTGGGCGGAAGCGCCGGTCACGATGGCGGCGGCAGCGAAGACGATATGTTTCAGGGACATGCGGAAAACCTTTCAGTGTCGATCAGCGCAGGCATTGTAGCCGCAGGGCACGCGATAGCGCGAGCGCCGCGAGCCGGGATGAGACCAATGCGCAACGGATTATTGATGCCCGCCGTCCCCGGTTTCGTCGCCCTGATCCCCGCTCCGTCGCATAATGTGACCTGGCAACGGAGACCGGGACTAATCTGGCGCTGCCCTGACTACTGAGAGAACATCATGATTTCAAGTACCTTCCATTTCGGCCGGCTGCTCGCCGCCTGGCTCATCGTCTACATTACTTCCTGCGTGTTCCTGGTCGAGTCGATCTTCAAGCACACCGAGTTCGGCGAGCGCGACCTCGGCGGCTATCTGGTGCTGCTCGGCTTCGTGCTGGGGCTGTGGGTGCTGTCCGGCGTGTTCTCGCACATTCGCCGGGTGCGCCTGGTGTCGGGTGCGGTCAACTCCAGCACGCTGTCGAACCGCCAGCGGCGCCAGATCGAGATCCCGTTCGAGGCCGGCGAAGCCTTCGACCTGATCGACGCCGCCATACGCGAACTGCCGGGCGCGGTGATCTCGGAGAGCGCCCGCGACAGCCTGCAGGTGCGCGCCAAGGTGGCCCGCATCGACCCCTACGGCAATAACGAACGCGGAGACAGCGCGGTGTCCAGGTGGGCGCTCGACCATTTCGGTTCGCGCCGCAACCAGATCCTGGCCACCGTCACGCCCAACGGCGACGAGGCCGGCAGCGTAACCCTGATCTGCGAGCCGGAAGGCGCGGCCTGGACCGACTGGTTCCTGGTCGACCACGGCACCAACCTGGAAAACGCCGAGGCCATCGTGCGCGCCATCACCCGCCGCGTGGCCGAGCGTCGCCGCGGCGAAAAAGCCAAGGTGCGCCAGACCGCCACCGAAAAGGAGCTCACCGTCGCCAAGCTGAACCTGTTGCACGCCCAGGTCGAGCCGCACTTCCTGTACAACACCCTGGCCAGCGCCCAGGTGCTCACGCGCACCGATCCGGCGCGCGCCGACGAGATGCTGGGCAACCTGATCCAGTACCTGCGCCACTCGCTGCCGCGCACCGAGGATGCTCCCTCGACCATCGGCGAGGAACTCGAGCGGGCCAGGGCCTACCTCGACATCCTGAAGATCCGCATGGGCCCGCGCCTGCAGCTGCAGGTCGATATTCCGGATGCCCTGCGCGGCGTGCTGTTCCCGAGCATGATGCTGCAGACCCTGGTCGAGAACGCGATCAAGCATGGCCTGGAATCGAAACCGGGCGGCGGCACGGTCTGGATCCTGGCGCGCCAGGTCGACAACGCGGTGGCCGTGACGGTGGCCGACGACGGCCGCGGCTTCACCGCCGAGGGCGGCGGTACCGGGGTCGGCCTGCGCAACGTGCGCGAGCGCCTGCGCCTTGCCTACGGCAGCGCGGCTTCGTTCTCGATCGTCGCCAACTTCCCGAGCGGCGTGGCGGCCACCATCACGGTGCCCAATGCGGTCAACAGCACGGTTGGCGAAGGAGTCCATCATGCCTAAATGCGTGATTGCCGAAGACGAAGCCCTGTTGCGCGAGTCGCTGGTGCAGCTTCTCGGCCAGGTCTGGCCCGAACTGGAAATCGTCGCCGCCTGCGAGGACGGCGGCACTGCGTTAGAGGCGATCGCCGCCTGCCAGCCCGAGGTGGCCTTCCTCGATATTCGCATGCCGGGCTTGAGCGGGCTGGAAGTGGCATCGAGCTTGCTGGATTCAGGGATAAGAACCGAGGTGGTGTTCGTGACCGCCTACGACCAGTATGCGATCGATGCGTTTGAGCGCGGCGCCGTGGATTACCTGCTCAAGCCGGTGGCGCGCGAGCGGCTCGCGGGGACGGTGGGGCGGGTGAAGGAACGCCTGGCGCGCGGCGTCCAGGACGTGGGCCAGTTGCAGGCATTGTTGCAGCAGCTGGCGAGCGTCGCGCCGCCCCAGCCCAAGGCCCCGCCGCTGGTCTGGCTCACCGCCAGCCGCGGCCAGGAGACGCGCCTGATCCTGGTCGACGACGTGGCCTACTTCCAGGCCGACAGCAAGTACACCGTGGTAATGACGGCGGACGGCGAAGCGCTGCTGCGCAAACCCATCCGCGATTTGCTGGACGTGCTCGACCCTTCCATGTTCAAGCAGGTGCACCGCTCGACCATCGTCAACCTGCGCGCGGTGGCCGGCGTGACGCGCGACGACACCGGGCGCGGCATCGTGCGGCTGAAGAACCGGCCCGAGACCCTCGCCGTGAGCCAGCCCTTCATGACCCTGTTTCGGAATATGTAAGCGAGTGTGAAAGGGTGCCCGCAGGAGATGAATGTTCGCTACCGTACATCCGAATGACGTTGCCGATGGTAACGTGTTTACATCAACTCTTGAGAGGCACCCATGAAATCCCTGATCCTTTGCGCAGCCCTGGCGGCCGCATCCTTCCCGGCTCTGGCCCAGACCAATGTCAGCATCAACATCGGCCAGCCGGGCTTCTACGGCCGCCTGGACATTGGCGACTACGGCCCGCCGCCGGTTTACCTGGCGCAGCCGGTCATCGTCGAGCGCCACTACCGCAGCAACGTGCAGCCGGTCTACCTGCGGGTGCCGCCGGGCCACCGCAAGAACTGGAAGAAGCATTGCCGCAAATACGGCGCCTGCGGCCAGCCGGTGATGTTCGTGCAGGACCAGTGGTATTCGGACGTGTATGCGCCGCGCTACCGCGAAAGCCACGGCGGATATGACCGCGACGACCGCCGCGACGACCGCCACGATCGCCGCGACGACCGGAACGACCGTCACGACGACCGCGGGCATGGCAAGCACAAGGACAAGCACCACAACAAAGGCCATGACAAGGGCCACGGCCGCGGTCACGACTAGGGAGCAGCCGGCCGGCTAGCCCGGCAGCGGCGCTTCGCGCGGCAGCAAGCCGTCCTGTACCAGCTCTTCCCAGAACTGGGCCGGAATCGGCGCCTCCAACAGGGCCGCATTGCGGCGCAGGTGATGGGCGCTGCTCGCGCCCGGGATGGTAGCCACCACTACCGGGTGGGCCGCGCCGAACTGCAGCGCGGCAGCGGCCAGGTCGACGCCGTGGTGCGTGGCGACCCGGCGCAGGCGTTCGCGCTGGGCATGGCGCTGCGGGCTGGCCGGCAGGTAATCGTAATGGTCGCCGCCGGCCAGGAAGCCGGAGTTGTAGGGGCCGCCCAGCACCACCCCGGCGCCGCGCCTTGCGCACAGCGGGAAGAGGGCGTCCAGCGCCGTCGTTTCCATCAGCGTGTAGCGCCCGGCCAGCAGGAAGATGTCGGGATCGGACTGCTGCAGCGCGCGCAGGCAGGGCTCGACCGTGTTCACGCCCAGGCCCCAGCCCTTGATCATGCCTTCCTCGCGCATCCGCACCAGGCCTTCAAATGCGCCGCCGGGGCCGGACGCCACCCTGAAATAGTGCTCGAACTCGCTGCCGAAGGCGTCCGGCGACAAGTCGTGCACGTAGACGATGTCGATGCTGCCCAGGGCCAGGCGCTGCAGGCTGTCCTCGACCGCGCGGCGCGCGGCGCCGGCGGTGAAGTCGATCACGCGCCGGAACGGCATCGAGGACACGAAGGGAGCGGCAAGGTCGCCGGCGCCATCCGGCACCAGGAGGCGCCCGACCTTGGTCGAGAGCGTGTAGTCGCCGCGGGCGCGGCGGCGCAAGGCCTGGCCGAAGCGGTGCTCGGACAGCCCGGTGCCATAGTGCGGCGCGGTGTCGAAATAGCGGATACCCGTGTCCCAGGCGGCATCGACGGTGGCGTGCGCCGCCTCGTCGCTGGTGGTGTGGTACATGTCACCCAGCCCGGTGCCGCCCAGGCCAAGGTGCGTGATCGGTCGGTAGCGCTGGTTCACCTCGTCTCCTTTCATGTCGTTGGCCTGCCGGGCCATGCTACACCGGCCGCCCCCGCGCATGATTGGGCATGCCGCGCTTCGCCTCCGATGCATGCGCCGCGGCCTCAGTGCTGAGCCTGCGCAAACGTAGTAAGATTGCCACATCGCCCATGTGCTGGCATTGCCGGACGGGCGCCATGAAGGAGCTTGCTTTGCGTAGCGATATCGTGATCGTGGGTGGTGGGGCAGGCGGCCTGGAGCTGGCCTGCAAACTGGGCCGGAAACTCGGGCCGTCGAAGGTGACGCTGGTGGACAGCCGGCTCTACCATATCTGGAAGCCGTCGCTGCACGAGGTAGCGGCCGGAACCCTGGACATCCACCAGGAAGGCCTGTCCTACCAGATGCTGGCACACGACAATGGCTTCAATTTCGTGTTCGGCCCGATGACGGCGCTCGACGCCGCGGCTAAAACCCTCACGGTCGGAGCCATCGTATCCGCCGCCGACAAGGACGAAGTCCTGCCCGAGCGGCGACTGCGCTACGGCGCGCTGGTGCTGGCCATCGGCAGCACCTCCAATTATTTCGGCGTGCCCGGCGCCCGCGAACACACCATTTCCCTGAACGCCACCGAAGACGCCGAGCGCTTCCGCCTGCGCATGCTGCGCCTGATGCTGGCCGCGGAACAGGACCAGGAAGAGCAGGACCAGGAACAGGAGAACGGCGGCGGGCAGCGCCGGGGCGGGGGGCTGGACGTGGTCATCATCGGCGGCGGCGCCACCGGCGTGGAACTGGCGGCCGAACTGCGCGAAGCCTCCGGCGCCTATGTCACCTATGGTTTCGACCAGCTGGACGTGCGGCGCGACGTGCGCATCACCATCCTGGAAGGCGCGCCGCGGGTGCTGGCGCCGCTGCCCGAAAAAGTGTCGGATGCCGCCGCCAAACTGCTGGACGAGCGCGGCATCCGCGTGGTCGCCAACTGCCGCGTCACGGCCATCGAGAAAGACCGCGTGATCGACCAGCAGGGCAATGTCTACCCGTCGAAGCTGTGCGTCTGGGCCGCGGGCATCCGCGCGCCCGAGCTGCTCGAGACCTTCGGCCTGCCGCTGGCCAAGGGTGGCCAGGTCGAGGTCGATGCGCACTTGAGGGTCAAGGGCATGCCGGACCTGTATGCGCTGGGCGATTGCGCTGCCTGCGTCGACGGCAACGGGAACGTGGTGCCGCCGCGCGCCCAGGCGGCGCACCAGCAGGCCGATTACCTGGTCACGACCTTCTTGCGCAGGCACAAGGGCGAGGCGCCGCAAACGACGCCTTACGAGTATCGGGATTATGGTTCGCTGGTGTCGGTGGGCCGCCGCACCAGCGTGGGCAGCCTGATGGGCTCCCTGCGTGGCGCAAGCTGGTTCGTGCAGGGCTCGATGGCGCGCCTGATGTACACCAGCCTGCACCTGATGCACCACCGCGCCGTGCTCGGCACCATGCGCACCGGGGTGCTGGCGGTGGCGCGCTTCCTGGTGCGGCGGGCCACGCCTTTGGTCAAACTGCACTGAGCTGCGCCGGGGCGCGCGGGCTCAGGCGGCCGGCGCGTCCTTCGGCAAGGTCATGCGCAGCAGGGCGCCGCCGCCTTCAGGCGCGGACAATTCCAGTGTGCCGCCGAGGAAGCGGGCGCGCTCGCGCAGCAGGCGCAGGCCATGGCAGCTGTTGGCCTCCATGACCCTGGCGCCCGCCGGCAGGCCGATGCCGTTGTCGCGCACGCTCAGCATCAGCTGCTCGCCATCGTCGTCGAGCACCACGTCGACTTCGGTCGCACGCGCATGCGCGGCCACGTTGCGCAGGCCTTCCTCGGCGCAGCGCAGCAGCACCACGCCTTGCGAGCGGCTGTGGGCTCCGTCTTCGTCGGGCAGGCTGGCGCGCGCGGTCAAGCCGTGCGCGGCCCCGAATTCGGGCACCAGCTCGGCCAGCGCGGCTTTCAAACCGAGGAATTCGAGCTTGTCGTTCCACAGCTCGAGCTGCATCTTGCGGTTGGTCTCGATGATGTTCGCCAGCAGGGTCTTCATCTGCGCACCGCGGTCGCGCATCGACTTGTTCTCGGCAGGGATGTGCTGGCTCAGCAGGGCCAGGTGCATGGTCAGCGCCGTCATCGACGAGCCGAGGCTGTCATGCAGCTGGCGTGCCAGCAGGCGGCGTTCCTCGTCCCAGCAGCCGGACACGTAGGCCAGCATCTCGGTGAGTTCAGCGCTGCGGTCCTCGGCCGGCGCATGGGATGCGCCCTGGGCCGTGTCGGACTGCGGAGGTGCCGGTTCGGTCATCGTAAGCTCGATTAAATGTTTCCCAAATCATACAACAGTTGGACGGAAGGGGGCGCGCAAGCCGGATGGCGCCGCCCGTCCCTTTCATCCGGGGAACAGCGTGCGGTGCCGTACAGTCGGGTCGGCGGTTTCGCGCGATGCTGGGGTCGTGGGAGATACCACTTTATTAACATAACCGGGGGTAACACAAATGACGACCGCAGCCAAACCGCAGGATGCCATCACGCTGCTCACCGCGCAGCACCGCGAAGTCAAATCCATGTTCGACGAGTTCGAGAACATGACGGACCGCGCCAAGGTCAGCAAGAAAAAGCTCGCCGACAAGATCTGCGACGCGCTCATCATGCACACCACGATCGAGGAAGAAATCCTGTATCCGGCCGTGCGTGAAGCGACCGAGGAAACCGAAGACATGGTCGACGAGGCCGTCGTCGAGCACGCCTCGGCCAAAGACCTGATCGCCCAGATCCAGGAAATGGACCCGGGCGAAGACCTGTACGACGCCAAGGTGAAGGTGCTGGGCGAGCTGGTCGAGCACCATGTCGAGGAAGAAGAGAAAGAAATGTTCCCCAAGATGCGCGAGCTGAAGCTCGACCTGGTGGGACTGGGGCAGGAAATGGCGGCGCGCGCCGCTGAGCTGCAGTAAAGATAGTGTCCGGAAGCCGCGACGCGGGCTGAGCTCGCGCTCATTGAAATGGGGTACCCACGTAGTCGGGAACCCCGTTCTGCCGGCAGGCCGCTAACGCATGTGACGCCGCAAACGGCCGATTCGCGAGACCGACATCAAGCCGCATCCGCCGCCGGCATGCTCGCCGGCGCCAGCGCTTCCAGCAGTTGGTCCATGCTCACGGGCTTGACCAGGTGCTGGTCGAAGCCTGCTTCCAGCACGCGGCGCTGGTCTTCGGCCAGGCCGTAACCCGTCAGCGCAATCAAGCGGATGCCGGCCGTGGCCGGATCGCGCCGCAGGCGGCGCGCCACCTCATACCCATCGATGCCGGGCAGGCCGATGTCCACCAGGGCTGCCGCCGGCAAGCCGCTGACGGCGGCCGCCACGCCCTGCAGCCCGTCGGCCGCCTGGGCCACCGGGAAGCCGTGGGCGGCCAGCATGGTCGCCATCATTTCGCGACCGTCTTCATTGTCTTCGATCAGCAGCACCGATGGCTTGCCGGTGTTGTCGCCCAGCGAATGCTGGGGCGCCTGCGGCGCCACGGCAGGCTCGGTGCGCGGCAAGCGGATCAGGAAGGTCGAGCCGTTGCCGCTGCCTTCGCTCTGCGCGCTGACGCTGCCGCCATGCAGTTCCACCAGGCGGCGCACCAGCGACAGGCCGATGCCCAGGCCGCCCTGCGAGCGGTCGATCGAGATCGCCCCCTGCACGAACACGTCGAACACATGCGGCAGCAGCTCGGCCGGGATGCCCACGCCGCTGTCGCGCACGGTCAGCACGACTTCGCCTGCCGTTTCGGCCAGGTTGATGTCGATGTTGCCGCCGGCCGGGGTGTACTTGATCGCGTTATCGAGCAGGTTCGAGGTGATCTGCTCGAGGCGGGTCGCGTCGCCGTCCACCCAGCCGGGAGCCAGGTCGACGCTGAAGCGGTAACCGGCGGTGCGGCCGGTGGCGCGGAAGGTTTCCAGGCAGCCGGACACCAGGTTGGCCAGGTCGATCGGTTTGCGCGCCAGCAGGATCTTGCCCGACATCGCACGCGACAAATCGAGCAGGTCGTCCACGATGCGCGACAAATGCTGGCTCTGGCGCTGGATGATCTGCTTGGCGCGGCCGACGGTCTCGCTGTTGGCGCCCGCCAGGCCGATCAGCGAGGAGGCGCTGCTGATGGCCGACAGCGGGTTGCGCAGCTCGTGGCCCAGCATGGCGAGGAATTCGTCCTTGGCGTGGCTCTTGCGCTCGGCGTCGCGGCGTTCTTCCATCTCGCGCACGAGGCGGCGATTGGTCGCGGTCAGCTCGGTGGTGCGCTGCGACAGCTTCTCGGCCTGGCGCTTGAGCTGTTCGTTCTTCATGGCCAGGGCCACGAACACCGACACCTTGGCATGCAGCACCTGCGGGATCACCGGCGTGAACATGAAATCGGCGGCGCCGCGCTGGTAGGCCTTCAGGCGGTCGATTTCGTCGGCCAGGAAGGCGGTGACGAAAATGATCGGGATGTCGGCCGAGCGCGCACGCTGGTGGATTGCTTCGGCAGTCTCGAAACCGTCCATGCCCGGCATGTTCACGTCGAGCAGGATGACCGCGAAGTCATGCAGCAGCACCTGGCGCAGGGCTTCCTGGCCGGAACGGGCGGAATGGACCGTGTAGTTGCTCTCGTCCGCCCATTGGTCAAGCAAGCTCGTCAGCGCTAGCAGGCTTGCCGCATCGTCATTAACGACAAGAATTTTCGGTTTATCAGTATGTGCCACGATGTTTGCGGTACTTTCGCCAAAAGGGAATGCCTTCGGAACGAGAATACCGGAGCCGAATGTTACGTTAAAGAAAGCCTGCGTAATAACAGCAAATGATAGCACGGCGAATAAAGTGCACCAGAGCAAAAACCTCAATTGTGTGCATGGTTACCGGTACGTTGCCGCACATACGCCACACACCCCATATGCGATAGTGGAGATGTCCAGTTCAGCCGTATTCGATGGAGGACCGGGGCCCCAACTTGAAAGGACAATCATGAATATTGATAACATCGTAATTCAACAATTCCACGGCAAGTCATTTAGCGAGCTGGTCAACGCGCCGCTGAGCGCCCTGAGCGGCATTACCGAACAGCAGGCTAGTGCATTTGCTGCCGTCGGCGTGAAAACGGTCGGCGACCTCGCGAAGCTGCCGGTCGTGAACTACGCCGTGGCCATCCATGCGCTGGCGACCTGCGAAGGCGCTTGCAGCAAGGAACAGGCGGAAGAATGCCTGCTCGACGACGCCGTCGAGATGACCTTCCCGGCCAGCGACCCGATTTCGGTCGATTCGGGCATCACCCGCATCGAAGTGGCGCCGGACAAGGTCGACGCCGCCCGCGACCACCAGGGCGCCCAGGCCATGGAAGCGCACTCCGAAGAGGCGCTGCGCAATGCCGCGGTGCGTACCGGTTACCTGCAGAAGGACGACGGCGGGAACCGCTGATACCGGCAGGTTTCTTCAGTTTGTAAAACGGGCCACGGGCGGCGCAAGCTGTTCGTGGCCTGTTTGTTTATGCAGTAGCCGGGCGACGAGCGGGTGGGACGCCCCAATGAACTTGGGCCCGACGGGGCCCAAGAACTTCCTGTGCTCGCCGATGAGGGCCTAGCGGTGCGGCGCCAGTTCGGCCACCGTGGCACTCGAGGGCAGCGGCATCTTGGTCGCGGACTGGCGGTTCGCCGCCGGCGAGCAGAAGCGGTTCTTGCCGGCGCGCTTGGCTTCGTACAGCGCGTAGTCGGCGATGCTGATGAGCGAGTCGACCGATTCGGCGTCGTCCGGATAGATACTGATGCCGATCGAGGTCGACAGGCGCAAGGTCAGGTCCTTGATGAAGAAGGGCTCGGACAGGGCTTCGACCAGCTTGGCGGCCGGACCCTGGGCGTCGGCCAGGCAATGGATGTCGCCCAGCACCACCATGAACTCGTCGCCGCCGAGGCGAGCGACCGTGTCTTCCTTGCGCGAACTGGCCAGCAGGCGCTGCGAGACCATCTTCAGGATCTCGTCGCCGTAGGCGTGGCCATAGGTGTCGTTGATCGCCTTGAAGCCGTCCAGATCGAGGTACATGATCGCGGCCTTGGCATGGCTGCGGTTGGCGTGCTGGAGGGCGGTTTCGATGCGGTCTTCCAGCAGGCGGCGGTTCGGCAGGCCGGTGAGGGCGTCGTGCAGTGCCAGTTCCTGCTGGGCGCGGCTGTACTGGGCCAGCTCTTTATAGAGCAGGCGTACTTCGAGCATGTTATGGATGCGCTTGTGCACCTCGAGCAGGTCGAAGGGCTTGCTGATGAAGTCGCGCGCACCGGCTTCGAGCGCAGCGATCTTGAAGCTCGGCTGGGCGGTGAGGGCCAGAACCGGCAGGTAGCCGCCCTGTTCGATTTCCTTCAGGCCCTTCATGACCTGGAAGCCGTTCATGCCCGGCATCTGCAGGTCGAGCAGGATCAGGTCGTAGTTATGCTCGCGGTGCAGCGGGCATACCTGGTCCGGGAACATGGTCGAACTGACGCAGGTGTAGCCTTCCTCGCGCAATATCTCTTCCATCAATTCGATATTGTCCGGCGAGTCGTCCACCACCAGGATTTTTGCGTTCAAAATGTCTTGTCTGCTCGGCATGCTTGGTCTCTTCTACTCGGTCTGGTGAGCCTGTTCCATTTCTCTCTGGAATGGGCTTGTCCCATCTCTGCATAGTCTAGCAAACCCTACAAAATTTCTTGTAGGACAGCGCCGCGTGAGCTGGTAGGAGCATCAACGACTATGCATGCGGGGGGCGGTGGCCACCATTTGCGTGCCCTGCGAGGTCACGGAAACGATGGTCGCAATCAGTTCGCTGGGCTCGACCGGCTTGGAAATATGGGTGGAAAATCCGGCTTCCAGGGCCTTGAGGCGGTCTTCGGTACGGGCAAAAGCAGTCAGGGCGATGGCCGGGACCTGGCCGCCGGCTTCGCGCGGCAAGCCGCGCACCCAGCCGATGAATTCGAAGCCATCGACCTCGGGCATGCCGACGTCGCTGATCAGGATATCCGGCCGGTTCTCCCTGAGCGCCTCGAAGGCTTCGCGCGCGCTGGCGGCGACCCGTACCCGCGCGTGGCAGTCGGTCAGGATGCGGGCAATGAGTTCGCGCGAATCGCGGTCGTCGTCCACCACCAGCACCGTGATGCCGGCCAGGTCGTGCGCCGCGGGTTCCGGCGGCGCGGCGGCCGGCACCGGGCCTGGGGCATCGCCTGTGCGGCGGGTGCTGACGGCGGGCGCCTTGGCCAGCGGTAGCTCGATCGTGAAGCTCGCGCCCAGGCCTTCGCCGGGGCTCTCTGCGCGCACCGTGCCGCCGTGCTGCTCGACCAGATGCTTGACGATCGACAGGCCCAGTCCCAGGCCGCCGTGGCGGCGCGTCATGGAGGCGTCTTCCTGGCGGAAGCGCTCGAACACGTGGGTGATGAATTCCGGGCGGATGCCGGCGCCGTTGTCGCGCACCGTGATCGCCACCGACTGCTCGCGCTGCGCCACTTCCACCGCCACGGTGCCGTCGCGCGGCGTGAACTTGATGGCGTTCGACAGCAGGTTCCAGACCACCTGCTGCAGGCGGCCGGCGTCGCCCGCCACCAGCAAGCCCGCGTCCTCTGGTGCGCCATGGCGTTTTTCGAGGACGATCTGCTTGGCCTCGGCGGCCGGGCGCACGGTCTCGATGGCGGCATCGATGAAGGAGCCAGGGCTGATCGGCTGCATCTCGAGCAGCACCTTGCCCGAGGTGATGCGGCTCATGTCGAGCAGGTCTTCGATGAGCTGGGCCTGGGCCCGCGCATTGCGTTCGATGGTCTGCAGGCCGCGCTGCAGGTCGGCGCCGTCGCGGCTGCCGCGGCGCAGCACCTGCGACCAGCCAAGGATGGCCGACAGCGGCGTGCGCAGCTCGTGCGAGAGCGTGGCCAGGAATTCGTCCTTCATCTGGCTGCTGCGCTCGGCCTCGGCGCGTGCCTCGCGCTCGTTCTCGAGCAGCACCTTGCGTTCTTCGGCGGCGCGGCTGGTGGCTTCGTACAGGCGGGTGTTGTCGACCGCAATGGCGGCCTGCAGCGCGATGCCGGTGACGATGCGCTCGCTCCGTTCGGTGAACACGCCCGGTTCCGGGTCGCCGAACAGCATGGTGCCAAGCAGCTCGCCCGAGCGCGCCACCACCGGCACCGCCATGTAGCTGCGCACTGGCGGATGACCGTCCGGCAGGCCGAATTGCGGGGCACTGCCGGCATAGCGCTCGTCGCGTTCGATGTCGTCGACCCGCACCAGGCCCTGGGCGCGCAGGATCGGGCCGAACAGTGCGCCGGCACGCGCCGCGCCGATGCAGTGGAACTCGGCCGAGGTGGTGCCGGCCAGCGTATAGAGCGAGAACAGGGTGCCGTCCGAAGCGTCCTGCGCGCTGCCGTCGCCTTCCTGCCCGACGTGGTAGAAGGCGCCGAAATGCGCGCCGCTGACGCCGGTGGCGGCCTCGGTGGCGGCCCGCAGCAGCGAACGCAAGTCGCGCGTCGAGGCCAGGATGCTGCCGGTGTCGTTGAGCAGTTCGAGCACGTGCGACTCGTCGCGCAGCGCCTGCTCGGTGCGTTTCACCCCATCGACATCGGTATTCGTGCCGAACCAGCGCAGTACCCGGCCCTCGGCATCGCGCACGGCGCGGATGCGGGTCAGGTGCCAGCGGTAGCGGCCGTCAAACCCGCGCAGCGGGAATTCCATCTCGAACGGCTCACCGCTGCGGATGGTGTCGTGCCAGCGCGCCAACACCGCCGGCCGTGCGTTCGGTTCAAGCGCATCCTGCCAGTTCCAGCCCACACTTTGCTCGGGCGTGCGGCCGGTGTAGTCGTACCAGCGGTCGTTGAACCAGACGATGGCGCCGTCGGTGCCGGCCATCCAGGCCAGTTGCGGGATCGAGTTGGCGAGCGCGCGCAGCAGCTCCTCGCTCTGGCGCAAGGTGTCCTCGGCGCCCTTGCGGGCGGTGATGTCCTGCACCACGCCGGTCATCCCGACCAGGGTTTGCTGCCCTTTGAGGCCGGCGTAGTCGGGGCGCCCGACCAGGGCCACCCAGCGCGCCGGGAGGGTGCCGGTATCGACCCGGCATTCGATGTTCAGGTCGGCCCGCGCCTTGAACGCGGCCAGCACCGCGCGCCGCACCTGGCGCCGGTGCCCGGGATGCAGGCGCTCGCGCAGCTGTGGCCAGCGCAGGGGCGTGTCGGCCGGCAGGCCGAGGATGCCGGCCGCGCGCACGCCAAGCCGCACCCGGTCGGGCGCGGCATCCCAGCGCCAGTCGCCCAGGCGGCCGGCTGCCAGCGCCAGCTGCAGGCGGGTATGGTTCTCGACCAGGGCCTGCTGGTCCAGTTTGCGCTGGGTGATGTCCTGGAAGTAGAGCGTGAGCCCGTCCGGCGACGGGTGCAGGCGCATCTCGACCCAGCACTGCAGGCGGGCATAGTAGAAGTCGCGCACCACGGTCTCGCGCTGCTCCATCGCGCGCAGGCAGTCCTGGGCCACCGAGGTGCCATGCAGGTCTTCGAACTCGTCCCACAGGTTGCGGCCCACCAGGCCGGCGCGGCTCTTGTCGAGCGGGGCGATCATGTCGAGGGCGCGCCCGTTGATATAGGTGATGCGCCAGTCGCGGTCGACCGCGCAGAAGCCGTCGCTCAGGCTCTCGAGCATGTTTTCCATGCGCTCGCTGGCGCGCCGCAGGGCCTCCTGCGCGCCGATCAGTTCTTCTTCGGCGCGCTGGCGCGCGGCCAGCACGCTTTGCGCATTGCGCAGCGCGGCCGAGCGCATCCGTTCGAGTTCGTGGTCGTCGCTCACGCCGCTCCTTCCAGCATCCTGGCTGCCAGCAGCGTGCCCTCGACCCGCGCCCGCACCTTGGCAAAGGCGGTGTCGCGATCGATGCCGGCGTCGTCGTAGAAGGGCGCAAAGCCAGCGTCGTCGGTGGTGCCCAGGCGCGCCAGCGGCAGGTAGGTGGCCGCCAGCAGCACGCGGTCGCGCACCTGCATGGCCGTCTCGACCAGCGGGTTGGACGGATCGGTCACGCCGACGAACACGCGCTGGTCCGGGCGCGCATAGTCGCGCGCGATGCGCAGCACGCGCTCCGGGTCGGGCTGGCCGGCCATCGCGATATAGAAGCTGCCGGCGCGGATCTCGAACAGGGCCGGCAGCAGCTCGGCATAATCGACCGCGGCGTCGCCGGCGCCGTGCACGCCGGCCGGCGACACGTGCAGGCCGATCAGTGCGCGCTGGTCGTTCGAGAAGCGGTCGAGGGCCATGTTATTCAGGTGTACGAAGCTGGCCAGCAGGGCGCCGCTCGGGTCGAGCCGCATCGCCAGCGGGCCTTCGGCGAAATCGACCTGCACCTTGTGGGCGCCGGCCTCGAGACAGCGCCGGATCTCTGTTTCGTGTTCGCGCACGAGGTCTTCCAGGAACTGTTCCCGCGAGTAGCCCTCGACCCCGTCGGCCGGGTAAAGCAGCGACAGCGCCGAGGGCGAGATGATGGCCTGCTTGAGCGGCAGCGTGGCATGCAGCTGCGCGGCGCGCACGAATTCGTCGGCGTAGCGCCTGTAGCGGAAGGGGCCCCGGGTCAGGCGCGGCATGCGCTGGCGAGCGCCGTTCCCGATCGGGATGCGAAAGCCGTCGGGCGCGGTATTGGCGGCGCCGTGCACCGGATAGCTCCAGAAGTTTTCGAACTTGCCCTGTTCGCCGTCGGTGATCACCGGTGCGCCGGTGGCCTCGAAAGCGGCCACGGTAGTGCGTACCGCCGCGTCGACCAGTGCAGCGAGCTCGCGCGGCGCCATGCCGGCGCGCACTGCGGCGACCAGCTCGGGCGGGCGGGGCATGCTGCCGATAGGTTCGGTCGGAATCATCATCGCGGGTCGGGCGCCGCGCCGCCTGGGGCGCGGCAAAGGATGGAACAGGGCTGTTCCAATTCCGCCCATTGTAGCCCAGCCGCGGCATGGCGGCAGAACGGGAACCGCACGCCTTCAGCCATGCGCGGGCAGGCGCGCCACTTTCGCCAGGGCGTCCTGGAGCTGGTCCAGCTCGTAGGGCTTCTGCAGCGACAGGTAGGGGAATTCGAGGTGGCGCAGCAGCGAGTCGCCGTAGCCGGAGGCGAAGATCACTTTGAGCGAAGGATCGTCGCCGACCGCCTTGCGCGCCAGGTCGACGCCCGACATGCCGGGCAGGCTGACGTCCGAGAACAGCACGTCGTAGCGCTGGCGCCCGAGCAGGTCGAGCGCATCGTTCGGATGGGCCACGCCGTCGGCTTCGTGGCCGAAGGCCTTGAGCATCTCGCACACCAGGTACTGGGAGTCGATATTGTCTTCGACCACCAGGATACGCAGGCTGCCGCTGCCGGCGTCAGGCCCGGGCGCCGCGGCCACCGGGGAAGGCGGGGCCAGCAGGACGTGCACGCCGGCCACTCCGCCATTCGCATCCATCAGGGGCGTGAGCCACAGGTCGCAGCGGTGGTCGAGCAGGCCTTCGGCACGCCGGAACGAGGGCGCGGCGCCCTGGACCACGCGTGGCTGGCCTTCCCAGGCTGCCTGCAGGGCGCTTCCGGCGCTCGAGAGCGGCGGCGGCAGCACCGAGGGCACCGAGCCGCCCGGCACCCGGCCGCAGCCCAGGCCGGCCAGCGCGGCATACGCCTCGTTGAAGACCAGGATCGTCTGGCGTCCCCACACGAGCAGGCCCGGCAGGGGCGAATTGAGCAGCAGGTCGGCAGACGCGCGCAGCGGGGCAGGCCAGCCTGCGGGGTCACCAAGTGCGCTGGCGGACCAGTCGTAGGAGAGAGCGGTACGCGGCGACGAATCGAATTCAGGCATGGGCGAAGTGTTGTGGGAACGAAAACATGGCGGCAATGCTACACCAAATGCCACGCCGTTGCCGGTTCTACTCGTGCGCCCATCCGTGCGAGCACCGGATGCCAGTGCAAAAAAAAAGCCCGCTTCTTGCGAAGCGGGCTGAATCTATTTCCTTGGAGGAGAATAGAGGAGACAGGTGCATCATGCTGCATTGCCGCAAATTCGTCCAATTTTTATTTCTGATAACCGCTATCAAATTTATTGATGGCCAGACGGCGCTCAGCCGGTTTGTCAAGCGCAGCGCCATGCGCATGGCGGGGAAACCACAGGCCAATCGTGCGCCCTTGGTGCATGTGAGAAAATGTTCTACGATGGCAACTATGTTACGACTCCCTTCGGTTGCCTGCGTCCTGTCGGCACTGTGCCTGCTGCCGGCCGGCGCGGGGCAGGCTGCCGTCTGGACGGACGTTCAGGGCGCGGAGCCGGAAGCCGGCAGCAATGTTGCATTCGCCGACTATTCGCTCGAGCAGCTCTCCGAGATCGTCGTCACCTCGGTGTCGCACCAGCCCGGGCGCCTGAGCAGCGCGCCGGCCTCGCTCTACGTCATCAGCGGCGCCGATATCGCACGGTCCGGCGCCACCACCATTCCCGAAGCCCTGCGGCTGGCGCCGAACCTGCAGGTGGCACTCAGCAGCAGCCAGGAATATGCCATCAGCGCGCGCGGCTTCTCGTCCCGGCTCGCCAACAAGCTGCTGGTGCTGATCGACGGCAGGACCAGCTATTCGCCGCTGTTTTCCGGGGTGTTCTGGGAAGCCCAGGACGTGCCGATGATGGATATCGAGCGCATCGAAGTGATCAGCGGCCCGGGCGGCACGATCTGGGGCACCAATGCCGTCAACGGCGTCATCAACATCATCACGCGCAGCGCCGCCGATACCCAGGGCGCTCTCGCCGTGGTGCATGCGGGCAACCGCTATTCCGGCGCCACGGTCCGCTACGGCAAGCGCCTGGCCAATGGCGCGCACGTGCGCGTCTACGGCAAGCGCGACGAGCTCGAGGGCGCGCCGGGCGAGGCACCCGGCATGAACGGCGGCAGCGCCGGCCGGCGCCAGGCGGGCTTTCGCCTCGACTGGGAAGCTGCCGGCCAGGGCTTGAGCCTCAGCGGCGACATGGTGGATGGTGCGCTGCGGGCCTCGAACGAGCCGCGCACGAATTTTTCCGGCGCCAACCTGGCTGCGCGCTTCAATGCGGGCCTGGCCGGCGACGCCGAGCTGCGCCTGCAAATGTATGTCGAGCAGACCCGGCGCGAGCAGCGCGGCGCCGGCCGCAGCGAACTCGATATCTTCGATGTCGAGGCGCAGTACGGCAAGCGTATCGGCGAGCGCCATGCGCTGACCTGGGGCGGCGGCTACCGTCACGCGCGCGACCGCTTCGCGAACGGCCCGGCGCTGCAATTCGCCCCGAACCACCGCCACCTCAGCTGGAGCAACCTGTTCGTCCAGGACGAGGCCAGCATCACGCCGCGCTTGCGCGCGACAGCCGGCCTGCGCCTGGAACACAATATCTATACCGGTGTGGAGCTGCTTCCCAACCTGCGCCTGGCCTGGGACGCCGCACCGGACGCCTTGCTGTGGGCCGCGGCTTCGCGCACGGTGCGCGCGCCTGCCCGGATCGACCGCGATATGCAGCTGGTCGACCCGACGTCGAACGGGGAGCGCTACCTGGTCGGCCGCTCGCCCGGCATGCAATCGGAAACGGCGCGGGTGTTCGAGCTCGGCTGGCGCGCCCAGCCGGGCGCCGCGCTGTCGTATTCGGCCACGCTGTTCTATAGCGACTATGCGCACCTGCGCACGCTCGAGCTGCAGGGCGGCGGGGCGCCGGCGATGTTCGGCAACCTCGGCTACGGCCAGGTGCGCGGCCTCGAAGCCTGGGGCAGCTGGCAAGCCGCGCGCGGCTGGCGCCTGTCGGCAGGCGTGGTGCTGCAGGACGTGGCGACGGGCGTGGCGCCGGCCAGCACCGATGCATCGGCGCGCACCGGGCTGGCAACCAACGACCCGCGCAGCTACTGGAGCCTGCGCTCCTCGCACGACCTGGGGCCGCACTGGCGCGCCGACCTGCTGCTGCGGCGCGTCGCGCGCCTGCCGCAACCGGCGGTGCCGGGCTATCATGAGCTGGATGCGCGGATCGCGTGGCAGGCGCTGCCCGACCTGGAACTGGCCCTCGTGGGCCGCAATTTACTGCATGCGCGCCATCCCGAATTCGGGGCGGCGGATGTGCGCCAACTGGCCGAACGCAACCTGTTCGCCAGCGCAACGCTGCGTTTCTGAGTGCAGATCCAAGTGCCGATGCCAACGATGACGAATTTACCTCCCGACCGAATGCGACGCCGCCTGGCTTGCCGGGCGCTCGCCTTGCCGCTGCTGCTGGCGGCCGCGGGAACCGCGCCGCGCGCACTGGCCCAGGCGTCGGGCGCGCAGGCGCTGGAACGCCGGGTCAAGGCCGCTTTCCTGTATAAATTCCTCGGCTATGCGGACTTTCCGTCCAGCGCCTTTGCCGACGCCGCGGCGCCGCTCACGATCGCCGTGCTCGGCTCGGACGACATGGCGGCCGAGCTGACCCGCATCGCGGCCGGCCGCGTGATTGCCGGCCGCCCGATCACCGTGCGACGGGTAGCGGAGCATGAGGCGCCGCCGGCGGCGCACCTGCTGTTCGTGTCGGGCCTCGACAGCGAACGCGCCGGCCGCGTGCTGCGCAGCGCCCCGGGGGCACTGCTGACGGTGACCGAATGCGAACTCGGGCTGCGTTATGGCAGCGTGATCAACTTCCGTATCGTCGACGAGCGGGTGCGCTTCGACGTCTCGCTCGACGCCGCCGAAAAGAAAAACGTCAAGCTCAGTTCGCGCCTCCTGACCGTGGCGAACCGGGTGCAGAAGGGAGGATCGTGATGGGCATGCACGATACCAATTCAGTCCGCAGCAAACTGATTCTGATGGCGGTGGCCACGACCATCGTTGCGCTGCTCTCGGCCGCCATCGCCATGCTGGCGGTCGACGTACGCACCTTCCAGAAGGTCTGGGTCGACGACCTCACCACCCAGGCCGACATCATCGCCGACGTCACCGCGCCGGCGGTCTCGTTCAACGATTCGGCCGCGGCCACGCGCAACCTGAGCGTGCTGCGGGTGCGCCCGCAGATCGTGGCCGGCGCCATCTACACCAACAGCGGCCAGCGCTTCGCCACCTATGCCACGGCGGGCGTTGCGCCGTCCATCCCGGCGCGGCCGGAGGCGGCGGGCTTTCGCATCGAGCGCGGCGAACTGGTGGTGTTCCGCCCGATCGTCGAGAACGGCGAGCCGCTCGGCACCGTTTACCTGCGCTCGCGCTACGGGCTGCTCGACCGCGTGATCAGCTATGGCGCCATCCTGGGCGGCGTGATGCTGGGGGCGCTGGTGATCGCCGCCCTGGTGGCTTCGCGCCTGCAGGCCTCGATCACGCGCCCACTCGAAGCCGTCACCAACGTGGCGCGCCAGGTGATGCTGCGGCGCGACTTCACCTTGCGGGTGCCGGGCAACGAGAAGGGCGAGATCGGGGTGCTGGTCGAGGCCTTCAACGACATGCTGGCCGAGATCGGGCGCCGCTCGGACGCGCTGCAGGCGGCCAACCGCACCCTGGAACGCGAAATGACGGTGCGCGAGCGCGCCGAGCAGGCCCTGATCCTGGCCGACCGCCGCAAGGACGAATTCCTGGCGACGCTGGCGCACGAGCTGCGCAACCCGCTGGCGCCGATCCGCACCGGCGTCGATATCCTGCGCATCCGCAGCGGCGACGCCCAGGCGACGCAGCGCGCCACCGACATCATGGAACGCCAGCTGCGCCAGATGGTGCGCCTGGTAGACGACCTGCTGGACGTCTCGCGCATCAATACCGGCAAGTTCACGATCAAGATGGGCCGGGTCGAGCTCAAGGCCGTGGTCAACGACGCCCTGGAAGTGGTGCGCTCGTATATCGAGCTGCATGGCCACGAGCTGGAAATCGACCTGCCGGACCGTCCGGTATTCCTGCACGGCGATGCCACGCGCCTGGCGCAGATCCTGTCGAACCTGCTCAACAACGCCGCCAAGTACACGAATCGCGGCGGGCGCGTGGCTTTGCGCGCCACTGTGGAAGACAAGACCCTGGTGCTGGAAGTGGCCGACAGCGGCATCGGCCTGGCGCCGGACATGCTCGACTCGGTATTCGATATGTTCGTGCAGGTCGATTCCACGCTCGAGCGCAGCAATGCCGGCCTGGGCGTGGGCCTGTCGCTGGCGCGCAAACTCGTCGAGCTGCACGGCGGCACCATCGAGGCGCGCAGCGAAGGCCTCGGCCACGGCAGCCAGTTCGTGGTGCGGCTGCCGATCGTGGTCGAGCCCGAGCCGCTGACCAAGCCGACGCCTGCCGCCTTCATCAGCACCGAGACCTACCGCATCCTGCTGGCCGACGACAACGTGGACTTCGTCAACAGCATCGGCGCACTGCTCACGGCCATGGGGCACAGCGTGGTCATCACGCATAACGGCCCGGACGCGCTGGCAGCGGCGGCGCGCTTCTGCCCGGACTATGCTTTCCTCGACATCGGCCTGCCGCACATGTCGGGCTACGACCTGGCGCGCGGCATCCGGAAGCTGCAGTCCGGCGCGATGACGGTGCTGATCGCCGTCACCGGCTGGGGCCAGGAAAAGGACCGCCAGCTCGCCTTCGAAGCCGGGTTCGACCACCACATGGTCAAGCCGGTGCGCTTCGAGCAGATCGAGGAAATCCTGAGCAACCGTGCGGTGATCAAGAAGCTGCGGACCTGAGGGGCAGGGCGGCGACGACTGCTGCCCGCGCGTCCAGACAGTCTTCGCTGCGCGCGATGGTGACTCTGGACGGCGCGGGTTGAACGCACTGGCGCCGGCCCCCAGGCCCGATCTGCCTCGCCCCGGAACGCAAGCATCGCGTAGCCGACAGGCAAAAAAAAACGGAAGCGCATTGCACGCTTCCGTCGATGCTCACACCAGGCTTCGTTCAAGCCTGTTTAGCCTTCCGGCGGCGTGCCAGGAAGCCCAGGACGCCAAGCCCGCCCAGCATCATGCCGTAGGTTTCTGGTTCCGGAACCGGGGCCAGCATGACAGCGCCGCCAAACGAGGCGCCGGCATCCGAGACCAGGTTGCCGCTGACCTGCAGGTAATAGTTACCGGCAGCCAGGTTGTCGCTCGAGATCGACCACACGTCCATTTCGCCGCTTTGCAGCGAGGTGCCGGTAGTGATCAGGGTGTCACCTGCGCCATACAGCGCCAGGCCGGTGATGTCCAGACCGGTGTCGGCAGTACGGCTGATCGACGAGATGATCGCATCCAGATTCATGCCCACGCCACCGTCGACGGTGAAGGTGAAACGGTCAGCGAAGGTATTCCC
This sequence comes from Telluria sp. ZB4P37, assembly GCF_059685855.1. NCBI lineage: Bacteria > Pseudomonadati > Pseudomonadota > Betaproteobacteria > Burkholderiales > Oxalobacteraceae > Telluria > Telluria sp. ZB4P37. Next base: position 272,341 of record NZ_JCASID010000004.1, read on the forward strand.
ATCGTTACCCGCTTCGAACGTGTCGCCGAAGAAGGCGCTGTCATCAATCAGGTCCAGTGCTTGTGGAGAGTTGCCGACGACGTCCTGGGCCATGACGGCCGACGAACCGAACGAAGCGGAAGCCAACACAATTGCAGCAATCAATGATTTTTTCATTTCTTTCCTCGCATAGAATCAGCCGCGTCCTGCAGCTTGGGTTTCAAGAATCGGGGAACTTCATGCTATCAAAACAACATGGAAATGCACGCGGATTCATGATTGGACCTAGGCGTGGACGCCACATTCTGAAAATCAACGAATTTCCGGCTGGATCTGCCAAATGCGGCTTCTCCATAGGGGAACCCGTTATGACGAGCTTGCCGCGAAGAAAAATTCAGTTCAATTGCGTAAAATGTGTCAGTATGGTCCTACAAAAAGACGGGAGCGTATCCTGTGCTGAGTAACTGTGTTTTAAGACAGGATTAAGTAACACAGAGCAAAAAATCCTGTGAAATCAAGGCTTTTGCTGAGTTACCCCGGCGGCAGGCGAGGGCAGTCCCTTGTAGGACGGAAGAAAGTGGAAGCTGGAAAGTACCGGCATCGAAATAGGATGCGGAAAAGAAAAATGGCCCAGAATCGCTTCTGGACCATTTTGAAAAAGTTGGTGCGGCTGGCAGGAATCGAACCCACGACCCCTTGGTTCGTAGCCAAGTACTCTATCCAGCTGAGCTACAGCCGCCCGAGGCACGCATTATAGCAGCACCCGGGGAATTGGCAAACCCCTGCGCGGATGCCGTTCCATCACCCGCCACGAACGTTTCGTCGCATGCGGCAGCCGGGCAGGGCAATCCACAGGACCCGACAGCCGGGGGAGGGGCCGGCCGGTTTCATTCACCGGCTTGACTGGCGCCATAAAGAAAAAAGGGACCAGATCTTTCAATCTGGTCCCTCATGTCTTCTGGTGCGGCTGGCAGGAATCGAACCCACGACCCCTTGGTTCGTAGCCAAGTACTCTATCCAGCTGAGCTACAGCCGCCCGATGCACGCATTATAGCAGGGGTTCGGCTGTTGGCAAACCCTCAGCGCGGCAGCCCCTGGAAGACCCGCGCGGCGTCCAGATACCGGCCAATTTAAAAGCATTTGTAACGCGGGAAGTTCCTTGCCCACGCGTTCAAACAGTGTCCGCCGGCCCGTTCGCGAACATGGATCTGCATTCCGCGGCGTCCCGCTTTTACCCGTGGCATATCGCACGAAGCGCAGCCAGAACGAAAAAAGGACCAGATCTTTCGACCTGGTCCTTCATATCTTTTGGTGCGGCTGGCAGGAATCGAACCCACGACCCCTTGGTTCGTAGCCAAGTACTCTATCCAGCTGAGCTACAGCCGCCCGATGCACGCATTATAGCAGCCCGATTTTGTTTCCGGAAGCCTCATTTTTTTCCGCGGGCAAAGCTGCTCTGGTAGATTAGCCGGGTTGGAACACTTTGGACACGTATGCTTGCCTTGAAGCCGGGACCGCGCCTTGCCCTGACTGCCTTATTCATCCTTGTACTGTGGCTCTCGTGGGCAGGCGGCGCCGGCGCCGCGCCTCGCAGCCTGCGCTTCGAGCGGCTGTCGATCGAGCAGGGCCTGTCGCAGCAGTCGGTGCTGGCCATCCTGCAGGACCGGCGCGGCTTCATGTGGATCGGCACCCAGGCCGGCCTGAACCGCTACGACGGCTACCGCATGACGGTATACCGGAACGACCCGGACAACCCGGACAGCATCCCCGACAACTATGTGATGGCTTCCCATGAGGATGCCCAGGGCCGGCTGTGGTTCGGCACCAAGGGCGGCCTGACCCGTTACGACCACGCTACCGGCAAGTTCATCCGCTACGCACCGCCCGCGGACGCCGCGCGCGGCGCCGGCAACCGCAGCGTGCTCGCCATGGTGCCCGCTCCCGGCGGCGGCCTGTGGCTGGCTACCGGCGACGGCCTGCTGCACGTCGATACCGCCAGCGGGCGCTTTCGCAGCTACCGCCACGATCCGCTTGATGCGGGCAGCCTGCGCGACAACCGCGTCAGCTCCCTTGCGCTCGACGGCAAAGGCCATTTATGGGTCGGTACGGCGGCGGGCCTGGAGCGGCTGGCGCCGGGCGCGGCCCGCTTCGAGCACTTCGATCCCGACCCGGCCGACCCGCAGCGCAATGCCGTCACGGCCTTGTCGATGGGGCCGCGCGACACCCTGTATATCGGTACCGCCGCCGGGCTGGAAGCCTGGAAGCTGGGTGAGGGCGTTCCGGAGCGGCGCCGCCTGGGCGTGGCCGAAGGACTGGGCACGGGCGCGGGTGCGGCCGAACCCCGGGTGCTCAAGCTCTACCACGACAGCGGCGCCACCCTGTGGGTCGGCACCGACATGGACGGCCTGAAATGGCTGGACCCGGTCAGCGGCCGCTTCACCAGCTACCGCAATGACCCGGCCGACCCGCACTCGCTGTCAGACAACCAGGTCAGTGCCATGCTGGTGGACCGCACCGGCACCCTGTGGGCGGGCACCCTGTTCGGGGGCGTGAGCCGCACTGACCTCGCCAGCGGCGGATTTCTGCGCTATGGCGGCAACGACGGCCTGGGCCGCGCCAAGGTGCGCGCCATCCACGAAGCGCCGGGCGGGGGGCTGTGGATCGGCACCACCGGAGACGGCCTGATGCGGATGGACCGGGCCAGCGGGCAGGTAGAGCGCATCGGCCACGGCGGCGTGCCTGGCGAGGTTGTCACCTCGCTGGCCCTCTCGCACGGCCGCACCTGGATCGGCACCCCGACCGGGCTGGTATGGCGCGACCCCGCGGGGCGCTTCGGCCACGTGTCGCTCGGGTCCAGCCCGGGCGCGAACTACGTGCATGCGATCCACGCCGGGCGCAGCGGCACCCTGTGGATCATGACGCGCGGGGGGCTGTCGGCGCTGGCGCCCGGGGCCGCCGCCGTGCGCACCTGGCGCCACGACCCGGCCGATCCGTCCAGCCTGGGCGAGAACTACGGCTTCGCCGTGCTGGAAGACAGCAAGGGCATCGTCTGGATCGGCACCGAGACCGGGCTGGAACGGTTCGACCCCGCCGCCAACCGCTTCACGCACTACCGGCGCGACCCGGCCCGGCCCGGTTCGCTGCGCCATAGCCGCGTGTATTACCTGATGGAGTCGGCGCGCGGCGCGCTCTGGGTCGGCACCGCCGGCGGCCTGCACCGCATGGAGCAGGGCAAGGATGGCGCAAGCTTCCGCTTCTATCCCTTCGCCAGCGCACGCGATGCACAGCCGATCGGCGCCATGCTCGAAGACAGCCACGGCTTCGTGTGGGCCAGCACCACCGCCGGCATCACGCGCCTGGACCCGGCAACAGGCCAGGTCAAGAACTACACCTCGAAGGATGGCCTGGTGGACGGCTCGTATTTCGTCGGCGCCGCGCTGCGCACCGCCGACGGACAGCTCTATTTCGGTGGCGTCAACGGCATGACCGCCTTCCAGGCCGACGCGGTGCGCGACAATCCCTTCCCGCCGCCGGTCGTGCTGACCGACCTCCTGGTGCTGAACCGCTCGCGCGCCACACCCGGCTTCCACGACCAGCAGGAACTGACCCTGTCGCACCGCGATTCCGTGTTCGCGCTCGAGTTCGCGGCCCTGCATTATGCAGATCCGGACGGCAACCGCTACGCCTACCAGCTCGAAGGCTTCGACACCTCCTGGGTCGACACCGACGCGCGCCGGCGCTATGCGACCTATACCAACCTCGATCCCGGCACCTATGTGTTCCGGGTTCGGGCCAGCAACAAGGACGGCGTCTGGAGTCCCCAGGCCACGGCGCTGACCATCCACATCACGCCGCCGTTCTGGAAGACCTGGTGGTTCCGCACCCTGGCCGTCCTGGGGGCCGTGGCGCTGTTCACGGCCGGCTACCGGCTGCGCATCCGCGCGCTGGTCGCGCAAAAGCTCCTGCTCGAACGCGAGGTCGGCACCCGCACCGAGGAGCTGCGGCGCCAAAAGGAATCGGCCGAGCGCCGCAAGCAGGAAGTCGAGGAGCAGAAGGAAGTGGTCGAGCAGGCGCACCGCAACATCGCGCTGCTCTCGGACATCGGCCGCACCCTGACAGCGAACCTGGACACCGAGGCGATCATGCGCACCCTGTACGAGCACGTGCGCGCGCTGATGGACGCGACCCTGTTCGCGGTGGTGCTGCGCCATCCGGACCGCGGCGTGCTGGAATACGTCTACACGGTGGTGGAGGGCGAACGGCGCGAAGCCGTCGAGCTGCCCGAAGACGCGGCTTCGCACCTGGCCGCCTGGTCGATCGCCAACGGTCGCGAGGTGCTGGCCGGCGACCTGCCGCGGGGACTGGCGAATTACCTGCCTGCGCTGTCCCCGGTTGACGCAATCCGGACCGCGCTGCCCTATGCCTGGCGCCATGGCATGTCGCCCCGCTCCCTGCTGATGGTGCCGGTGATGGTGGGCGAGCGGGTGCTGGGCGCCCTCACGGTGCAAAGCCCGGCCGCGCAGGCCTATGGCCAGGTCCATCTCGACATGCTCGAGACCCTGGCGGCCTATGTCGGGGTGGCGATCGACAATGCCGAGGCCTATCACCGGCTCAAGGAGACACAGGCCCAGCTGGCGGCCCAGGAGAAACTCGCTTCGCTGGGTTCCCTGGTGGCGGGCGTGGCGCACGAACTCAATACCCCGATCGGCAACAGCCTCTTGATGGCCAGCACGCTGCAGGAAAAGACCAGCGAAGTGGCGACCCGTTTCGATGCGGCGACGCTGCGCCGCTCCGACCTGGCCGACTACATGGAAGCCTCGCGCGAGGCGTCGAACCTGATCATGCGCAGCCTGCACAATGCGGCGGAACTGGTCAACAGCTTCCGCCAGGTCTCGGTCGACCAGGCCAGCGCCCAGCGCCGCCGCTTCGACCTGGCCCAGGCCTGCCAGGAAATCGCGGCCACCCTGATGAATACGGTGCGCCTGTCCGGCCACCGGCTCGAACTCGGGGTGCCGGCCGGGATCATGATGGACAGCTTCCCAGGCCCGCTCGGCCAGGTGGTCATCAACTTTGTCAACAACGCGCTGCTGCACGCCTTCGAGGAGCCGGGCGGCGCCATGGTGCTCTCGGCGACGCGCGTGGACGGTGCGGTGCGCATCGAATTCCGCGACGACGGGCGCGGCATCCCCCAGGAACACCTGGCGCGCATTTTCGACCCCTTCTTCACGACCCGCATGGGGCAGGGCGGCACCGGACTCGGGCTGAACATCACCTGGAACATCGTCACGTCGCTGCTGGGCGGATTGGTGCGCGTGGAGAGCGCACCTGGCCAGGGCGCGTCCTTCATCCTCGACCTGCCGCTGCACGCCCCCGACTCGCAAGCCATCCAGGCGGAACCGGAAGCGGCACGGCCGCTGTAAGCGGCAGTGCTAGGCGACCATGTTGCGTGGCGCCCCGGCCGCCCAGGCCTCGATGTTATCGACCAGCATGTCGGCCAGTGTCTGCATCGCGCCGGCGCTGGCCCAGGCCACGTGCGGCGTCAGGATGAAGTTCGGCAGGCGCAGCCCCAGGAGAGGATTGCCCGGCAGCGGCGGCTCGCGGCTCAACACGTCGAACCCGGCGCCGCCGATGGCCTTCGAGCTCAAGGCCGCCGCCAGGGCCGCTTCGTCCACCAGCCCGCCGCGCGCGGTATTGATCAGGAGGGCGGTTTTTTTCATCAGCCCCAGCTCGCGCGCGCCGATCAGGTGGCGGGTCTGCTCGGTGAGCGGCAGGTGCAGGCTGACCACATCGGAACTGGCCAGCAGCTCGTCGAGCGGCAGCTGGACGATGCCCGCGTCATTGATGCGCGAGCGCGAGGTGGCGGCGATCTCCATCCCGAAAGCGCGGCCCAGCTGCGCTACCTTGTGCCCGAGCGCGCCGTAGCCGACGATTCCCAGCCGGCTGCCGGCCAGGTCGCCGATCGGGTGATCGAGCAGGCAGAAGCGGCTGGACCCCTCCCAGCATCCCGCCTCGACGTCGGCCATGTAGGCGCGCAGGTTGCGGCGCAGCGCCAGCAGCAGCGTGAAGCAGTGTTCGGGCACGGATACGAGCGAGTAATCGCGGATGTTCGAGACCACGATCCCGCGCGCGCGGCAGGCCTCGAGGTCGACGTTGTCGGTGCCGGTGGCGGCGATCGCCACCATCTTCAGGTCGGGCAGGCGGTCCAGGCTTGCTGCGCGCAGCGGCACCTTGTTGGTGACCGCGACCGTGGCTCCAAGCAGCCGCTCGACGACTTTGTCTTCCGTCGTGCCGCCGTGGTCCTGCCATTCGTGGGCGAAGCCTGGCGCCCGCACGCTGGCCTGCAGGCTGTCGCGGTCGAGGAAAACGATTCGGTGCATGGCGGCCTCGCGAAAGTGAAAACCGCATTGTAACGCCGGTCCATACTGGGTTAGGTGGCGTACAGTCGGGTCAGGGGCGCGGGCCTACACTTTTGGTAGACAGTTGCCGGGAGGCCCCATGCCAGACGCGCTCAAACTCTATCAATCCAAGCGTAATTTCGATATCACGTCCGAGCCAAGCGAGGGCGGCATTGCCGGCCTCGAGGCCTTGACCTTCGTCATCCAGAAGCACTGGGCGACGCGACTGCATTACGATCTTCGTCTGGAACTCGACGGCACCATGAAAAGCTGGGCGGTGCCGAAAGGGCCGAGCTACGACACCCATGACAAGCGCATGGCCGTCCACGTCGAAGACCATCCGATTTCCTATTCCGATTTCGAAGGCACTATTCCTCCGAAGCAGTATGGCGCCGGCAAAGTCATCATCTGGGACAAGGGCATCTGGGAGCCGATCGGCGATCCCCACGAGGGTTACCGCAAGGGCAACCTGAAATTCGCCATGCACGGCCACAAGATGCAGGGGCGCTGGGCGCTGATCCGCATGAAAGGCCGTGGCGAGAAGCAGGAAGCCTGGCTCCTGATCAAGGAAAACGACGAGTTCTCCCGTCCGGCGGAAGTGTTTTCGGTGGTCGACGAGCTGCCCGACAGCGTCAAGTCGCTGCCGATGCCCAAGCCGGCGCGCAAGCGGGCCACGGCCAAACCCCCAGCGAAGTCTGCGGCAAAACCGGCAAAACCGGCAACGAAGCCGGCAGCCAAATCGGCAGCCAAGTCGGCAACCAAGCCAGCTGCGAAACCGGCCGCGAAAGGCGCAAAGGCCAGGGCCGCCATCAAAGGCATCCCAGGAGGCGCCGTGCCGGCCGCGCTGCCGGAGAAGTTTGCCCCGGAGCTGGCCACGCTGGTGGACGCCCCGCCGCATGACGCGGGCGAATGGGTGTTCGAGGTCAAGTTCGACGGCTACCGCATGCTGGCGCGGGTCGAGAATGGCGAGGTGCGGCTGGTCACGCGCAACGACAACGACTGGACCGACAAGCTGGCCCCGATGCGCGAAGAACTCGAGCGCATGGGTCTGCCGGACGGCTGGTACGACGGCGAGATCGTCGTGCACGACGAGCACGGAAAACCCAATTTCGGCCTGCTGCAGCTGGCCTTCGACGGCGTGCGCAATGCCGACATCGAGTACTTCCTGTTCGATGTACCTTATTGCGGCGGCTACGACCTGCGCGATGTCCCGCTGGTTGAGCGGCGCGCCGTGCTCGAAGCGGTGCTGAAAAAGGCCAAGTCCGACACGGTGCGCTTCTCCGCCGAATTCGGCGACAAGCCGGACGAGCTGGTGGTGGCCGCCTGCAAGATAGGTCTGGAGGGCGTGATCGGCAAGCGCCGCGATTCGCGCTATGTCTCGCGCCGTTCGCCCGAATGGATCAAGCTCAAATGTGGCCTGCGCCAGGAATTCGTCATCGGCGGCTTCACCGACCCGAAGGGTTCGCGCAAGGGCGTCGGCTCGCTCCTGCTCGGCACCTACGACCGCGAGGGCGTGCTGCGCTACGCGGGCAACGTGGGCTCCGGCTTCAACCATGCGACGCTCATGGATATCAGCAAGCAGCTCGAAGCGCTGCGCACCGACGAGAGCCCGTTCCCGCCGCGCGCGGTGCCGGGTCGCCAGCATCACTGGGTCAAGCCGGTGCTGGTAGCGGAAGTGAGCTTCTCGGAATGGACCAGCACCGGCTCGGTGCGCCATCCGGTGTTCCAGGGACTGCGCGCCGACAAGCCCGCGCGCGGCATCACACGCGAAGAACCGCGCCACATCGAAGATAGCGAAAAGCCTGCGTTACCGAGCGAACCGGTGGCGCCGCCGCCGGCCAGGCTGCATGGCAAGCTGCCGGACTCGCTGCGCGTCACCAATCCGGACCGCATCGTCGACCCGTCCACCGGCATCACCAAGCTGGAGGTGATCCGCTATTACGCCCTGGTAGGGGAGCTGATGATGGAACACCTCAAGCGTCGCCCCCTCACCCTGGTGCGGGCGCCCGCCGGCATTGGCGCCGAGCTGGTATTCCAGAAGCACGCGGACGTCAAGAAGCTGCCGGGCGTGAAGCAGATGGATGCGGCGCTCGACCCGAGCAACCCGCCGATGCTGGAAATCGTGGGTGTCGAAGGCATCCTGTCGGTGGCGCAGTGGAACGCGATCGAGCTGCATACCCAGAACGCGCTCGCCAAAACCTACGAGAAGCCGGACCGCATGGTGTTCGACCTCGACCCGGGCGAGGGGGTGGAATGGCCGGCGATGCAGGAAGCGGCGCAGATCATGCGCGCCTTCCTCGACGAGTTGGGGCTGCCTTCCTTCCTCAAGACCAGCGGCGGCAAGGGTCTGCACGTGGTGGTGCCGATCAAGGGCGAGTACGGCTGGGATACCGTGAAGGCCTTTTCGCAAGCCATCGTGCGCCACCTTGCCGGCACGCTGCCGGACCGGCTGGCGTTCAAGAGCGGGCCGAAGAACCGGGTGGGGAAGATCTTCATCGACTACCTGCGCAACGGGCGTGGCGCCACCACCGTCGGCGCCTGGTCTGCCCGGGCCCGGCCGGGCATGGGAATTTCGGTGCCGCTCGAGTGGGATGAGCTCATGAAGCTCAAGTCGAGCACGCAGTGGACCGTGGCGAACGTGCACACGCGGCTTGACCGGGGCAATGAACCGTGGGCCGGTTATGACAAGGCGGCCAAGGGGATTACCAGGGCGATGAAGGTGTTGGGGTTTGAGGATTAAGGGGCCTTGGCGGCACCCGTTCAAATTGGGTCCCGGCCTTCGCCGGGACCCGAGTTCGTCCCGCAGCCCTTGGCAGGTCCGGTAGCAGCGATCACGGCTCAACCACCGCCCCGGTGCCACCCGCATCACCCGCAGCCACCCCCGTCGCCACCGCCTTCGCCGTCTCATCCTGCCGCTTGTCCGAGCGCACCGACGGCAGCCGGTCCACCGCGATCAAGCCCTCGGCCGCCGCATGCGAGGCCGCGAACACGCTGTCCGGCGACAGCACCAGCTGCGTGCCGGTGGTACTGACCTCGTCGATCAGCCGGTCCAGCGCATCGATCCGCGACGGATCGGGATTGACGTTGCGGATGTAGATCATGCGTACTGCCTTCGGGTGGCGCCGTATGACTTCCGTGTAAATCTCGGGATCCTGCTCGCCGCTGTCGCCTACCAGCACGAACTGCATCTCCGGATAAAAATCCAGGATGCGCTCGATCTGCTCGAGCTTGTGATTGCCATGTTCGTTCAGCTTGAGCACATGGCGCACGCTCAGTTCGCGCAGCATCAGCGGGCCCACCGGGATGCCCTGCAGTTTCAGGAAATCGACCAGGGGCCCGTACAAATGCCAGGGGCTGCTCGAGACATAGAACAGCGGGTTGTTCTCGCTGCCGCCCGCGCCGTCGCTCAAGGCGCGGTAGAAAGCGGCGACGCCCTTGAAAGGCTTGCGCGTGTGCGAATTGGTCCGCGCCAGCATCAACGCCATGTTCAGCTTGTTGGTGACATTGGTCCACAATACCGTGTCGTCGATGTCGCTGATGATGCCGAATCGGGCGGTTTCCGCCGGCACGATGACTTCCGCCACGGCGCGAAGCGGCTGGCCGTCGGGCTGGATGTGGTCGGGGAATTCGAGTTCGACCTTGTGCCAGCCGCCCGCCAATGACGTGTTCAGCGTGATATCGAAAGAAAAATAGCCGCCCCTGTCCGTGATCGCCTCATGGGTCGCGCCGCCAAAATACGCCAGCACGCGCGAGTTGGCCACTTCGTCGGATTCGAGTCGCTGGTAGAGCGCGACCAGGTTGTTCCAGCCGCTGTCTTCGCCCGACTGCTCGCGAAAACCCCGCTCGTCCAGCAGGCGGCCTTTGAGCCAGATGCGCGTGGCATTGCCGAAGCCCAGGTAGGGCACGGCCATGAGTGCGCGCCCGTGTTCGGGCTGGCGCAGCAGCCGCCAGGCATGGGAAGCGAAGGCGCCCGCAGTGCGCGCCAGGCGGTGGCGCAGCGGGGTCTCCGGGGTGATCTCGTCCTCGGCTCGCTGGCCGGTCGCGACCGGAATGCCTTTGCTTTGCGCGCCGCGCTCGACCCAGACGCTGCCGGCTTCCCTGCGCGTCAGGAGCAGCGCCTGCTGCACTTCCTGCAATTTCAGCGGATCGACCGACGTGGCCATGACGTGCACCGCGGTGCCCGTCTCGCGCAGCCGCGCCACGTCTTCTTGCGAGACCAGGCCAGGGTTGAGGTAAAGGGTGGCCCGGCCCAGGTCGACGCGTCCGGCGATGTCGTCGAAACCGGCACGGGTCAGCACGAGGAAGGGCATGGGATTGGCAGTCATGTTCATACGGTGAAAGCGTTGTCGAGGTATTAAGTATCGCTGATGCCGCAAGATTGGAACGCACGCTTATCAAACGCCCCGGGCAAGCTCGGCGATAATGGGCTTTTCCCACATTCGAAGAAAAGGATGCCCCGCCTTGATCACCACCTTGACGCGCGCCGGCCGCGCAGGATTCATCCTCGCTTGTGTATCCCTGTTTCCGCTTGCCGCCCGGGCGGCCGATGACGCGGCATTGCGCGCCGCCGTCGATGCCGCGGTCGTGCCGCTGATGGCCGAGCATGAGGTGCCCGGCATGGCGGTGGCCGTGACCATTGACGGACAAACCTGGTTCTTCAATTACGGCATGGCCTCGCGCGAGGCGAAGACGCCGGTCAGCGAGAACACACTGTTCGAGCTCGGCTCGATCAGCAAGACCTTCACGGCGACGCTGGCTACTTACGCGCAGGAGCAGGGCGCGCTGACGCTGGAGGACCATCCCGGCAAGTACCTGCCGCAGTTGAAAGGGTCTGCGCTCGACAAGGCCAACCTGCTCCAGCTGGGCGCGTACGCGGCCGGCGGCCTGCCGCTCCAGATGCCTGAGACGGTGTCGGACCTGCCTGGCGCGGTGGCCTATTTCCGCGGCTGGAAGCCGGACGCCGCGCCGGCCGCCGTGCGCCGCTACTCGAATCCCAGCATCGGCCTGTTCGGCCATATCGCGGCCCTGGCGCTGAAGACCGATTTTGCGGGGGCCCTGGAGGGCACCCTGTTTCCGCAACTGGGCTTGCGCCACACCTATGTGAACGTGCCGCCCGGCGCGCAGGCGGACTACGCCTGGGGTTACCGGGAGGGCAAGCCGGTGCGCGTCAATCCAGGCGTGTTCGACGCCGAAGCCTATGGCGTGAAGTCGAGCAGCGCCGACATGATCCGCTATGTGCAGGCCAACATCGATCCGGCGCGGCTCGCGGGGCCGGTACGGCGTGCGGTGCAGGCCACCCATCTCGGCCACTTCGACATGGGCCCGATGGTGCAGGGGCTGGGATGGGAAAGCTATCCCTATCCGGTGACGCTCGCGCGCCTGCTGGAGGGCAATGCGGCGTCGATGCTGAGGGAGGCGAATCCGGCGAAGGCGCTGGTTCCAGCACGCCTGCCTTCGGGGCCCGCCTTGTTCAACAAGACCGGTTCGACCGGCGGCTTCGGCGGCTACGTGCTGTTCGTGCCGCAGAAGAAGCTGGGTATCGTGATGCTGGCGAACCGGAATTACCCGATTCCCGCGCGCGTGAAGGCGGCCTACGCGATTTTGGAACAGGCCGCGCGGATGGCGAAGTAAGGCCGGGTTCGGGATCATGTCGATCACCTGAGAACCGCCGCCTAGCCTACGGTTCTCATTGATCGACCGGTATTGGGCCCTCAAGACTCGTTCTTGAAGATGCCCCGCACATTGGTCACCATCAGCGCGACCTGCAGCGCAATCAGCGCCCAGGCCTCGTCGTGCCAGCCCCAGGCGATCCACAGCAGGTTACTGAGGATGAACATGCTAAAGCCGAATACGCGCCGTTCGGGGCGCTGGGAGCCGATCAGGTAGGCGGCGAACAGGGTGACCGCCATGGCCGGCCACTGGAGGAAGTCGATGAATTCATCCATCCGTCAGGCCGCTTTCTTGCGCCGCGCCGGGGCCGCCGATGGGGCGCCGGTGGATTTGGCGGGCGCCTTTTTTGCGGCCGGCTTCGCCGCGGAGCGCTTTGGCGCCGCGCCGCTGGCTGCCACCCGGTCGACGCTGTGCGCAGGCGCCTTGCGCGCACGCGGGGCCGGTGCTTCTTCTTCCTCGTCTTCCTCGGCTGGGGCCTTGCGCTTTTTCGAAGGCGGCGGCTCGTCGTCGTCGTCTTCCGCGGCGGCGCCCTTCGCCGGCTTCCTGCCCAGGCTGGCCTGCAGCAGCGAGACCAGATCGATGACCTTGCCCGTCTCGCGCTTCTTCTCGCCCGGCTCGGGCATGGTGATGGTCTTGGTCTGGTGCGCTTTGACCTTCTTCTCGATCAGCGCCATGATGTCTTCGCGGTAGGTGTCGTGGTACTGCTCCGGCTCCCAGTCCTCGGCCATCCCCTGCACCAGGGCCATCGCCATCTTGAGTTCCTTGTCGGTGACGGCGGCCTTCCTGTCGTTCGCGGAAGGGATCTTGAGTTCGCCGGAATCGCGAATCTCGTCGGCATAGCGCAAGGTGTTCAGGACAATGGTGTCGCCCACGCATACCAGCGCGCACAGGTGCTGCTTGACGCGGATGACGACACGCGCGATGCCAATCTTGCCTGCCTTGCGCAGCGTTTCGCGCAACAGGGCGTAGACCTTGTCGCCGCCCTTGCCGGGCGCGAGATAGTAGGGCTGCTCGAAATACAGCAGCGAGACGTCTTCGGCGTCGACGAAGCCGACGATGTCGATGGTCTGGGTCGCCTCCGGGTTGGCGCGGCGCAGGTCTTCGTCCGACAGCACGACATACTCGCCGCCGGAGTATTCATAGCCCTTGACGATGTCGTCCCACGAAACTTCCTTGTTGTTGCCCTTGTTGTAGCGCTTGAATCCCACCGGCGAGAAATCGCGGCGGTCGAGCATGGTGAGGTCGAGGCCTTTGTTGGCCACGGCCGGGTACATGTCGACGGGGATGTGCACCAGTCCGAAGCTGATCGCACCTTTCCACATGCTGCGCGGCATAGCGGTTCTCCTTGTTGACTGTCGTCGCGCTTATTCGCCGACCACGCCGGTGACCGGCAGGACGATGCCCGTGATATAGCCCGAGCACACGTTCGAGGCCAGGAACACATAGGCCGGCGAGAGTTCTTCCGGCTGGGCGGGGCGCTTGTAGGTGGTGCTGGCGCCGAAGTCCTTGATCTTGTCGGGCGACTGGTCGGCCGGGTTCAGCGGCGTCCACACCGGGCCGGGGGCCACCGCATTGACGCGGATGCCCTGTTCGATCAGGCTGGCGGCCAGCGACATGGTGAAGGCATGGATCGCGCCCTTGGTGCTGGAATAATCGAGCAGCTTGCCGGAACCTTTCAGGCCGGTGACCGAGCCGGTATTGACGATCGCGGCCCCGCGTTTCAGGTGCGGAAGGGCGGCGCGCGCCATGTGGAAGTACCCATAGATATTGGTGCGGAAGGTTTCGTCCAGGCGCTCGTCGGTGATGTCGAGCAGCGAACCGGCATGCTCCTGGAAGGCGGCGTTATTCACCAGCACGTCGAGACGCCCGAATTCGGCCACGGCCTTGGCCACCGCATCGTTGCAGAAGGCCGGATCCTTGATGTCGCCGGCCATTGTGATACAGCGGCGGCCCTCGGCCTCGATACAGCGTTTGGTCTCGGCCGCGTCTTCGTGCTCGTTCAGGTACATCACGGCGACGTCGGCGCCTTCGCGCGCGAACAGCACGGCCACCGCACGGCCGATGCCCGAGTCGGCGCCGGTCACGATGGCGACCTGGCCCTCCAGCTTGCCGCTGCCCTTGTACTGCTCGGCCATGAATCTGGGCTTGAGTTCCATCTCGGCTTCGATGCCGGGCTTGGCCAGGTGCTGCCGGGGGAAGGGCGGGGCCGGCTCGTCGATGCCGGTCTGCACGGCCTCGTTGCTGTCCGGTTTTTGCTCTCCGGCGTCCTTCTGGTCTTGCTGCTGCTGGATTGCTTTTTGTTTGTTCGCCACTTCATCCTGATTTGCCATCGCATGCTCCCATGAACGTTCAATCGACCGCCTGAGTATCGGCCGCGCAAGGGGCAGCGACGGTGCGCTCACGTACATTCGGCGACAAATCCGCTACCGAGGCGGGTGGCTTTATGGCAAACTTGCCAGCGCCTTGTAACAATGTTGCTTGTAAGGGAGAAAACAATGTCTCAGCAGGAAAGCGCGCCCCTCCGTTTCACCGGCCTGTTCGTCAATCCGGTCGGCCAGCGCCGCGCGGATTTCCAGCATGCCTGCGCCGACCTGTTCGAGGGCTTGCGCGCGGCTGACGGCGCCGAGCAGGCCGCCGCCATGCTGGAGGAAGCGCCGGCCGACGTCGTGGTGCTCGACCTCGAGCGCTTCGATCTTGGCATCGACCTGCCGGCACTTGGCCAACTGGTGGCGTCACGCGGCGGCCGCCCGGTGCTGGTCCTGTGCCCATTCACGAATGCGCGCTGGCTGCCGGCGCTGATGCAGCACGGGCCGCTCGACTACGTGATCGGTCCTCTTGCAGCGAGTGATACGCGCAACCAGGTCGAGGCGCGCCTGCAGGCCGGCTTCGCGACATCGAACGAGCCGAGCGCCCGGGAGGCCGAACTGGCCGCGCTGCTGGCCGTGCGCACCGAGGCGCAGGCGGCGCTGCTCGAAGTCGACGACGGCATCCGCTTCGCCGAGCGCCTGTGCGCGGCGCTGTTGCGCTGGCCGGGCGTGGTGCATGCCGCCGTCTTCGGGCTGCACGAGGGAAGCGACCTGCGGCTCGACGCCCAGCACGGCATGCCCGGCCTGGACCTGGTCGCCATTCTGCAGCGCCGCGAGCGCCTGTTGCAGTCGCCGCTGCGCCATGCCTTCCCCGGCCTGCTGGCCGCCAGCAGCGGCGAAGCGGCCCTGCTCGACGCGCCGGAGAAAGCCGGCGAGCCGGAACTGGCTAGAGCGCTGCGCGGCCATGGCGTGCAGATGGTGCTCGGCCTGCCGATCCCGGCCTCCGGTCCCGGGGCGCCGCGCGGCGCCCTGTGCCTGCTGTTCGATCATGCAAGGCCCTTTTCGCGCGCCCAGCTCGCGGCATGCGACGACCTGGCGCAGATGGCCGCTTTCGGCCTGCGCATGGCGGAACTCATGCGCGAAAGCGAAGAGTTGCTGGGACGCGTCACCCACCTGGCCACCACCGATGCGCTCACCAACGTAGCCAACCGGCGCCAGGGCGAATACCTGATGGAGCAGGAGATCAGGCGCGCACGCCGCTACCGCCTGCCGCTGGCCCTGATCGCCTTCGACATCGACCGCTTCCGCGCCATCAACGACAGCTTCGGCCACCCGGTCGGCGACATGGCGCTGCGGGTGGTGGCCGATACCGCGCGCGGCCTGCTGCGCTCGAGCGACGTGCTGGTGCGCTCGGGCGGCGAGGAATTCCAGGTGATCGCCCCGCATACCAGCGCGATCGACGGCCTGAAAATGGCGGAGAAGCTGCGCGCGGCGATCGAAGCGGCCGAGATCCCGGGCTGCGACCACGTCACGGTCAGCCTCGGCGTGGCCCAGCTCGGAGAGACCGAGAGTGGCGATTCGCTGGCGGTGCGGGTCAATGCGGCGCTGGCGCGCGCCAAGCGTGCAGGGCGCAACTGCGTCGAGCTGGCGATGCAATAAGAACCTGTCCCAGCAGGGTAGGAGTCGTTGCTGGCGCGCCTGACAGGCGGGTGCTGCGTTGCTCGTCGTTGCATGGCTCGCCATGCGGCCTCCTCGCGCCTTGCCCGCGCTTGCCATGCATCGCCATCAACTTCCTCCTCCCTATTGGGATAGGTTCCAATGTTGTTTTCGCCGCCGGCCCCTGTGGTAGGCTAGCGGCTTTTCTCTCAGGCAATACCCATGCTCTCCTGGTTGCAGCACTACCGGCGCGCGATGCTGCCCGGCGATATCAGCGCCGGCATCGTCGTGGCGATGATGATGATCCCGCAGGGCATGGCCTATGCGCTGGTGGCCGGCCTGCCGCCGGTGGCCGGCATCTACGCGAGCATCGTGCCGCCGCTGCTGTACGCGCTGTTCGGCACCAGCAGCACGCAATCGGTCGGGCCGATGGCGATCACTTCGCTGATGGTGGCATCCGCATTGGCGCCGCTCGCCGCGCCCGGCAGCGCGCTGTATGGCGTGCTGGCCGCCCAGCTGGCCTTGCTGTCGGGCGCGGTGCTGCTGGCCTGCGGCTTGCTGCGCATCGGCTTCGTGGCCAACTTCTTTTCCCGTCCCGTGATGAGCGGTTTTACCATCGGCTCGGCGATCCTGATCGCCTGGGGACAGGTCCGCCCGCTCCTTGGCGGCGCCCTGCCTGCCGTGCACTGGCCGAGCGCCGCGATGGGACTGGGCGCGCTGGCGCTGCTGCTGTGGGCACGCACTTTTCTGGCCGGGACGCTGCGCCGCATCGGCATGCGACCCTCCGCCGCCGACATCGGCAGCAAGCTCGCGCCGATGGTGGTCGTGATCGGCGCCACGATCCTGGTCGCCGTCCTGCAGCTCGACGCGCAGGGCGTGGCGACCACCGGCGCGGTGCCGGCCGGGCTGCCCGGCCTGAACCTGGCGACGTCTTCCGCGCACTGGCAAGCCTTGCTGCAGCCGGCGCTGCTGGTGGGTTTCATGATTTTCCTGATCAGCATGTCGGGCGCGCAGGCGCTGGCGCTCAAGCGTGGCGAGAAGCTGGGCAGCAACCGCGAGCTGGTAGGCCTGGGCGCGGCGAACATCGGCAGCGCGCTCTCGGGCGGCTTCCCCGTCACCGGCAGCATCTCGCGTTCGGCGGTGAACTTCGCGGCGGGAGCCAATAGCCAGCTGGCGAGCATGATCACGGCGGCGCTGCTGGCCCTTGCCCTGGTCGCGCCGTCAAGCTGGCTGGCGCTGTTGCCGCTGCCGGTGCTGGCGGCCACCATCATCGTCGCGGTGCTCGGCATGCTCGACCTCTCGCTGCTTTACACAGCCTGGCGCTACGACCGCGCCGACGCGGCGGCGCTGCTGGCGACCGCCGCCGGCGTGCTGGTTCTGGGTGTCGAGGCGGGCGTGGTGGTGGGCGTGGCGCTGTCGATGGGCGCGCTGATCTGGCGCGCCAGCCGCCCGCACATCGCGGTGCTGGGCCGGATTGCCGGCAGCGAGCATTTCCGCAACGTCGACCGCTACTCGACCGAGACCGCGCCTGGCCTGTTGATGCTGCGGGTGGACGCCGGCCTGTTCTTCGGGAATGTCGAGGCGGTGAACGAGCGCATCGAAGACGAACTGAAGGCGCATCCGGCCACGCGTCACCTGGTCCTGGTGCTGTCGGCGGTGAATTCGATCGACACCTCGGCCCTGTTTGGGCTGGGCGAACTCAATGCCTCGCTGCGCCAGCGCGGCGTGCTGCTGCACCTGGCCGAAGTAAAGGGGCCGGTGATGGACCGGCTCAAGCAGAGCAGCCTGCTGCAGGCGCTGAGTGGGCGGCTGTTCCTGAGTGCTGCCATGGCCTGGGACCAGCTCGCCGCCTAAGCCTGGGTTAATACGAGCGGGTTAATGTCGCTGTACTTACCGGAGAACACGATGCGCCGTCACCTGATCACACTGGCCTTTTTTGGTGCTGCCGCCACCCTGTGGTACTTCGGTCTGCGCGACGACGCGGCCCTCCTGATCGCGGGCGGAATCCTGTTCGAGATCGTGTTCTGGAAGCGCCTATTCCGGCGGCATAAAACGCGCTGACAGCGCATTCTTTTGTTGACCCGGATCGGACCCGGCTCTAGGATTCCTCGGGCGCGTATTGACGATGCGGCGACCTGACAGCCGCACGGCACGCAGGATAGTCCAAAGAGATAGGGGCAGGGATGACCCGAGACGAGATGCCGGCGACCGCTGTCGCCATTGGCCGGACGGCTGTCGCCCTGGCGCTTGCCGCGACGGTGGCCGCGCCATCGCGGGCCGCCGACATCCAGGCCAGCGGCCGCCTCATGGCTGGCAATATCTACCGGGTCCAGGACCGCGACCCGCATTTGCTCACCGGCGTGAATGCCGCCGCCATCGGCCTGGCCGGCTACGGCAGCGGCGGCAATGCGGACGACGCCAACACCAATTATGCCAGGGGCGACGCGGTATCGCGCATGGTCAAGGCCATGTTTGAAGTCTCGGCCAAGGAAGGCGACTGGTCTGGCTTGGTAGGCGTGAAAGCCTGGCACGATGCCGGCCTGGCGCACGACGGGCGGCCCTGGGGCAATGTGCCGAACTGGTATGCGGCCGGCGAATCCTTATCGGACCACGGCGCACCGCGCCTGTCGCGGTTTTCGGGCGTCGTCCTGCTCGACGCCTGGTTGCAGTATAAGTTCGCCGCGGCGGGCACGCCCTTGTTGCTGCGGCTGGGCCAGCAGACGCCGGGCTGGGGCAGTCGCTCGCTCACGCCGGGCGGCCTGGAAGTACTCGATCCGCGCGACATGCCCGGCCTGCACCGCGCGGCGCCGGTGGCTGCTGAAACCGTGGTACCGCGGCCGATGCTGTTCGCCCGCGCCGAGCCCACGCCGGAGCTCGGCATCGAAGCCTATTACCAGGGCGCCTTCCGCCCAAGCGCACTCGATCAATGCGGCACGATCTGGTCGATGAGCGACTACATCGTGGCCGGCTGCGACATCATCATGTCCGGCCAGCCGGTGGTGAGCGACCGTTCGCGCCTGGTGGTGGGTTCCTTCAAAAAGCGGCTGCCGACGCCCAAGCCCGAGGCCAGCGAATTCGGCGCCGGCATCACCTGGCATCCCGCCGCCTCCGGGATGAAACTGGGCCTGTACCACGCCCGCTATACCGGGCGCATGCAGATGCCCGGCGTGCGGCGCACCACCCGTCCCAACGGGCCGGCGCTGATCGCAGGCGACCCGGATGGCCGAAACCAGGCGTTCTACAGCGAATACCCGGAAGGGCTGCGCATCAGCGCGGCGACGCTGGAGTACAAGCGCGGCCCCGGCACCCTTTACGGCGAGCTGTCCTACCGCGACGGCGTGCCCTTCATGCTGGCCCCCGGCGACGTGATGCCGCCCTTCCTGAGCGCGACCGCGCCCTCGCTGCTGCGCGCGCGCGCCAATGCGGTGGCGCCGGGCGGGCTGCTCCCCGGCTACGACCTGTATGCGGTGTGGCAGGCGCAGTTCGGCCTGCGCCGCGAATGGCTGCTCGCCGGCCTGCCGGTGGCGGCCAATATCGAGGCGGTCGGCAAGCATGCGCGCAACTTGCCGCATCCGTCGGTGATGCGCTACGGGCGTGCCGACATCTTCGGCGCCGGCCCGGTGTTCGGCGTCTGCTCGGTGCATACGGGCGATGCGGCGCGCCAGTGCAGCCTGCGTGGCTATGCCACGCCGAATTCCTGGGGTTACCGGCTGCGAATCGATGCGCGCCTGCCGGAGCTGGCGCCGCAGCTGCTTGCCAGCGTGAGCACGCTGTTCGTCCACGACGTCAAGGGCTGGTCGGGCGACCTGCTGC
Source organism: Telluria sp. ZB4P37 (assembly GCF_059685855.1). Classification (NCBI taxonomy): domain Bacteria; kingdom Pseudomonadati; phylum Pseudomonadota; class Betaproteobacteria; order Burkholderiales; family Oxalobacteraceae; genus Telluria; species Telluria sp. ZB4P37. Next base: position 292,160 of record NZ_JCASID010000004.1, read on the forward strand.
TCAATGAAGGGCGCAAGTCGCTGAGCATGGCGCTGCGCTTCGAATACCGCGAGCGCTACCTGGCGGAGCTGGGATACCAGCCAACCTGGGGCGGGGACTACCACCAGGCCGCCGACCGCGATACCGCGTCGGTGGCGGTGGGCGTGCGCTTCTGAGCGATGCGCGGGTCCGGAAGGGACCTGCGAGTGGCCGGCCGGGACCGGCCGTGGAATCAGGCGCGGCGGCGCTGCGGCTCCGAGGCGTCGCGTGGCGGCGCCAGCTTGATCGGTGCGGCCTGGTCGGGATACAGGGCCTGCCGGCCCTCGTAGAGTGCGGCGATCGCTGCCATGTCCTGCTCGGTGTCGCCGCTGAGCGTGAGCGTGTCCACCACGCTCAGCACCTTGGTGCGGTAATCAATGTACACCAGCAGCAGGGGCACCTTGGCCATCGTGGCCAGGTGGTAGAAGCCGCTTTTCCAGTGCGGCCGGTAGCTGCGCGTGCCTTCCGGGGTGATCCCGATCCAGCACCATTCCGATTTGAGCATGGTGTTGGCCAGCTGGCGGGTCGCGCCCATCGAGGCGCGCCGGTCCACCGCGATGCCGCCCCAGTAGCGCATGATCGCGCCCATCGGGCCGCGGAACAGCGAATCCTTGGCCACCCAGCGGAACTTCAGGCCGACCGCCCACTTGCCGACCAGCCCGACCAGGAAGTCCCAGTTCGAGGTGTGCGGATAGACCACGGCGATGCCATGCGGCCCCGGCAGCTGCTTGTAGCGCAGGTTCCAGCCGGCCAGGTTCAACAGGCGCAGCGCGAGGCGCTGGCTCAGGGTGGGAAGGTCTGCGGCGCGCAGCATGTAATCGCTCATCGAATCTCCGTCGCTATACGAAATGCTATTTTCTATAAGCAATGTTACTGCAGAAAAATAAGCGTCGAATTCTATAGTGCGGCGGGGAGGGCAACAAGCAAAAATGCTGGTGCGGGTCATGAGCTGTGGTTATCATGCCGCTGAAAAATGGGCAACCGAGGGGGCAACTGAGCGCCATCCGGGCAGCAACGGAGCGGCCGGCCGGCGGTACCGGGGCGGTTAAACCGGCGCCGTCCGCGGCAAGCGACAGCCCCATGCATTATTGAACAATCAAGCAGAACGAGCGCGAGGAGAACTGCAGATGGATATCACGATTTACCATAACCCGAACTGCGGGACGTCGCGCAATACCCTGGCGGCGATCCGCGCGGCCGGGCACGAGCCGCAGGTGGTGGAGTACCTGAAAAATCCGCTGAGCCGTGAACAGGTGCAGCAGATGATCGCCGCCGCCGGCTTGAGCGTGCCTCAGGCCATCCGCAGCAAGGAAGCGAAGTTCGCCGAACTCGGCCTCGATGCGCCGGGTACGGGCGACGCGGCGCTGCTCGATGCGATGGCCGCGCATCCGGCCCTGCTCAACCGTCCCTTCGTGGTGACGCCCAAGGGCGCCCGCTTGTGCCGCCCGTTCGAGCTGGTGCACGAGATCATCTGATCACTCCGTGGCCGTGGACATCGGTGCCGCCAGTTCCGGCGGCGTGTAGGGAACCGCGCCGATATCGGTGGGCCGCCTTGGCTTGCCGCCGGCCGCGTCCATGCCGCCCGGCGCCAGTCCCTTGCCGATCGCCGGCGAGCCCGGCTGCAGCCGGAAATCCGGCTCGGCGCCGGCGCGGGTGTAGTCGACGAACATGGGGCCGGCGCTGACGGTGCCGGCATGCTCCCTGCCGGCGGGCAGCTTCCAGTCGCTGCCGCCGTTCTGGAAAACCAGGTTGTTGCGGTAAGTGAGGTCGGACCCGGTCTCGCCCTGTTCCACGATGCCATGGCCATTGTCGACCACGATGTTGTTGACCGTGTGCGTATGGTCGTTCGGCCCCTTGCTGTGATAGTAGCCGCCGCCGCCGACCACGATGCCGGTCCCGGACGCCACCACGGTATTGCCGCGGATGGTGACGTTGGTGGCGTCGTGCCACAGGTGGATGCCGCTGCCCGAGGCCCGGTAGATGATGTTGTCGCGCACACTGGCCCGGGTGCTGATATAGATGCCGTGCATCGTCCGGCAGTCTGGCGGGCCGATGTCGTGCACCTGGTTGCCGACCACTTCGGCATCGTTGCCCTTGTAATAGCTGTCGATGCCGATGCCCGCGCCGCCCCTGGCTTCGCAGGGCACGTCGTTGCCGACGTGGTGGATGCGGTTGTGGTGCACGCCGTTATTCGAGCCGGCATTGTAGATGCCGCTCAGCCATTTCATGCCGCTCTGGTACTGGGTGCCGTCAATCTCGAAGCCCACGATGTCGAGGTGGTTGGCGCGGTTGTCCCAGGCCGCCGGCCGCCGCGAGTCGAGCGGCGGGACCAGCCGCGCACCCCATCGCTCGGTGGACTCGAACACGATGCGCGCCTCGGCCGTGCCGTGGGTATTGGTGCGGATGCCACCGAAATAGGTGCCCGGCGCCACGTGCACGGTAGTGCCGGGCGTGGCAGCCTGCGCCGCTCGCGTGAGCGTGCGGAAGGGCTCGTCGCGGGTGCCGGGATTGCTGTCCGAGCCGGACGGGGCGACATACAGGTGGGTGCGCACCAGCTCCGGGATGACGAGGTCTTCCTGCCCGGCCTCGCGCAGGCGGCAGCCGGAAAGCAGGGCGGCAAGCGCCAGCGCCGCCAGCGGCGCAAGGAATAAGGCTAGGACATGGTTGGATAGTCGGCGCAGCATCGTTCCCTCGTGGCAGCGGATGTGATTCGGCCAGTTTGACGCCGCACAAGCCGGAACGGGGCCGGTTAGCTCAATGTATTCCTTGAGCGTGCTCAACACGCGCAGTTGCCGGCAGCGCCGCCGCTGCAGACCCAGGTGTCAGATCGCCTGCGCCACCGCCGGCATGTAGGTATCGACGAACTCCGCCGGCATGCCGCGCACGCGGCCGCTGCTGATCTCGATGCAGACCAGGTCCCAGCGGCCCCGCAGCACGGTGGCGCCGTCGCTGTCGCGCACCAGCTGGAAGCGGCGCTCCAAGGCCAGCCTGCCGTCGCCCGCCACCAGCCAGGTGGCCAGCGTCAAGGCTTCGCCCGCGAAGGTCGGCAGCAGGTAATCGTACTCGCCGCGCCGGATCGCCATCGCGCGGTCCAGGCGGCGGTAGTCGCTCAGCGACAGGCCGAGCCGCTCCGAATGGGCCCAGCCGGCCTGCTCGCACCAGCGCACGTAGACGGCATTGTTGGTGTGGTCCAGGCCGTCGATGTCGCCGGTTGCCGGCGTGACGGGCAGGGTGAAGGGGTGCGGATAATCCCAGTCCAAGCTATGTCCTCGTGATGCGGGTGAAGCGGCGCGCAGCCGCGATACCGCTATTCTACGGGCTGGCGAACTGCTGCAAAGCCGGCCGTGGCATGCGATGATGGCCCCAAGACCCATGCCTGGAGAGTCGATGTTTACCATGATCCTCTTGCTCTACCTGCAGCAGCACCGCGACGTGACGCTCGAGAGCAGCAGCCTGCGCGGCAGCTTCAAGACCAAAAAGGCCTGCGAAGCTGCCGCCCTGCGCCTGCGCGGCCCCTTGCCCACGCCCGACGGCTATGCCGCCGCCTGGCATGACGTGCTTTGCATCCCGATCAACCGCAACGTGGAAGTCAACGAGGGCAAGCCGGTCGACCTGGGTAAGCTCTTGCAGGGGCGCCCGCCGATCGTGTGCGAGGGCTCCGGTGCCTGGCGCCGCGTGGCGGAATTGTGCATGCCGGCGCCGAGGCCGCCTAATGGAAAAGGCGGCATGAACTAGGAACTGCGCTGCCGGCGCTGGATACTCATTGCCCCGCCGGCGGTTCCCAGAGCTCGACCTTGTTGCCTTCCGGGTCGATGACCCAGCCGAATTTGCCGTATTCCGAATCTTCCCGTTTCTCCAGCACCTGGCAGCCTTCTTCGCGCAGCACCGCGAGCAGTCCGTCGAGGTCGGCGACGCGGTAGTTGATCATGAAGGAGGCATTGCTCGGGGCGAACTGGCCGTTGTCGGGTGGGCCGACCGACCAGATGGTCGTGCCCTTGGTCGGGTTGCCGGCCTCGTCGGTCCAGGTGAAGGCGGCGCCGCCCCATTCGAGGACGTCGAGGCCCAGATGCCGCTTGTACCAGGCGCGCAGGGCCACCGGGTCGTTCGCGTGGAAAAAGATGCCGCCGATGCCAGTAACGCGTTGCATGTGGGTCCTTGATCTAGGAAAGTGGCAAAACATTAGCATAGCTGTATGCGCTGTGGAAACTTAATCGCGCTTCCAGGTGGCATGGCTTGGGCAGCTGATCAGGCCGGCGGTACCGTTGCCGCCTTGCACGTCGAAGGCGCTTGGGCCGATGGCGTTGCCGATGCCCGGCTTGACGCCGCCGCTGATGCGGCAATAGACCCGCCCCCCTTGCCGGAACCGGTAGATGATTTCGCCATCGGGGGCGGTATAGGTTTCGCTCACGAGGGTGCGGCTGGTGTCGATGTGGGCGCCCTCGAGCGCGCGCGTGAAGCGGCCCCATGGCGTGTCCGCCACGGCCGGTACGCCGGACTTGCCCTTGCGCAGTTCGCGGTCGATGGCGCCGGCATCCCGGCGCGCGCGCCCGACCATCGCGTCGAGCGGTGCTTCGGCAGACGCGGGCGCTGCGGTGATGGCAGGCGGGTCGGCGGCCAAGGCTGGCGCATCGGGGGGCGGTGTAACCAGTTCCGGTTCACGCACGGCATCCGGCAGTGCCGGCATGCGGCTGCGCGGCGCCACGCTGCGAGTAGGCTCCACCGTACGGCGCGCGGAGGCGAGCTCCGGCGCCGGCGGCGGAATCGGGATCACATTGAAGATGCGCTCCTCGAAGCTTTGCTCGGCCGGCAGGTGCGCGGCACGCCAGCCCCAGGCCAGCAGCAGGTGCAGGCCAAGGGCGGCCACCAGCGGCCAGCCAGGTCTGCGGCGCGGGAAGGCCGCGTCGCCTGGAAAGCTCAAGGCTTAAGACTTCGGTGCCGTCAGGGCCTTCTTGATCGCCACGCAGCGCTGGTCTTCCTGCAGCGCGTCGAGCAGGGAGCGGCGGGTGCCGGCCGATAGGTCCTTCATGCTGTCCGCCGCGCGGCCAAGGCGCTGCACGCTGGCCGGGGTGCAGCCGGTCGGGATCATCGAACCGGCGTAGGAACGCATGTAGACCGGACCGGCCGCCTTGTCGATCGCCTGCAGTTTCGCCAGGCGGCCGGCGGCGGTCTGCTCGGCCAGCTGCTTCTGCTCGGCCGGGTACATGCTGCCGATCACGGTGCGCACCTTGGAGAACGGCAGCTTGGTCTGCAGGTCCTGCACGGTGGCCAGCCATTCGGCCTTGACCTTCGGGTCCGGGCGCACCACAGTGGCGGCCAGCGCGGCTCCTTGCCCGGTGTCGGACTTGTCGCGCGCCGCCTCGAGCTCGACCAGCCTGGCGGCGCCACTGGCGTCGTAGCGGTTCAGGCGATTGATGATGGCCCAGCGCTGGTCCTGGCCGATGTTCAGGCCTTCGGTGCCTTTGCCGTCCAACATGCCGGCCAGGCGCGCCAGCGCTTCCGGGCTGCTCGCCACGCTCAAGTAGGTCGCGAACCAGCGGCGCTGGAAGTTGTCGTTGCCCTTGTATGCGACGACGCCATTCCATGCCATGTCTTCGAGCTGTTTGCCGGTCTGCTTGCTGTACGCGTTATCGAGGGCCATCGCGTCCAGGTAGTATTTCGACGTGCTGACCTTGCCCAGCACGTCGCCCAGCAGGGTGTAATCCTTTTCCTGGGGCGCGTTGGCCAGGGCGACCTTGATGAAGTCGTTCAGCGGCAGCTTGGCGTCGCGTACGCCGTCCCACAAGCTTTGCCACAGCATGGCGCGCAGCAGCGGGTCGTCCACGCCGGCCAGGGTCGTGCGGGCGGTCTCGAAGGAGCGCTTGTCCAGCTGGACCTTCACGAAGCCCCAGTCCTGGTAGTTCGGGTAGACCAGGTCCGGACAGGCCGCGCCCACCATGCCCGGCACCTTGGTCGTCGTGCCGGAATAGGTGACCGGGACATTCTTGGCCAGCACCAGCTTGCCGTTCTCCAGCTTGAACGCGCCGACCTGCACGCGCTGTTCGCGCAGCGTCGGCAGGGCGCGGCTAGCCGCCGTCTGCTGCAGCGAGAACGCGTTGATTTTTCCATTGGCGCAGGTGTAGTTGGCCGCAATCGTGTTCACGCCGGCCTGGTACAGCCAGTCCTGGGTCCACTTCGACAGGTCGCGCCCGGCAGCTTCGCCCAGGCTGCCGATGAAGTCTTCCAGCTTCGCGTTCTGCCACGAATACTTCACCAGGTAGTTGTGCACGCCCTTGCGGAAGACTTCTTCGCCCAGCATGTGGCGCAGCTGCTTGAGCGTGGAGGCGCCTTTCGAGTAGGTGATCGCGTCGATGTTATCAAAGGCATTGCTCGACGAGGGCACCGGCACCTCGATCGGGTGGGTCGAGACCTTCTGGTCCTGCGCATAGGCGGCCTGCTTGTCGTCCTGGAAGAAGGACTGCCAGGCATCCTTGAATTCGGTCGCTTCGGCGGTGGCCAGGGTGGCCATGAAGGCGGCGAAGCTTTCGTTCAGCCACAGGCCGTTCCACCACTTCATGGTGACCAGGTCGCCGAACCACTGGTGCGCCATCTCGTGCATGATGACTTCGGCCAGGCGCGCCTTCTGTGCGGCGGTCATCTCGGCCTTGTACAGGAAGCCGCCTTCGGCGAACGTGATCGCAGCCGCGTTCTCCATCGCGCCATACAGGAAGTCCGGCACCAGGAGCTGGTCGTATTTCTCGAACTGGTAAGGGATGCCGAAGTAGTCGTCGAAGAAGGCCAGGCCGTTCTTGGTGTAGCGGAACCAGTCGCTTGGTGTGACTTGCGCGGCGACCGACTGGCGCGCGAACAGGCGCATCGGGTACTTGCCGCTCTTGTCTTCCCAGACCTTGTAGGGGCCCGCGTGCAGCGAGAAGTTGTAGGGGCTGAGTTTCTTCGACTTCGGGAAGGTCCAGCGCTTGCCGCCGGTGGCGTCAAGGATGTTCGATTCGCGGGTGGTGGTGACCACTTCCCAGTCCTTCGGCGCGTTGACCGTGACGGTGTAGGTGGCCTTCAGGTCGGGCTGGTCGAACACCGCGAACATCTGGTGCGCGGCGGCCGGCTCGAAGTGCGAATAGGTGTAGACGCGGCCATCGGCCGGGTCGACCATGCGGTGCAGGCCTTCGCCGTTGGTGCTGTGCAGGCGCTCGTAGCTGACGGTGACGGTGTTGCGGCCCTTGGCCAGGTCTTGCGGCGCCAGGGGCAGGAACCACTTGTTGTACTGCGGCGCGACGGTCTTGCCGTTGACGGTGAGCGACTTGACGGTTGCCTTGTCCAGGTCGAGCGTGACGGCGGAATTGGTGTCAGTCAGGTCGAAGCTGACCGTGGTGGTGCCGGCGAAGCTTTCCTTGCCGGTGAGGGTGAAGTCCAGCACGTAGTCCACGTTCGACACGCGCGCCGAACGGGCGGCGGCATCGACTTGCGACAGGTAGGCATTCTCCGCGCGCGCCGGTGCGGGAGCGGCATGCGCGGCGTTGAATGCAAAGGCGGAAGCGATGGCGAGCGCCATCACGCGGGGTGCGAAGTTGTTCACAAAGTCTCCTGGACAGCGCAGGCTAGGTGCGCGATAAAAATAATCGCGCAAGAATAGCATGGGTGGGCTGTTGTTTACACCACATACATATCCGTTTATGGGGCGTATGTATGGGTAGGGGAGGCTTTGGTGGTGTGTCTGGAAAATTGGGTTCCCGCCTTCGCGCACTGGTGTCCAAGATAAGTGGCAGATGAGTTGCCAGGGGCTACCGAAGATGAGTTGCTGAAGGGTATCGGGAGGGGGTTGCAGGTAAAGGTTTAGGGTTGTAAAAACCCCGAGTTCTCACGC
>NZ_JCASID010000005.1:0-289972 GCF_059685855.1 Telluria sp. ZB4P37
CTGAACTTCTTTGCTAGACCGTCCGTTCCGTGTGCTCGATGCAGACCTACCCACTTCCTCACCGTTGAGTACGGTAGATTATGCTCATGGGCGATCTGTTTGTAACCCGCAGTGCCGCAATGGTACTGCTGGACGATGGCGAGCTTAAATTGCTCACTGTACTTCGACATGAAAAAACCCCAAAAGTTGGTGTCCAACTTTTGGGGTTCAGTTCATCGGGGCGCCTTTTTTTGTGGGCGCACCGAGAACGCGCTTGCGCGGCCGGCGCGGTAACATGGTCCCCCGGATCGTTGTCCTCATCGTGGAGTCCTTATGTTCCTGCCCTGCCAAGCCTGTCTTTCTGCGCTCCTTTCCACCGCCCTGCTCTGCGCCGCCGTCGACGCCGGCGCGCAAACGCCGGCAGGCCTGCCCGCCGGTGGAGGACTCGATGCACGCAAGGTCGTCGAGAAGCGCTACGGCGCGGCTGCGGCACCCGCTGCCATGCAGCGGATCGAAGGCAGCGTGGCAACCGTCATGGTGGACAACGTGAACGGCGGCGCGGCGGGAGAACTGGTCCCGGTCACCTTCGGCCAGGTGTTCGCGCCGGGCGTGCTGCCCCGCGCCGCCACCCTGCATGGAAAGACCGCGGCCGACGCCACCACCGCCTTGCAGGCCGATATCAAGGCGACCCATCCCGACGGCTCGGTGCGGCATGCCGTGATTTCCGCACTGGTACCGCGCCCAGCCAACAAGAAGCCGCTCGCGCTGGCGCTGGTGGCGGCCACGCCCTCGCGGCTGTCCGCTGTCGGCACCGCCCTCGCCCCGACGCTGCCCGATCCGGGCCGGCTCGGCGCCGGCGCCGCGGTCAGCGCCGTCATCGACGGCAAACGCTATACCGCTTCGCTCGAGCGCCTGCTGCGCGGCGCCCGTCCCACCACCTGGCTGGCCGGGCCTGTCGTCACCGAATGGCATGTCTCCGGTCCGCTGCGCAGCGCGGCGGGCGAAGAGCATCCGCACCTGAGCGCGCGCTTCGCGCTGCGCGCCTATACAGGCACGCAGCGCGCACGGATCGACGTCACGGTGGAAAACAACTGGGCCTTCGAGCAGGCGCCGCGCAACTTCACCTACGATGCCGAGATCACCCTGAACAATGCGCCGGCCTATACCCGCCCGGCGCTGGTCCACTACCACCATGCGCGCTGGCGGAAGGTGTTCTGGGTCGGGGGCGATCCGGGCGCGGACGTGCGCTCGAACATGCAGGACCTGGTCGCCAGCCGCGCAGTGCCGAACTACGATCCGGCGGTGGTGGTCGCGGAGCGGGCGCTGGCGGAGATGCAGGCGCGCTGGCAGGGAGCGCGTATCGAACCGATGGGCACGGGCGAAGCGATGCCCTACATGCCGACCACCGGCGGGCGGGCCGATATCGGACTGCTCCCGGGATGGGCCGCCATGTATATCCTGAGCGGGGACCTGCGCGCCAAGCGCGCCCTGCTGGGCACGGCGGACCTCGCGGGAAGCTATTCGGCGCACTTCCGCGACAAGCGTACCGGGCGTCCCGTCAGCCTGTTCGATTATCCCTACATGACGATCCTGCAGAGCCGCGGCGACACCCTCAATCCGGCCACCGGCAAGCTCGAGGCCTTCCCGCTGTGCGCGGCGCCGGACGCCTGCACCACGCCCAACGTCCAGGATGTCGCGCACCAGCCCTCGCTGGCCTACCTGCCATATTTGCTGACGGGCGACCATTACTATCTCGAGGAACTGCAGTTCTGGGCCATGTACGACGTGTTCTGGTCGAACCCGTCCTACCGCGAGTACAAGAAGGGACTGGTCAAGACCGACCAGCTGCGCGGCCAGGCCTGGGCCTTGCGCACCCTGGCGCACGCCGCCTACATTACGCCGGACAACGACGTGCTCAAGCGGCAGTTCCTGCAGCTTCTCGACGCCAACCTGGACTGGTATACCGCGCAGTACGCGGCCAATCCGCAGGCGAACAAGCTGGGCGTGATTGTCGATCAGGCCATGGTCTACGAAAACGGCATTGGCCTGGCGCCCTGGCAGGACGACTTCTTCACCGCCGCGGTAGGACATGTGGCCGAACTCGGGTTTGCCAAGGCTAAACCCCTGCTGGCATGGAAGGCGAAATTCCCGGTGCAGCGGATGACGGGCGCCGGCGCCTGCTGGATCGATGCCGCCATCTACGCCATGAAGGTGCGCGCGCGCCCAGACAGCCCGTTCTACGACAGCATCGGGCAGGTGTACCGCGCGAACCATACGCCGCAACTGCTGGCCCTTCCCTGCGGCGGGCCCGAGATGGCCGCCTCGCTCAAGCTTGCGGCGGGCGAAATGACCGGCGACTCGACCAGCACGACCGGGCTGCCCTCGACCATGCAGCCGGCCCTGGCCTATTCGGCCAGTGCGGCGGGCGACGCGGGACGCAAGGCCTGGGAGCGCTTCATGGCGCGCACCGTCAAGCCCGACTACGGCCTGGGGCCGCAGTTCGCGATCGTGCCGCGCTGACGCCTAGCCGGCCGCCAGGAAGTCCAGCAGCGTGAGCGCCACCACCTTGGTGGCGCGGCGCAGGTCTTCCAGCTGCAAGTGCTCGTCGGCCTTCTTCGCATTCGATTCCGGCACCGTGCGCGGGCCGGCGCCGTAGAGCACCGCGGGGATGCCGCGCTCGCCATACAGGCGCGCGTCCGCATACAGCGGCGTACCCTGGGCCGGAATGTCTTCGCCCAGGATCGCGCGGCCGTGGCGCTGCAGGCTCGCCACCAGCTTGTCGGAACCAGGCAGGGGACGCAGCGCGTGCGACAGCAGCAGGCGCCGGATCTCGAGGCGGATGCCGGGCATGCCGGCCACCGCCTCCTCGATCAGCTTGCGCACCTGCGCCTCGACCGCCACCGGGTCTTCTTCCGGAATCATGCGGCGGTCCATCTTCATGACCACCTTGCCCGGCACCACATTGGTGTTGGTGCCGCCATCGATACGGCCGACCAGCATGGTGGGCGAATCGATGCCCGGGACCTGCGACCTGATTTTTTTCAGTTCCGGCAGCTGGCCATAGATCGCGTTCAGGACGCGGGTGGCGGCCTGCAGCGCGTCGACCGCGGTCTCCGGCATGGCGCCGTGGCCGGCCTTGCCATGCACCGTGATCTCGAGCTGCAGGCAGGCGTTGTGGGCGGTGACGATGTTGTAGCTGAAGCCCGCCGCGATCACGTAATCGGGCTTCGTCAGCCCCTGCTCCAGCAGCCAGCCGGGGCCTAGCAGGCCGCCGAACTCCTCGTCATAGGTAAAGTGCAGCTCCAGCCCGCCCTTCAGCGGCAGGCCGAGCGCTTCCAGCGCGCGCACCGCGAACACATAGGTGGCGAAATCGCCTTTCGATACCGCCGTGGCACGCCCGTATATGGCGCCATCGATGATCTCGGCGCCATAGGGCGGCCTGGTCCAGCCCTCGCCCGGCGGCACCACGTCGCCGTGCGCGTTCAGCGCCAGCGTCGGGCCACCGGCACCATACGGGCGGCGCACGATCAGGTTGGTGACGCTCTCCATGCCATAGTCGCGCACTTCCCCAGCGGGTACGGCATGCTGCTCGGCCGTCCAGCCGTACTGCGCCAGCATGCCTGCTACCGCCTCCGCGTGCGGTGCGTTATTCCCCGGCGGGGTATCGGTCGGGATGCGCACGACCTGCTGCAGGAAGCTGACCTCCTCGTCGAAGTGCGCGTCGATCCAGGCCAGCAGTTGTTCCTGTACTTGTTTGTCCATCAGTTCTTCCCCGTTTTTGCCCCGGCTTCGAACCAGGCGCCGACCTGCGCCCGTTCGACATCGGTCATGTTGGTAAGGTTCGCCAGCGGCATGGCCTTGAGTTGCACCGTCTGCTGGTAAATGCGCTGGGCGTTCTGGCTCACCAGTTCCGGCGTATGCAGCATGACACCGGCCGGCGCCGTGGCGAAGCCCGGCTGGGTAGGCTGCTGCGCGTGGCAGGCCACGCAGCGCTGGTCGATGATGGTGCGCACCTGAGCGAAGCGCGCCGCCTCATCCTGCCCCGCCGCAGCCTTGGCCTGTACCGGCGCCTTCGGCGCGATCGCCACCGCCAGCCCCAGGAGCAGCGCCACGCCCACCGCCGGATACTTCCATTCGACCCGTCCCTTGTGGCGCAGGTTGAAGAAGTGGCGGATCAGGACCCCGGCCGCCATGATCACGCCCAGCACCGCCCACGCTTGCTCGTGGCGATAGGTCATCGCATAGTGGTTGCTGATCATGATGAACAGCACCGGCAGCGTGAAGTAATTATTGTGGACGCTGCGCTGCTTGGCCTTGATGCCGTGGATGGGATCGGGTTTTTCGCCGGACGTCAATGCGTTCACCATCTTGCGCTGGCCCGGGATGATCAGCATCGCCACGTTCGCCACCATCATGGTGCCGATCATCGCGCCCACGTGCAGGTAGGCGGCGCGGCCGCTGAGCAGGTGGGTCAGCACATAGCTGCTGGCCACCAGGAAGGCAAAGATCACCAGGCCGAAGGCCAGGTCATGCTTGCCCAGCGGTGAGCGGCACAGCAGGTCGTAGACGATCCAGCCGATCACCAGGCTCCCCAGGCCAATGCCGACCGCCTGCATGCTGCCCAGGTCTGCCACGCTGCGGTCGACCATCATGGCCTGCGCATTCAGGTAATACACGATGACCAGCAGCGCAAAGCCCGAGATCCAGGTGGAATAGGCTTCCCACTTGAACCAGTGGAGTTCCTTCGGCAGTTCGGCGGGAGCGACCAGGTATTTCTGCGGGTTGTAGAAGCCGCCACCGTGCACCGCCCACAGCTCGCCGGCCACGCCCTTCTTCGCCAGCTCGGAGCCTGGCGCGGGCGGCCGGATCGTGTTGTCGAGCCAGACGAAATAGAAAGACGCGCCGATCCAGGCGATGCCCGTGATGATGTGCAGCCAGCGCACAAGCATGTTGAACCATTCGAGCGCATAGGGTGCGAGATGCCCGAGATATCCGAAAACGTCCATGGAGCTTCCTGGTTGGCGGTATCCCTCGACAATAAAGGATTTCCTTTTCTGCAACATGAAAGTTAGCGTATATTCGACATACCGGGATTGATATACCCGAACCCATATAATCAGTTGAGAGCGTCTCGATGTCCAGCCTGCCCCAGCACCTCGACCTGCACCTGATCCGCATCCTCTACCTGCTGCTGGTGGAGAAAAACGTCTCGCGCGTGGCCCTCAAGCTGAACCAGCCGCAGCCCTCGATCTCGGCGTCGCTGCGCAAACTGCGCGAGCTGACCGGCGATCCGCTGCTGGTGCGCGGTGCGCGCGGCATGGTGCCGACCCAGCATGGCGAAAGCCTGCTCAAGCCGGCCAAGCGCATCCTCGACGAAACCGAGAGCCTGTTCGTCCGCAAGTCGCCTTTCGTGCCGGAGGAAGCCACGCGCACCTTCCACATCGCCGCACCCGACTACCTCGACACCCAGTTCCTGCCCAACGTGGTGGCGGCGCTGCGGCGCGGCTCGCCGGGCAGCAAGGTGGTCTTCCACAGCCTGGGGCCGGGCGTGGACTACCTGCGCATGCTGTCCGACGGCGACATGGACCTGGTGATCGCCAACTGGGACGAGCCGCCCGCCCACCTGCACATCTCGAAGCTGTTCGAAGACCCGATCATCTGCACCATGCGCGCCGACAGCCCGTATGCGCGGCGCACCGCGGTCGACGCGATGACGCTCGAGGATTACCTCAGCCTGCCGCACGTGGCTCCCTCGCAGATGCTGCCGGGTTATCACGGCGTGATCGACGCCCACCTCGACCGCATGGGCCTGCAGCGCACGGTGGCGGTCGAATCGCCCTATTTCGGCGTGATCCCCTACATGCTGACCCAGAGCGACCTGGTGCTGACGACCGGCCGCCAGTTCATCGGCTTCTACGAGCGCATCCTCCCGCTCAAGAGCTTCACGGTGCCGATCAAGTTCCCGCCGATGCGCTTCTACCAGTTGTGGCACCAGCGCGTGCACCAGTCGACCGAGCACAAATGGCTGCGCGACCAGGTCAGCGCGGCGGCGCGCGCCCTGGTCACGAAGTGAGCGCAATACCGTTTATGCGGCGGCGCGTATAAGCTGGAGGGGTTGCAGGATTTATCATCCCGGGATTGAAGAGGCAGACCATGACCACCCTGTTAGAGCTGAACAGCTGCGACCGCGGCGCCTTCGTGGCGGCCCTGGGCGGCATCTATGAACACTCGCCCTGGATCGCCGAGGGCGCGGCCGTGCTGCGTCCGTTTGCCGGCCTGGTCGCGCTCAAGCAGGCCTTGCAGGCGGTGGTGACGCTGGCATCCAAAGACCAGCAGCTGGCCCTGCTGCGCGCCCACCCCGAGCTGGCCGGCAAGGCGGCGATCGCCGGCGAGCTGACAACGGAATCCCTTGGGGAGCAGGCCGCCTCGGGCCTGAACCTCTGCAGCGCCGAAGAATACGCCCTGCTGCACGAGCTGAACGCCGGCTACAAGGACAAATTCGGCTTCCCCTTCATCCTCGCGGTGAAGGGCCCGACCGGGCAAGGATTGACCCGCAGCGCCATCATCGAGACCTTCGCGCGGCGCCTCAAGAACCAGCCGGCCGACGAACTGGCCGAATGCCTGCGCCAGGTGCACCGCATCGCCGAGATCCGCCTCAACGAGCTGTTGAACGTGCAGCTCGACTTTGGTGCGCAGGTGATGGAATGGGCCGAGCAGCTCGGCGCCATCAGCGACAGCCTTGAGAACCTGACTTGCGCCTACATGACGCCGGCGCACCGGCGCACGGCCAGCCAGCTGCGCGACTGGATGGTGGATGCCGGCATGGACGCCCACATCGACGCCGTCGGCAACGTGGTCGGACGCTATGCGGCCGCGCAGCCGGAGGCAAAAACCCTGATCACCGGCTCGCATTACGACACGGTGCGCAACGGCGGCAAGTATGACGGCCGGCTCGGCATCCTGCTGCCGATAGCGCTGATTCGACACTTGCAAGACCGCGGTGAGCGCCTGCCCTTCCACCTCGACGTGATCGGCTTTGCCGAGGAGGAAGGCGTGCGCTTTCGCAGTACCTTCCTCGGCAGCAGCGCCATCACCGGGCGCTTCAATCCGATCCTGCTTGAACAGACGGACAGCGAGGGCGTCATGATGCGCCAAGCCCTGGTCCAGGCCGGGCACGATCCTGCGGAGATTCCCGGCATCGTGCGCGACCCGGCCTCGCTGCTGGGCTTCGTCGAAGTCCATATCGAACAGGGGCCGGTGCTGCTCGAGCGCGGCCTGCCGGTGGGCGTGGTCACGGCGATCGCGGGCAGCTCGCGCTACCTGGTCGAATTGGGCGGCGTGGCCAGCCATGCGGGCACCACGCCGATGGACATGCGGCGCGATGCGGCAGCCGCCGCCGCCGAGATCGTGCTGCTGGTCGAGGCGCGCTGCAGCGGGCGCGGTTCGCTGGTGGGCACCGTCGGCCAGCTCGAGGTGCCTGCCGGCTCCGTCAACGTGATCCCGGGCGCGTGTCGGCTGTCGCTCGACATCCGCGCCGCTGAAGATTCCGTGCGCCTGGAAGCGGTCGACGATATCTTGGCCGGCATCACCGCCATCTGCGCGCGCCGCGGCATCGACGAAAAGCTGTGGAAGCTGGTGGAAGCCGACGCCGCGCCTTGCGCACCGCGCCTGATGGACCGGCTGGGCCAGGCCATCGAAGGCTGCGGCCTGCCGCGCTTCGATCTTCTGTCCGGCGCCGGCCACGACGCCATGGAGATGGCGTCGATCACCGAGGTGGCGATGCTGTTCACGCGCTGCGGAAACGACGGCATCAGCCATAACCCGCTCGAGACGATGACGGCAGACGATGCGGAGATCGCGGGGCAGGTGCTGCTCGGCTTCCTGCGCCAGCTTTGAATCAGCTTTGCTTGGTCCTGGTCCGCAGCAGCGACAGTATAATCAGTGCAAACACCGCGCTGAGCACCGCCGTCGCTTCGCGCCCCATGCCGGCGGCAATCCCGATGGCGGCGGTCAGCCACACGCTGGCGGCGGTGGTCACGCCCTTGATATCGTTTTGACTGGAATGCTTCAGGATCGCCCCGGCGCCGATGAAGCCGATGCCGGCGGTGATGCCTTGCAGGACGCGCGACACGTCGCCGATGCTCATGCCGGCCTGCAGGGGAATTAGCACGAACAAGGCCGAGCCGAGCGAAACCAGCATGTGGGTGCGCAGGCCGGCCGACGCGCCAACCGTCTCGCGCTCATAGCCCAGTACTCCCCCAAGCACCACCGCCACCAGCAGGCGCAGGAAGACGCGAGTGATGTCTTCCGGGCTGCCCAGGTCCGAAAACTCCCGTAATATCGTTTGCCAACTGCGCTCCAGCCACACCGTGTTGTCCTCCCGAGTTTGTCCCGGGATCATGCCACCCCTATACGATCGGTGTCGCCACGCTCGGCTGTGTCTGCCTGATTCCGGCTCAGCCCACGACGCGGGCGCGCTCCAGCATCGCATGCAGCAGCACGTTGCAGCCCGCCTCCAGGTGGGCCGGCTGGGCGTCTTCGATTTCGTTGTGGCTGATGCCGTCCTTGCAGGGCACGAAGATCATGCCCGAGGGCGCGACACGCGCGGCGTAGATGGCGTCGTGGCCGGCGCCGGAGACCACGTCCATCGTCGAATAGCCCAGTTTTTCGGTCGCGGCGCGCACCGCGCCCACGCAATCCGGATGGAAGGGGCAAGGCGGATAATACGAGACGCGCTCGAGACCGATCGACAAGCCGCTCTGCTCGCGCGTTTTCGCGACAAACGCCAGCATCTCTTCGTGCATCGTGCCCAGCAGCTCGTCGTTCACGTTGCGCAGGTCGATGCTGAACTTGACACGGCCCGGGATCACGTTGCGGCTGTTGGGGAAGACTTCGACCATGCCCACCGTGCCCCGGCCATAAGGCTGGTAGCGGTTCGCGATCTGCACCACCTCCTGCATGATGACGGTGGCCACCTGCAGCGCGTCGCGGCGCAGGCCCATCGGGGTCGGCCCGGCATGCGCTTCCATGCCGGTAACCAGGCAGTCGTACCACGACAGACCCATCACGGCCGGCACCACGCCGATCACCTTGTCGGCGTCTTCCAGCACCGGTCCCTGCTCGATATGGGTCTCGAAATAGGCGCCGATCGGATGCCGGCCCGGCACTTCGTCGCCAAGATAGCCGATGCGTTCCAGCTCCTCGCGCACGGTCTTGCCCTCAAGGTCCTTCGCCGCATAGGCGGTCGCCAGGCTGAAGGCGCCGCAGAACACGCCCGAGCCCATCATCACGGGCACGAAGCGCGAGCCTTCCTCGTTGGTCCAGAAGGCGACTTCGATCGGCGCCTCGGTCTGGATGCCTTGATCGTTCAGGGTGCGCACCACTTCCAGGCCGGCCAGCACGCCATAGTTGCCGTCGAACTTGCCGCCGGTCGGCTGGGTGTCGACGTGGCTGCCGGTGACGATCGGGGGCAAGGCCGGGTTGCGCCCCTCGCGCCGCATGAAGACATTGCCGATCTGGTCCACCGTGATCGTGAGACCGGCTTCGCGTGCCCACTTCACCACCAGGTCGCGGCCCTGGCGGTCGAGGTCAGTCAGGGCCAGACGCTTGACGCCGCCCTTCTCGGTGGCGCCGATCGCGGCCAGGTCCATGAGGGACTTCCACAGGCGGTCGCCATTGATACGGAGTTCGTTCATTGCTGTTGTCCTCTGGTTCAGGCGACGGTGGTGGTAAAGGCTGGGCGATCGATGTGGCGGCCGGCGCCGGGTTCGGCGCGCAAGTCGCCGCGCTCGAACACGAGCTTGCCGGCGGCGATCGTATGGGTCGGGACGCCGCGCACGCTGCGGCCCTCGAAGACGTTGAAGCCGCCCTTCGAATGCTGGGTCGCAGCCGAAATGGTGCGGGTGCCTTGCGGGTCCCAGACCACGATGTCGGCGTCTGCACCGACGGCGATAACGCCCTTGCGTGGGTAGATATTGAAGATCTGGGCCGCGTTGGTGGAAGTGACGCGCACGAATTCGGAAGGGGTCAAGAGGCCCGTGTTCACGCCGGCGTCCCAGACCACGGCCATGCGTTCTTCGACGCCGCCGCAGCCGTTCGGGATGCGGGTGAAGTCGTCCTTGCCGGCCGCTTTCTGCTCGGCGCAGAAGGTACAGTGGTCGGTCGCCGTGGTGTGCAAATTTCCGCCGCGCAGGCCCTGCCAGAGCGCCTGCTGGTGATGCTTGCTGCGGAACGGCGGGCTCATGACGTGAGCACGAGCAAAGTCCGGGTCCGGGTGGCGGTAGACGCTGTCGTCGATGACGAGGTGGCCGGCCAGCGCTTCGCCGTAGACGCGCTGGCCCTTGGCGCGCGCGCGTTGAATCGCCTCGAGCGACTCGGCGCAGGACACGTGCACGATATACACCGGCGTGCCCAGCACGTTGGCGATGGCAATCGCCCGGTTGGCCGCTTCGGCCTCGACTTCCGGCGGCCGCGAGAGCGGATGCGCCTCGGCGCCGCGGATGCCCTTGGCCAGCAGCTCCTGCTGCAACTGGTAGACCAGTTCACCGTTCTCGGCATGGACAGTTGGGATGGCGCCCAGTTCCAGCGAGCGGCGGAAGCTCTTCACCAAGGTTTCGTCGTCGGCCATGATCGCGTTCTTGTAGGCCATGAAGTGCTTGAAGCTGTTCACGCCATGCTCGCGCACCAGCACGCCCATCTCTTCGTGCACCGACTGGTCCCACCAGGTGACGGCGACGTGGAAGGTGTAGTCGGCGGCCGATTTTCCTGCCCAGCCGCGCCAGGTATGGTAAGCCTCCAGCAGGGATTGCTGCGGGTTCGGGATCACGAAGTCCATGATGGTGGTCGTGCCGCCCGCCAGCCCGGCCGCTGTGCCGGTGAAAAAGTCGTCGGCGGTGACGGTGCCCATGAAGGGCAGCTGCATGTGGGTATGGGTGTCGATCCCGCCCGGCATCACGTACTGGCCGCCCGCGTCGACGATGGTGGCGCCGGCTGGCGCTTCCAGGTTCTCGCCAACCGCCACCACCTTGTCGCCTTCGCACAGCACGTCGGCGCGGAAAGCGCGGTCGGCGTTCACCACGGTACCGCCACGGATCAGGGTCTTCATCGAATCGTTCTCCTTGGTTCAGGAATGCCGCGTGGCCAGCACCGGGACGCGGTGGCCTCGCATCATGGCGCCATAGACGACCGCCGCGATGGCGACGCCGACGAACCATGCGTAGGTGTAGATGGTCTTGAAGGCCTCGCCCACATCCGGGAAGGATGCCGGGAAGGCCGCGTTCAGGAAACCGGGAATATTGGGCAGAACCCCCAGCACGAAAGCCGCGACGGCGGCCATGTTCCAGCCGTTACCGTACGAGTAGATGCCGTCGTCGCGGTACATCTGGGCCACGTCGAGCTCGGTCTTGCGCACCAGGTAGTAGTCGACGATCAGGATGCCGGCGATCGGCCCTAGCAGCGCGGAATAGCCCACCAGCCAGGTGAAGATGTAGTTCTGGGTCGTCTCCAGGATCTTCCAGGGCATCATGACCAGGGCCAGGCCGGCGGTGATGTAGCCGCCCAGGCGGTAGCTGATGGCGCGCGGCGCCAGCGCCGAGAAGTCGTAGGCCGGGCCGACCAGGTTGGCCGCCAGGTTGACGCTGACCGTATCGACCAGCAGCACGATCAACGCGACCAGCACCGCGATGCCTTCCATGCGGCTGGCCAGGTCCACCGGGTCCCACAAGGCCTTGCCGTACAAGACCACCGTGGCCGAGGTGACGATCACCGCCAGCGCGGCGAGTAAGCCCATCGGCACCGGCAGGCCGACGGACTGGCCGATCACCTGGTCGCGCTGGGTCTTGGCAAAGCGGGTGAAGTCGGGGATGTTCAGCGCGAGCGTGGCCCAGAATCCGATCATCGCGGTGAGCGAGGGCCAGAACACCTGCCAGAACTGCCCTTCTTTCGCGCCGCCCGCAACGAACGCTGAGGGCCGGTCGAGCAGCGGGCCGAAGCCGCCGGCGCGCTCGTACACCCACCACAGCAGCACGAAGCAGATCGCGATCTTCAGCGGCGCGGTATAGGTCTCGAGCTTGCGGATCGATTCGATGCCGTGCACGATGAAGTAGAGCTGGATCGCCCAGAACGCCAGGAAGCACAGCAGCTGCGCCCCGTTGATGCCCAGGCCCGCGATGGGGGCGCCGCCGATCGGCGCGCCGTTCATTACGCCCAGCAGCGTGTAGATCATGCTGCCGCCAAACCAGGTCTGGATGCCGTACCAGCCGCAGGCGACGATGGCGCGCATCAGCGCCGGCAGCTTGGCGCCGCTGGTACCGAAAGAGCTGCGCGCCAGGACAGCATAAGGAATGCCGTATTTGGTGCCGGCGTGGCCGATCAGGAGCATCGGCACCAGCACGATGGCGTTGGCCAGGAAGACCGTCCACACCGCCTGCCAGCCCGACATGCCCGATTCGATCAGGCTGGCCGACAGGGTATAAGCCGGGATGCACATCACCATGCCGACCCACAGCGCCGCGAAGTGGTACCAGCGCCAGGTGCGCTGGGCCGCGGTGGTGGGCGCCAGGTCTTCGTTCCAGAGATCTGAACTTGCGTTGTGGTGCATGTTGAACCCTTTTCGTCGGTTGCGAAGGATGCAGCCGAGTGTAGCGCAATGGTATGAGCAGATGTTTACCGTAGGGTGGGCAGGTTTCCCTGCCTACCCTACGGTGCGCGGCAAATCAAACGGTGCGCGCAAATCAGACGGTGCGCGGCAGACTAGGCGGTGACCGGCTCCGCCCTTGGATTCCTCGGATCCTGCGTCCAGTTCATATACGGTTTCCCGCTCGGCTGCGGCACCATGGTGATGCAGGCCTCCACCGGGCAGGTGATCTCGCACAGGTTGCAGCCCACGCATTCGTCCTTGATCACCTCGTAGCGCCGAATACCCACCGCGTCCACCGAGCGCCCGACCGCCTGGTGCGAAGTATCCTCGCAGGCCACGTAGCACTTGCCGCACTTGATGCACTTGTCCTGGTCGATCTGGGCGATCACGTGGTAATTCATGTCCAGGTATTTCCAGTCGGTGGTGTTCTGCACCGCCCGGCCCGAGAACGCGGCGATGTTGGCATAGCCCTGGGCATCCATCCAGCGCGACAGGCCGTCCTTCATCTCCTCGACGATGCGGAAGCCGTGCAGCATGGCGGCCGTGCACACCTGCACCGAGCCGGCGCCGAGCGCGATGAACTCGGCCGCGTCGCGCCAGCTGCCGATGCCGCCGATGCCGGAAATCGGCAGCCCGCGGGTTTGCGGATCGCGCGCGATCTCGGCCACCATGTTCAGTGCGATCGGCTTGACCGCCGAACCGCAATAGCCGCCGTGGGTGCTGGCATTGCCTACCACTGGGAAGGCCACCATGCGCTCGAGATCGAGGTGAGTGATCGAGTTGATCGTATTAATCAAGGACACCGCATCGGCCCCGCCGGCCAGCGCCGCCCGCGCCGGGGCGCGCACGTCGGTAATGTTCGGGGTGAGCTTGACGATGACCGGCAGGCGCGTGTGCTTCTTGCACCAGCTGGTGACCATCTGCACATATTCCGGCACCTGGCCGACTGCCGCGCCCATGCCGCGCTCGGGCATGCCGTGCGGGCAGCCGAAATTGAGTTCGATGCCGTCGGCGCCGGTGGCTTCCACCATCGGCAGAATCGCCGCCCACAACGCTTCCTCGCAAGGGAGCATCAGGGACACGATCATGGCTCGGTCCGGCCAATCCTTTTTCACTTGCGTGATTTCGCGCAAATTTGTTTCCAGGCTGCGGTCGGTGATCAGCTCGATGTTGTTGAAGCCGATGACTTCGCGGTTCTTGCCGTAGTGGGCCGAGTAACGCGACGAGACGTTGACCGCCGCCGGGTCTTCGCCGAGCGTCTTCCACACAACGCCGCCCCACCCCGCTTCGAAGGCGCGCACCACGTTATAGGCCTTGTCGGTCGGTGGCGCGGAGGCCAGCCAGAACGGGTTCGGGCTCTTGATCCCGCAGAAATCGATGCTCAGGTCGGCCATGCTGCCTCCGATGTCGACTGGATGTCCTGGTGGATGGCCAAAGCGGCCAGTTTTCCGTGCTGGACTGCCTGCACCGTGAGGTCCTGGCCCGGTGCGACGCAGTCGCCGCCGGCGTAGATGCCGGGCAGCGCGGTGCGGAAGCCGTTGTCGATCCAGATACGGTCTCCTTCTCGCGATAGCTCGCCGGCGATCGGCTCCTTGAAGCCGGCATCGTCCATGCTTTGGCCGATGGCCTTGAATACGGCGTCGGCCGCGATCTCGAGGAAGCCGCCGGTGCGCACCAGCCGTCCTTCTTCCATGCGGGTCTGCTCGAAACGCATGCCGGTCACACGGCCCGCGTCGTCCAGCAGCACCTCCGACGGCGAGGCCCAGGTGCGGATGCGCACGTAGTTGGCCTTGGCGATCTCGATCTCGTGGCCGGTCGCGCTCATCGATTCCAGGCCGCGGCGGTAGACCAGCGTGACGTCTTCGGCGCCGAGGCGCTTGATCTGCACCGCCATGTCGATGGCGGTATTGCCGGCGCCGATGACGATGACGCGGCGCGGTACGGGTAGCAGCGACAGGTCAGCCGCCTGGCGCAGCGCGGCAATGTAATCCACCGCCGCCATCAGCCCGGGCGCGTTCTCGCCCGTCAGGCCGAGCGAACGGCTGGCCGACAGGCCGATGCCCAGGAAAACCGCGTCGTAGCGCGTGTGCAGCTCGGCCAGGCTCAGGTTCTCGCCCAGCTTGCGGCCGTATTCGACATGGATGCCGCCGATCGACATCAGGAACTCGACTTCCTGCTGGGCGAAGTCGCCCGGCAGCTTGTACTTGGCGATGCCGTATTCGTTCAGGCCGCCCGCCTTCGGGCGTGCTTCGTAGACCACCACGTCATTGCCCAGCATGGCCAGGCGGTGCGCGCAGGACAGTCCGGCCGGGCCGGCGCCGACCACGGCGATCACCTTGCCGGTGGACGGCGCACGTTCGAACGGGTGGCCGCCGAAGTTGGCATGGTCGATGGCATAGCGCTGCAGCAGGCCGATGCGCACCGGCTCGCGCTCGGCCGGGTTGTTGCGCACGCAGGAATCCTCGCACAGGATCTCGGTCGGGCAGACCCGCGCGCAGCTGCCGCCGAAAATGTTCGCCTTCAGGATGCCGTAGGCGGCGCCATTGATGTTCTGGTCGTGGATGTTCTTGATGAAGCTGGCGACGTCGATGCCGGTCGGGCAGGCATTCATGCAGGGGGCATCGTAGCAGTACAGGCAGCGCGCCGCCTCGACTGCCGCCTGGCGCGCGGTGAGCGGCGGCGCCAGGTCGGTGAACTGCGACGCGAGCTCGCCGTTCGACCCGCTTGCTGTCGGCAGGTGCTGGAGTGATTCGATCATGTGCATCCCTATGCTTTTATGTTGGTCGACCTGCTTACTTCATCTGCGGGAACGAGAACTCCGGTCCGCTGCTGGCCGTGTTGGGCCAGCGCTCCATCACCGCCTTGTGGCGTGTATAGAAACGCACGCCCTCCGGGCCGTAGGCATGGTGGTCGCCGAACAGGCTGCGCTTCCAGCCGCCGAAGCTGTTGAAGGCCATCGGCACCGGCAGCGGTACGTTCACGCCGACCATGCCCACTTCGATCTGGCGCACGAATTCGCGCGCCACGCCGCCGTCGCGCGTGAAGATCGCCACGCCATTGCCGTATTCGTTGGCGTTGATGAGTTCCACCGCGCGGCCCACGTCCGGCAGGCGCACCACGCACAGCACCGGGCCGAAGATCTCTTCCTGGTAGATGCTCATCTCGGGCGTGACGTGGTCGAACAGGGTGCCGCCGACAAAAAAGCCTTTCTCGCAGCCTTCGACACTGCAACCCCGGCCGTCGACCACCAGTGTGGCGCCCTGCTCCACGCCCTGGCCGATCAGGCGCTCGACGCGTTCCTTGGCCGCGGCAGTGACCAGCGGGCCCATTTCGGCGCCCTCGCTCATGCCGTCGCCGATCTTGAGCCTCGAGGCGCGTGCGGCGAGGCCTGCAACCAGCTTGTCGCCGGCGTCGCCGATGGCCACCGCCACCGAGATCGCCATGCAGCGCTCGCCGGCCGAGCCATAGGCCGCGCCGATCAGCGCGTCGACCGCCATGTCCATGTCGGCGTCCGGCATCACGACCATGTGGTTCTTGGCGCCGCCCAGGGCCTGCACCCGCTTGCCCTTGGCCGAGCCGCGCGAATAGATGTATTCGGCGATCAGCGTGGAGCCGACGAAGCTGATGGCCTGGATGTCGGGGTGGTCCAGCAGCGCATCGACCGCCACCTTGTCGCCCTGGATCACGTTGAAGACGCCATCCGGCAGGCCGGCTTCTTTCAGCAGGCGCGCATGCAACAGCGACGGCGACGGATCGCGTTCGGACGGCTTGAGCACGAAGGTATTCCCGCACGCGATCGCGACCGGGAACATCCACATCGGCACCATCACCGGGAAATTAAACGGGGTGATGCCGGCCACTACGCCGAGCGGCTGGCGCATCGACCAGGCGTCGATGCCGCGCGCGATCTGGTCCGAGAAGTCGCCCTTGAGCATGTGCGGGATGCCGACCGCAAACTCCACCACTTCGATGCCGCGCGCGACCTCTCCTTGCGCATCAGCGAAGGTCTTGCCGTGCTCGCGGGTGATCATCGCCGCGAATTCGTCGGTGTGCTGCTGGCACAGCTGCAGGTATTTGAACAGCACGCGCGCACGCGCCAGCGGCGGGGTCGCGGCCCAGGCCGGGAAGGCCTTGAGGGCCGCCGCCACGGCCGCATCGACATCGCGCGGCTCGGCCAGCGCCACCCGCGCGCAGGCTTCGCCCTTCGCCGGGTTGAACACGTCAGCCTGGCGCGTGCCTTCGGGGTGGGCCTGCTGGCCGTTGATGAAATGGGATATCAGGGTCATGGTCAGTCCAGGTTCTTGAGTACGTTGGCCAGCTTGCCGAACAATTCGTCGATGTGCTGTTTGGTCAGGATGAGCGGCGGCGACAGCGCGATGATGTCGCCCGTCACGCGGATCAGGATGCCGTCCGCGAAGGCCTGCTTGAACGCGCTGTAGGCGCGCGCCCCCGGTTTGCCGGCGATGGGTTCGAGTTCGATGCCGGCCACCAGGCCGATCGAGCGGATATCGATCACGTGCGGCAGGCCGCGCAGCGAATGCAGGGCGTCTTCAAAGTATGGTTGCAAGCTCGCGGCGTTCTCTGTGATTCCTTGTTCACGGAAGACGTCGAGCGTCGCGATCGCGGCCGCGCAGGCCAGCGGGTGGCCCGAATAGGTATACCCGTGGAACAGCTCGATGCCGGCCGGCGCATCCATGAAGGCGTCGTGGATGAAGCGCTTGGTGAACACCGCGCCCATCGGCACCACGCCATTGGTCAGGCCCTTCGCGGTCGTCATCATGTCCGGCTCGACCCCGAAATAGTCGCTCGCGAAGGGCGTGGCCAGGCGGCCGAAGCCAGTGATCACTTCGTCGAAGATCAGCAGGATGCCGTGCTTGTCGCAGATCTCGCGCAGGCGTTTCAGGTAACCCCTGGGCGGCACCAGCACCCCGGTGGAGCCGGACACCGGCTCGATGATGACTGCGGCGATGGTCGAGGCATCGTGCAGGGTCACCAGGCGTTCCAGCTCGTCGGCCAGCTCGACGCCGAAGTCCGGCTCGCCGCGCGAGAAGGCGTTTTTCAGCAGGTTGTGCGTGTGCGGCAGGTGGTCCACGCCCGGCAGCAGCGGGCCGAAGCTCTTGCGGTTGTTGCCGATGCCGCCCACCGACACGCCGCCGAAACCGACGCCGTGGTAGCCGCGCTCGCGGCCGATCAGGCGGGTGCGCCCGCCCTCGCCGCGCGCCCGGTGATAGGCCAGCGCCATCTTCAGCGCGGTGTCCACCGCTTCGGAACCCGAGTTGGTATAGAAGACGTGGCCGAACTTGTGGCCGCTGTAGTCCATCAGCTGTTCGGCGAGGTCAAACGCGGCCGGGTGGCCCATCTGGAAGGTGGGCGCGAAGTCGAGCTGGCCGACCATTTCGCTCACGGCTTGCGTGATGCGCGGCTGGGCGTGGCCGCAGGGAACGCACCACAGGCCGGCGGTGCCGTCCAGGATGCTGTTACCGTCCACGTCCTTGTAATACATGCCTTCGGCCGAGACCAAGAGGCGCGGATTGGCCTTGAAGTCGCGGTTATTGGTGAAGGGCATCCAAAACGACGACATCGACTTGGGCCTGGATTCGTTCATGCGACTCTCCCCGCCATCTTGGCGAAAAATTTTTACCAGTTGGCAAAATATTGATCAATAATAGTCAGCAAGGCAACACCGGCACAGATACACCAACGGCAGAACCGACCAACCGTACTGGTAGCTTAACCGATACAGTTGGACACCCGAGGAGCGGAGCGGCGGCGATGGAAGAAGCTGTTTTGACAGACGAATTTCCTTGCGAGGCGTCCGGTGCGGCGTCCGCTACGGCGCCCGCTACGGCCTGGCCGCTGTTGCCCATCGACCGGAGTAAGCGCGGCAGCCTGGTCGACCAGATCGTCGGAACCATCTCGACGATGGTAAACGAGCGTCAGCTTGGTGCCGGTACGAAAATGCCTTCGGTTAGACAATTCGCAAAGATCAATAGCGTCAGCACCTACACGGTGGTCGATGCTTACGAACGTCTGCACCAGCTCGGCCTGCTGTCCTCGCGCCGCGGGTCCGGATTTTTCGTCACCCGCAGCCCGCCGCCGGCGCCCTGCGCACCCATCGAGCTGCAATCGAGCCTGCATTCCGAGATCGACGCCCTCGCCCCGGATCTGTATTCCGGCCAGGGCGAAGCCCTGCCGGTCGGCGCCGGCTGGCTGCCGCCCGACTGGTATGGCGAAAACACCATCCTCGACGCGGTGCGCCACGCGATGAAGATCCCGCCCAACCGGCTGCGCGGCTATGGCCACCCGCTCGGTTTTCCCTCGCTGCGCCAGCACCTGGCCTCGACCCTGTCCGACGAGCTGTTCCACATCGAGCCGGACCAGGTGCTGCTGACCCACGGCGCCACCCACGCTTTCGACCTCGTGCTGCGCACGCTGACGCGCCCGGGCGACGTGGTGCTGGTCGAAGACCCGGGCTACAGCAATCTGCTGTCGCTGGTGCGCCACCACGGCTGCATCCCGGTCGGCATCCCGCGCGGTGAAGCAGGCCTGGACATGGAGGAGCTGGCGCGCCAGGCGAATGCGCTCCAGCCCAAGCTCATGTTCGTCAACACGGTGCTGCAGAATCCCCTCGGCACCTCGCTCTCGCAGGCGCAGGCGCACCGCCTGCTTGCCTTGGCCGAGCAGTTCGATTTCTGGCTGGTCGAAGACGACATCTATCGCGAGCTGGCGGCGCCGGGCGAGGCCTCGCTGGCGGCGATGGATGGGCTGCGCCGCGTGATCCGGGTCGGCAGCTTTTCCAAGACCCTGTCGCCGGTGCTGCGCGTCGGTTCGCTGTGCGCTTCCAGCTCGCTGGTGCCGGAACTGCTGCGCGTGAAGATGGTGACCGGCCTGACCACTTCCGAGATCAACGAGCGCGCGGTGCTCGACGCGACCAGCACGCGCGGCTACCGCCGCATGGTCGAGCGCCTGGTGGTGCAGCTGGGCGACGCACGCGAACGCACGCTCGAGGCCCTGGACGGTATCGGCATGGGCCCGCTGGCGCGCCCGCGCGGCGGCATGTTCGTCAGCGCCGGCTGGGCAGAGGCTCCCACACGCGCACGCAATGGCCGCAGCATTGCCGACGCCGCCCTGAAGGCCGGCATCCTGCTCGCGCCCGGCGAGTTCTTCACCCAGCGCGCGCCAGGCCGCATCTGGTTCCGCTTCAATGCCGCCTATGCGGCCAACCCGCAACTGCTTGCCTTCCTGCGTACCCAGCGCTGAGGAATCCATGGACCTCCAGACAAGCGACACCGACACCGCTTCGAAGCGGCGCGACCGGGTCGAGACCACGATCCTGCTCGAAGCCACCCGCCTGTTCGCCGAATGCGGCTTCGAAGGCACGACCATCGCCGCCGTCGCCGAACGCGCGGCGATGTCGAAGCAGAACCTGATGTACTACTTCCCCACCAAGCAAGGCCTGTACAAGCGCGTGCTCGACGACGTGCTCGACGATTGGCTGGAACGCATGGCCCACCTGGCCAATGCCGACGGCGCACCCGCCGACGTGCTGCGTGCCTATGTCGCGGCCAAGCTGCGCTTCTCGCGCGAGCAGCCCTGGGCCTCGCGCGTGTATGCGATCGAAGTCATCGGAGGGGCCAAGTTCTACGGCGACCAGATCCGCGAGCGCGTGGTGCCGCTGCTGCGCCGCGATATCGAGGTGTTCGAGCGCTGGATGGCGGACGGGCGCATCGCGCGCGTGAACGCCACCCACCTGCTGTTCGCGCTGTGGGCGATGACGCAGTCCTACGCCGACTTCTCGGCGCAGATGACGCTGGTGCTGGGCCAGCCCGAACTCACCGGCAGCGATTTCGAGGATGCGGAGCAGCTGGTCGGCGACCTGGTGGTGCGGGCCGTGGCGGCGGTCACCTGAGCATGACTGGAAAAGCAATGTTATCATTCCCACCATGCTTAGTTATCCCACACCCATCCTGACGACCAACCGGCTCACCCTGCGTCCACTGACGATGGACGATGGGCCCGACCTGTTCGCCGTGTTCTCCGACCCTGCCGTGGTGCGCTACTGGAGCGCCGAGCCCTGGACCTCGGTGGCGGACGCGGAAACCATGATCGGTCAGGCGCTCGACAGCTACCGCGACCAGAGCGAGGTCCGCTTCGGCATCGAGCTGGCCGCGACCGGCGTCCTGATTGGCACCGTTGGCCTGCACCATGTCTTCCCGCAGAACCGCCGCTGCGAGGTTGGCTACGCCCTCGCCAGCGCGCATTGGGGCAAGGGCTACGCCGGCGAAGCCCTGGGCGCCGCGCTCGACTACGGCTTCCACGAGCTGCGCCTGAATCGCGTCGAGGCCGACATCGACCCGCGCAATGCGGCATCCGCCGCCGTGCTGGAACGGATGGGCTTTCGCAAGGAGGGCTTCATGCCCGAGCGCTGGTTCGTGCACGGCGAGATGGCCGACACGATCAACTACGGCCTGCTCAAGCGCTATTGGGACGCGCGTCCCAGCCGCTGAGCGCGCGCGGCCTCCCCGCTTATCCGCCCTCGCTACCGCCAATGCCGGGTTTCCGGCACTTCGTCGGATCACGCTGGCGCGCTTGATGTGCTCCCCCTAAAGTAGCACCATCAACTCCAGCAAAGGACGCATCACATGAAAACCACCCGCTTCCAATCCTTCGTCGCCGACATGGAAGACCTCGGCCGCAAGTGCAACCGCGCCGTGCGCTCCGGCGCCCGCACCCTGGCCGCCCTGCCCTGGCCTGCGCTGCTGGCCGTGTCGATCCTGCTGGCCTGCCTGCTCACCATCGTCCCGCTCGCGCTGACGCTGTTTATCGGCTTCCTGCTGCTGAAGCTCGTCGCCACGGCCCTGTTCGGGCGCCGCCCTTCGCAGATCGTGGAGTAAGCCATGGCCGCCGCACCGATCAACCGCGCACTCGACTTCGTGCGCGAAGCCGTCAGCGAAGCAAGCGCCCTGGCGTGGAGCTTCTTCGACTGGCTGGCCCTGGTCGAGTGGCGCCAGCTGTACGTGACCTGGTTCGTGGTCTTCGTGTTCGGCCTCGCCTTCCAGCTGACCGAACCGGCCATCTCCTTCATCCTGATCTCCTTCGGCGTGAAAGTGCTGGCCGGCGGCAAGCGCCGCGCCGAACTCCAGGCCAAGGATGCTTCCGACAAGGCCAATGTCGCGACCCTGGAGCGGCGTCTGATGGAAGCGCAGATGGCCACGCTCCAGGCCCAAGTCGAGCCGCACTTCCTGTTCAATACCCTGGCCCTGATCGGCCAGCTGATCGAGACCGACCCGAAGGAAGCCGCGCGTGTCCATGCCCACTTGATCGAATACCTGCGCTCGTCGCTGCCCCAAATGCGCGCCGGCGGTGGCGGCACCTTGGGCAAGCAGGTGGAACTGTCGAAAGCCTATCTCGCCATCATGCAGGCACGCATGAAGGAACGCCTGGCCGTGCGCTTCGAGGTGCCGGACTTCTTGGGCAGCTCGCCCTTCCCGCCGATGATGCTGCAGACCCTGATCGAGAACGCCATCAAGCACGGGCTGGAGCCGAAGGTGGCGGGCGGCACGGTCACGATCAAGGCCCACGTCGAAGGCGCGATCCTGCACGTCGACGTCTGCGACGACGGCGTCGGCATCAACCTGCATGCCGACGAAGGCGTGGGACTGGCCAACATCCGCGAACGCCTGGCCCTGCTGTACGGGAAGGATGCGGAACTGGTGATCGAGATGCCGCCAGGTGGCGGCGCCTGCGCCTCGATTCGCCTGCCCTACCGGATGACGGAGTTCGACTGATGCCTGTTACCGCCCTGATTGCAGACGACGAAGCGCCGCTGCGCGAGCAGCTGCGCATGCGCCTTCGTGATGCCTGGCCCGAGCTGCAGATCGTGGGCGAAGCCGCGAACGGCATGGAAGCGCTGGCGCTGGCCGAGCAGCACCAGCCGGACATCGCTTTTCTCGATATCCGCATGCCCGGCATGGGCGGCATCGACGCGGCGCGCCAGCTCTACGACCGCTGCCACATCGTGTTCGTGACCGCCTACGACCAGTATGCGCTGGACGCGTTCGAGCAGGGCGCGATCGACTACCTGCTCAAACCCGTGACACCGGCGCGCCTGCAGACGACCTGCGAACGCGTGCGCAAGCGCTTGAGCCTGGCGCCGCAGGACATCGGCGTCCAGCTGGCGGAACTAGGCACGCTGCTCAAGCAGGGCGGCGCTGCGACGAAGCCGGATTACCTGCGCTGGATCCAGGCCCAGGTCGGCGGCAGCCTGCGCATGATCAGCACCCGCGAGATCCTGTTCTTCCAGGCGGAGGACAAATACACCTGCGTGCAGACCGCCACCGCCCAGCTCCTGATCCGCAAGACGCTGAAAGAATTGGCGGACGAGCTGGACCCGGACGAGTTCTGGCGCATCCACCGCTCGACCCTGGTGCGGGTGGATGCCATTGCCGAAGTCACGCGCGACCTGCGCGGTCGGCAAATGCTCAAGCTACGCAACTTCGCCGGCGAGCTGGAAGTCAGCCGCAATCACAGTCACCTGTTCCAGCAGATGTAGCGTCGCTGCGACCGTCGAGCGTTTAGCCGAACAGGCCGTCGTCGGACCCATCACCGTCGAAGAAGCCGCCGTTGCCGTCCAGGCCAGGCTCGTTGTCGAGCAGCTTATCGGACTGGCCGATGTCGCCCAGGCCGGCCTGGTCTGCCAGTGCGCTTCCGGACAGGTCGCTGCCTCCCAGCTGGTTGTCGCCCAACAGGTGGGCTGCTGTGTTGCCGTCGTGGTCATGCAAGAGGTTGTCCAGGCCATGGAAGAGGAAGCTGCCTGCGGCGACACCGGCTGCGGTTGCCGCGATCGATCCCAGCAGTCCTCCCCCACCGCCCCCGCCACGCAGGAAGCCCGGCATGCCGCTGCCCATCGAGCCCGGGTAGGCGTGCTGGTAGGACATGTGGTGGGACTGGGGGTGAGACACCGGGCGGCGATGGCCGAAGACGGTGTCGAGGAAGCCGCCGCCTTGGGCTTGTCGGTGCTGTTGCTGCTGCGGATGCTGGCGCAGCTGGTTTTCCAGCGTGGCGATCCGGGACTTGGCACCGTTCAGTGCCTGCTCCATCAGCAGCACGCGCTGAACCAGCAAGTAGGCGGCGTCGGGCTGCTGCTCGACCGCACGTTGAATCAGCGCGTCTGCTTCCGGGTCTTTCTTCAGGCCACGTGCCTGGACCAGTTGGCCGAGGAAATCGTGCAATACCTGTGCATCGGACGGGCTCATGTGGTGCTCCTCATCGGAAAGTGTGATCAAGAAGACATGTGTGCGGGATGGACAAATTTCAAGGTGTGGGTTAGACACGACTAGTGTGGGAGTTCACCTTTCCCGACTAGCACAAATACAAACGAAGGACCCTTTTGATAGCTCAGGCAGGTGAATTCTTCTCAAATTTTCCCTTAGACCTGATATGAGGATGTTTTCGCACCAGATCCACGTATACAGTTTTACCCGTAGTTTTTTTCAATTTCCTAGGATAGAAGTAGCAGACCAGAAAACCTCGAAGTGCCATTCCAACAGACATCCAACTAACCGGCAGCATAGCGACGAGTAAAAACACATGAGCGAATGGCAATCCCACAATAGCTCGAATGCCCCCCATAAATGGCATCAATGTGAAAGCGAGCAATATAAAGGCGATAAAATATTTATCTGGCGGCATTTGCGAAAAATTATAGAATTTTTCCATTAAATATCTATCAGCACGTCGATTGTAATAAATAGCATCGTCCTCCTCTTCGTAAATAACGGCACGAAATTCGTTGTTATCAAAAATATCACCATACAAAACCAAGAATTTCCGAGCCCACCAAAGATGAGTCGAAAGATAAAATAAAAGCAACCCGAACTTGCTTAGAATTTCAATTTTCCCGTAAATTACCACCGACAACAAAGGGATAATCGCCATCAGAGAGATACTTAAAATGCATAGCGATGAAAACCCGAAATATCTTACCTCCCATCCCCAGCAAAATAGTACCGAACTCACCGACAACAATAACGCAGCCAACATTATTATGCCCAGCATCTGTACGATCAAGTTATCAAAGAACGCGATATGCGGCGCAGCACCATATGCTAGTGGCAGGCAAATCAAAGCCAGAATTATTGCAACACCCGCGGCAAAACTTGTAAATCGCGACGGCCGCATTCCAACAGGATTAAGGGATTCAAGATTCCTCACAACGACGCCTCCTCATAATCCCAAAGCAATTTTTTCTTCAGGTAATCCCAATTACCTTTCAAATTTTCCCTGACATACTCAGCCACAAGTGGAGATATACCATCTTTATTGGATTCATCAATTATGACTTGACCCAACTTTTTATCAATGGCATCGACACCAAACGAAACGATTGCGCCCACACCCAACGTAAGAGCACCCACAGCAACCACTACCATGCCCGACTCGGCCCCAAACATAACTAACGCAATGATCGCTGCGACGATCGGTGCAACGATGACCGCGATGAGAATCGATTTGACAACATTCATCAACAGCGACGCAAGAAGGTCGCATCCATCCTTCGACGCGTCAGCTTTCCATTCTACAAATGAAGTTGCGCTTCCGAATATAAATGCAACTAAAGCGTTACCCTTGAACGTTCCAAGCACTCCCTTCGCGGTAGACTTCAACACGCTGCCTACTTTTCCCGCACCACTAAAAATTGTCATAATGCGGTCGCTCCCAGGAGCAAAGCCTCCTTGCTTAAATACAACATTGTGTTTACTATAGCCGGAGAAGAAGTACCTCGCCTGGCCCCGGACATAATGTATTTTAGCCGTAACTAGTTTAAAGCCTTGATGCGTCTTGCTATCCAGACTGGCTTTCAACCACTCCCAATTATCACTAAGATATGCGCCGGCGCCCATAAGCTGCCCTAGAAGCCAATTACGGGTTGCCACATCAAACGGATCAATATCAACCAGCCCAGAATCTCCACCGCCGCCCTCAATGGATCTCCATATGGCCGCTGGAGCATTCTTTATGCTACCGTCAAAAACATATACAAGCGGAAGATTTTCCTCGATAGGCGCTGCCAGTGGCCGCCCCTGTTGAGCCAACCGCAATTCATGAGGCTTGGGTGCTAGAGAAATCGCCTCGCCTAACGTTGAATTAGTGCGGTAGCGAGCCGATCCCACGGCGATAATGATTGGTTCTGGTTTAGTGGTAACGATGTGATCATATTTGTTTCGATCCAGCTTTCGCGGGTTAACCCTCGTCAATACTTCGGCGCCCGATTTCAACAAAAGTTCCCCTTCAAAATCGCGTGCCACCCATATATGTAGCCGTTCGCCATTATTAAAGAGAACACGCTGCTTTCCTTTACCAGCGATTAGTTTCTTCTTGTTCGCATCATAAAAATCCGACCCGGTTGACTCCACAGTATATTTTCGATCGCCAGCCAGATTGATATCGATGATGACGTCGCGGTGTTTTCGCAGAACTACTCGAACCTTGTCCGTCGATCGCCAACATTGAACTGACTCGCCTGGTAAGTCGATACATACGGATTGCGTTCCAATCGGCTTTTTAGATTCTCGATTCAAAGTCATCGTGCAAGTCCTTCCAAGTTGATGATCAACCCAGTCTTCAACGCGCTCGCATTATCTACGTCTTGGCTGTTTCGCACCAAATGGGCCAAGCGGCGCTTTTTTGATGATTGCCTTTCCATTGCCGTCTAACACGACCTCCTTCCTGACCCCATCCAGAAACCCAAGCGCAATGGGCTCATCAGTCAGTGCATTACCATCCGCATCCACATATTCGATTTCAAGGTCTCGTTTAATATTCAGCTCGGACACCTTCATCGCAAGATCCACCCCCTTCACACTCACGGGCCCGGCCAACTCCTTCTTGCTCGCCTTGAACTCCACCTTCCCCGGCGCATGCACTTCGATATTCCCGCCCTCGAGCCTGATATACGCCCCCTGCGCGGTCAGCAGCACATGCTTCTTCGGCGCCGAAATCGATACCGACCTGGTCACGCTCGCCACCGTCACCTTCTTGTCCGCAATAAGGGTCGTCGCCCCCGACTGGCTCTGCACACTCAGCTTCCCGCTGGCCGCATGGAACTTGATCCCCACCTCCTGGTTCGGCTTGTTCTTATTGCTGGCCTTTCCGTAAGTGAACAGGCTAATCCCACCCGCCGCGAGCGTGGAGCTCGCCCCTTGCGCAACCATATTGATATCCTGCCCGGCGACGACAGTGCTGGTCGTGCCGGCCGACAGCACCGCATCAGCCGGTGTGCAAACCGCAATGCCCGCCGGACTCGACAATTGCAGTTGCGGCTCGCTATATTCATCCGCCTGCCCCTCCCCGCCTTTCAACACCTCGGCGCTATGGCACATCTGCTTGACGGCTGGCAGCTCTTCCGGCTCGGGCTCATCCTTCAGCTTGGCGTTATGCTTGCCCGCCTGGGTAGCCAGGGCGAGCTGAAGCTGGTGAGCCGCATCGATCTGCGCCTCTGCCTCCAGCGCACCGCGCTGGCTGCCGCTGCCGCCACTACGCATATCGGTCGACAGCAACATGCCCTGCCCCGCCCGCATGGCGACGCTATGCGCGGTCTTCAGCTCGGCGCCGAAACCCACGGGATTCAGGCGTTCGTTGTCGGCCTGGTGCCGCAGGTGCCCGAGGTTCAGCTCGGCTGTTCCGGCGTGGGACTTGGCATGGTGTTGCAAGGCGAGGCGGGACTGACCGGCACTGTCGTCGAACACGAGCTGGTTGTAGGCCCCATCGCCGCCCTGGCTGCTTTGCATGGCCTGGGACTTGATGCCGGACAGGGCTGCCGGGTGCGCGTGGCCGCCTTTTTCGCCAGGGAACCAGGGCGAGGCGTTGCCGGTGGCTGCTCCTCCGCCTTGCGCAACCTCGTTATGCTGGGCGTCGAGCTGCCCCCGGCCGTTGTACAGGCTGCCGATGACGACAGGCCGGTCGATATCGCCGTCCAGGAAATCGATCAGCACTTCCTGCCCGACTCGCGGCAGCATATTGCTGCCCCAGTTCGCGCCCGCCACCGGGGTGGCAACGCGCACCCAGGTGCCGGCGGTGTCGTCGCCCGGGGCGCCGGTATGTCCTTCCGGATACGGATGGCTCACCCGGCCATGGCTGTTCGCGCCCCGCTGCCAGTGGAACTGCACCTTGATCCGATGGTCCCGATCCGTGTGGATCACGGCGCCGGGAGGCCCGACCACGATGGCGGTGTGCTGGCCTCGTACGGTCGGGCTTGGCCGGAGGACGCGACCGTGCCCATCCATGCAAGCACTGCGGAAAGGAAGGCTGGCGAGGATGGCCTCGATGCGGTTGCGATACAAAGGCCGCTCGCCCCCGGGTTGCCGCATGTCCGCCTGGCCCATTTCCCCGCTGTTGGCGAGTGCCGTCACGCCCTTCCCCAACAGCTTGCCCACCACATCGGCCATGTCCGCCGAGAGGTTGTTATGCATCAGGTGTTTGGCCCGAACGATGACGAATGTCCGGCCATCGTCGCTGTCCGCTTCGTCGAACCGCGCGTGCCCGTGTAGCGTGAAGCTCCTCCCCGGCACAAAGCTGCGCACGGTTCCGGCGCCGATATGCACCTGGCGCGCAGCCTCGGATGCCTGGATCTGGTTGAGGGCCATCCGCTGGCCCTGCTCACGGCTCTGCCAGGCATACACGCCGGGCGCATCGCGGCTGCTCAACAGTGCGCCGCTACTGTCCGTTCCGGCCGCGCTCGCTTGCCGCTGGCGCACGCTGCGGTAGTCCCAGCTGCCGATGTCGACTGCATTGGTCGACAAGCGGGTTTCGGTACGCCAGCGGTCGATGCTGTCGGCTTTCATGACGGCGCCGGGCCGGGTGAACTCGACCGATGCCTGGAAATTTGGCGCAAAGGCGCCGTTGTGGTCGGCAATCACCATCGTGTGGCTGCCCAACGAGGCGCTGTCCGGGTCGCCGCTGTGCTCGAAGAAATAGAACAGGCCTTCCTCGTGCATCAGGCGCCGCGCGAAAGCGAGGTCACTTTCCTGGTATTGCGTGCTCAAGCTGCGCTTGGGATAGACGCCCTGGTCGGCGATGTCGAAACGCCATGCCGAGAGCAGCTTGCCCCGGCCCGCATAGCTGCCGAACACGACGTCCAGGATGTCGAAGACTGTCATGTCCTGGAAAGTGCGGCTGTCCCTGCCCAGCGACAGGAACTTGCTCCACGGCTCGATCGTCAGCATATAGCGCACGAAGCCGCCATTGGCGCCGGTGATTTCCGCGGAGGTAATGTATCCGTGGAAGGGGCGCAAGGAGCCCAAGTTCTCGGCCGTCAACAATTGCAGCAGAGCCGGCTGGCCAATCAAGCTTTTGAGCTGCAGGTCCACGTCCGTGCACAATGCGTCGACCTTGAAGCGGTAGCCTTCGCTGATCCCCTCCTCGCCGTGCACGCATTCAGCCAGCAAGTCCTCGCCCAGGGGCGTGAATAACCTGAGCAGGCGCGTGTCCTGGGTAAAGCGGCTCAAGGATGCAAAAAGATTGGCGCCATGGACGTGTTCCGACATCGCTGTCTCCCGAGATTGACCACGCGCATGTGCACGCGACTAAGCGATTACACGCCGGGATGGCATTTTTGCTCTTGAGAAGGATCAGGCCGCATGCCGCGCGACAAGCCAAAACGAAAGCGCTGTCGCATTTCTGCGTACAGCGCTTCCGGCAAGACTGGTGTCCCATGTGACTCGGCACATCAGACCAGGCAAGAACTACTAGTTCAGGTCTGCACCGCCAAAGGCATTCGGCAATTGCTGGGCCGCCGTGGTTTCAAACACATCGCCATTCAGGTTGGTCAGCACCACCGGCAAGGCATTGCCGCCCAGCTCCAGGATCACCTGGCGGCAGGCGCCGCAGGGGGCGATCGGGCCCTCGGTCTGGCCGATGACGGCCAGGGCGGTGAAGTCGCCCGGCTTGTAGCCCGCGGCGATGGCGCTGAAGAAGGCGGTGCGCTCGGCACAGTTGCACAGGCCGTAGGACGCGTTTTCCACGTTACAGCCGCGGAAGATGCGGCCGTCCCTGGTTTCCAGCGCGGCGCCGACCTTGAATTTCGAGTACGGGACGTAGGCCAGCTCGCGCGCGGTTCTAGCTTCGTCGATCAGTTTTGCGTATTTCATGATTGCCTCTTACGGACGGATGGTGCGGTGGATCATCGGCGTCGTGGCCGATTTTTCTGCACCGACCTGGTAGGCGGCCTGCACCTGGCGCACGGCCTGCTCGGCAGCTTCGCTGGTGCGTGCATGGACCATCGCCAGCGGCTGGCCGACCTCGAACCTGTCGCCCAGTTCCACCAGGCCGGTCAAGCCGACGGCGAAGTCGATCGAATCCTGCGGACGCACGCGGCCGCCGCCCAGTGCGACCACGGCGAGGCCGAGGCCACGGGTGTCGACCGAAGCGGCGTAGCCAGCCTGCGTTGCTGCCGCCGGCACGATCACCGGTGCGGTTTCCAGGTAGGCGTCCGGCTTGTCCATCAGGTCGGCCGGGCCGCCCAATGCAGCAACCATGCGCGCGAAGCGCTCGGCGGCTTCGCCCGAATCCAGCGCGGTTTGCAGCCTGGCGCGTGCTTCGGCGTCGTTGGCGGCGATGCCGGAGATGACCAGCATCTCGGCGCACAGCGCCATCGTCACTTCGTGCAGGCGTGCCGGGCGTGATTTGCCGGTCAGGTAGTCGATCGCGACGCGCACTTCGACGGCATTGCCGGCGGCGTGGCAGAGCGATTCGTCCATGCCGGTCAGGATGGCCGAAGTGCGGGTGCCCGCGCCATTGCCGACGGCGACGATGCTCTCGGCCAGTTCGACCGATTTTTCGTAGGTCGGCATGAAGGCGCCGCTGCCCACTTTCACGTCCATGACCAGCGCGTCCAGGCCGGCGGAGAGCTTCTTCGAGAGGATCGAGCCGGTGATCATCGCCACCGATTCCACGGTCGCCGTGGTATCGCGGATGCTGTAGAAGCGCTTGTCGGCCGGGGCCAGCTGGGCGGTCTGGCCGATGATGGCCACGCCGACATCCTTGACCACTTTGCGGAACAGGTCCGGATCAGGCACGGTGCTGTAGCCGGGAATCGAGTCGAACTTGTCGAGCGTGCCGCCGGTGTGGCCAAGGCCGCGGCCCGAGATCATCGGCACGAAGCCGCCGCAGGCGGCGATCATCGGTCCGAGCATGAGCGAGACCACGTCGCCGACGCCGCCGGTCGAGTGCTTGTCGATCACCGGGCCCGGGAGATTCAGGGATTTCCATTCCAGGACCTGGCCGGAATCGCGCATCGCCAGCGTGAAGGCGACGCGCTCAATCATGGTCATGTCGTTGAAGTAGACGGCCATCGCGAGTGCGGCGATCTGGCCTTCGGTGACAGTGTTGTCAGGGATGCCGCGCACGAAGAACTGGATCTCTTCGGCGCTCAAGGTGCCGCCGTCGCGCTTTTTGCGGATGATTTCTTGGGGGAGGAACATGGGTGCTCTCTTTCAATACCTGAATAAAACGACGCAGGGTGGACGGGATTCCCGTCCACCCTGCCCCGCCACATCAAAGATGACGGTTTTCCTACAAACGTCTCGGGACCTCGAGAAACCGTAGCGAGCGGAAGGAGATTTGGCCGAGAAGCGCAGCTGTACTTACGGTACAGCGAGCATCGCAGGCCAAAGATCCGACGCGCAGTAGGTTCATCGAGGTTCCCTCACACGCCGTAGGGGATCCATACGTTCTTCACCTGGCTCGCATGCTGCAGCACGGTACGCCCACACGCCTGCTTCGCATCGAACCAGTCACGCCCCTTGCCGCCACCCACCCAGGTACGCTTGAGCGAATCGGCCGACAGGCGCTCGACTTCCGCGCAGCCTGCCGCCGAACCATCATGGCGCCACACGGCATCCACGTCGCCGTGCGAAGCCAACGTCCGTGCCAGCTCGTCGCTCGAGCCGGTGACGATGTTCAGCACGCCGCCCGGCAGGTCCGAGGTATCCAGCACCTGGTACAAATCGGTCGCCGACAGCGGATGCGCTTCCGAAGGCACGGCCACCACGCGGTTGCCCAGCGCAATGGCGGGAGCGACCAGCGAGATGAAGCCGAGCAGCGGGTTCTCGTTCGGGCAGATGATGCCGATCACGCCGACCGGTTCGTTCAGCGCGACGGTGATGCCGTGCATCGGCGGCTGGTGGGCCGCGCCGTCGTACTTGTCGCACCATGCGGCCCAGTAGAACAGGCGCTCGATCGAGGCCTGTACTTCGAGCTGCGCGTTGCGCGCGCCGGTCTGGGCGGCGATGCGGGCGACGAATTCGTCGGCGCGGACCGCCAGGTTCTCGGCCAGGTAGTACAGCACTTGCGCGCGGTTGTGCGCGGTGGCCTTGGACCAGCCGGCCGCCTTGTGCGCAGCTTCCACGGCGTTGCGGATGTCCTTGCGGTTGCCTTCGCCGACGTCGGCCAGGAAGGAAGCATTCGCACCGTTGATCGCGCGGCTGTAGGCGCCATCAGGGCGGGTCTGCTTGCCGCCGATGTACAGCTTTGCGGTGCGGTCCACGCCAAATGGGCTGCCTTCTTCCGAAGCGCGCACTTTGCCTTTTTCGGCAGCGACCGGGGCCGCAGGACGCGCATCTTCGGACACCGGCACCATGTACTCGTACATGCCTTCCTTGCCGCCTTCGCGGCCGAAGCCCGATTCCTTGTAGCCCCCGAAGCCGCAAGCTGCGTCGAACTGGTTGGCGGTGTTGATCCACACCACGCCGGCCTTGATCTGCGGCGCGACGTCCAGCGCCAGCGAGATCGATTCCGACCACACGCAGGCGGCCAGGCCGTAGACGGTGTTGTTTGCCAGCTGCACCGCTTCATGCGGGGTGCGGAAGCTCATCGCGACCAGCACCGGGCCGAAGATCTCGGCCTGGGCCACGGCGGCCGAGGTCGAGGCGCCGGTGATCAGGGTCGGCAGGTACCACGAGCCGGCAGTCGGCGCTTCGCAGCTTGGTTGCCACACTTCGCAGCCCTCGGCGCGGGCCGATTCCACCAGGCCGTGGATGCGCTGCTGCTGCACCGGGTCGACCAGTGCGCCGATGTCGTTCGACTTATCAAGCGGCGAGCCGACGCGCAGGTTCTGCATGCGCACCTTCACCTTGGCGATGAAGCGGTCGTACACCGATTCCTGCACCAGCAGGCGCGAACCGGCGCAGCAGACCTGGCCCTGGTTGAACCAGATCGAATCGACCAGGCCTTC
The DNA here is from genome assembly GCF_059685855.1 of Telluria sp. ZB4P37. Classification (NCBI taxonomy): domain Bacteria; kingdom Pseudomonadati; phylum Pseudomonadota; class Betaproteobacteria; order Burkholderiales; family Oxalobacteraceae; genus Telluria; species Telluria sp. ZB4P37. The sequence goes on from NZ_JCASID010000005.1 coordinate 32,847, forward strand.
GACGGCGGCGTCGAGGTCGGCGTCGTCAAAGACGATGAAGGGCGACTTGCCGCCCAGTTCCAGCGACAGCTTCTTGCCGGTGCCGGCGATGGCCTTGCGAATGATGCGGCCCACTTCGGTCGAGCCGGTGAAGGCCAGCTTGTCGATGCCAGGATGATTCACGATGGCTTCGCCCACGGCGCCGTCGCCGGTGACGATGTTGACCACGCCACTAGGGACACCAGCCTGCTGGCAGATCTCGGCAAACAGCAGCGCGGTGAGCGGCGTGTATTCGGCCGGCTTGAACACGATGGTGTTACCGGCGGCCAGCGCCGGCGCGATTTTCCATGCCAGCATCAAGAGCGGGAAGTTCCAGGGGACGATCTGGCCGACCACGCCCACGGCGCGGTAGTCCGCGAATTCTTCCGATTGCAGCTGGGCCCAGCCGGCGTGGTGGTAGAAGTGGCGCGCGGCCAGCGGCAGGTCGGCATCGCGGGTTTCGCGGATGGTCTTGCCGTTGTCCAGGGTCTCGAGCACTGCGAACAGGCGCGAGTGCTTTTGCAGCAGGCGTGCCAGCGAATACATGATGCGCGCGCGGCCATGGCCGCCCAGCGCGACCCAGCCCGGCTGCGCGCGGCGCGCGGCCTGCACGGCGCGCTCGACGTCGTTGCTAGTGGCTTGCGTGACCTGCGCCAGCTCGCTGCCGTCGGCAGGATTGCTGGTGGCGAAGGTGGCGGCGGCGTCGCTCCAGGCGCCGTCGATGAACAGGCCAAAACGGCGTCCATGCTGGTCCAGCCACGCAGTTGCTTCCTTGGTGCTTTCTGGTGCAGGGCCGTAATCCATGGTCTGAAGAATCTCTTTAATAGTTGGCATGACGAATCCGTTGGTATTTAAGGTTGCGCGTGGCGATGGGCGGCCGAGTAGTTGCCGGTGACGTAGTGCTCGAGCTGGCGCTCGATGTCGGTCATCAGGCTCGAGGCGCCGATGCGGAACAGGTGCGGCTGCAGCCAGTCGTTGCCGAGTTCTTCCTTCATCACGGTCAGGTATTGCAGCGCGCTCTTCGCGGTGGACACGCCGCCCGCAGGCTTGTAGCCGACCTGGAAGCCGGTCTGCTCGTAGTATTCGCGGATCGCGCGGGTCATCACCAGCGACACCGGGATGGTGGCGTTGACGCCTTCCTTGCCGGTCGAGGTCTTGATGAAGTCGGCGCCGGCCATCATGCAGACCATTGATGCCTTGGCCACGTTGTCCAGCGTGACGATGTCGCCGGTGGCGAGAATCGCCTTGACGTGCGCGTCGCCGCAAGCCTGGCGGTAAGCCAGCATCTCGTCGTACAGCGCCTGCCAGTTGCCTAGCAGGACGTGCTGGCGGGTGATCACGATGTCGATCTCGGTCGCGCCTGCAGCCACCGACAGTTCGATTTCGCGCAGCTTGGTCTCTAAACTCGACAGGCCGGCCGGGAACGCGGTCGACACCGCGGCGATCGGCAGGCGGCCTTGCAGCACTTTCACGGCGGGCGTGATCATCTCGTGGTAGACGCAGACGGCGCCGGTAGTGAGGCTGTCGATGCCGAGGGCTTGCATCAGGTCGGTGCGCAGCGGGCGCATCGCCTTCATGCACAGGCGCTCGACCCGGCCCGGGGTATCGTCGCCGCCCAGGGTGGTCAGGTCCATGCACTCGACCGCGCGGATCAGCCACGCAGCCTGGTATTCCTTCTTGACGGTGCGGCGGTTCGCCAGGCTGGCGGCGCGGCGGTCGGCCGCATTGCGGTTGATCTTGATGCTGTTGACCCAACCAAGGTCGAGGGGGGCGGCGGTGTTACGTTTGAAGTCCAGTGGCTGGGTCATAGCAGTGCGGTTCCGTTCGAAAGTGGTTTGACGCCAAGGTGCTTGGCGAGGGTGGCGCCGATGTCCGAGAAGGTGGACGCGATCGGCAATTCCTGCGCAGGGACATTCGGGCCGAAGAAGATCATCGGGATGTGCTCGCGGGTGTGGTCCGAGCCCGGCGCGGTCGGATCGCAGCCATGGTCGGCGGTGATGACGCACAGGTCGCCGTCCTTGAGCCTGGCCAGGAATTCGGGCATGCGTGCGTCCAGTTCGTGGAGCGCATTCGAATAACCGGCGACGTCACGGCGGTGGCCGAAGTGCATGTCGAAGTCGACGAAGTTCACGAAGGTCAGCGATTTTTCCGGCGCGGTCTCGGTTTCTTCCAGCAGGCGGTCGAACAGCGCCATGTTGTCGACGCCCTTCACCAGCTTGGTCACGCCTTGCGCGGCGAAGATGTCGCTGATCTTGCCGAGTGCGATGACTTCGCCGCCCTCGTTTTTCACGTGGTCGAGCAGGGTCGGCGCGGTCGGTGGCACGGCATAGTCGTGGCGGTTCGAAGTGCGCTTGTACTTGCCGTTCTCGCCCAGGAAGGGACGCGCGATCACGCGGCCGATGTTGTAGGGCTTGACCAGTTCATAGGCCGCTTCGCAGACTTCATACAGGCGCTCCAGGCCGAAATGTTCTTCGTGCGCGGCGATCTGCAGCACCGAGTCGGCCGAGGTGTAGAGAATCGGCTTGCGGCTGGCGACATGCTCGTCGCCCAGTTCGTCGATGATGGTGGTGCCCGAGGCGTGGCAGTTGCCGAGCCAGCCCGGCACGCCGGTAAGCGCCAGGAGTTTATCCGTCAGCTCTTTCGGGAAGGACGGCACGGTCTTCGGGAAGTAGCCCCAGTCGAACAGCACCGGCACGCCGGCGATCTCCCAGTGGCCGCTCTGGGTGTCCTTGCCGGTCGACTGCTCGCGTGCGGCGCCCCAGGCACCCGTGAAACCGCCGCGCTGGCTGAAACCCGCGGCCCATTCGCCGCTGGCCTTGTGGGCAGCCGCGGCCAGGCCGAGGCGCTCGAGGTTGGGCAGCGACATCGGCTTGCCCTCTTTCGCCGCCCATGCGGCGATATGGCCGAAGGTGTTGGCGCCCGTGTCGCCGTACTTGTCGGCGTCGGGCAGCGCGCCCAGGCCGAACGAGTCGAGCAGGAGGATGAATGCGCGTGACATGGTTCGCTGCCTTTCTGTTAGTTGGCTTCGGTGCGTGGGGTCGCGCCCAGGCGCTCGATGAACGAATGGATCAGGGTGACCAGGTCCTTGGCCGCGATGGCGGCGTACTTCAGGGTCTGCTCGTGCGACAGCGGGAACGGGCTCAGGCCTTCGGCCAGGTTGGTGACGGCCGAGACGCCGGCCACTTTCAGGCCGCAGTGGCGCGCGGCGATCACTTCCGGCACCACCGACATGCCGACCACGTCGGCGCCGAGGGTCTTGAAGGCGCGGATTTCAGCGGCCGTCTCGAAGTTCGGGCCCGGGCAGGCCAGGTAGACGCCCTCGTTCAGGGTGATGCCCTTGGCGGCTGCGGTTTCCTTGATCATCGCGCGCAGCTCGGCGTCGTAGGCATTGGCCATGCTGAAGAAGCGGGGGCCGAAGCGGTCGTCGTTCGGGCCGGACATCGGGCTGCCCGGCAGCAGGTTGATGTGGTCGTTCAGGACCACGACGCTGCCGGCATCGACTTCGGGACGCAGCGAACCTGCCGCATTGGTCACGAACAGCATCTCGCAGCCAATCAGCTTGAAGGTGCGCACGGCGGAGGTCATCACGCTGGCGCCATACCCTTCATAGAAGTGGCCGCGGCCCTTCATGCACACCACCGGCACGCCGGCCAGGTGTCCCAGCACCAGCTCGCCCGCGTGGCCATGCACGGTGCTGATCGGAAAGCCCGGCAGCTCGGCATAGCTGATCGAGACAACGTCGGTCATCTGCTCGGCGAGCACGCCCAGGCCGGAGCCGAGGATCAGCGCCACGCGCGGTTCGAAGCCCGGTTTGCGGGCCTTGATGACTTCTGCTGCTTCGAATGGGGTATTGCTGAACATGGTTGTTCCTTGTCGTTTGCGGAATTCGGGAGACGGGATGAAGAGGCAGGCGCCGGATCGTGCTGCTGAGAAGCGGCACGCGACACATATCAGCCGGAATATTATAACTATGCACGACGGCCAATATGTATGGCAAATACCATTTTTCTTGTCGATTTATTTGTTTTAAAAATATATAGATGGGCGTATTGTTGGCTTGCCGGTACAGCAAGGCACACTGCCGCGCTTTCGTTTGACACCGACAAGACAATTGTTTAGTATCGATAAACATAAGTTTAACCGTGTCCAGGCCGACCGTGACCGAGCTGCCCAAAAAAGAACAGTTGTACGAGCTGATCCGCGCGAATCCCTTCATTTCGCAGCAGGACCTCGCCACCCAGCTCGGGCTGTCGCGCTCGGCCATCGCCAATTACATCGCTACCCTGGTGCGCGAGCGCCGCATCCTCGGGCGCGCCTATGTGCTCCCCGACCAGCGCCCGATCCTGTGCATCGGTGCCTCGAACCTCGACCGCAAGCTGCGTACGCTTGGCAAGCTGGCGCTCGGCACCTCGAACCCGGCGACGCAGATTGAATCCTTCGGCGGCGTCGCCCGCAACATCGCCGAGAACCTGGCGCGGATGGGCGCTCCGACCGCCCTGATCACGGCGGTGGGCAACGACGCCTCGGGCCGCGCCCTGCTTGCCCACGCCGAAGATGCCGGCATCGACACCCGCGGCGCCCTGCGCCTGGACGGCGCCAGCAGCGGCACCTATACCGCGGTGCTGGACCAGGACGGCGAGATGACCGTGGCGCTGGCCGACATGGCACTGAATGACCGGCTCACGCCCGCTTTCCTCGCCACCCGCCAGCAGCAGCGCGCCAGCGCGGCCCTGGTGGTGGCCGACCTGAACCTGCCGATGGAAACCATCGCCGCCCTGCTTGACGAAGCGGTGCGCGACGGCGTCGCGCTGGTGCTGGTGGCCGTGTCCGAACCGAAGATGACGCGCCTGCCCGCCGGCCTGCACGGCCTGCGCCTTCTGATCCTGAACGAAGGCGAACTGGCGACCCGCGTCGGCCGCGCCCTCGGCAGCGAGGCCGACCTCGACGCGGCCTGCGCCGAGGTGCAGCGCCAGGGCGTGCAGGACCTGGTCGTCACGCGCGGCGCGCGCGGCATCTTGTATACCTCGGCGGCCGGCGTGATGCGCCTGGATGCCTTGGCAGTCGACGTGGTCGACGTCACCGGCGCGGGCGACGCCTTTGCCGCCGCCGTCTGCTGGTCGCTGCACAGCGGCGAAGGCGATCTGGCGCTGGCCTGCCGCCGCGGCCTGCAGTTATCCGCCATGACCATCGAGTGCCAACAGACCGTCTGCCCCCTGCTGGCGCCGGGCTATCTCGACAGCCTCGCAAGTCAACCTACCGAATCCGCACTGGACTAATATGCATACCTTCCTCCTGTTCTCGCCCGAAGTAGCGGCCGCCCGCACCGCCGGCAAACCCGTCGTCGCGTTAGAGTCGACCATCATCTCGCACGGCATGCCCTACCCGCAGAACGTGCAGACCGCGCGCGAAGTCGAGCAGGTGATTCGCGACGCCGGCGCGGTGCCGGCCACCATCGCCATCATTGGCGGCAAGATCTGCGTCGGCCTGTCGGAAGAGCAGTTGGAACTGCTGGGCTCCTCGCCCGACGCGATGAAAGTCAGCCGGCGCGACCTCGCCTATGTGCTGTCACAGAAGCGCCTCGGCGCCACCACGGTCGCCGCGACCATGATCTGCGCGCAGCTGGCCGGCATCGAAGTGTTTGTAACCGGCGGCATTGGCGGCGTGCACCGCGGCGCCGAGACCAGCTTCGACATCTCGGCCGACCTGCAAGAACTGGCCCACACCAGCGTGGCCGTGGTCTGCGCCGGCGTGAAGTCGATCCTCGACATCGGCCTGACCCTCGAATACCTGGAGACCAATGGCGTGCCGGTGGTGAGCGTGGGCCAGCCGGGCTTCCCGGCCTTCTTCACCCGCGACAGCGGCTTCAAGGCCGACTTCCAGCTCGACACGCCGGAGGAGCAGGCGTCCTTCATCCGCACCAAATGGCAGCTCGGCCTGCTCGGTGGCGTGGTGGTGAGCAATCCGGTGCCGGCGCAATTCGCGATGCCGACCGAGGAAATCAACGCCATTATCCAGCAGGCGCTGGGCGAAGCGGGCCAGCAAGGTGTCAAGGGCAAGGCGGTCACGCCCTTCCTGCTCTCGCGCATCAAGGAGCTGACCGAAGGCCGCAGCCTGGCGACCAATATCGCGCTGGTCAAGCACAACGCCCTGGTCGGCGCGCGCATGGCGGTGGCGCTGAACGCCCTGCCCTCGGCTTGATTCGCCCGCTGCCATGTCGATCGACCTGAAACAGCTGCGCTACTTCCTCGCGGTGGCCGAAGAGAAAAGCTTCTCGCGCGCGGCCGAACGCCTGCACATCTCGCAGCCACCCCTGAGCCAGCAGATCATGAAGCTCGAGAGCGAACTCGGGGTGCGTCTGTTTACCCGCACCACCCGCAGCTTCGAGCTGACGGTGGCCGGCAAGGCCTTGATGAGCGAGGCGGCCGAGCTGCTGGCCAAGATGCGCATGACGATCGACACCATCCGCCAGATCGACCGCGGCGAAGTGGGCCGCCTGCGCGTGGGCATCGTCGGCTCGGCGATGTGGGGGCCGATACCTGGCCTGCTCGAGCAGTTCCAGAGCCAGTACCCGCGCGTGACCTGGACCATCCATGAGCTGGGGCCGAACGACCAGTGGGAAGCGCTGCGCGCGCGCCAGATCGACGTCGGCTTCTGGCGCGAGCCGCGCATCGAGCCGGACGTGCTGAAACAGGCCAACCTGCGCCAGGACCTGTGCTCGCGCGAGGACGTGTGCGTGGCGATCAGCGAACGCCATCCGCTGGCGCGGCACGATGCCATCGAACTGATCGACATCGCCCATGAACCGATGCTCACCCTGCACCTGGAACAATCGGCCGAGCCGCGCTACCTGATCCAGTGCTGCGTGAATGCCGGCTTCCAGCCGGTGATTTTCCAGGAGGCGGCCGAGCCGCAGACGCTACTGGCCATGGTCGGCGCCGGCCTGGGCGTGGCGCTGCTGCCGCAAACCACCAGCCGCATCGGCTGGCCGGGCGTGCGCTTCCTGCCGGTGCGCACCAATGCGCCCTCGGCCAATTTGTACATCACTTACCTGGCGCAGGACGATGCGCCAGTGGTGAGGGCCTTCCTGAACATCCTGTTTCCGGATTCCGCGCCCCAGCCAGGGTAAGGCTCGAACGACGGCTCGAGATGCGGCCTACTGCCGCTTGATCTCGACGGCGACGGTATTGAGCGAGGCGATCTGGTGGCGCCGCTCGGCGGGCCGGGTCAGCACCCGCATCGTGATTTCCAGGGGAACACCGATGCCGGCCAGCTCGGTAGCGGCGCGCGGGCGCCCTTCGCTCGCGGCCTCGTGGATGGCGGCATCGATCAGCAGTGCAGTTTTATAGTCGTTTCGTCGGTCCATCCGTAAATCCTACCATTATTTGTGCATACAACATGCGCCTTCCGCTCTCATATGGTATGCCGGCCCGTTCCAGAAAAAAGGCGATCAGTCGGAAAGTCTCCATAAACTTCATTAAAAGGCCAACTTTCTTTATTCTGCGTTACTTTGCGCACCGTTCGCGGCCGCATCCTGGTGCAAACTCTTGTCAAAACATGAATACTTAAATAACCCCTTCCACAAGGAGCACACCATGAAAAACACCACCGCTACCATTTCCGCCCTGATGCTTGCCGTCGCAGTGATGGCCACCGGCTGCAAGAAAGCCGACGACAACCCGACCATGGGTCCTGCACAAGAAGCCGGCGCTGCCGTCGATAACGCAGGCGCAAAAGTCGCTGAAGAGACCAAGGAAGCCGCACGCGAGACCGAAGCCGCTGCCGACCGCGCCGCTGCCAACGTCGACGCCGCTGCCGAAAAAGCCGGCGACAACATCCAGGCTGCCGGCGCCGAAGTGAAGCAGGAAACCAAGGAAGCCGCTGCCGAAGTTCGTGCGGCATCGGACAAAGTGGGCGACAAGACTGGCGCCGCACTGGAACGTGCCGGCGAAAAGCTGCAGGAAAAGCGTTAATCGCTTAGTAGCTGCGCAGCAAAAAATCAATCCGGGGCTGCGGCCCCGGATTTTTTACGCCTGTATTCAGTGGGTCGCCCCGCCCACGTGGACGGCATCCTGCTCGACCGTCACCGCAACCTCGACCGCGATCCGGATCCCGGCAATGATGTCGCCAAGCGCCATCGACGGCGGATCGTCCATCCGGCCCACGGCCTGCTCGGGCAGGAAGGGCACGTGGATGAAACCCGCCTTCGCCGGGCGTCCCGCGGTGTAATGCATCAGGCCATAGAACACGTGGTTGCACACGAAGGTGCCGGCCGTCTGCGATACCGCCGCCCGCAAGCCGGCTGCGCGCATGGCTGCGACCATCGCCTTGATCGGCAGTGTCGTGAAATAGGCTGCCGGCCCATCGGCATCGATGGCCCGGTCCACCGGCTGGTGCCCGGCATTGTCGACGATCGAGGCGTCGTCCACATTGATCGCCACGCGCTCGACCGAGATCTCGGCGCGCCCGCCGGCCTGGCCCACGGCAATGACGACGCTCGGCTCGAGCTCGTCGACCATCCCCGCAAGCGCACGGTTGGCCTCGATGAAGACGCAAGGCAGCTGGCGCACTTCGACCCGGAAGCCTTCGGCGCTCCAGCCCTCTAGCGCGCGCACGGCCTCCCAGGCCGGGTTGATGGTCGCCCCGTTGAAGGGTTCGAAGCCGGTCAATAAAACGGTTTTCATCGGTTCATCAAGAAATACAGCAGGAAGATATTCGCTACGAGGAGCGGCAGCGCGGTGGGGATTTGGGCGCGGATCACGGCATTCTTGTCGGGCAGGTCGAGCAGCGCGGCCGGCACGATGTTGAAGTTCGCCGCCATCGGCGTCATCAATGTACCGCAATAGGCGCTGAACATGCCGATCGCCGCCATCACGGCCGGGTTGGCGCCATAGACCCCGACCAGCACCGGAATGCCGACGCCGCCCGCCATGACGGGGAAGGCCGCGAAGCCGTTACCCATCACGATCGTGAACAAGGCCATGCCGATGCAGAACACGGCCACTGCGATGAAGCGCGAATCCATGTTGATGTAGGACGTCGTCACATGCGCGACCGCCTTGCCTACGCCAGCTTCGGTAAACAGCAGGCCGAGCACCGCCAGCATGTGCGGCAGCACCACGGCCCAGCTCATCGCATCGACCAGCCGGCGTGCCTCGCGCACGCCCTGCAGGGGCGTCGAGCGCGTCAGCCAGCAAGCAGCAGCCAGGGCCACGATCGCGGCGCAGCCCAGGCTCACCAGGGTCAGGTGTTTCGGGTCGAGGAGCAGCATGCCGCCAAGCTGCACGTCCTTGAACAGGGTGGCGCCGAGCATGGTCACCAGCGGCAGCAGCAGCGCGGGGATGAACAGGCGGTTGCCGAGCCGCGCGCTGCTTTCGCGTCTCGCCTCTTCCGGCAGCGTCGCCGGTTTGCCCGCGGCGACGCCCTTGAAGCCGGCGACCAACGCCATCAGGATCATCAGCGCGCCCACAAAAGCCGGCGGCAGGCGCTCGCCCGCCAGGTAGAGCAGCGCATACAGGCCCCAGAACAGCGCGGTCGTGTAGCGGCGCGGGTTGCTGCGATCGACCAGGTTCATCAGCGCGACCGCCACGAACAGCAGGCCGACCAGCACGTAGAAAAATTCGAGCGTGATCATGCTGTCCCCACTACCTTCGCCATCGTGCGACGGATCTCCGCATCGAGCCGGCGCAGATTCCACGCATGGATGATGAAGGCCGTGATCGCGGTGGGGATGCCCCACAGCGCCATGTGCAGCGGATCGACCGCGATGCCTTCGGCATTCAGGATGGTCTGCATCAGCACGATCGCCCCGAAGGCGACAAAAATGTCTTCGCCGAAGAACAGGCCGACATTGTCGGTGGCCGCCGCCATCGCGCGGATGCGGTGGCGTACATGGTCGGGCAGCGCGCCGTACTGGGTTTCGGCCGCGGCTTCGGCCATCGGCGCCACCAGCGGGCGCACCATCGAGGCCTGGCCACCCAGGCTGGTCAGCCCGGCGGCGGCCGAGGTCTCGCGCGCGAACAGGTAGACGATCAGCAGGCGTCCCGCGGTCGCCGAGCGCACTTTTGCGATCGCAGTCTGGGCCCGCTCGCGCAGGCCGAAGCGCTCCAGCAAGCCGATGGCGGCCAGCGGCAGCAGCAGGATCAGCGGCAGGTTGCGCGTTTTGACAAAGGCGCTGCCGAGCGACTCCAGGATGGCAAGCAGCGGCATGAAGGCCGCGGCGCCGGTGACGCCGCAGGCGGCGACCACCACCAGCACCGGATTGGCGCGCAGCAGGAAGCCGGCGACGATGACTGCGACGCCGAGCAGCGGCCACAGGTTGACTGCAGGTTGCATGGATACTCCGGCCCAGGTTGAAAGCCGGGGAAGTTTAACCCATGTGTAAATTTACTATTGGAACGTTCAGCCCGGGCGAACGGGGTTGAAGGCGTCCTCGCCCACCACCGTATTCCACTGGCGCACATGGAAGGCGCGCACCAGCCCGTGGGTGACATAGGGGTCGCGCGCCGCGAACAGCTGCACCGGTTCCGGCGTGTCGCAGGAGAACATCAGCACTGCATGGTCGGCGGGTTCCACCAGGGCCCCGGCAATCACCAGCTCCCCGCGCTCCTGCGCCTCCCAGGCCAGCTTCAGGTGCGCATCGCGAAACTGGCCGCGGCGCTCGAGGTAGTCGGGGGCGAGGTCATACATGAGCAGGTAGTGCACGGGGTCTCCCGGTGAATGCGGCGCGTGGCCGGAACGGTGATGGTACTTGATCGTGCCGGGTTCTGCCGCTGCAATCTGCCTTGCCCGTCCGGCGCGGGCCCGATCCGGCCATGCCGGCATGCGGCGCGCATGAAGTGCGTGCAATGAGGCCTTTTCCCGACAAAATCAGCAGTTGACTGTAGGCAACACTGTGCCCGGCACGGCATAATCGCCTGCTGTCTCTTTGCCAACCAGGCCCCATGATGAAGCACTACCCGATCGCCTCCCTGGCCTTGCTTGGCCTGCTCGCACTGAGCGGCTGCAACGGCCCCGCCGACACGCCGCAAACGGTCCAGGCCAGCGTCTCGGCCCAGCATGCCCAGGTCCAGCTCGACACCCACCTGACGCACGAGGCGGCCCGGGCCGCTGCCGCCCTGCAGCCCGGGACCGGCGTCCACCAAGGCCAGTCGGCCCTGGTCGCCAGCGGACAGGAACTGGTGATCGACACAGGCGACCGCGAAGCCGTGCGCCTGTTCTACAATCGGCTCTACCTGGAAGCGCCTGTCGCGATGGGCTGGACCGGCAGCTATGCCGGCGCGGCCGCGGGCACCACCAGCGCCGCCTTCCAGGCCTCGACCCTGCAGCGCCTGAACTGGTACCGCGCGATGGCCGGCGTGCCGGCCGCGACGACCTTGTCGGCCGAGTATGGCGCCAAGGCCCAGCAGGCCGCGCTTATGATGAGCGCCAACGGCACGCTGTCGCATACGCCGCCGGCCACCTGGAAACTCTACAGCGCCGCAGGCGCGCAGGCTGCCGGCTCGTCGAACCTGGCGCTGGGCTCGACCGGTCCCGATGCGATCACCGCCTACATGCACGACTACGGCGACAACAATGCCGCGGTCGGCCACCGGCGCTGGATTTTGTATCCGCAGACCCGCACGTTCGGCAGCGGCGATGTGCCGGCCCTCGCCGCCAGCGGCGACTCCCCAGGCCTGTGGGGCGCCAATGCCCTGTGGGTATTCGACGGCAATTACCAGGGCCCGCGCCCGCGGGTGCGCGACGAGTTCGTCGCCTGGCCGTCGAAAGGCTTCATCCCCTACCAGGTTGTCTTCCCGCGCTGGTCCCTGTCCTACCCCGCTGCCGACTTCACGCAAGCCAAAGTGGCCGTCACCCGCGGTGGCGTGGCGGCCGAGGTGGTGCTCGAGCCGGTCAGCGCCAGCGCCGGCGAGAACACCCTGGTCTGGAAGCTCGCCGCCAATGCGCCGCTCGGACCGCACGGCCGGCCCGACGCCGACCTGCGCTATCAGGTCACGGTGTCGAACGTGATGGTCGCCGGCCAGGCCCGCAGCTTCGCCTACGAGGTGGTCGTGTTCGACCCCGCGGTGGCGGCGCCGAGTGCGCTGCGACCGGAACTGAGCGCGCCGGCGAACGTCCTGCCCGGCCAGGCCTACACGGTCCGGATCGGCGCCGTGCCCCAGGCCACGGCCTACAGCCTGCGCACCTGGCTGCGCAAGCCGCTCCAGGCCAGCAATGCCCCCGGCTTCGATGCGGGAACCTGGACGATCGCGCATGGCGGGACCCACTCGCTGTTCGGCCCCGGCGTGCTGAACTTCTACATGGCGCAAGGCAGCATGCAGGAGCAGTCGGCGCTGCTGAACCGGAAGCTGTCGGTCGCGCCTGGCGGCAGCATCACGCTCACCCGCACGATCCGCATGTCCTCGCCCAAACAGCGCTTCCATGTCCAGGTGTCAGTCGACGACGCCGCCACCTGGAGCGACGTGCATGCGGAACCGGGCCGGGTCTCGACCGTGGACGCGACCGAACGCATCACGGTCTCGCTGGCCCGCTACGCCGGCCGCAACCTGCGCCTGCGCTTCCTGGCCGACCAGTCGGGAGAAGCCTACCTGGGCCCGACCAGCGGCTGGACCGTCAGCAGCCTCGCCTTCGACGGCGTCGGCGAGCTGGTCGACGAGCGCGAATACCGCAGCGCCGACGGCAGCTTCACGCTCGCCGCCACCCAGCCGGGCACCTATGTCCTCAGCCCGCGCATCGAGCTGAAAGGCCTGTATTACGGCGACGACGGCATGCAGGTCCAGACGGTGGTCGATGGCGCGGTCCTGCACGGCCCGCGCGCGGCCTATACGGTCACGCGCCGGGACGGCGTGCTCACCATCGTCGACAACACGGGCCTGGACGGCACCCAGACCGTGCGCAACCCGTTCCGCCTCGAGTTCACCGACCTGACGCTGGCCTTCGACATCGAGGGCAATGCCGGCAAGGTCTACCGCCTGTACCGGGCCGCGCTCAACCGCGCGCCCGACCCCGCCGGCCTGGGCTTCTGGATCACCTCGATGGACGGCGGGCTCGGTATCGAGCCGATGGCGCGCGAGTTCGCCGGCTCGCCCGAGTTCGCGAGCCTGCTCGGCGCCGCGCCGACGCAGCAGCAGGTCATCACGGCGCTGTACCGCAACGTGCTGCACCGCCTGCCCGATGCCGCCGGGGCGGCCTACTGGCTGGACCAGATGGCGAAGGGCATGAGCGTCGAGCGGGTGCTGGTCGAGTTCAGCGAAAGCGCCGAAAACAAGCAGCAGGTGGCGGCGGAAGTGGAACTCGGCATCGGCTTTACCAGGAAATGAGACGGCGCCGGGCCGCCCGGTGCCAAGCGTGCGTGTCGGTCGCGGTCCCTATGTCACACTGGCTTGACAGCACAACCACTGCCAGGAGAACGCCATGCACCAGACCACCATCGCGGGCCAGCCGCTGCATCCGATCCTGATGGCCGCACCGGCCGTCCTCATTCCCTTCGGCTTCATCCTCGACGCCCTGCACAGCGCCACCGGCGACGAGGACTATGCCAAGGCCTCCTACTACAGCATGGCCGGCGGTGTGGTCGGCGGGCTGGCGGCCAGCGCGGTCGGGGTCGCGGACTACGTGGCCGAGAAGCCCGAGGGCGAAGCGAAACACCAGGGGCAAATGCACGCCATGATTACCGGCGCGGCGTTGCTGGCCAGCGTCGCCAACCTGATCCTGAAACGCGCCAACCGCCAGCACGGCACCGGCGCGCTGGTGCTGTCCGCCATCGCCGCGGCCGGCACCCTCGCCTCGAGCTATTACGGCAAGAGCGCCTCAGGCGAGCATGCCGAAGCGGGCGTGCATACCGACAACGACAAGGTGCGTATCGACCACACCAATGTCGATGTCGAGCAGTACGTGGCGGCCGGGCCGTCACCGCTGCATGCGCCGCAGTAAGCGCCACGCATCGCATGCGACATGGGGCCGCAAGGCCCCATGTCCTTGCTTTCTCCCCTTGCTGTTGTAATAAGCCCACTGTTCCACATCTCACCCTTGTCGCTGCTCACATTGCGAAGTGCCGCACAGAACAAAGCCGGGTCATGGGGGTAGACTTGGCCCCATGGACACTTCAAAGAAAATGGCGGCTGGGATCACCGGTTTGGCCAGCTTTTTGTGGCTGACGATGACGGCCGCGATTGCGGCCAACCAGCGCCGGCTGGTGTTCAATCCCTGCATCACCCCTGAAGTCGAAAGCCCGCGCAGCACCGGACATCGCACCCGCCCCATCGTCTTGCGCGCCAAGGACGGCACCCGCCTGTGCGGCTGGCTGCTGACCCCGCTGGTCCAGGGCCCGCGCCCCGCCGTCCTGTATTTCGGCGGCCGCTCCGAAGAAGTCTCCTGGGTGGCGCGCGACGCCGGCAAGCTCTTCCCGGGCATGACCGTGCTGGCCATGAATTACCGCGGCTACGGCCAGTCCCACGGCGCCCCCGATGAACTGCACATGATCGAAGACGGCTGCACCCTGTTCGACTGGGTGGCCGCCCTCGGCCAGGTCGACGCGGCGCGCATCGCCGTGGTCGGCCGCAGCCTGGGTTCGGGTGTCGCGGTGCAGGTGGCCAAGGAACGCCCGGCCAATTCGGTGGTGCTGATCACGCCCTACGATTCCATCCTCGCCATCGCCAAGCGGCGCTTCCGCGTGATGCCGATCGAATACATGCTGCGCCACCGTTTCGAGTCGATCAAGCATGCGCCTTCGCTCAAGGCCCCGACCTATGTGCTGCGCGCGGCAAGCGACGACGTGGTGCCGCATTCGCACACGGACCAATTGGTAGAGAAGCTCGCCACCCTGGTCGGCGACGACACTGTGCCGGCCTCGGACCACATGAACATCCCCTATCTCGAAGCGACCCAGGCGCTGATCGCCGGCTTCCTGACGCGCCGCTTCGCGCAGCCGGTCGCTGCTCCCCAACTGCCGGCAGCCGCCAATCCACCGGTGCTGGCCGAAGTCGGCATCGAAGTCGGCCCGAAACCGGTCGGCGCCAGCCCTGCGCCTGCACCCGGCCCCGAGCCGGTCCCGCAAGCGCCAGCCCAGACCCTGCTGGCCTCCGCCATAGCCGGCAAGATGGCCGCTATTGCAAAATAATTGCTGAAAATTATCAGCAGTTATATTTCCTTAGAATAAATTGCCAAGTAAAATCGTATTTGTCATCAATATGTCGCTTGATGCATATTTGACAGGTTGCGCTGCGTAGGGCCGGGTTGTGCCCGATACGCGGCGCCGCAGCGATTTTCTCTCCGGGCCTGGACCATGGAAAGGCCACATGTGCGACGCTGATGTTGCAACTAGGCTACACGTTTCAGGCACTGTCGAGAGAAACGACGCCGCGATACAAATCGTAACCCCTCATGCCGTCGACGGCTGACACAATGCGCTTCGCATGGTCGGCCTTGTCGGCTGTTGACGATGCAGCTTGCTCAGCCCGTTCCAAGCTTACCGTTGTGCCGGGTACAATATCGACATTCCAGGAGCCTCATTCATGAAATTCAAGCAATTCACCATGACCATCGCGGCGCTGTGCGTCGCAGGCAGCGCGGCTGCAGCACCGGCCGCACCCAAGCTCGGCATGGTCTACGATGCGGGCGGCAAGTTCGACAAATCGTTTAACCAGTCGGCCTTCGAGGGCCTGCAGCGCTTCAGCAAGGAAACCGGCATCAAGGTCTTCGAAGCGCAAGCCAGCAGCGACACCCAGGCCGAACAGGTCATGCGCGGCCTCGCCCGCAAGAAGCTCGACCTGATCGCCGCCATCGGTTTCTCGCAGACCCAGGCGGTCGCGAAGGTTGCCAAGGAATTCCCGAATGTCCGCTTCGTCCTGATCGACAGCATCGCGCCGGGTAACAACATCAATTCGGTGATGTTCAAGGAACAGGAAGGCTCCTACCTGGTGGGCGTCGCCGCCGCCATGGCCTCGAAGTCGAAGAAGCTCGGTTTCGTCGGCGGCATGGACATCCCCTTGATCCGCGCCTTCGCCTGCGGTTACGCACAAGGCGCAAAAGCACAGGTGCCGAAAGCCGAAATCGTCCAGAACATGGTCGGCACAACTGCCGCCGCCTGGAATGACCCTGCCAAGGGCGGCGAACTGGCACGCGCGCAGTTCGACCGCGGCGTCGACGTGGTGTTCGCGGTTGCCGGCGGCAGCGGCATGGGCACGCTGCAGATGGCCAAGGAAAAAGGCAAGCTGGCGATCGGCGTCGACTCGAACCAGAACTACCTGCATCCGGGCACCATGCTGACCTCGATGGTCAAGCGCGTGGACATCGCCGTCTACGATTCCTTCATGGCACAGAGGAACGGCACCTGGAAAGCAGGCGTCACCCACAAGGGCCTGAAAGAAGGCGGCGTGGACTGGGTGCTGGACAAGGACAACCGCAAGGTCGTCACGCCGGAGATGGAGAAGCGCGTCATGGGCGTGCGCTCCGACATCATCAACGGCAAGATCAAGGTCATCGACTACCGCGCCGCGAGCAGCTGCCCGGTCTGATTTACTCATCTCCGTGAAAAAGCGCGCCGCGCCGGTGAACCGGTCCGGCGCGCTTTTGAATGAAGCACACAGCATTGATTGCGCATGTGTTGAATGCGCACTACCTCTACTTTTTTACTGATCGCAATGCAGCCAGCCGTAGAATTTCGCAACATCAGCAAGGCCTTCGGGGCCGTGCAGGCGAACGCTGACGTCAGCTTCCCGATCGCCAAGGGCTCGATCCACGGTGTGATCGGCGAGAATGGCGCGGGCAAGTCCACCCTCATGAGCATCCTCTACGGCTATTACAATGCCGACAGCGGGCAGCTCTTGATCGACGGCCAGGAACGCACTATCCGCACCTCGCACGAAGCCATCGCGCTGGGCATCGGCATGGTCCACCAGCACTTCATGCTGGTCGAGAACATGACCGTGCTCGACAACGTCATGCTCGGCACCGAGGGCGGGTTCAAGCTGGCTGCCAAGCGCCTCGAAACGGAAAGCGCGCTGCGCGAGATCTGCGCCAGATACCGCCTCGACGTCGATCCGCTCGCCACCATCCACGATTTGTCGGTGGGCGCCCAGCAGCGCGTCGAGATCCTCAAGCAGATCTACCGCAGCGCCAATATCCTGATCCTGGACGAGCCGACCGCCGTGCTCACTGCCCAGGAAACCGCCTCGCTGTTCGAGATCCTGAAGCTGTTCAAGGAACAGGGCAAGACCATCATCCTGATCACCCACAAGCTGGGCGAGATCATGGAGATCACCGACCAGGTGACGGTGATGCGCGCCGGCCGCGTGGTCGGCGCCGTCGCCACCCGCGAAACCTCCAAGGAGCAGCTGGCCAACATGATGGTCGGCCGCCCGATCGAGGGCAACCTGCCGCGCAAGCCCTACAAGCCCGGCGCGCCGGTGCTGCAGGTCTCGAACCTCCAGCTCGAAGACAAGAACAAGGTCAGGCTCCTTAGCGACATCGACCTCACGGTGCGTGCCGGCGAGATCGTCGCGATTGCCGGCGTGTCCGGCAACGGCCAGAGCGAACTGATGGAAATCCTGTCGGGCATGCGCCTGCCGACCTCCGGCAAGGTCGAATTCCTGGGCAAGGAATTGCCTTACGCGCGCCGTTCGAACGCCGACGGCCTGCCTGCCGAATTCCGCGAGCTCGGTATCGGCCACGTGCCGGAAGACCGCCTGCGCGACGGCGTCATCAAGGACTTCTCGGTGATGCAGAACACCGTCTTCGGCTACCAGGACCGGGTCAAGAACAAGATCGGCCTGTTCGACTTCGACGCCATCGCCAAGCGCTGCGCCCACCTGCTCGAGGCCTTCGATGTGCGTCCAAAAAATCCGGACCTGCGCATCGGCCTCCTGTCGGGCGGCAACCAGCAGAAGGTCGTGATCGCGCGCGAAGTCTCGGCCAGCCCGAAATTGATGCTGGTCGGCCAGCCGACCCGCGGCGTCGACATCGGCACCATCGAAAGCATCCACACCCAGTTGCTGCGCCTGCGCGACGAAGGCGTGGCGATCCTGCTGGTCTCGACCGAGCTGGAAGAAGTGCGTGCCCTGGCCGACCGTATCGTGGTCGTATCAAGCGGACGCGTGACCGGGGAACTGAACATCGATGAATTCGACACCACCCGCATCGGCCTGCTGATGGGCGGGATGCATACATCCTGAGCGGGTAAAACAACACATGAAAACCACTGAACTCCCACGCTGGGCGACAGGCATCGCCCTGCCCCTCCTGAACCTGCTGTCGGCGCTGCTGGTGTCGGCGCTCGTCATCCACCTGCTGGGCGAGAGCCCGGTCGAATCGCTGCAGATCCTGGTCAACAGCGCCATCGTCAATCCGGAAGGCCTGAGCTATACGCTGTTCTACGCGTCGACCTTCGTGTTCACGGGCCTGGCGGTCTCGGTGGCGATGAAGGCCGGCCTGTTCAACATCGGCGCCGAAGGCCAGATGTACCTGGGCGGCCTGGGCCTGACCCTGGCGATGCTGACTTTTGATGCCACGCTCTCGCCCTGGCTGTTGATTCCGCTGGCGATGGTGGCCAGCGCCCTGTTCGGCGCCGGCTGGGCCTTCCTGCCCGGCTACCTGCAGGCCAAGCGCGGCAGCCACGTGGTGGTCACGACCATCATGTTCAACTTCATCGCCGCCAGCCTGATGAACTACCTCATCCTGAAGCTGATCCCCGAGGGCGACCAGAACCCGGCCAGCCGCGTGTTTGCGGAAGCCGCGTGGATGCCGCGCCTGGGCGAATGGTTCCCGGCGCTGGGCGACACCCCGCTGAACATCGGTTTCTTCATGGCGATCGCCGCGCTGGCGATCTACGGCGTCGTGATCTCGCGTTCGGCCTGGGGCTACAAGCTGCAGGCCACTGGCCTGAACCAGCACGCGGCCCACTACGCCGGCGTGCGCATCAGCCGCATGATCATCGTCGCGATGCTGATCTCGGGCGCCCTGGCCGGCCTGGCCGCGGTGAACTCGATCCTCGGCTCGACCCACTACCTGAGCCTGAACTTCCCGGCCGGCGCCGGCTTCATCGGCATTGCCATCGCCCTGATGGGCCGCCAGCACCCGGTAGGCATCTTCCTGTCCTCGGTCCTGTTCGGCGCCCTGATCCAGGGCGGCTTCGACCTGTCGCTGGAAAAACCGAACATCCCGCAGGAGACCTTCATTTTCATCCAGGGCCTGATCATCCTGTTCTGCGGCGCGATGGAGAATTTGTACGCGCCGGTGGTTCTGAAACTGATCAACGCAACACGTAAAGGTTAAGCCATGGAAGACTTCCAGTTCGCCAGTATCGTCGTCTCCACCATCCGCAATGCGCCGGTCCTGATCTTCGCGGCGATGGCCGGCCTGTTCGCCGAACGCAGCGGCGTGATCGACCTCGGCCTCGAGGGCAAGATCCTCGCCTCGGCATTTGTTTCGGCCGGCGTCGCCTACGCCTACCAGGACCCGTGGCTCGGCATCGCCGCCGGCATCCTGGCATCGAGCGTGCTCGCGATGGTGCAGGCGTTTGTGTCGATCACCCAGCGCGGCAACCAGCTGGTCGCGGGCATGGCGATCAATATTGCGATGAGCGGCCTGACCTTCGTGGTGGCGCAGTATTTCTTCCAGCAGGGCGGACGCACGCCGGAGCTGGGCGCGGCGCGCCTGACCGACGTGGTGCTGCCGGGGACCGCCGCGCTGGCGGACATCCCCTTCATCGGCTGGTTCTATGGCCACGTGATCGGCGGTCACTCGGCGCTGGTCTATGCTGCCTTCCTGCTGCTGCCGCTCGTGCACTGGCTGCTCTACCACAGCCGCTTCGGCCTGCGCCTGCGCGCCTGCGGCGAGAACCCGCATGCGGCCGACGCGGCCGGCGTGTCGGTACAGCAGACCCGCTACACGGCCATGCTGATCGCCGGCGTGCTGTGCTCGTTCTCGGGCGCCTACCTGTCGATCGTCCAGAGCGGCTTCTTCCTGCGCGACATGTCGGCCGGCGCCGGCTACCTGGCGCTGACGGCCATGGTGTTCGGCAACTGGCGTCCGCTGCACACGGTGCTGGGCTGCCTGATGTTCGGCTTCTTCGGCGCGGTCCAGATCCAGATCGAAGGCGTGGACCTGCCGGTGATCGGCCGCATCCCTGGTTCGCTGATCCAGATGATCCCGTACGTGCTGACCGTGATCGTGCTGGCAGGCCTGATGGCCAAGTCGGTGGCGCCGAAAGCGCTGGGACGTCCGTTCGTCAAATCGCGCTAAGCGCCTCGTGACGAATCGAGGGGACAATGCCGGCGGCATTGTCCCCTTTGTTTTTTACAGGGCCGGATCCAGGGTCTCCCCGCCGCCCCTGGCCCGCGCGCTAGAGCGCTTGAAGGTCCACAGCACCCCCACTCCCCCTGACACCCCGCTGTCTTTCACATGCAGCGGACTGTCCCGGTTTGCCGCGCCCTTGTAACTCTCGTAGCGCAGGTAGCCGAACACGCGCAGGTCGTCGTTCAGGCGGCGCGTACCGAACAGCCCCAGGCGGGTCAGGAGCAGGCCCGCATCCGCCGCGTACGCGGGCCGCGACAGCGTCGCGAACCGCGGCGCCACTTCATAGAAATGCCGGTTGATCTTGCGGTCGCCCAGCACGACCGACAGATTCCCTTCCAGCGACCACAGGCCGCGCTCGCCCGCCATTTCATATGCCAGGCGCGGCTCGAAGGTATAGCCACGGTTGTGCAGGCCGCCACGCGCCTCGATGACCGCGCGCAGGGGCAGCTCGACGCGCAGGCTGCGGTTGCCGCC
Organism: Telluria sp. ZB4P37; assembly: GCF_059685855.1. Taxonomy (NCBI): domain Bacteria; kingdom Pseudomonadati; phylum Pseudomonadota; class Betaproteobacteria; order Burkholderiales; family Oxalobacteraceae; genus Telluria; species Telluria sp. ZB4P37. The sequence goes on from NZ_JCASID010000005.1 coordinate 53,628, forward strand.
GAGATCCGCCAGCTTCACCTTCAGGCGCGGGCCGAATTCCAGCAATGGCCCCAGGTCGGGCATCCCCTCGCGCTCGTCGACGTCGTCGGAGTCCGAGGGCAGCGCACCGGCGAAGCCGACATCGAGTTCGACCCGGTCGCTGCGGAACAGCCGCGCCGCGATGCCGGAACGGTCGGCGCGCAATACCTTGCCGCGGTAGACGATGTTGGGGAAGACCAGCAAGCGCGTTTCACGCTCGTCGGCGCCCGGGTAGGCGGGTGCGGAGATGGCGGCGGCGCCCAGGCCGATTTCCCAGAGCGGCAGGCCGCGTTCGGGGTCGGATTGGGCGGTGGCGGCGTTGGACAAGAGAAGGCAGGCGGCGCAGCAGGCGGCCTTGAGTGAGGTGGTCATGGTGGGATGAAGTGGAATCGGGATGAGCCGATTCTATCCAAGACCAGGGAGTCGATGCGCCGGGTACGTCGAATACTGACAGCGATCGACGGATTCCGCGCTGTAAAAACGTCATCCCCGCGAAGGGGATGACGGTCTTGAAGGTAGTGGTATTGGCTGGGCAGGCGATTCGATTACGCTAGCGATTCGCTACGACCAGAACCGATTACCCCTTCTCCGGCCAGATCGCCTGCAGCAGCGCCGCCAGGTTGTACCCGCCCTTGATCAGTTGCTGTTTGGCGATCTCCGAGCTTGGCACCGGGTAGTTGGCCGGTACTTCCAGCGCGAAGGTGTAGTAGGTCTCGCCCTTCTTGCCGGTTTGCGGAATCAGCTTGCCCGGCACTACTCCGTCAAAGGCCCGCTTGGCCACGAACAGTGAATGGTTGGCCCAGGCATACGGCACGACGATCGGGTCGCCTTCGATCTTCGGGATGTTCATGTTGCCGCCGATGACCTTGGTGGCGAACTGGTCCGGGGTCTTGGTCTGGATGCGGCGGAAGGCGTAGTCGACCGTGGTGCTGTCCCAGTACGAGTGGAAGGGCTTGGTCAGCGCCTTCGGCATGCCTTCGCGCACTGCGACCTGCTCGCCCGGGCCGATCAGGCCATCGGCCAGCGAGGTGATCTTTGCATCGTCCAGCAACAGGTTGTTGCTGCCGCGCGAGTCGAAGATCGCCACTTCGTTGACGTCGGCCTGGTTCGACGGCACCACGAATTTGCTGTCCTTGCCGACGTAGGCCGCGCCCACGTGCAGCGGCTGGTGGATATCGCCGGCAAAGTGGGCGATCAGGATCAGCGCCTGGCGCCTGGTGAACTTGTGCGGGTTCAGCTCAGGGTCGGTCTTGCCTTGCAGGACAGCGATGCACTGGCGTAGCGTCTGGACGATGTCCACGCCGGTGCGGCCGACGCCGTGGTCGTCGTAGTGGTCCTGCTGGAACGGCACGTTGGTGTAGTGGTATTTGTCGTGCTGCGGGTTGCCGTTGACGTAGTCGACCATCTCGGCAGTCTGCTCGCCGCAATAGGTGCCCTTGACGCAATCGGCCCAGTTGGCGACCAGTTCGAGCGACTCGCCCGGCTTGAGCAGCAGGGCAATTTCTTTCTGCGCCTTGGTGCCCTTGAGCAGCTTGTCGGCGATCGCGCCGATGGCCTTGTGGCCGTCGCGGCCCCAGGCCATGGCGTCGAAGGATGCGAATGCGCCCGTCAGCGCGAGTACGACTGCTAGTTTTTTCATGGTCTTTCCTCGTTGGACAGTTCTGCTTACTTGATCTTCACAATGCGCGGCGCGCTTGGTGCCAGCGATGCTCCCTGCGCCTCGACGGCGCGCAGGAATTCGGTGAACGCGTCGAGGTCGAGCATGCCGGTCTCGAGACGGTTCGTGCCCTTGGCGAATTCGGGGAAGTTGTCGCCGCCCTCGGCCAGGAAGTTGTTGGCGACGATGCGGTAGGTTTTGGCATCAATCAGCGGCGCGCCGTTGACGCGGATGCTGCCCGGGACCACACGGCTGCCGACCGGACGCTTCTCGTCCCACTGGTAGCTGAAGCCATTCGACACCTGCAGGATCGCCGGATCGGCCGAGCCCGGGCGCGCCCACTGCTGCTCGAGCAGGCTTCGGATCTGGGCGCCGCTCAGGTCCATGACCACCAGGGTATTGCCGAACGGGAGCACAGCCTGGGTCTGGCCGAAGGCGGCCACATTGTTCTCGCCCGCCTCCAGGTCCTTGCGGATGCCGCCCTCGTTCATGAAGCCGACCTGGACGCCGAGGTTGCGCGTGGCTGCCAGCACCGCATCGGCAATCGTGCTGCCCAGCGCCGATTCGCCTGCGTCGTTCTTCTTGCGCAGCACCGGCGCCGCGGCCAGGCGCGCCACCGGGCGCGTCAAGGCTGCGCGGCTGCTTTCCTTGAGCGAGGCGATAAAGGCCGCCATCTTCGGGTCGGCCGGGAAGTCGCCTGGTTTCAGCACGACGTTCCGTACCTGCAGGTCGATGACCGTGTCGGTACCGGCATCGACCTTCATGGCGATGCGCGTCGCCAGGTGGCCGTAGGAGCCGGCCTGGGTCACGGTGCGGCCCTCGACCTGGCACAAATAGCCCTGGTGCGAGTGGCCGGAAATGACCAGCCGGATCGACGGGTCGAGCCTTTTCACGATGTCGACCAGCGGGCCTTTCAGGTTGGTGCAGCCCGGGCTCATCGGGTTGTCCTTGGTGGTGCCGCCTTCGTGCACCAGCGCGACGATGACGTCGGCGCCTTGCGCGCGCATGGCAGGGATGGCGCGGTTGATCGCCTCGGCTTCGTCGCCGAACTTCAGGCCGGCGATACCCGAGGCCATGACGACCGACCGGGTGTCCTGCAGCACGACGCCGACCAGGCCGATTTTCACGCCTTTCACGGTCTCGATCTTGAAACCCGGGATGAAGGGCTGGCCAGTGGCGCTATCGACCACGTTGGCGGCCAGGTAGGTGAACTTCGCCCCGCCATAGTTCGGTCCCATCTGGCAGGCCTTGGTCGGGCGTACCGAGTCGCAGCCGCCGTTCTGCTGGCGCAGCAGTTCCTTGCGGCCGGCGTCGAATTCGTGGTTGCCGACTGCGCTCGCGCGCAGTCCCATCATATTCATGGCTTCGATGGTCGGCTCGTCGGCCCACAGCGAAGACATCGCCGGGCTGGCGCCCACCAGGTCGCCGGCGGAAACAAACAGCAGGTCCTTGTCTTCCTTGCGCCAGGCCTGCAGCGCCGCCGCCACGGCTTCGGCGCCGCCGGCGCGGATCGCCGCGGTCCTGGCGCCGTCGGCGCCGGTCGGCGTGTAGCGGCTCGGCTCGAGGTTGCCGTGGAAATCGTTGATGGCGACGATGTTGACGGTCACCGGCTCGCGGCTTGAGGTAGCGGCGCAACCAGCGACGGCGAGCGAAACTGCCAGCGCCAGCGCGGCGCGGGAAAGGCGTGCCGGGGCACGAAGGGAAACGGTCATGGACTATTCTCGATCAGGGACGGGAGGCCGGCTGCGGCCCTCGGCATTATTGCATGGGCCAACGGGCGACGGCCATCTTTACAGGCGCGAAAAACACCGCTCTCACCCATAAAAAAACGGCCAGTGTCGCCACTGGCCGTTCTTCACATCAGGCTAGGAATCCAGGTACTTAGAATTCGTACTTGACGGTTGCCTGGATCGCCCACTGCGATTCGCCCTTGGCCTGGCGAACGTCGAGGTCTTCCACGTTGTTACGCACTGCGTACACGTATTTGCCAGCAGCATTCAGGCCGACGTAGTCGACGAAGCTGCGAGCCTGCGCGCCGGCGGACTGGAAGCCCACTTCTTCGATACGGCCCCACTTCTTGTTCAGCAGGTTGCCGAAGTTCAGGATGTCGAGCGAGAAGCTGGCCTTGTGCTTGGCCATGAAGCCAGGTATTTCCTGGGTGATCTTCACGTCGAAGCTGTTGGTCCATGGCGAGAAGGCGCTGTTACGCTCCACGACGCCACCCTTTGCATTGCGCAGGGCCTTGTTCGCTTCGACGATGTCGAAGAACTTGGTCTCGTTGGCCTTGTTGGTCGCGGTGTCGCCGAAGAACACGACTTCGCCCGAACCGACGCCCGACGGGATGTACATCAGGTCATTGCCTGCCAGGCCATCGCCATTCAGGTCGTTGTTGATGGTCCAGCTGTACGGCTTGCCCTCACGGCCTTCATAGAAGACGCCGAGGCGGGTGCGGTAGTTGCCGAAGAAGCGGTTCTCCCACGACAGACGGGCGTTGATACGGTCTTTCACCAGGTACGACGAGTTGGCGGCAACTTCTTCGTTCGGGTTGAAGACCGAGCGGCCCGACCAGCTCGAGTTCGAGGTCGACGAGGTCAGCGGCGAGACTTCGGTCGCGTTGGTGTGCGAGTAAGCCACCGACCAGCCGAAGCCCTTGCGGGTCGGGCTCGTCACGGACAGGGTCACGACCTGGGCGTCGCCCTTGTCGGTACGCTGTGCCAGCAGCACGCGGTCATAGCTCTGGTTCGACAGCGCCTTGGCGGTGTTCTGGCAGCCGGTTGCCGTACCCACCGAGTTGTTGGTGAAGGTATAGCAGTTGGCGCTCAGGCCGTTGGCGTTGTAGTACAGCGCGCGGCCATCGGTGCCCGTGCGGGTCGGTGCGCCCAGGTTCAGGTGCTGGTAGAAGATCGCGTCCTTGTTCTGGGTCGCCAGCAGCTCGGCGCCGAACACCAGGCCGTTCCATGGCAGCTCATGCTCGAATGCCAGGTTGGCTTTCCAGATCGACGGCTGCTTCAGGTCCGGCGACAGGATGTCGACGTTGGCTGCCGGGGTCGAGCCGGTGACCGTACGCTGTGCGTTCACGTTCGGGGTGAACAGGCCGTCGGTGTTCGGGCAGCGGGTTGCGCCATTGCCCGAGCAGGTGATGCTGCGGGTTGCTGCGCCCGGGTTCGAGAACGGGTTCGACATCCACACGGTCGCCGCGGCGCCCTGGAACAGGCCGGCGCCACCGCGCAGCTGCATCGGACGGGCCGAGTCGAACTTGTAGTTGAAGCCGACGCGCGGCTGCCACAGCTTGTTGCCGTCGAAGGTACGGGTGTTGTCGAGGCTGTAGCCGCCGGTCTGGCGCGTGAAGGTCGCTGGATTGCCGGCGACGGTCGGCTGGGCCACGGCCGCGTTGCGCAGCGGGTTGTTGTCGACGTTGGTCAGGTCGACGCGGACGCCGGCGCTGACGGTCAGGTTCTTGTTGACGGTCCAGTTATCCTGCAGGAAGAAACCGGTGTTCTTCATCGTGAACTGGGCAATCGCGTTGCTCAGCGAACCGCCGGCGACCGGCAGCTGCACGGTGTACGACGACGGACGGCCGCGCGAGAAGTTCTCGTAGATCGCAGCGTCGATCTGGGCTGCGGTCGCGGTGGCGCAATTGACGGCGCCGGCAGCGGATGCGCCCGGCACGTTGGCGTAGGTGAAGTTGTTATCGCACTGGAAGGTGTAGTTACCGTACACGTTCTGCAGGAAGGCGTTGTACACCTCGTTCGAGGTGTAGTCGGCACCGGCCTTGAACTCGTGGTCGCCCCACAGGTAGTTGGCGCCGGCGTAGATGTCGAGGGTCTTGGTGCCCAGCACGTTGTTGTGGCGGCTGCTCTCGGTACCGGTGTTCAGGAAACGGGTGCCGGTGCGGGTGCCGCTCGGCGCGTCCGACGGCAGCGGGCCGCTGAACGAGAACGACATGGCCGGCAGGGTCGCGTTGTTGATCGGTACCGAATCATAGTCGCGCTGCGAGACCTTGAATTCGGTCGAGAAGTTCTGGGTCCAGTCCGAGAACACCTGGCCGACCACGGTTTCGATGGCCTTGTCCTGTTTGTAGAACTGCGAGCTCAGCGCCACGCCGCTCTGCGAGAAGCCCGGGAAGATCGGCTCGTTCTGCGAGGTCTTCGAGTAGCGCAGGTTGGCGCGGTGATCGTCGCTGATGTTCCAGTCGAACTTGATCATGCGCTCTTCGACCTTCATCTTGGTGCCGCTTGGCACTTCGGTGCTACCCAGGTCGAAGTTGTAGCGGCTCTTGGCGATGTCCGTCAGGCGCGCGATCTGGACCGGGCTGATGCCGACGGTGGTGCCGGCACCCGTGCCGATGGCGCCGAATTCCGGGCCGCTGCGGCTGCTTTCGTAGTTCTCTGCCAGGGCGAAGAAGAACAGCTTGTCCTGGACCAGCGGGCCGCTGACCCACAGGCCCTTGGTGTTATCCTTGAAGTTCGGCGCGTCGACGTAAGCGTCGGTGGAGCGGTTGTAGCGCTTGCCGACCAGGCGGTCGTCGCGGGTCACGTAGTAGGCGCCGCCGTGGTACGTGTTGGTGCCCGACTTGGTGACGGCGTTGACGTTGGCGCCGGTGTAGCCGCGCTGGGTCACGTCATAGTTGGCGACGTTGACCTGCACCGAGGCGATGGCTTCCATCGAGATCGGCTGGCGGGCGGTCGGGCTGCCGTTGGCTTCCAGGCCGAAGGTATCGTTCACGGCCACGCCGTCGATGGTCATCGAGTTGTAGCGCGAGTTCTGGCCGGCCACGGACATTTCGCCGCGGTCCTTGTCGGTCTGCGAGATGCGCGGATCGATACGCGCGAAGTCCTGCAGGTTGCGGTTGATCGATGCCTGGGTTTCCAGGTCGGCACGCGAGATGGCGGTGACCGAACCCATGGTGTTTTTCGAGAAAATCTCCGAGCGGGCAGCCGAACCGGTCACGGTCACGGTCTGCATTTTCTGGCCCAGGGTCGCATCGACGGCGGCGGTTTCGGCCAGCTCGACGAACACGTTCTCGCGGCGCTCGGTGACGCCATCCTTGGTGATGACGATCGTGTAAGGACCGCCCACGCGCAGGCCGCGTGCAACGTAACGGCCTTCCGCGTCGGTGACGACATTACTGACAGAACCGGACTCAGCGTGAACAATCTGCACCTGGGCGCCGACTGCAGGCTTGCCGTCTGCGACCGAAATACGGCCGCCGATGGCCGAGGTGGTGTTCTGTGCAAAGACTGGCGCGGCAGCCAAGGCAACCGACAAAGCCAGCGCGAGTTTGGTGAGCCGGATCTGTTGTTGAGTGATCATTGATAACCCCAAAAGGAACTAAATAGTTGTAACGGGCAGCCGACGGTTGCCCCTCTCTTACATTATTGCAATCTTAATTTGCTGCATGTAGCGCCGGCGAGCCTGCCGACTGGCGGCGGCAAGTCTAACCTGTCAATGTTTCAACAAAATTACACGGCGGCGTTGGTGGTAACGACTTCAAGAACTATGGACATCAATGTCCAATATGCATGACCGTTAACATTCCGGCAAATTCGTTTTGGCTTAGGTATTTATACGTTCAAGCTATAAATACAGATCAGCAGCTTGATCTTGCGCTACAAACTTGGGAGTTACCCAAGTGAAATTACAGCCGGAATTATACGGGGGGCGTTCCGAGACGAAATTTTTTTGACATAAATTTGTCGGAAGCAAGCTAGGCGGGAAGGAATTTGTAGCAAGATGGCCACAAAAATCAGGGCGACGCTAATCCATGATCAAAAAGTTACCAATTTTAGATAACTACCAGGCGATCCGGCGCGCTGCCGGACCGCCTGTCGCGACGCTTATTTTCCCGGCGTTTGTGTCTTAACGAGGCTGGCAATTCTGGCTTCGAAGGCGGCAAAACGGGCGTCCAGCTGGCGGCTCAGGCGTTGTTTTTCTGCCACCGGCAGGAAGGCGTAGCGGATGCTGTTGTATGAGGTCTTCTTGAGCTCCGCATAGCCCGGCTTGTAGCGGCTGGCGAACAGCACGTACTCGTTCGACAGCGTATGGCGGGTCACGCCGGCATCGTCGGTCGAGATCACGTAGGGAACGCCGTATTTGCGGTACAGGGTGACCGGGTGGTTCGCCCCTTCGATGCCGTTGATGAAGCTGTTCGAGGTCAGGTTGATCTCGACCGGGATGTCGTCCTTGCGCATCTTCGCAAGGATGGCCGGTGCGTTCGATTCGTGCGCCAGGTCGATGCCGTGGCCGATCCGGTCGGCGCCAGCGACCACCAGGGCCTGGTCGATGTGGAATTTCAGGCCTTCCGGCGGCACGTCACCCAGCGCCAGTTCGCCCGCATGCATCGCCACCTTCACATCGGGATAGCGGGCTTTCAGGAAGCGGAACATCTTCATGTGCAGCGCGTAGTCGCGCATCGAGACCATGGTGCTTTCCTGGCCCACGATGTTCACGCCGACGATCTTGTCGCTCATTTTCGCGGACTTGAAGCCGGACACCATCGACGAGAACACCTGCGAGGGGTTCAGCAGGCGCAGCACGTAGGTCTGGTAGCGCATGGTGAAGCGCTCGTCGTCGATGCCCTCGGCCGACTCGTGGATCTTCGTCACGAAATCTTCGGTGGACTTGCGGAACGCTGCGTCCTGCTCCAGAACGGCCAGCCAGGCGCCCATCTGCGCGTCAAACGCCTTGTCGTCATTGGCGTTCTGCCAGGCCTGCTGGTCGAAGTCCTTGTTGACCACAAAAGGAGACATCTTGAACATGGTCTCGATATAGCCGACGTTTTCTTCGATCGCGCGCTTCTTCAGCTCCTGCAGGCCTTCGCGGAAGTTCGCGTTCGACACCGGGCCAAAGAAGCCGAAGGTCTGGAAGAACAGGCGGTCCGGCGGCGGCTGGACCGCGCCGTGGTTGTGGAAGTCCTTGTTCGACCAGCGCTGCAGCACTTCGCGATAGGTGAAGTCGTCGGCATAGACTTCGGCGCTGGACAGGCAGTTGCGTTCGTCCGCCGGCCTGGCGCGCTCCTGGGCGATCACGTCCTTCTTCGTCTCGATGCGGTAGGTCTGCTTGTTGACGCACAGGCCCTGGCGGTCCACGAAATCGAGATACTGCTCGGCATAGACCGATCCCGAGTAATGGTGGTGCAGGTCACCGCCCTTGGGCATCTGGGTGAAGAACAGGGTCAGCTCGGCCGTTTTCGGCTCACCGGCGACCAGGCTCGCGTAATGGCGCGCCGTGGCCGCTTCGTTGATGGTGGATGCCGGGCCCTTGGCCAGCGCCTGCGGGGCGCCAGCAACGGCCAGGGCGAGCATGGCGCTGCCGGTCAGTTTGATGTGCATGGGTGGTGACTTTCTGGTGCGGTTAAATGCGGGCCAGGGCTCGCGGTGACCGCGCAACTCTATACGGTTGAGTTGGGGTTGGCAATATGGCCAATGGCCGCCTTGCCGAATCCCGCCCACCCTAACGTCAGCCTCGGGTATGAACAAGCGCACCCGCCGAATAGGTCGCCTTCACCGCCCGGTCATCCCCCAGCAGCGCCAGCGCAAACACCAGTTCCTCGAGCGACTCCAGCTGCCTGGTCCTGCGCGCCAGCAGCGGGGTCGAGGCCGGGTCGAGCACGATGAAATCGGCTTCCGCGCCCGGCGCGAAGCTGCCGATCGTGCCTTCCAGGTCCATGGCGCGCGCCGCGCCCAGGGTGGCCAGGTAGAACATGCGCAGTGCCGGCAGGTAGCTGCCCTTCAGGCGCGCCACCTTGTAGGCTTCGTTCATGGTCTGCAGCATCGAGAACGAGGTGCCGGCGCCGACGTCGGTGCCGAGCGAGAGCATCGTGCGCGCGCGGTCGGCGCGGTCGAAGTCGAACAGGCCGCTGCCGAGAAACAAATTGGACGTCGGGCAGACCGCCGCAGCGCTCCCCGTGGCCGTCATGCGCGCGAAGTCTTCGTCGTCGAGCCAGATGCAGTGGCCGAACAGCGCGCGCGGGCGCATGAGGCCGAAGCGCTCATACACGTCGAGATAGCTGCGTGCCTGCGGAAACAGCTCGCCCACCCATGTGCATTCGTCCTGGTTTTCCGAGACGTGGGTCTGGATGAAGGTGTCCGGGAAGCTCGCGGCCAACTCGCCCGTGGCGCGCAGCTGGGCTTCGGTCGAGGTGGGCGCGAAGCGCGGCGTGATGGCGTAGAGCGCGCGGCCGCGCTTGTGCCATTTCTCGATCAGGTCCGCGCTGTCGCCGACGCCGCCTTCGACGTCGCGCAGGAAGTCCGGGCAGTGGCGGTCCATCAGCACCTTGCCGGCCACCATGCGCAGGTTGCGCGCTTCGCTCACTTCGAAAAAGGTATCGACCGACTCCCGGTGCACGGTGCAGTAAACCACCGCGGTCGTGGTCCCGCAGCGCAGCAGCTCGTCCAGGAAGAACTCGGCGGTCGCGCGCGCATGCTCCGTGTCGCCGAAGCGGCGCTCGGTCGGGAAGGTATAGGTGTCGAGCCAGGGCAGCAGGCCGGGCGCCGGCGAGGCGATCATGTCGGTCTGCGGGAAATGCAGGTGGGTGTCGATGAAGCCGGGCGTGATCAACTTGCCCCGGTAGTCGACCGGCGTGACGCCCTCTGGCAGAGTGCAGGCGAGCGTGGCATAGTCGCCCGCAGCCTTGACGCGGCCGTCTTCGATGACCAGCAGGCCATCCTCATGCCAGGCATGGGCGCCGGGGTCGAAGGCCGGGTCGGCGTGAAAATGCAGCAAGCTCGCGCGGTAGGCTTGCACGTTTGTTTGTGCGATGGACATCAATTTACTTCCGAAGAAACGTCAGGTTGGCGGGCGGCTGCTTCCCAGATGGTGAGCAGCTGGGCCGCCACGGAGGCCGCGATCACGGCCGGGGCCTTGCCCTCGATGCCGGGCAGGCCGACGGGGCAGACCATGGCGTCGAGGCGGTCGGCGGCAACGCCGCGTTCGCGCAGGCGGTGTTCGAACTGGCGGCGTTTTGTATCGGAGCCGATCAGGCCGAACCAGCCGGTGCCGGGGCGGGACAGTATCGCGTGCGACAGGCGCAGGTCAAGGGCATGGCTGTGTGTCATGACCAAAAAGCTGGTGCCCTGTGGCGCTTTTTCAACAAGCGCCTCGGGGGAGTCGGTCGCCTCGATCGTCACGTTGGCAGGGATCGAAGGCGGGAACAGGTCGTCGCGCTCGTCGACCCAGGTCACGCGGCAGGGCAGCTCGGCCAGCGCACGCACGATGGCGGCGCCGACATGGCCGGCGCCGAACAGCATCAGGTGCTCGCGCGGGGCGAGGACAGCATCGACCAGCCAGCGGCGGCCGCCCTCTTCCATCACGTGGGTGCCGGCGGCAGGGTCGAACGCGGGCCCGGGTTCGCCGGCCAGGAGAAGTCCCGCCGCATCGGCCAGCGCCCATCGGGTTTCGCCATCGAGCGCCACGATGCGCCAGGTATCTTCGTTGCGGCGTGCATCGAGCAGCGCCAACTGGCCCGGATCGGCCATCTCGAACGCCAGGTAGGCAATCCCGCCACAGCACTGCCCAAGACTCGGCCCCAGCGGAAAACGCTCGATATGCGCTGCGCCGCCCCTAGAGAGCATGCCGCGCGCAATCTCCAGAGCCCGATGCTCCAGGTGCCCGCCGCCGATGGTGCCATGGAAGCACGAGGCGTGCACCAGCATCCGTGCGCCCGGCTCGCGCGGCACCGAGCCCTCGACGCGGGCAACCGTCACCAGCACGGCCGGCGCCTGGGGCGCGGCGTTCAATCCTTCGATCATCACGCGCCCTGCGCAGCTTCGACCGCTGCCACCGCCTTGAGGATTTCCTCGCAGGTGGCCGGCGCATTCAAGGGCGGGTTGACCTTGTGTCCGCCCACGGCGGAGATCGCGTCGCGGATGGCGAAGAACACCGAAAACGGCAGCAACAGCGGCGGCTCGCCGACGGCCTTGGAGCGGTGGATGCTGTCCTCGGCGTTGCGGTTCCTGAACAGGTGCACGCGAAAATCTTCCGGGCAGTCCGAGATGCCGGGGATCTTGTAGGTCGACGGCGCGTGGGTCATCAGCTTGCCCGCCGGGTTCCACCACAATTCTTCCGTGGTGAGCCAGCCCATGCCCTGGATGAAGGCGCCTTCGACCTGGCCGATGTCGATCGCCGGGTTCAGCGAATTGCCGGCGTCATACAGCGCGTCGGCGCGCAGCAGCTTCCATTCGCCGGTGAGCGTGTCCACCACGACTTCCGAGACCGCCGCGCCATAGGCGTAGTAGGAGAACGGGTGGCCGTTCATGGTCTTCGGGTCCCAGTGCAGGCCGGGCGTGGCATAGAAGCCGTCGGACCACAGCTGCACCCGCGCCAGGTAGGCCTTGGCCACGAGCTCGCCGAACGGGACCTCGCGCCCGGCCACGAACACGGTATCCGTAGCAAACTGCACTTCAAGGGCGTCGCCGCCATATTCTCCAGCGGCGAAGGCGGCCAGGCGGTCGCGGATCTTGCGCGCGGCGTCCTGCGCGGCCTTGCCGTTCAGGTCCGCGCCGGTGGAAGCGGCGGTGGCCGAAGTATTGGCGACCTTGCTGGTATTGGTGGCGGTGGCGCGCACGCGCGCCAAGTCCACGCCCAGTTCGTGCGCGACCACCTGCATCACCTTGGTGTTGATGCCCTGCCCCATCTCGGTGCCGCCATGGTTGACCAGGATCGAGCCGTCCACATAGACGTGCACCAGCGCCCCCGCCTGGTTCAGGTGGGTGACGTTGAAGGCGATGCCGAATTTCACGGGCGTGATCGCCAGGCCTTTCTTGAGCACGGGACTGAGACGGTTGTATTCGGCGATTCGCGCGCGGCGGGCGCGGTAGTCGCTGGTCTCTTCCAGCTCGGCCACCAGCTCATGGATGACGTTGTCGACGATCGTCTGGCCATAGGGCGTGACATTACGGTCAGTGCGGCCATAGAAATTCAGGCGCCGGATGTCGAGCGGGTCGCGCCTGAGGTTGCGCGCGATCTCGTCGATCACGTATTCGATGGCAATCGCGCCCTGCGGCCCGCCGAAGCCGCGGAAGGCGGTGTTCGACTGGGTATTGGTCTTGCCGCAGGCCGCGCGGATCTCGACGTCGGACAAATAATAGGTATTGTCGAAGTGGCAGACGGCGCGCGTGGCCACCGGCCCGGACAAATCGGCCGAATAGCCGGCGCGGGTGACCATGTCGACCTTGGCGGCGACGATGCGCCCTTCGCGGTCGTAGCCGACTTCGTATTCGTAGTGGAAGCAGTGGCGCTTGCCGGTGACGAGCATGTCGTCGTCGCGGTCGGCGCGCAGCTTGACCGGACGACGCAGGCGTGCGGCAGCGATCGCGGCCGCGGATGCCCACAGCGCCGATTGCGATTCCTTGCCGCCGAAGCCCCCGCCCATGCGGCGGCATTCGACCACCACGTGGTGCGAATGCAGGCCGAGCGCGTGCGCGACCACGTGCTGCATCTCGCTCGGGTGCTGGGTCGAGCAGTAGACGTGCATGCCGCGGTCTTCGCCGGGAATCGCATAGGCGATCTGGCCTTCAAGGTAAAACTGTTCCTGGCCGCCGACATACAGCTCGCCCCTGGCGCGGTAAGGCGCGCGGGCAAAGGCGGTTTCCGCGTCGCCGCGCGCCAGGCGCATCGGCGGCAGCACATAGGACTGCGCGGCGCGCGCCGCCTGCGGGGTGAGGATGGCCGGCAGGTCTTCGTACCCGACCTTCGCCAGTTTCGCGGCGCGGCGTGCGTTGTCGTGGCTGTCGGCCACCACGATGAACACCGGCTGGCCGACATACTGCACCAGCCCATCTGCCAGGATCGGGTCGTCGTGGATGATCGGGCCGCAGTCGTTGGTGCCGGGGATGTCCTGGGCCACCAGCACCGCCACCACGCCGCGGCTGGCGCGGACGGGTTCGAGGTCGATGGCCGTGATGCGCGCGTGGGCGCGGCTGGACAGGCCGAGCGCGGCGTGCAGCGTGCCGGCTGTCTCTAACATGTCGTCGGTATAGGTGGCCTGGCCGAGCACGTGCAGTACGGCGGATTCATGCGGCCGCGCGCGGCCGACTTCGTTCCACTGGGCCGTGCCAAGCTTGGGGGTGCCTGCGTCATTCATCTCGATTCTCCTGAGGCGCCGGCGGCAAACGCATTGACGGCGGTGGCCGGCAGCGGATCATCCACCCGCGTCTCCAGCCAGAAACGGCGCAGCAAATTCTGCGCGGCCCGCATGCGGTAATTGCTCGATGCGCGCATGTCGCTCAGCGGCGCGTAATCCTGCGCCATCGCCGTCATGGCCGCGCGCATGGCCGCTTCGGTCCATGGCTGCCCGACCAGTGCTGCTTCGGCGCGCGCCGCGCGCCTGGGCGTGGCCGCCATGCCCCCAAAGGCGATGCGCGCGCTGGTTACGGTGCCGGCTTCAAACCTCAGCGCAAAGGCCGCGCACACGGCCGAGATATCCTGGTCGAAGCGCTTGGCCAGTTTATAGGTGCGGAACTGCAGGCCGCTTCGTGGCAGCGGAATGCGGATCGCCTGCACGAATTCGTCGGGGCGCAGGTCTTTCTGCTGATAGCCGAGATAAAAATCTTCCAGCGCCAGCGCGCGTTCGCCGGCGGCGCCGCGCAGCACCACCTGGGCGCCCAGGGCGATCAGCCAGGGCATCGAGTCGCCGATCGGCGAGCCGTTGGCGACGTTGCCGCCCAGGGTGCCGGCATTGCGGATCGGGAGCGAGGCGAAGCGCTGCCACATCTCGCCCAGCTCGTCGGGATAATGGCGGCATACCGCCGCATAGGCATCGTTCAGCGTGACGCCGGCGCCGATTTCCAGCATCCCACCGGTTTCGCTGACGCCCTTGAGCGCCTCGACCTGGCCCAGGTAGATGATGTCGTTCAGCTCGCGCATGTGCTTGGTGACCCAGAGGCCGACGTCGGTCGACCCGGCCAGCAGCAGCGCAGTCGGGTGTTCGGTACGCAGTTGCACCAGCTCGTCGAGGGTGCGCGGTGCGTGGAAGCGTCCGCCTTTGGCTTCGTAGCTGAAGCCATGCGCGCGCTGCAGCAGTTGCAGGCGCTCGGCCAGCGCAGCGCGGTCGAAGGAGGCCGGCGGCAGCTCGACCATGCGGCGGGCGGCGTCGATAATCGGGCGATAGCCGGTGCAGCGGCACAGGTTGCCCGACAGGGCGTCGTCGATCTGGCAGCGCGAAGGCTGGCGGCCTTCCTGTTTCAGGTACATGCCCCACAGCGACATGGCGAAACCCGGGGTGCAGAAACCGCATTGCGAACCATGGCATTCGACCAGCGCCTGCTGCACCGGGTGCAGCGTGCCGTCCTGCTGTTGCAGGTCTTCCACGGTAAACAGCGCCTTGCCGTCGAGCGTGGGGGTGAACTGGATGCAGGAATTGACCGCCTTTAGTATCAGCTTGCCGCCTTCCAGCGAGCCGACCACGACCGTGCAGGCGCCGCAATCGCCCTCGGCGCAGCCTTCCTTGGTGCCGGTGCAATGCAGGTCTTCCCGCAGGTGCTGCAGGATGGTCTGCGTCGGTGCGGCATCCCGCACTTCCTGGACGGCCCCACGGTAATAAAATCGGATCGGGTCTGGCATCGTGGGTCTCGTCGGTTGATCTCTGTACTGGGCGCTTTTCACCAAGGGCGGAAGGCTACCACCCGCGGCCACCCCATTTATAAGATATTGCATATATTACTTATCAATATATGAGCATATCTTATGAAAGGCCCCGCAACTTCATTCTAGGAAAGGATGGACGCTTTTCCAATGATTGGCGATGTCGATGCGGCGCGTGATCCACACGTGCTTGTGGCGCTGCACGTAATCCAGGAAGCGCGCCAGCGCCGCCGCCCGTGCCGGCCGTCCCACGAGACGGCAATGCAGGCCGATCGACAGCATCTTTGGCTGGTTCAGCCCGTTCGGATCGCCCTCGGCATACAGCACGTCGAACGCGTCCTTTAAATAATCGAAAAACTGGGTGCCGGAATTGAAGCCCTGCATGGCGGCGAAGCGCATGTCGTTGGTATCCAGGGTATAGGGCACGACCAGGTGCGGCTCCGAGCGCTCCTCTCCCGCGGCGCCCTGCACAAGCACGCGCTGCCAGAACGGCAGGTCGTCACCATAGTGGTCGGCGTCATAGGCGAAACCTCCGTGCTCGACCACCAGCTTGCGGGTATTGGGGGAATCGCGCCCGGTGTACCAGCCCAGCGGCGCCTCTCCCGTGAGCTCGCGGATGACCTGCACGGCTTCGGCCATGTGGGCGCGTTCGGTGTCCTCGTCCATGTTCTGGTACGAGATCCAGCGCAACCCGTGGCAGGCGATCTCGTGGCCCAGCTCGCGGAAGGCGCTGGCTGCCTCCGGGTGGCGCTTGAGCGCCATCGCGACCGCGAACACGGTCAGCGGCAGGCCGCGCTCCTCGAACAGGCGCAGGATCCGCCACAGCCCGGCGCGCGAACCGTATTCGTAGAGCGACTCCATACTCATGTGGCGCATCGGGAAGGCTTGCGCGCCGATGATCTCGGACAGGAAGGTTTCCGAGGCCGGGTCGCCGTGCAGCACGGAATTTTCGCCGCCCTCCTCGTAGTTCAGCACGAACTGCAGGGCGATCCTGGCCTGGCCCGGCCATTGCGGATGCGGCGGAGTGCGGCCATAGCCAACCAGGTCGCGCGGATAGTTCGAGTAGGTGTCCATGGTTTCTGAAGAAGCAGGTATATCGGCGATCATATATTGCAGGAAGCACAAGGGTATATGATTACTCGCATACTTCAACTCATCCATCCGATATGGGAGCACCATGGGCAAACTTTCCACCCACGTCCTCGACACCGCCCATGGCCGGCCCGGCACCGGCGTCAAGGTGGAGTTGTTCATCAATGATGAGGGCGGACGCCGCCTGGTCAAGACCGAGCTGACCAACGCCGACGGCCGCTGCGGCGCCCCGCTGCTCGAGGGCGAGGCCTTGCAGGCCGGGCAGTACGAACTGGTCTTCCACGCAGGCGACTATTTCGCCGCCCAGGGCGTCGCCCTGCCCTCGCCGCGCTTCCTCGACCGCATCACCATCGCCTTCGGCGTTTTTGACAACAGCCAGAACTACCACGTGCCGCTGGTGGTCACGCCCTGGTCCTATTCCACCTACCGGGGAAGCTAGGGACCCCTGCTGCCTTGCAGCCGGACGCTGCGCCAAAGTGAATCTTGCTATGCTTGGTTTCAGCGTACCGGAGAGCATATGGCATTGCACATCGTTCATTTCATCGGGCCCATCAACCACAGTTCCGCCAGCGCGGTGCGCAACCTGTGCCTGCAGGCACTGCAAAACGGCGCCACCGAGATCGAACTGCACATGTCCAGCGAAGGCGGCAACATGACGGCCGGCTTCGCGCTCTACTTCTTCCTGAAATCGCTCCCGGTGCCGCTCACCACCCACAATATCGGCAGCGTCGAATCGGTGGCCGTGGTCATTTTCCTGGCTGGCCAAAAACGCTATGCCTGCCCCGGCACCCGCTTCCTGATCCACCCGCTGCACTGGGGCTTCGGCAGCCTGGCCGCGGCCGACCATGCCCGCGTGTCCGAATGGCGCGACTGCCTCGACTTCGACGCCGAACGCTATGCCAAGGCCGTCCTCGACGCCACCACCGAGGCCGGCACCCCCACCGATATCCACGCCAATTTATTCGGCAGCGCCCGCATTTTCGACGCCGATGAAGCGGTCCAGGCCGGCCTCATCCATCGCGCCGTCCAGGCGCAACTCCCCCCTGCCGGAACTACTTGTCATTGGTGGAATTAAGTCTGACAAGCCACTGTTTCAATCTCACAACGGCAAGATAGCATTCCTGGAAGAAATATCACCAATTGTCATTATTCCCTTGCGCTCAAAATTGCTCGCTGGATAGAATCATTTCCAGTGTTTCACGGTGCTGCCTG
The DNA here is from genome assembly GCF_059685855.1 of Telluria sp. ZB4P37. Taxonomy (NCBI): domain Bacteria; kingdom Pseudomonadati; phylum Pseudomonadota; class Betaproteobacteria; order Burkholderiales; family Oxalobacteraceae; genus Telluria; species Telluria sp. ZB4P37. The sequence goes on from NZ_JCASID010000005.1 coordinate 71,188, forward strand.
CTTGCTGCTGGGTCGGCACCGCCCTTCCCGAGCAGCTGTACGCAACATGAGCGCAACAAGAATCATTATGAAAAAACGTTTGATCGCTACCCTGCTGGCGCTTCCGCTGGCAGCTTCCACGAGCTTCGCGCAGGAAAGCGCCGGCTTCCCATCCGTCAAAGTCAGCGGCTTCGGCACCGGCGCCCTGACCTATGCCAACACCGACAAGGCTGAATTCGCCCGTCCCAACCAGGCCGAAGGCTCCTCGAAAGACTTCCGCACCGGTATCGACTCAAACCTCGGCCTGCAGGCCGACATGCCGGTCAACAGCTGGTTGTCGCTGACGGCCCAGGGCCTGGTGCGCAAGGATGCCGAGGCAAACTTCGGCGCTGAACTGAGCTGGGCGTTCGCCAAGGCCCGCATTTCGGACGAAGTGAGCGTGCGCATCGGCCGCGTCGGCCTGCCGGTCTTCATGATCTCGGACTACCGTAACGTCGGCTATGCCAACACCATGCTGCGTCCGCCAGCCGAAGTGTATTCGCAGGTCCCGTTCAACAGTATCGACGGCGCCGATGTCACCTGGCAGCACAGCTTCGGCGACACGACCGTGACCTCCCAGCTGGCCTACGGCCGCGTGAAGTCGCCGATTTCCGGCAACATCCACGCCCAGGGCAAGGGCCTGGCTGCTGTCAACGTGAGCGCCGAACACGGCCCGTTCACCGTGCGCGCCGGTCACGCCACCGGCAAGATCACCATCGACGATTCGGTCTCGCTCAACACCCTGGTGGGTAGCCTGCGCGCTGCCGGTGCCGGCTATCGCTTCCCGCAGCTGGCTCCACTGGCTGCCGAGATCGAAGCCAAGAACAAGCGCGCGCACTTCAGCTCGCTGGGCCTGTCGATGGACTGGAACAACATCGTTGTCCAGACCGAGTTCGCCAAGCGCAAGTCCGAGACCTACATCAACGACACCAGCTCGTGGTATGTGATGGGCGGCTACCGCATCGGCAAATTCCTGCCGTACTACACCCGCAGCAACCTGAAGATCGACAGCACCGTCGTCAACACCGTGCCGGCAGCCTGCCCGGCCGGCTTCCCGGCCGCCTGCACCCCGACCATGCAGGCGCTCGGCGCCGGCGTGCGCCGCCTGCCGAACACCGGCGTGGGCCAGGGCGAACAGTCGACCAACACGCTCGGCGTGCGCTGGGACTTTGCCAGCTCGGTGGCACTGAAGGCACAGGTCGACCGCATCAAGCCGAAGAACGGCAACGGCCTGTTCATCAACGTGCAGCCTGGCTTCAACGACACCGTGACCGTCGGCGCCGTCGCCCTCGATTTCGTCTTCTAAGGAGCGACCATGAACAAGATTATTGCAACGCTGTTCGCCGCCGCTACCTTGGCCGCTGCCGCTCCGGCCTTCGCCGAAGTGGTGGTCGTGGTCAACCCGAAAGCCGCCGAATCGGCGATGACCAAGGAGCAGGTCGCCCAGTTCTTCCTGGGTAAGTCGTCGTCGATGACGCCGATCGACCAGGCCGACGGCGCCCCGGTCCGCAACGAGTTCTACAAGAAGGTCGCGGACAAGGATGCAGCCCAGGCCAAGGCCCTGTGGTCCAAGCTGGTCTTCACCGGCAAGGCCACGATGCCGAAGGAAGTCGCCGACAACGCCGCCGTCAAGGCTGCCGTCGCCGCCAACCCGAAGGCCATCGGATATATCGAGAAGAGCGCTGTCGATGCGACCGTCAAAGTCGTCTACACCGCGCAATAAACGCACACGCGTCTAGCAATACCCGCCGCCGGTCTTCAAGCCCGCGGCGGTTTCTGCATTCTGGAGACAACAATGAGCATCAAGCGCAGGATCTGGGCATTGCCCGTCATTTCCGCCATTATTTTCGGCCTGGGTGCAGGCGCGAGCGTGATGATCGCGAACGGCGCACTCCGGTCGATCACCACGACCGCCAGCGTCGACTACCCGGTGCTCGACGCCTCCAAGGCGCTCACCCTGGACGTCGCAGCCGTCGCCGACGGCTTCCGTGACGCCGTCGCCGAAGGCGACAAGGAAAAGATCGGCCAGGTCGGCGAGCAGGCCACGAAGCTGCGCGCGAAGCTGGACAAGTTCAAACAAATCCCGGGCCAGTTCGAGACCGGCACCCGCCTGGGCAAGGAATTCGACGCCTATTACGCACCGGCCCTGTCGGCCGCGCGCATCATGCTCGAGATGGAGCAAGGCGACCCGCAGGCGGCCGTCGGCAAGATGCAGCCGGCGCTGGCGGTCCTGAACAGCGACCTCGCCAAGGTCAATGAAGCGGCCCAGCGCCAGTTCGCCACCGGCATCGAGGACAGCAAGAACAGCGTGAACAAAGTCATGATTTCGATGCTGCTCACCGCCCTGGTGGTGATCGCCAGCCTGGCCGTGATCTCCTGGTTCGTGGTGCGCACCATCTGGCGCCAGCTCGGCGGCGAGCCTGCCTATGCCCGCGAGATCGCACGCGCCGTGGCCGCCGGCGACCTGTCAACCGAGATCCGCATTGAAGCCGGCGACGACAGCAGCCTGCTGGTGGCGCTGAAGGACATGCGCGGCCGCCTGGCGACCCTGGTCGCCGAGATCAAGGCCTCGGCCGACACCATCGCGCTGGCCAGCGCCGAAATCGCGAGCGGCAATGCCGACCTGGCGCAGCGCACCGAATCGCAGGCCGCGAGCCTGGACCGCACCACCCGCTCGATGGACGAACTGACCGGCGCCGTGCGCGAGAACGCCGCTGCCGCCAGCCAGGCCAACGCACTGGTGGAAACCGCGACCGATATCGCGACCCGCGGCGGCCAGGTGGTCGGCGGCGTGGTCACCACCATGGGCGACATCAACAGCTCGGCCAACAAGATCGTCGAGATCATCTCGGTCATCGACGGCATCGCCTTCCAGACCAATATCCTGGCGCTGAACGCGGCCGTGGAAGCGGCGCGCGCCGGCGAACAGGGCCGCGGCTTCGCAGTGGTCGCGGGCGAAGTGCGCAACCTGGCGCAGCGTTCGGCCGCGGCGGCGAAGGAAATCAAGGGCCTGATCGGCGACTCGGTGGCCAAGGTCAGCGCCGGCAGCGTGCTGGTGGACGAAGCAGGCGTCACCATGGGCCAGATCGTGGAATCGGTGCGCAAGGTGCAGGCCATCATGGCCGAGATCAGCGCCGCCGGCGCCCGCCAGAGCGCCGGCATCGACGAAATCGGCCGCGCCATCGGCAGCATCGACGAGATGACCCAGCAGAATTCGGCGCTGGTCGAAGAAGCCTCGGCGGCGGCGGAGTCGCTCACCGAGCAGACCACCCAGCTGACGGGGGCGCTGTCGGTGTTCAAGCTGGAAGCGCAGGCGCCGGCAAATGCTTCCGCGAATCGGCTGGCCTTGCGTTAAGTTTTAATTTATTGCGTCCGCCAGTTTGCGCGGTGGTTTGCGGCGAACTTGGCGGGAGCCCAATTTTTCCAGCACTCCACCCAGCTATCCTCGCACCACAATCCCCCGCTTGCCCCGTCCCAGGCATGCCTTACTCTCAACACCCCGCAAGCTCTTCTACGGGGCCCCTCGGATACCGTCCCCGTGTGGGTACTCGCGCCGGCACTCGCGCTGCCGATCCGGCTGGTCAAGCTGATGCAACCGGCGCCGTCAACACCTTCCCTTGTCGCCTGAACCATAATCCTTGTCGGCCCAACCACAAGGCTTGTCGGGTGCACCACGAACGCGGCGCCGTCATGGCCTCGCCGTGGCGCGCATGCATCTAGGCGGGCACAAATCCTTTACAAATTTGATGCCCGTAGGCATCATCCAAAGAATCCTTCCTGCATTGTTTCCCGTTTTTTAGCGCTCCTTTTCCACGGCTCATATGGCAGCAGTCCTCCCCAACACGACTTCCGGCACGCAACTGTCCGGACTGGCGCGCGCGCTGGTCCAGGCCAGCCGGCTGAGCGTGGGACAGGCCGACGCGCTGCAAAAGAAAGCCGCGGCCGACAAGACCGCCTTCATCGACGCCCTGCTCGAGAGCGGCATCATCGATCCGGGCGCGCTGGCCGCCTTCTGCGCCGAGACCTTCGGCTACCCGCTGCTCGACCTGTCGAGCTTCGCGCCGGAAGCCTTCCCGCTCACCGCCATCGACGCCAAGCTGATGCAGGCGCAGCGCGTCATCGCGCTGGCCAAGCGCGGCAACAAGATGTCGGTGGCGCTGTCGGACCCGACCAATACCCAGGCCCTGGACCAGATCAAGTTCCAGAGCGAAGCCTCGGTGGAACCGGTGATCGTGGCCCACGACGTGCTGCTCAAGCTGCTGGCCGGCCTGGCCAAGAGCGCCGAGCAGAGCCTGAACGACCTGGCCGGCGAAGAAGCGGAAATCGAATTCGCCGAAGAAGAAGCGCAGGCGCTGGCGCCGGCGGACGCCAGCAACGAGGTCGAGGACGCGCCGATCGTGCGCTTCCTGAACAAGATCCTGATGGACGCAGTGCAGATGGGCGCCTCCGACATCCACTTCGAGCCCTACGAAAAATACTACCGGATCCGCCTGCGCGTGGACGGGGTGCTGCGCGACCACGCCTCGCCGCCGCTGTCGATCCGCGAAAAGCTGGTCTCGCGCATCAAGGTGCTGGCCAAGCTCGACATCTCGGAAAAGCGCGTGCCGCAGGATGGCCGCATGCGCCTGATCATGGGCCCGACCCGCGCCATCGACTTCCGCGTCTCTACCCTGCCCACGCTGTTCGGCGAAAAGACCGTCATGCGTATCCTCGACGCCACCCAGGCGCAGATGGGCATCGACGCGCTCGGCTACGACCCGGACCAGAAGGCACTGCTGCTGGACGCGATCTCGCGCCCCTACGGCATGGTGCTGGTGACCGGCCCGACCGGCTCCGGCAAGACCGTGTCGCTGTACACCTGCCTGAACGTGCTGAACAAGCCGGGCATCAACATCTCGACCGCGGAAGACCCGGCCGAGATCAACCTGCCGGGCGTGAACCAGGTCAACGTCAACGACAAGGCGGGCCTGACCTTCCCGGTGGCGCTGAAATCATTCCTGCGCCAGGATCCGGACATCATCATGGTCGGCGAGATCCGCGACCTGGAAACCGCCGACATCGCGATCAAGGCCGCCCAGACCGGCCACATGGTGTTCTCGACCCTGCACACCAACGACGCGCCCTCGACCCTGACGCGCCTGATGAACATGGGCGTGGCGCCCTTCAACATCGCCTCGTCGGTGATCCTGATCACGGCGCAGCGCCTGGCGCGCCGCCTGTGCACCTGCAAGCAGCCGCTCGAGACCCCGCGCGAGGCGCTGGTCGCCGCCGGCTACCGCGAGGCCGACCTGGACGGCAGCTGGAAGCCCTACGGCCCGGCCGGCTGCGATCGCTGCCTCGGCTCAGGCTACAAAGGGCGCGTGGGCATCTACCAGATCATGCCGATCTCCTCCGCCATCGAGGCGCTGATCCTGGCGCACGGCAATTCGATGCAGATCGCCGCCCAGGCCGAGAAGGAAGGCGTGAACTCGCTGCGCCGCTCGGGCCTGATGAAAGTGAAACAGGGGCTGACCAGCCTCGAAGAAGTGCTCGGCTGCACCAACGAATAGGCGAATTACTATGGCAACCTCCCTACCAACCCGGAGCCGCGGCGGCGCGCAGGTCAAGGAATCTGTCTACGCCTGGGAAGGCAAGGACAAGACCGGCAAGACCGTGCGCGGCGAACTGCGTGCCGGCGGCGAGGCGATCGTCAACGTCACGCTGCGCCGCCAGGGCATCCTGGTCACCAAGGTCAAGAAAAAGGCCTACCGCAGCGGCAAGAAGATCACCGACAAGGACCTGACCCTGTTCACGCGCCAGCTCGCGACCATGATGAAGGCCGGCGTGCCGCTGCTGCAGGCCTTCGACATCGTCGGCAAGGGCCACGGCAATCCGTCGATGTCCAAGTTGATCATGGACCTGCGCAACGACGTCGAGACTGGCACCAGCCTGAACAACGCCTTCCGCAAATACCCGCTGTATTTCGACCCGCTGTTCTGCAACCTGGTGGGCGCCGGCGAACAGGCCGGTATCCTGGAAGACCTGCTCACCCGCCTGGCGATCTACAAGGAAAAGACGCTGGCCATCAAGGCCAAGATCAAGTCGGCATTGATGTACCCGGTCTCGATCATCGCGATCGCTTTTGTCGTCACGGCGGTGATCATGATCTGGGTGGTCCCGGCCTTCAAGGAAGTGTTCAAGACCTTCGGCGCCGACCTGCCCGCCCCGACCCTGATCGTGATGGCGATCTCGGAATTCTTCGTCACCTGGTGGTACCTGATCTTCGGCTCGATCTTCGGCGGCCTGTACTTCTTCTTCCAGGCCTGGCAGCGCTCGCTCAAGATGCAGCAGGCGATGGACCGCATCCTGCTTCGCCTGCCGATCTTCGGCGTCGTGATCCGCAAGGCCACCATCGCCCGCTGGACCCGCACCCTGTCGACCATGTTCGCCGCCGGCGTGCCGCTGGTGGAGGCGCTCGACTCGGTCGGCGGCGCCTCGGGCAACGCGGTCTACCTGGAAGCGACCCGCAAGATCCAGAACGAAGTCAGCACCGGCACCAGCCTGACGCTGTCGATGCAGAACGTGAACGTGTTCCCGAACATGGTCATCCAGATGGTGCAGATCGGCGAGGAATCCGGCTCGCTCGACGCCATGCTGGGCAAGGTCGCGGACTTCTACGAAGAGGAAGTCGACGAGGCGGTGGCGGGGCTGTCGTCCTTGATGGAGCCGCTGATCATGGTGATCCTGGGGGTGCTCATCGGCGGCCTGGTGATAGCAATGTATATGCCGATCTTCAAGCTCGGTTCGGTGGTCTAGGCCCCAACTGTAGGTTCTCAGAATACTTCGCAGTGTCTCAGAAAACTTCGCACTGAATTCGCAGTGTTCTCACGTAGTTCGCAGTAGCTCTACCTCTAACTGACGTAGAGCTACTGCTTAGCACCTCTCTCCATGGAAATTCTTGGCTGAACCGACAATTGCTCGAGCAGTTCCAATTTTCGTCTGGCTCATTCGCCTTGATTAAAGGAAACTGTTGGCACGTTTCTCGACACTGCGCTCACACATTCAAAACAATCAAATTAGGAATGCCAAGTGGTAGAAAAGAAGCAAGGCGTATCCGATAGCTTGCTACAGGTAATGTTCGGCGCCCCGAGAGCGGCTAGCACGCCTGTTCCAGAGAATCATATACTGATCGTGCCTAGCGAGGATCGCTGGAATGATTTTGGGTATCGAACCAAAGTAAACGTCTACGTTAACATTGGCGGTACACACTGGGGTGGAGTAGCCCACGTCGGGTTCTTAACCAGTGCCTCTGAAGAGCCAGCTGATGTCGACCGCATCAATCAGTGGCTGGCGTCGACAAGCGAACTAACCATCGCCCCGACCGAATTGCTCCCGTTCTTCACAATGCTTCCGTCGATGAAGTCCTACCGGGATATCGTAAATGTTTACGGTCCTGCCCGCGCAGTTCGCGTGTTACGTGCGATACGTGATCTCGTTGTGCTAAGAGAGCTACCGTCGAACGCAAACTGGCTTGACTCGGCAATTCAATCCCAGGTATTTTTGAAGTCCTTCGTGCGCACGTCAGAATCATTTTTTGCATTCCACAATGCCGGCCCCATCCTGCGCGGATTAGAGCAAGAGGAATCAGGAAGATTGTCAAGGTCGCTCGGAATCACCTTCAGGCTACCTGGACGGGAAACTGACCATGACCTCCAGTTTCGTTTTGACCACCAAGATACTCTGCCAAAACGTATTGCCATAGTCATCGGAAAGAATGGTGTCGGAAAAAGTCAGACCTTAGGGCGCATCACGACAGCCGCCCTGACCGGCGATCCGTCGTTGACTGACATGGACACCCAAGACAGGCCGCTGATCAATCGTTTGTTGGCTTTTGCACCAACGAATGAAGCGAAGTCAGTCTTTCCCACTGACCGCCGGCGACGTCCACGGATTTGGTACAAACGTTTTTCGCTAAACCGATCTGAACGGTTGACTCTGGGCGACGGTGTAGCTGGATCCATCGTCCAAGTGGCGCGAACAGAAGAGCATATACGGAATATGTCGCGTTGGGATATTTTCCTGAAGGCGATCGAGGCCATACATCGGTGGGAGGAAATTCATCTACCGGATATTCATGGGCATTACATGCCACTGCATGCGTTGCGTTCGGGTGGAGAACGAACCTCACTCGAGAACTTCGGACTTGTCGATCGGCGTAAGGATCCGGTTCGGCTTCTCGATGGAAAAGGTTACCCTTTGAGTAGCGGGGAAATCTCGTTCCTGCGATTCGCTGCACAGGCCAGTCTGCATATCGAAAACGGCTCCCTACTTTTATTGGATGAGCCTGAAACACACTTGCATCCGAACTTCATCAGTCAATTGGTACTGCTGCTTGACAACCTACTGGAGCTGACTGGTTCTGCTGCGATCATCGCAACCCACTCGGTTTACTTTGTACGAGAAGTTTTCCCTGCTCAGGTGACGGTACTGCGCGTCGACCAAGACGGCGCAGTCTTGGCCGAACAGCCGCGGCTGCAAACATTCGGTGCCGATGTGGGCGCTATCTCTTACTTCGTTTTTGGGGAAGACGAACCGTCACGCCTGGCGGAACGGGTTGAGAAGCGACTCCTTAGTCGATTTACGAGCTGGGAGGAACTGTATAGCCAATACAAAGACGAGTTGTCTATCGAGGTATTGGGGGCACTACGCGAGGTCTTGGAAGCGCGAGTATCGAAATGAATAAAATCCCATTGCCAATCTACGATGACGCCGTCGCGTTCGCAGCCTTGGCAGCCAACGCAGATGTAGCTAGCCATCCTAAACTGTCACCTTTTGTGGCGACCGTTCAGGCAGCTTACCAACAGTATGTCGCCGCTGGCGGAAATATATTCAATATCGCGGCAGTGCCGCTCGCGGTTAACATTGCTGGATACCTCCGAAGCCACTACAAGTCTCCTAACAAAGACTTGGCATACATTACTAGGATGCGGGAGGAAACGGAGCACAAGCCCTGTCCGATGTGCGGATCGTTTCATAGCGGAACGCTAGACCATCTATTACCCAAGAACACCTACGCGGCGTTCGCAATCTTCAGCAGAAACCTGGTGCCTGCGTGCAAGTGCAATATCAAGCGCAAAGAGACATTAACGGGGCTACTCGCTAATCAGCGAATTCTTCATCCCTACTTTGACGATTGTCTTTCGGAAAGACTAATCGGCGCAGACTTCTCTGCGCTTGGACCTGTGCCTCTGGTCGCCCTCAAGTTGCAGGTGCCAGCGACACACCCCGAGTACGCCGCGATTAGTTTTCACGTTCAAAAAATTGTCGAACGATCAGGGATTAAGAATTGGCTAACGACCAGGTGGGCGAAGCTTTGCCGAAAACCCAGTCTCATTGTTCGGGAGCTTAAGATAAATCCGGGGTCGCTTGCTCAGCTTCGAGACTCCCTCCTGGAAGAGCGAGATATGTTGGACGAGAGTTACGAGAGCAGGAATAACTGGGAATCGGTGTTCATTACAGGTCTCCTTGAAGCCCCCGTCACGAATTGGCTCTATACCAGAATGACAATGCCCGGACGGCAGGAAGATGGCCCTCTATTTTAAGCATGCCCCAGGTTCCGTTTACGATGACCTATGCGTTTCCGCACGCGTACGTCCGATTCTGGCCGTTGCGAATCCTCGGAATAGCTCAGTGTACGAAGTTGTTGCTAAGAGCAAGCGAGAGTTTGTAAGGTGCTTTCGTTTTAAGGCAGATTTAGCTCGGCGCTCACGGTGCAAAAACGGCGACAACGGCTACCTGAGACGAGTTAATCGATCTTCTATTTCAATGCATTTCGCTTGGAAAACCGTGACGAAGGCACGGTTAAGGAGAGCTATTAATCAGCTTTGAAACAACCGTTAGAAATGACCCCGTTTCAAGCAATCATCGTCGTTTGGACGCCCGCTGCGTTCAGCAGATCTTCTGATCAGGCTCCTCGAAGCACTTTTACCTCAGCCCGTAATGCATCTAAGAAATCGGGCAGCCGGGAAAGCGTATTATTCAATGACCAGCGTTCGCGGTGTCCTAGGAATTCAGGGAAAAGCCCGGATTTAAGTACCGCTCGCAGTGCATTGGCAACTTCATTAGTTAGCTCGAATGGAGGATGCGGAGTCATCCGATCTGTGCGTTTGTTGGCTAATTTTGTATATTGCCTATCGATCGCACCGTCCTGAACGATTTCATCGATGTGCATCCACTGCGGGGCGCGTGTACGGTGGGGATAGCCATCCTTATTAGCGTACCAATAGAGTATCCATCGGTCCGGTTGAACATTGTCCTCTTCGAGAAACGACAGCGAGTCTTCAATTGTGGAGAGCGAAACGACCTCCTCGTTGTACGTCAGATTGCCCCAAGCACAACTTATATAAATCTCGTCGGCCGCAGTCGGCTGATAGGTCACTAAATCGTTTACGCGGCTATCATTTCGGATTACTTTCGTAGCGATACCCCGGTCCCACACCTCACGAAGTTGCGCGAGGCGAGCTTTTTTCGCCGCTGTAGTAGGGTAAGACTCGGTTGCTGCCTTCTTGTAGCGGTCAAACAGTGCGCGTAACTCCAGCAATATTTGCTGGTCTTGTATCACTACTCCTACCTCCTCCAGACCTTGTTCACTCATTCCGTTGGCGCTCAAGTTAAAGCTACCAACTGCAGCCCGTTCGGCACCTAAATATATCTTTGAGTGTAAGTGATCGAGAAAATGAACATTCTCCCATTTGAGCCTTTTCACGATTTGAATCACAGCGTGAGGATTTGTTCCTAGAGTAGGTGATAGGATGATCTCCTGCAGCGTGTGCTGGTTAATATAGGTAGACCAATCAATTCCGGTGTACGCGACAGCGACATGCGTTGGAGTTATCTGCTGGAGGGACTTTCGAATCGATGCTCCGCTAATGAGTTTCATTGGTTCCCCTAATTAGATGTGATCTAACACGTCGCAAAGAGTAGCAGGACGCTGAACTGATGGGCGTCCGTGCTGTGAACCGCCCGGGCTTTCATGGAGGCCGGTTAGTGTAAGTCAGGTCGGGACGGCGCGACTGCTCAGTTGCATGTAACAGTTTGCCCGAGCCTCAGCCGGCGGTATGTGTATAACTGGGCACCACGTAACTGGTCGAATATTTTCCAATTTTTCGCTTCAAACGCGGCGGTGTCGGCATCAGCTAAATTGTAACTTCAGTACCGCCCCGTTAAGCAACGCCAATTGATATTCCGGGGGCACGTGTTTCCCCAAATCTGTAGCAAGGCGCAAATCTTGGACAATGTACGGCGCAAGACACTCTTTCACCTTCAACCTTAACGATGCCGCGCCAGGGAAAAATTCACTCGCAATCATTTTCCTCTGATCCTCGTTTAAAGCGGGATGAGGAGCAATCAACAAATCGATAACATTCATCCATGCCAGGTCTTGGTCTCGAGTTCTACCATTCCCCTGACAAGGAGTGCTATCGGGCATCGCTGCAGAGATTCGACCCAATGTAAAGTCCAAGAATTCTGAGCGTTCTGTGCACCAAGCCCTCATGTGCCAGCGGCGCGGAGCTCTGACCAATGCATGTGGGAACACAAGCCGCTCTGTTCCAAGCGGATGTGTCATCGACTTATAGCTAATACGCAGACCGTGTTGGCGCTTGATGGACTGAAAAATGGCAGAAAAAATGGCTGGCGAGATGAGGGAGAGATCTAGCCGCGCATCGACTACGCCTAACCCGAAGGTGAGTGGGGACCCCGGCATCCAATTTAGGATATGCAAATATGCGTCCGGTGAGCTGCGCGTTTGATCATCTGGTGAGACGTACGCCATTTTAAGAGGTGCATGTGCAGACGCACGCCCCGCACGACCAGCCAGCAACTTCATAAGGCCTGAAATAAGACGGCTGGCATACACGAGTTTTACCCCGAGCAGCTCCCGAATACGCTCGTTCGTAAGTTCTCCTTCCCACAATATTAGCTGTTCAAGGTCCACTAGACGCGAGGAGCTTCCATCCTCCGGCGAGCTAGGGGGCTGTTGATCTGATTTCAATTTGTTCATTTTCCGTAATTATACTGTATGATAATTTATACTTTAGGATAATTTCATATGAACCTGTTCGATCGTCTGCCCGCTAGCATCTTCAGTCCGTTGACTGGCCGCAACAATCGGCGGACTTGGGACTTGTTGGTTCGGCTGTCGGCGCGCTTCTTCGGCCCGGATTGCGTGCCGCCGTTTCCAGACGGCTATTTGCACGATCAAGTGACGAAAGAAGTCGAACGGTTCCTTCTCGATCACGATTGGGACGACGGCGAGGAGGTCGTCGCCACCCCGATTGCCATCAGGGCAGCTGAACTAGTGGCCCGTCTGGCCGAGACCGGCTGGCTGATCAAAGAAAAGGTGGGTCTGCGCATCTTCGTAAGCATGCGCCCAGCGGTGATGCGGTTCTTCGAGTCGCTGCAGCAGTTTGCCACCGAAGGTCCGCAGCATATCGGTGGGAGTATCCAGCTGGTCTATAGTCAATTGCAGAGTGTCCAGAAGGATCCACAGGGTCAGGCCGCGGGATTTGCATCGGCGGCGCAGGTGTGCTCGCGCATGATCAATTCTTTAAACGCGACCACACTGCGGGCGCGGGACTTGATGAAGGATCTGATTCAGGAAAGTACAACGCCTGGCTTCATTAAGCGGTTTTTTACGGAACACATTGGCGAGCTGTATGTGCGTGACTTCAAGCAGTTGCGCACCGAAAACCATCCATTGTCGCTGAGGTTTGAAATCATCCATTTGGTCACGGAGGTCACAACCAATGAGATGCTGCGCGCGAAGATTCTGGCGGGGTACATGGAGGCTTCTGGCTTGAGTCTGGCCGAGGCGGAGCTGGCGCTCGACCGGGATGCGGAGCGGTTTCGGCGCCTGTTGGACGTCGAATCGTTCCTTGAGCGCATGGATCGCGTCATGGAAGCGGCCACCCAGCGCGCTCTTGCATTCATCAACTATCGGCTCAAGGCGTCGGACCGGCTTGAGTCCATTATCGACGATACCATGAACGCGATCGCAAGAACGGAAAAGGCGGGGCTTGAGGTGCAAGGGCGGCTATACGCGCCAGCCCAGGTGGTCTCGGAAGGCCGCCTGCAGTTGCCGCGTCCGGCCCCTGCCAGGCCCAAGCGCGTCGCGATGGTCAAGCATGAACTGACGCTGCAGCAAAAAGCGATGCACGAACTAAGGCGGGCCATGATCGCAAGCCGTGATATGTCGCCGGCCGCGGCCAAACGTTTCGTCGAATCGGTGGTGGCCCCTGGCCAGTGCTTGAATGCTCAAGACATCCCGGTTACCGCGGTGCGCGATGCTGTGTCGTATCTGGCCCTGATGCGTATTGCCGCACAAGCGGAGCGCACCTCCCTGCGCGGCAGGAACCCGCTGATGCAACGTCTGGGTTTTGAGGCCAGGCTCGCGCCCAACGACCAGGCCAAAGCGGACACCGCCTTGTTCACCACCCCCAATTTCAGCGTTTCCCGAAAAGAAAATAATGCCCCGTAACTGGAATGATTGTGCCGAATCGTCGGATGGAACCTACGTTGTCGATGACTTCAAGCAGGCCTTGTACCAATTGGTGGTTGGCCAGTGCCTGTATGCCCGCTTCCCCCGCCAAGCGGTCTCGTATCGGATTATCAGCAGCCACCGCAAAGAGTTTACCGAGGCCGCGGACCTGATGGGATTAACCCTAATATTTAAGGATGAGCAGGACTATTGTTTCGCGCGCCAGGAGGTCACTAAGCTGGCCGCGATGGACATCCATGAAACGCGGTTCCTGCTCACTCTGCGCAAGCTGTATCACATGCGGGGTAGCGTGGGCGACCTCAATGGACTGCATGAGGCGATTGTCGGAATCGAAGAATTCGAAACCGTCTTCAAAGAACTGACCAAGCAGGACTTTACCAAAGGCAGCGGCGATCTCAGGGCATTGCTGAAAGTTGCCAAGTCAAGAGGCCTGGCCATGGAAAATTCCGAGGGCCTGGGCGATGGGGATGGGCAACCCTTTGCGATCTCGATCCTGCCGGCAATCGCCGACATCTTCAGCGAGCAAGCCATCGACCGCTTTGGCGCCAGCCTGAAGGCCAGTTTGGTGGGCAGCGAGCCAGCAGAAACCACCACTATACAGGATGAAGCCGGAAAATGAAAAAACTCAAAAAGCTCCACGTCATCCAGTTTTCATTCTGGGATGTCGAATCTTTTGATTTTGAACGGAATGCTACCGGTATTATTGGCGCAAACGGCGCCGGCAAGACAACGCTGATCGATGCGATTCAGATTGCACTGGTTGGGGCGAATTCGAACCACACGCATTTCAACGCGCAATCGGTCCAGAAAGACAAGCGGCTGCTACGCGACTACGCGCTTGGGGCGATGCGATCAGGTGACGGCGCTGACCATAAACAATCTTTCGTCACCCGCAAACGCGAGGAAGCGCTTTCCTATATCACGCTCGTTTTCAAGGGCGAGCGTCCCGAAGATACGGTCAGTGCTGGCGTATGCATTCACTCCACATCCATCGACAAAGAGCACAAGGTGTTGGGACTGTATGTGTTGCCGGGCGTTGAACTGGAGCAGGACGATCATCTGGAAAGCCGGGGTGCGGAAGGCCGGGCTCCGATGGATTGGCCGCAATTTGAGGCCCTCATTCGCGGCAAGGCCCGGGCAGCAGGGCTGACCCCCACCATCACGACCAAGCCCGAAGCGTATCTCTCTGAGCTGCTGCACAACATCCAGGATCCAGAGCGCCATATGGATCGCAACCAGTTCCTGCGCGCGCTCAAGCACAGCATTAATCTCAAGCAAGTGGACGGTGTCGGGGTGTTCCTGCGCAAATACCTAGTGGAATCTACCCCCATCGACAAACAAGGCACGCTGGCACATATCAAGACCATGCGTCTGCTCGGGCGCAAGATCGATGAAATCAAAAACCAGATCGCCAGGCTGCAGGGCATCGGGAAACGATTTGAATCGCTTCGACAGTTCCACCAGCAAAGGGCGATCGCTGCCGCCGTCAGGCTGTGGCTGCAAACAGAGGCGGCGGATACGAATGTCTCAACCTTGGGCGCACTGCTGGAGACGCTCGGCGAAGAAATCCGCATCGGCCAGGTTGAGCTTTTGAGGTTGAAAAATGATGCCGAAGCAAAAAAAAATATCGTCGAAGAGCTGATACGACAGCAGGCAGCTGACCCTGACATCCAGCGCTCCACCCAGGCCGGGCAGATTGAAAGCCTGAACCGGCAAGCGGCCGAGAGCAGCAAGCGCGCACTGCTCAAGATCGAAAATAAAATCAGAGCCGCTATGAGCGCTGTCGCCACTGAGCTGGAGCTGCGCAACCATATGGAATCGTCAGCGTTGCGGGAGTCCGTCGAGCAGCTCGATGGAGAAGCGGCCAAGGGTCCAATCGCCAATGCTCCATTAATTGGCAATGCCGTGCGTGAATTGACCACGATCCGGCCCGTGCTAGCGAAATTTGATGAGGCGGCGCGCAACGCAATGGACGAAGCCAAGCGTGCGTTCGAGTCGGCCGAGGAGCGGCTTAAGGCAAGTGCCAAGGGAATGCGCCTGGACCTCGAGGACAGTGCCGGCGAAGCGATGTCAATGTTTCGTTCCCGAGGCATTGATTGCACGACGGTCGCCAGCCTGGTGCGGGTCAAGGACGTGCGGTGGCAAGGAGTCATTGAGTCCTTCCTGGCCCGCAATCGTTATGCATTGGTCGTCGATCCCGGGCGGGAGCAGGAAGCGGTCAAGCTGCTACGGGCATCGCGCAACCCGCTCTTTGGCGTGACGGTAGTGCAGCCGCGCCACCTGCAGGACGATTTGCACCGGACTTATGAAGCAACTTCGGTAGCGGCACTGATCAGCGGCGACCATCCGGTCGCGCTGGCGTTTTTGCGGCGCATGTTGGGGTCGCTGCGTCAGGTGCAAAGCGAACAGGAGCTGGAAAAATATCCACGCTCCATGACAGAGGACGGCATGCTTAGCGCTAATGGTGGCACCACCCGTTTACGTCTGGTCGAGCCGAAACTGTGGTCGCTCGGCGTGCAGATATCGAATGACGAGCGCGCCGCACTGGAAAATGAAGTGCGAAAAGCGGAGCGTGCATGGAACGAAGCGAAAACTGCTCGTAATCGGACTAAGGCCGCCTTGGAAGAGCTGCATAGCGCTATTGGCAGCGGCACCCTTGAAGATTACAACACAGCACTAGGCGAGATGAATGCAGCGCTCATTGCGCTGTCCGCTGCTGGCGAAATGGCGGTGTCAGAAAACGCGCAGTTACTAACTGAAAAGCTCAATGCCGCAAACCTGGCCAGGCAAACCGCAGACCAAGCCGTTCTTAGCCTGGCGACGCTGCTGGCAACGAACATTGAGGCAAGCCGGCTGAAGACGATTGATCTGGATGCGGCCAAAAAGCAGTTTGCTGATCTGTCCGCGAAATGCCAGCATGCCCAAGCAGATCAGGACTACGACTCGGAAGCGGCATCTGCGCTGTACAACGAGTGCCAATCAAGGAGCGCGCAGTTGGGGGTGGCGGTGGCAATGGAGCATCTTGCAGCAAAAGCGCTTCAGGCGGAGCGGCGCATCAACGCTGACGAATCGCTAGTGCGCGCCGATTTCATCGCCTATATCAACGAGCAGGCAATTGCGCTTGATGAAGAGCGTTCGGATTGGCGCCTTGCAGCCGCATGGGTTTCTACGCACACTCAGCGTCTTGTAGGCTCTACCCTTGCAGAGTATGAAGGCGATGCGGCGCAAGCGCGGTCTGCCGCGGAGCAGGCGTTTAAAGCGGACGTCAAATTCAAAATGCGTGAAGCGATCCACCGGGTGCAGCAGGAGGTGCGCGATCTGAACCGCATTCTGGATAAATGCCCTGAATTCACCGGCGGAGAGCGCTACCGTTTCTCCCATGAAATCTCGCCGACGCACAGCGACCTTTACGACATGATCGTGAGCGACGCGGATGCTGGCCAGCCGTCGTTTCTCGATGCGGCCGGCAATGATGGGGCGCAAGGTAAGTTGGTCGCGCTGCTGGAGGCGTGCGAAAGCGGTGACGACAAGGGCAACAACCCGCTGGAGGATTACCGCCTGCTGTTCAATTTTGACCTGAAAATTATGGTCAATGGGGTGGTGGTCGATAAATTGAGCAAGCGGATGGGGGTTGCCTCCAATGGCGAACACCGGGTCCCGTTTTACGTCATCGCCGGCGCCGCGCTCGCTTCGGCATATCGCATCAAGCCCGGCACTCTTCACCGCGGTGCCGGACTGATGCTGCTCGATGAAGCGTTTTA
This sequence comes from Telluria sp. ZB4P37, assembly GCF_059685855.1. Taxonomy (NCBI): domain Bacteria; kingdom Pseudomonadati; phylum Pseudomonadota; class Betaproteobacteria; order Burkholderiales; family Oxalobacteraceae; genus Telluria; species Telluria sp. ZB4P37. The sequence goes on from NZ_JCASID010000005.1 coordinate 88,504, forward strand.
CGGCATGGATGCCCAGAATTCATTTGTGACGGCCGAGTTCTTGAAGTCGCTCGGCCTGCAGCTGATCTTGGCCGGTCCGGACACCGATGTGGGCAAACTGATTCCTGTGCTTGATAGCTACTACGACGTGTTCCGTCCAGACAATGGCGCCGATGCGTACTTCTCGCATGTCCAGATTAAGGAGGCGGCAAGGAAGCTGCTGCAAAGTGATATTCCCGAGATGCATCCGCACCTGGTCGAACAGAAAATGCAGCAGCTGTCGATAGTCTAGGTATGGACCTTATCGCAAAAAAAGCGCTGCAGAAGCTATTGCGCTACGCTGAAAACGCTGCAGGAAAATCCGCGACAAGTGGCGATGCGCTAGTGGCCTCGCGGGTTATCCAACTGCAGTTTAATCAATCATCGTTTCCCGATTACCTAGACATCTCCACGCATGCGGAGAAGACGACTTGCAACGCGTCCTTGAGGCTGGCCGAGCGAGACGGTGCCATTTGCATCGTGTGGGATTCCCGCGCCGGCAGTTTTGAACGTATTGAACTCATCCGGCTCCTCGATGGCGCTATCCTAGCGAAGGTACTACAGGTGACCCCAAGATGGGATGCAACCAGTGCGGCCGCGATCGCGTTCGCGCCCCACCTGCAAAGCCATCCGGTGCTGTCAAGCGTGCTGGAGACATGGCGCAAGGGCGCGCCAGTTCGATCGACTAGGCCTGGCGAACAGGCGATCCGCAGCTGGCTCGATGCGATATGCGTGGTCGACGCCTGCCGCACGACGCCGGATGACAAGCGGTCCGATACCCCAATAAGAAGGCTCAGCGTCGCACTATTTGGGGACAGCAAGCGCATCACGGCACTCGCGCCGCTCATTGACGTACTGACGCAGGGCGCCATCACAGGCACGCCCCGCGAGGAGGAGGAGTTCTTCCAGGAGATGGGGCTGATGAAATTCCCGCCCACGCTGCTGATGGCGGTGAGCCCTGGAAAAGACAATCGCGTCGTCGTCCGGCTGGTCGATGCCGCCGTCGACATCGTCGCTCCTTACCTGGGGTTTCCACCGCATGCGATCGTTGCCATGGACCTTCCCCGCCAAGCAATGACTCTGCTGACGGTGGAGAACCTCACCACATTCCATGAGGCCGCGGAATATCTGCAACGCGGCGCACAGTCTGCCGGCCCCATCCTCCTGATGTACACGGGTGGCATGCCCAGCCCGTCGTGGCGCCGGATCTACCGCATGGCACTCGCAGTGCTTCCTGAAGGATCCGCTGTATGGCATTGGGGCGATGTCGACGCCGGCGGTTTTCGCGTCGCGAACAAGCTGGCCGAGGAATGCAATCAGTGCGGGCGTATCTTGGGCCTTCATCTGATGGACATTGCTCCCATCGTCAGTCGGAAGCGCCTATCGGACGCAGAGATTGCTTCCATCGCAGCAATTTGCGCTCGCCGCAACTGGACAGTTGAGGAAACGTCGATCAAGGATCACCGTTCCGCAATTGAACAAGAATCTTTACCAGTGACCTTACCAACAGCACCGAGAGGAATTCCGTGACGGGACATTTCGTTATGGCTGCGCCGAACAACCAGGTTCTGGACGTAATCGGGGCAATGTAACGCACGCTGCGGACGTCGAGCACTCTACTGCTGTCGGCTTGGTTGGGAGTCTAGCGTCGGCACTGACGCGCCTTGACCCGTGGCCCGCATCGGTCCGGCATGCATGTGCATTGGCGGTTCCAGTTTCCCCTCCGTCTACGGGTTCCTGGATAGCCACCTAGGAGTACAAACTTGCAATCGCCGTTCTCATTGCGGTGGCATTCTGGTCGCACCGGCCCTTACTTTCCACTCGTGGACTTGCATGGTTTCGGTCTGCCATTGGATTCTCCAGAAATCAGGTGTGATCTCATCCGGGTGGCCTACGGTCAGGTCAAGCACGACGTTGCCTCCTGGGGTGGAAAAGCCCGCGACGAACGCTCGCCATACCCCATCGACAAAGTCTGGGTGACCGTACAGAGTCAGGTCTAAATAGGGCAACGCGTCGCCTTCGATCGAGACCGCTCCATATCCTTCGATGGAGGGCGAAAGGTTTTTCCACTGACGTAACAACGCACGAGGTGTGTCGGGATCATCTTTCACCTTGATCTCGGCGCTTACGGTCACCCCAGAGCACGACGCGAGGCGCGTCGTGCCCACCAGACTGAGACCGACACGTCCTCCACGCCGCCCCTCCAACATCGGATGCGCGTCGAATTGCCAAGATGAGATAACAACCCTGAACGACTGCAAGCGGCCCCCCGGCCGGTCCCAATGAAGCGCTGTCGGACCTCCGTTTTCGCCGACGACCTGTTGCCTGCTTTCCCTTTGAAGAACATATGTATTCGCTGTTGGCCCGGCAATTCAGAAGCGCCCACGCCAAGCTGGTTTCGTCGATTAAACAGATCCTTGGCGGTGTGCGCCCTGTATTTAGTTCAGGCCGCGGTCAGTAAGTCTCAGCCGATCTAAACTGCTTTCTTTAAACAACTCGAGCATTGTAAATGAGAACGAGCTGGATTTTGTCGACTTAACGTCGCCGAAATAGCGGCTCAGACCGGCATCTTCCTGTGATAACCCGACTTATTACCGTTTCCGCTGTGCTAGTCTTATCCATGCTGCATCAGCGGCAACAACGATATTTGATACAAAGGCGACCGGTCGGGGCCGTCATATCGAGGAAATAAGCTTTGCACCGCATGCGGTGAAATCGTTGTTATAGGCATACGGCCGGCCCTTGTGTTTTGCGCCAGCACCGTCCGGCTTGATCGCAAACTTCCCTTTGCACTTGGGACAGAAGGTGACATCGTCGGCAAGCGCTGCTTCAGTACCCATCACAACAGTGCCGGACGAAACGGAAATAACTTGGCCACCGTGGTCCGTCTTATCATTCAATCGAATTACACCACGCCCCTCGTGCTTCATTTTCAATTACCTCGCCATACTAATTGATGAGCTGGCCTGCTGCGGTACCCTGACCAGAGCAAAGGAGTTGCGCGAGCGCGACATTTCGACATGGGTAGAGTGAGTTATTTCTCCATTGGCGTTTCCGCCTCCAGCAGGTGCCACTTCAATTCCGCACCGTCCAGAGGCAGCATCCAGTCGCGCTTCGGGTCGGGAAAGGGCTGGCCGGCGGTCAGCCAGCGCTGCCGCCACGCTTGATTCACTTCCTGCTCCAGCGGGTGCCCCGGCGCAAGCCATGGCTGCCAGGTGCCCGTAATGCGGCACTCCTTGTTCCCGTCACAGCTCACCTGCGGTTCCAGTCGTGCCACTTGGCGCGACAGCCTGAGCGCTGTGCGCGGCGCGACAATGCCGCCGTCGTTGCGCGCAGTGAGTACACGCTGCCAGACGATGCCGGCAATGGCTTTCAATCCCGTGGCGCTCGGGTAGCGAGGCTGTTCGAACGCCTCGCCCTTGCCGTAGAGACCGGGCGCAATGCCGGCCAGGAAGGCGCGCACCTCGGCCGCTTCGTGCGGAGCCGTCGGCTGCCAATAGCTGGCAAAGGGCGCCTGAAGCGCATCCGTCGTTTCTGCTACAGGCCGGAACGCATAGGCGCTGTCGAGGAAGTAGCGCCCCTTCCTGAGCGAGGCTTCTGTTGGCGCCGGGGCAGTCGGCGCCGGCACGACGGCCATCGCCGCCGCGAGCAGGCTTTCGCGTTTACCATCCCAGGGCGGCAGCGGGGCCGGTGGCAAGGGCAGGATCTTGTCGAGGTTGGGGAACCGGCGGTCGGGGTTGAAGCTGAGTGCATCGCCAAGCATATCGTAACGTTGGCCGCGTGCTTTATCGATGAAAGGCACGAACATGGTTTCCAGATTGCTTGGCCGGTCGAACTCACTCGCCAAGTTGTTTGCGCAGTACTCGCAGCCGCCCTTCACGCCCTCGTGCACGGCCCGCATCACGCGGTTGAGGGTATCGGGAGTTCTTTCTCCGAGTGGCATTCCGTCCGCCCCCCTGGGGACCGCATACATGGGTTCCATTTCCACCGCGGCCGGGCCATAACCCTGGGCCAGCGCGCATTCGAACATCTTGATTGCAATCGGGATGTTGCCCCAGTAGCCAGGCTTGAGGTCGTCTCCACCCGCGTCCATCTTCTCGCCGAGGAAGGCCATTGCCTGCGGGTTGCCCATCTGGGCCGCCTTCTGGAAAAAGGCATAGGCGCGGTCGGCATTCGCGTTCACGCCCGTACCGTTGAGATAATAAGTGCCCATCCGGTCATAGGCGGCCGGGATGCCTAGTTCCACGGCCTGCGACACTAGTCGCAGCGCTGCCTCCTCCCCATTTAACGGATCACGTCCTTCCACGTACAAACTTGCTAGGTTGAGCATCGCCTTCCAGTGATGTCGCTCGGCGGCCTGGCGGGTCAGCTTGACGATCTTCTTGTAATCGCGGTCGTCGACGAAGGTGGACCCATCTTCCAGAGCGCGCGCCTCCAGGAACCAGTCATCGGCTTGGGCATCGACCGGCGGCACCTTGCTCGCTTCGGTCTGGCATTCGAATGATGCAATGTGCGGATCGAACGGCGTCAGGGGTTGCAAGTGCGGAAGAACCTTATCGGAAGTCTTATCCATTTTACAGGCCACCAAAAGAGTGAGCGTCATCAGTAAGGTTGCCGCAGTGCGGCGACGCCAAGAACAAGCGGCACGAGTAGGCATGATTCAAGCTACTCGTACGGTCGAGCTTCGCCCATCGTCCAAGGGGACGATGAAGCCCTCCATCTGTTTGTCGGCCGGATTGGTGGGCGGTGCCTTCTGCCTGTCCTTGTTTCGATTCATGAGCTTTACCCAATCTTTGAAGGTTTTCTCGATTTCCTGCGGCGTAGCGTTTCCTCCGTTATTCTTTTCGGTCGCGAGCTGCGACCAGATTCGTTTGCGCAGGTCGGTTGCATGGCGCCGATCGTTCGTCGCAAGATTGATCTCGCTGTCCACCACCATGCTGCGCTGGTTCAGGTTGGCGCTCCCGAGCGTGAAGAACCCGTCGTCGACCAGCAGCAACTTGGAATGGATATAAATCTCGCGGTAGCGCCACTGGCGCCGCACCTGGTTGAACTCGCAGGCATTGAGCACAGCCACGCACACCCGCAGCCCGTATGTCTCCTTAAGAATCAGATCGGAAGGCTTATTGATCTTGTTTGCAGTTGGGATAACGTCCGTTAACGCTTGCGGCAGGCTTGCCACCCGGTCTGCGGCGTCCTTGAAGAACCCCTGCTTTGACGCTGTACCCTGAGTCCTTGCCTTCTCCTTTTCATTCGCTTCCTCGATCATCTTGATCTGCCCGGTCATGCGGCCTTGTTGACCCAGCGTTGCAAGGGCGTCGTAGGTGCGCGGAACCATCTCCGCTCTTTCGGGGGCCGGGATGACGACGAAGACGTGCATTACCGGCAAGTCCTCGGCGGTCCTGCCGATTTTTGCGCAACCTCGGTTCCAGCCAGCAATCACCTTTTTTCGGATCGCCAGCAAGTGCTCAGCCCAGTCTTGGTACTGAAAATACTGATTTTCCATGTACAGGTAGCCCGTCCCACCAGCAGCAACGCGGGTCGCGTTGAAATAGATGTCCTTGATCGTGAAGTCGTCCTCTTCGGGCTGGGTTCTGACAATTTGCACCGTCGAGTCACCGCCTGCGGCCTTGCGCAGCAAGGCGGAGGGCGGCGTAGTGCACACGTATGGCTTTGCCGACGCAGCGCCACCCGCACGTTCCCATCCCCCCTCGAAATTCTCGTGCAGCGGTATGAGTGCCCGGCCGCCTTCGATCCGGCAGGCGTAGTCGCGGTAGGGCTTCAAGGTCTCGAAATCGAAAAAGCCGTCGACGCCTTGTGCATGCTCCTGCTTCGTCTTCGCAGCGCCTTGTTCACGCAGCGGATTCTCGACGCAATGTTCGGGAGTGTCCCAGTAGTCGGTCAGGGAATTCAGGCCCATGACGTAACCGACCGCTTTCTTGCCGCCGTCATAAGCGAAGTCGATAAGGATTGGCTTTTGATGATGGGTGCCGCCATATATCAGCAGCTTGCGCTCGAGGGCATCGGGCTTTCTCGTCTCCTGGCCAAGCGAATCGTCGATGCTGCCGGAATCGCCGTCACGCGTGCGGATGCTGATGCCCTGCAGTCGCCCCGCGAACGCCGCTTTGTACCAGCTGCAGCAATACTCCTCCCTCGCCATAGCCGCAAGTTTGTCTCCCGGCATGTTCCATTCCTTTTTATGGCGATTGTCTCGGGCATGCTCGCGTATCAGTTCCAAGCTGCGCTTGGCATTGATTTGCTGGACTTCCAAATCGCCTTGCTGAATGCGCCAAGGACTCTTTCCATGAGTGTGGCCGGGCATGTGCTTTTGAATCTTACCGCCGCTGATGCTATGCCAAACTAGTAGGCGGACTCGTACGCCCCGCTTGCCTGCCGCAATTAATAGATCGCCGTATGTCTCCGCCCGCGGCCAGTTGTACCCATTGCGTACTAATTCCATCCCTGGATCAAAGCCCCAGCACACCAGATCAATGCTTTCCTTTGCTTCCGCTATGTCCTTGGCGATGGCCGCGAAGCCATCTTTTCCGCATATCAGAACGCTGAGCTTGTTGTTGTGGGTGATGGGATGGGTAGCGTTTCCTTTTTTGTTCTTGTCTTCCGCAAACCATTGAATGGTGCTTGTCGCTTTGCAGCTGACTTCGTCGATGTGAACCTTTTCGGTTCGCAGATATTTCTCGGAGCTCATGAGGTCCTTGGCCAGTTGACTGCCAATTCAGGAATAAGTGCGACCGTCTGCCGAGCCATCGAGCGCACGCGCGCCCTGGTTCGACAGCGCCTGCTCGCTGTGCAAGGTTTTGTCCTTCGGATCAAACTTCTCCCAAGCCTTGAGATCGAACTTTTCGCCGTTCGCCAGCTCGACTGTGTACCCCGGTGTCCCACTCGTATGCTCAATGGCGATACGGCCAAGGTCGTCGGTGATGCCCTCGTCGACCTGGCTGCCATTCTTAAGGAGGGTGTAAGGGACGTTCGCAAACGGGCGACCGCTTTCAGGATGGGTTTGCAGCATGAAAAGCAACTGCTTCGGATCTTCCGGCGTCTTCGGCTCCGCGATGGTGATCTTGTGCTCCGTCGATGGCTGCGGCCGATTCTGGGGAGCGAGGGTCTCCAGGTTGCCGTGAAATAGCGCCGGTTTGGGCGCGAAGACCTGCATCCGATCGGTGATTTCGACCATGCATCCGGGGCCATGCAGCCGCACGCCTTTTTTCCCCTTCAGGTCGATCCAGTCGGTTTGGCTGATCAGGGACAGGACCTTGTTGGCGATGATCTGAATGTCGTCGTCATGTGCCTGCACGGTAATCTTGCCTGACGCCGCGATCAGCTTCATGCCGGCCTTGTGGACGAACAGGCGGAAGGTTTGCTTGATGCTCGCGAACAAGCTTTCGCCTGTTGCGATCGAGAGGTTGCGGCCAGCCGTCAGTGCCGTGTGCTCGGCGCTGGCGATGTGGGTCGATTGTGCTGACGTCGTCTCGATCCCGGCCGGGCTCGCTAGGACTAGGTGGGGTCCGGAAAGCTCGGGAAATTGTCCACCGGTGCCGCGCACCCCCCCGTTTTGTGCCTTCAGCACATCGGCGACGTCGTGCTGCTGTCCACTTTCCTGCGCCAGGCCCTGCAGTGCGGCTGTCGCTTGGTCGTCGTGTAGCTTGTGCGCGGCATCAAGCCGTTTTGCCGTTTCGCCCATGTCCTTGATCGGTCCACGTGCGGACTGCCGTGCCTCGGTAGTGATCAACAGGCCTTTGGCAGCGCGTGCCACGCCATGGCCATCGGTGCGCAGTTCCCAGCCTTCCCCGCGCGCATCCTTGCGGCCGGCGTTGTCCTCGATGCGCGTGATGTGGCCGAGCGACAGCTGACTGCACTGGTGGTCGCTTTTCAGCTGCGCCTGGATCATTTCCTTGGTATCGTCAAGGACGAGGTGATTTCCGCGCGCCCCGCCACCCAGTTCCCGGCTGCGTAGGCCGGCGAGCGACTGCTGCTCCGGCAGAGACCACGGCGGCATGTGCTTTTGATTGTAGAGCGCCCCGAGTATGAGCGGATGGTCGATATTCCCGTTCGGGTAGACGACGGCCACTTCCTCACCGACGCGCGGCAAGCGAATCTGCCCGAATTCGCTGCCGGCAGCCGGCGTCATCACCCGGATCCAGGGTGAGCTCTTCTCGTCATAAGTACCCAGCCGGTCCCAGTGAGGCTGCAGCTTGACGCGCCCGTAGCCGTCCGTATGGATCTCGGCGCCGGCCGGGCCGACGACGATGGCCGTATGCAGCCCCGTATAGATAGCAGGATCACTGTTGAAGTTGCGGCCGGGGCGCCAGCGGATGTCCTGGCGGATGCACGTAAAGCGGTTTTCGTAATGCGAAGGTGCGCCGGGGCCTGCCTGATAGTTGTTAGATACCTCATGGTCGGCCGACAGGATCAGGTAGTAGCGGTTCTCGATACTGCCGCGTGGCTCGGGGTCGTATTCGCGCGAGCGCGGCTCGGCGCTGAAGTGGCCGCCGAGCTTGAACGTGCGGCCAGGCAGCACACACCTCTCGTTGCCGGCCGCCTCGAAATACTGCGTGTCCTTGTCCGCTTCGTCCATGCGCCGCGCCGCCAGCTGTGCGCCGTCGGTGTGCAAGCGAAAGCCATAGGCGCCGGTGTCCTCGTAGACTTCGTAGGGTAAGAAGTCGCCTTGCTGGTTGACTGAAGCGGCTTCAACGAGTTGCGCCCTAGGATTCTTGTAGTCGAATGTCGCCAGCGTAGTTTTGCCTGAACCGAGTCGCCGGATTGCTGTCCACTCGTGAATCCCGTCGTCCTCTCGCGAGCCGCCCTTGTCGTGGTACGAGATCACGTATGCTTCCTCGTCGATCGGCTCGGCCAGGAGGCTGTTATCCGAGATCATGAGCTTGTGGCCGTCGAATCTGTGTTCGTACCAGTAGTACAGGCCAAGCGCTTCCCAACGCCGGTGCAGGTGGTTGTAGTCGGTCTCGTTGTACTGGTTGGCGAGGGTCAGCTTCGAGTCGTCGATTGGATACACGTGCCAGTCGGCCTTCCCGTAGTGCTTCAGGGTTTCCTCGGTGATCTCGCGCACGCTTCTATTGTGAAACGACCTGTTGTCCTTGCGCAGGCGAGCGAATGCCAGCCAGGGTTCGAGCACCATCTGGTAAAAGGCGAAGCCGCCATCGCTGCGCAGGAAACGGAACTCGGTGATGTAGCCGTTAAAGTAGCGCAGTGACCCGTCTTCCCGAACCAGGGAGATCGTCACCATCCGGCCCATCACTATTTTTAGCGGGATGCGCGGGTCGTCCGACAGCACCTCGACGTTAAAGCGGAAACCGCGTGAGACATCCTCATGAGCGACCAGCTTGTTCGGCAGAAGGATCGCGGGCGGCCCATCCTTCAACGGAAAGTCAAGCCGCATGAGGCGGTTGTGTTGAGATGCGCCGCTGAACGCCGACCGCGCGGCACCGGCCGCAATACCTTGGCTTTCGCCCATTGACTGCCTCCCGATGGCCGCGTGGCCTTAGTGCATTTGAACAATAGTCAGCTGACACGTTACCTGCATGCTGACAAAAAGAGCTTGCTCCGAATCAATACGTTTCCCTGCGCTATGTCTAAAGTTTTTCTGACGGTTATCTTGAGGGAGACTGGCAATGCCGAAAAACTTGAAACGACAGGGGCCAGCGCGTGCCGCTAGCACGGCTGGCCGACAGGCAGCGCCGATGAACGGGTTCGCCAATATTGGGGCAGCGCTGGTGTGCAGCCCCATGACGCGGTTTTTTGGCCGGCCCTATCCGGTACAGTTCCGGGCGCAGGGCGCGCTCGACGCTTGGACGGGTGCACTCGGGAACACCGGACTCTGGCCCCTCTGGCAGGATCCCGGCACGCTGTGCTGGCAAATCAGGCAGGAAATCCTCCGGCAGCTGGAATGCATGCATCCCCGGTCGTCGGTGGCGGGGCAAATAAGCGCCGAGGATCGCCAACGGCTCGCGTTCCAGGTCAGCACGAACCTCAAGTACCATTTGAGCGAGGGGACAGTCATCGAGGCGACGCCCGCGCTGGAAACGCTGCTGGCGAACTCGGACGTGGATCTCAGTCTCCCAATGAGCATGGTCGCGCCGCCTTACCGGGCCCAGTACCTGCGCTTCGGCGAAGCGGCTATGCAATATCTGAAAGTGCCGGTTCCGCAATCGCCCGATCACGTCTTCGACGGAGCATTCTGTTTCTTGACCCGGCACGGCATGTTTGACGAGCCAGAGGAGAAATGCTGGACGCTGGAACTCGTCTTCATCGGCAAGCGCCAAGACCGCTACGCTGGCCATATCTCGCTGCTCGGCGAAACGGATCGGGGGGACATCACGGTCGGCGAGTGGTTGGCGGAGGTCCTCGGCGGCTTCACGGCAGCGGACCCGAGCGAGCTCCATTCATCGATGCACGCCGCGGTCAGCTACGTGGTACGTCTGTTCCTCTACATGGCCTTGAAGCAGGCACGTGTGACACCGCACAGCGAATACGACGAGGCGCTGCGCTGCGCCGTGCCGCTGGCATGGGGGAGCGCAAGCGCGCCAAACTGTTGCAGAGATCAGGCTCCCTCTACAACGGCATTCTGGTCGGCCCCGAGTTATTGCCGCCCGGGGATTTGGAAGGTGCGACGGGAGGCGGCGTGGCGCCGCATTGGCGCCGTGGGCATTTTCGTATGCAGCCCTTCGGGGTAGGCAGCCAGCAGCGTAAACTCATCTTCGTCGCGCCGGCCTTGATTCACGCGGAGCAGCTGCAGGGCGAGGTGCCGGCACCGAAATCGTATCGGGCCGGCGCCGCTATGGTTAGTTTGGCGTAACCGCACCGTCACTGACGCTGTGTATGGGAACGTAGGGCGTGCCCGACATTGCGTTTTGAACTGTTTTGAGCTATCTCCGTATATTTGATCAGCCGCGTTATTTTCTGATCGTTTACAGTAAGAAGCTGCGTTCGCGGCGGACAACGTAGCTAACGTAAATTTGTAACTACTCCAAATGTTGAGCACTCTAGGTGGCTTATGGGTCGAAAAGCCCGGCCCCGACCTAAGGCTGCACGACCCGGTTTAACATTCCGCTGAGCAAAAGGCGTTTGCTTCGACTAGCAAAAATGGACAACTATGAAAATTATCAACCGCATACGCCAAGCATTAGGTATCGACAAGCCGGAAGAGACGGCCACGCTAGATGATTCTCCCGCTCTGGCTGGGATAGCGCCGCAAGGTACGCGCGAGGCCGACGCCCTAACCCCTCTTGAGAAGTACCGAAGTGCGTTCGATGCGGCCCAGAAGCGTGCACGTAAGCTAGGGATAGTAGTGGCCGATGTACAGCGTTTGGACTTCCTCTATTTAGCCGATCTTGCTCGCCTCCAAGGCGCAGGTGGGCTTTTAGCCAAATACCTGCATCAAAATAAGCTGCAAGTTACCGACTTGGCGGTTCAATGCTGGCGGGCCAACATGGAAGTGAAGCATCTGCTTGAACGGTATTTCGAGACATCATTGACCCTAACCTTTGGTGCAATTGAAACGTCACCAGGCACCATACGATTTGAAATGAGCGAAAATGAGCTCGCTTCCCTAGTGAAAAATGGCTTGGATTTGAGTTCTCCAAAGGTAAACCTGCATGCCTGGCTCACTTTTCCGAGCATGGAAATTCTTGACATCACATTGGCATTCCCCCATCAGGACGGACACTTTCGATAGGTATGATGTCCCTATCGGAGGTATTACATGGCACGTGAAAGACGGTTGTTTTCGGAAGAGTTCAAGCGCGAGGCCGTCAAGCTGGTAGGCCAGCCTAGCGCAAGCAAGGCAGCGATTGCTCGCGATCTCGGTATCGGCGCTAATTTGCTGGGGCGTTGGTGCAGGGACGCCAACGTGGACGCAGAGGTCACGGGTGGGCAAGAGAAGGTGTCCAGCCAGGAGTACGAGCGTATTCGGCGCGAGCTGGCAAAGGTCAAGACGGAGCGCGACATCTTACAAAAGGCGCTCGGCTACTTCGCAGCCGACCTCAAGTGAAGTACGGCTTCATCGCCAAGTATCGAACCATTTGGCCCACGCGAACGATGTGTCGTCTGCTCGGCGTATCGAGCAGTGGATTTTACGACTGGTTCGGCCGGCCAGTGAGCGCGCATGAACGTGAGAATGCCCGGCTCCTCAAAGCGATCAAGCACAGCCACGAAGCCAGCGATGGCACATACGGTTCACCGCGCGTAGTGCGAGACCTCATCGATGCTGGTTACGCTTGCAGCGAGAACCGCGTGGCGCGGCTGATGAAAGCAGTAGGCATTAAGGCCCGGCACAAGCGTCGTCGTGCACCAGGGCAGTTCGATTCGCCAGTCCACGCTATTGCGCCGAACCTGCTGGACCGGCAATTTAAAGCGACAGGACCGAACCAGAAATGGGCTGCTGACTTCACTTACGTATGGACTGGCGAGGGCTGGCTATTTGTCGCTGTCGTCCTCGACGTGTACTCGCGACGTGTGGTGGGCTGGTCGATGCAACCGACCATGACAGCGCAACTCGTAATGGACGCCTTGCTGATGGCCATCTTCCGCCGCGGCCGGCCTCGGGCGGTATTGAATCATTCGGATCAAGGCTCGCAATACACCAGCGAAGACTTCCAGCGCTTGCTCGAATCGCACGGCATCGTTTGCAGCATGAGCCGTCGCGGTAACTGCTGGGACAACGCTGCAATGGAAAGCTTCTTCTCGACGCTCAAGACCGAGCGCCTGAGTAAAAAGCACTACCGGACCAGGGATGATCTACGTGCTGACATGTTCGACTACATCGAAAGGTTCTACAATCCACGCCGGCGTCATTCCACTATCGGCTACATCAGCCCGGTACAGTTTGAAAAATTTGAAATGCGCCTAACGGAAGTGTCCGTGACGATGGGGGAATGCCAGACAGGCTATAATACCGAGCCTCAATTCGGGGTTTAAAGCCTGACCGGCATTAGCTATATCGATGATTGCCCTGCTTAAACGCGTTCGATCCAACCGCTTCGTCATGGCGTACATCCTGACGATAGCGATGGTCTTTGCGCACTGGCATGGCCTGTCGCACCGGATTGCGCACGCATCGCAATATCCAGCTGCAGCAAGCGGCCTGGCGGCGAGCACACCTGATGGTTTGCACCAGAAAGCGCTGCAGCATTCCTGCCTGGCTTTCGACGCTGCCACAGTCGCGCCGGCCCTGCATACCCCGACCTGCACCGCCGGCATCCTGCCCGGCACCGAGGCACTGGCCCTCATGGCTGCGTTCGATTCATGGGACGCACCCTTCACGCCGTACTTCTCCTCCCGCGCTCCACCCCTCGCCTGACTGCCCTGACTTCCTGACTCGTTTGCGCCGGTACGCCCGCGCACGCGCGTTCGCCCAATTTTTCTCTAGGAATTATCATGCACGTCCAGCGTACTCTCCTGGCGAGCGCGGTCCTGACCGCCCTCGCACCGTTTTCGTTTGCCCAGACCACCACGACGGAGCCGATCGCCACCGTCATCGTCACGGCCACCCCGTTCAACGCCGCCGAAGGCGACCAGATCCTCACCCCGGCCAAGGTGCTTGCCGGCCACGAGCTGCGCAGCAAACTCGGCAGCTCCCTCGGCGAAACCCTGTCGAGTGAACTCGGCGTCTCAGCGTCGGCATTCGGCGCCGGCGCATCGCGCCCGATTATCCGTGGTCTGGAAGGCAATCGCGTCAAGGTACTTGAAAATGGCATGGCGGTCTCCGACCTGTCCGGCCTCTCGAACGACCATGCGGTGACGGGCGAACCGGCCACGGCGCGCCAGATCGAGATCCTTCGCGGACCGGCTGCGCTGCTGTACGGCTCCGGCGCGATCGGCGGTCTGATCAACGTCGTCAACGAGCGCATTCCGACCGAACACCATGACAAGCCGACCGGTGTTGTCGAAACCCGTTACAGCACTGTCGACCACGGCCGCGCCGTGTCGTTCTCGGGCGATGCCTCGGCCGGCAAGGCGGCGCTCCACGTCGACGGCAGCGGCCGCGACGCCGGCAACTACCATGTCTCGGGTTCACCGGATGGCGACACCCTGCCCAATTCGGCACTGCGCCAGCACACCCTGGGCGCCGGCGCCTCGTATATCGGGGAGCGCGGCTACCTTGGCGCCTCGGTCAGCTCGCTGAAGAAAAAATACGGCATCCCCGGTGGCGAAGGGGCGCAGATCGACCTGGACCAGACGCGCTACGACATCGACAGCCTGCTCAACGCGCCGCTGCCCGGCTTCGAGACGCTACGCTTCAAGGTGGGCTATAACGATTACGGCCACATCGAATTGAATGATGAAGGCGGGGCGGAAACAGTTTTTTCAAATCGTGCGCTGGAGACGCGCTTGGAGATGAAGCACAGGCCGGTCGCCGGCTGGGCCGGCAGCTTCGGCGTCCAGACCGAGCATGCGCGTTTCTCGGGTCTGTCCGCCGAAAGCGGCGAATCGGCGACGGTGCCAGTGACAGTGTCGGACACCCATGCCGCCTTCCTCGTCGAAGAGCGCGATTTCGGCGTGGCGCGCGTGAGCGCTGGCGCTCGGGTCGAGTCTGTCAAGCGCGAGCCGGAAGGCGCGCGCCGCCGCAGCTTCGACCTGCTGTCGTACTCGGCCGGTGCAATCTTCCCCATCACCCCGGGCTACAACGTCGGCCTGACGGCCTCGGTCGCCCAGCGCGCACCGACCGCAGACGAGCTGTATTCGGGTGGTCCGCATGAGTCGACCCTGACCTTTGACATCGGCAATCCAGACTTCAAGAAGGAAACTTCACGCAACATCGAGCTGTCGTTCCGTAAAACGGCCGGGCTGGTACGCTGGCAGGCGAACCTGTTCCAGAACCGCGTGCGCGACTTTATCTATGGGGAAGTGAGCGACACCCTGCTCGACGACGAAGGCAATCCGGGCGACGAGCTGCGCGAGCGCACTTTCCGCCAGGCGAACGCGACGATCCGCGGCGCGGAGGCCGAGATCACCTATAACCAGCACAACGAAGGCCTGTCGCTGCGGGCGTTCGGCGACATGTCGCGCGGCAGGCTCGACGACGCCGGCAGCCTCCCGCTGCAGCCTGCCAAACGCTTGGGCGCGGAAGCCGGCTACAAGCAGGGCGCGCTTCGCGGCGGGGTGTCGCTGCTGCGTGCGCTGAAGCAGGAGCGCCTGGCTGCCTTTGAGTCGACCCCGACCCCGGCCTATACCCAGCTCGATGCAAACCTGTCGTATACCCAGCGTTTCCAGAACACCGACCTGACCTGGTTCATCATCGGCAAAAACCTGCTCGATGAGGAGATCCGGATTTCGACTTCGGTGCTGAAGGATATCGCCCCACTGCCTGGGCGCAATATTACGGTGGGTGTTCGTGCGGCATTCTAAGCCCCGGTAACGCCATTGCAAGGTTAGCGAAGCCGTAGCTGACCTTGCGCTTTTCCATCTCGGATCAGATCGATTGAAGCGAAATATTTTGATCTGCAGCGGTCGCGCTGACTGGAACAGCCGCTCAAAATGAGCAAGCCACTGTCGCCAAGATAATTCTAGACGACCATGATGTCTGGCTTATACTACAACTCCGTTTATTTCTTTCCTGATACGTGCGCCGACCGATAACGCTACTGCTGATGTTCTTCCTGCTGCTAACGCAGCAGGTAGCAATGTCGCATGCCGTCACGCACTGGGTTCCCGCAGCGCTTGCCTCGGCTGCGGGCGAAGAACGTGTCAGCGACAACTCCGACCTCAAGGCGCACGCATGTGAACTATGCGCTGCCGCCCAGTACGCGTCAGCCGTTCCCGACGACGAATATCGCCTGCAGCCACCCGAACCCGTCGGGCTCGTGCATGTCGAAACATGCGAGCGCGCCGCCCAGGCGGCGCTCCGGCTCGCCTTCCACTCTCGCGCTCCCCCATCCCTCTAAGCCCACGCTTCAGTTAACACCCGCCTGGCCCTGCCAGCGCGTCGTCGCATCTTGAGCAGCTTCCGTCGCGGCACGAATGTGCCTGCCTGTCGGTCGTTCGCGTCCGATCGGATTCTGCTCGTCGCAGCTGATCCGGCCATGCACACCGCTGGAGGTCCGTGAGGCTTTCGCGGCAGACGATGGCTGCGCATACAGACTTGTCGGGTTCGTCCCGGCTTGGTGGGTAGTTCGCTGTCGCAACGGCGATTCCGAATGCCACCTTGGTTTCGGCGCACCAGCGCTACGACCAAGGTGCGTAAGCCTTGGCGCGAACGCTCCGCCGTCCACGCTAACACTGCCATCCAAAAAAGGTATGAAAAATGAAACGAAAATCGTTACCAGCGATGCTGGCGCTCGCCCTGCCGCTGGCCAGCGGGTCCGCGTACGCAGACGATCCCACGATTGTCATGGGCGAGGTCCGCGTCACTGCGCAACGTAACGGCGGGCCGCTGTTGACCAATCGCGTCCTGACCTCAGTCGATGTCCTGGGCGCCGACAAGGTCGAGGACAAGAATGTCATGAACAGCTGGGAGTTGATCGGCCAGCTGCCCGGGGTCCAGCTCACCGAAACCCGCATGGGCGCCGAGTCCGGCAAGGCGACCTTCCGCGCTTTCAATGGAGAGGGATACATCAACGGCATCAAGGTGCTGATCGACGGCATCCCGAGCAACGTCAATAGCGGCAACCAGCGTTTCATCGACATGATTTTCCCGCTGGAGATCGACTACATCGAGGTCGTTCGCGGCACCAACGATCCCCGCTATGGCCTGCATAACATCGGCGGCAATATCAATTTCGGGACGCGCCAGGGCGGCAACTACACGGATGCCCGGCTGACCTATGGCAGCTACGACACCCGCGAGGCACAGGTTGCGATCGGCCGCGAAGCCGGCGGACTCGCCCAGAACTATTTCTTCGCCAAGCAGGATACCGACGAATACCGGGGAACCGGGTCGGACAAGTACTCGGCCGGCGCCAAGTGGTTCATGACCTCGGCGGGCAAGGCCGTCACGGCCGGTCTCGTCGTGCGCACCTACAAGCATCAGGCAGGAGAGCCAGGCTTTTTGACCGCAGGGCAACTGCGCGAGAACCGTCGCCAGTCTCCAGCGAAGAATGCCAACGACGCCACCGACCGCGAGATGAAGCACGCCAGCCTGCATCTGGATTGGCAAATCACCCCGGATGCCTACTTCAGTAACAAGCTCTACTTCAATAGCTACGCGGACGACCGGCGCGTGACCTTTACCAGCAATCCCGCCGGCACTGCCCCGCGCCAGCACCGCCTATGGAATGAAGACCAGCTCGGTCTTATTAGCAACCTGACCTGGAGTCTGAGCAAGGAACTCGTCCTCGACGGCGGCGTCAATATGGAACAGCAGGACAACCGTTACCGCCGCTATCGCTTCACTTTCGCCAGCCCGACCAACTTCAGCACCCCGGCGCAAACACAGAACGACGACACCTATAGCCTCGACAACATCGGCGCCTACGTGCAGGCCATCATCAAGCCGACCGCCTCGCTAAAGATCGTCCCGGCCTTCCGGGTAGACAAGTTCTCCGGTGACAACCGAACCAACATGACGGGGGCCACGGCACCCTTGCAGGACTATGGCTGGATCAAACAGCCCAAGCTCAGCATGGTCTATAACCCGTCCCAGGACACCAGCGTGTATGCGAACTGGGGACGCACCTTCCAGGTCCTGACGGGATCGGACGTTCCCGCCTATCTCCGGCCGGGCCAAGCCACCTTCGAGCCGTCCGTCAATACCGGCAAGGAAATCGGCGTCAAGTTCAAGCCTGTTCCTGGCGCAAACGTGCGCTTCGCGGTATGGCGACAGGATGCCACCGGCGAAGTGGCCAACATGCCCGCCACCGGCACGACGGTCGGCCTGGGCGAAACGCGCAGGCAGGGCGTCGATTTCCAGGTCTCCGGACAGGTAACCGACAAGCTCAACCTATGGCTGTCGCATTCCCTGCAAAAGGCCGAAGTGATGAGCGCCTTCGCTGCCAATGGCGTCTCCCTGGCCGGCAAGGAAGTCTTCTCCACGCCGCGGTACATTTCCAACGCCGGGATGGAATACCGGGCATCCGACAGCTTGCGCTTCGGTTTGCAAGGGGCGCGCGCAAGGGGCTTATTTCATCGACAGCCCAAACGAGCAGGGCAAGTACGGCGGCTTCGTCCTGTTCGACGCAAATGTCCGGTACAACATTTCTAAACGGACCAGTATCGACTTCCAGGTCAAGAATATTGCCGATCGCGAGCATGAATATGTCTGGTACGACAACTTTTTCTGGCCCGCTAACAACCCCCAGCCGATGTTCTCCGCGGCGCCAGGCCGTTCGGCCTACCTTTCACTGAATATCAAGTTATGACGCAGTTCCCGTGAAAGGGGCCGTTGTGGGTCCTCTGCTACACCAGGCCAGGCCGGTGCCTGGTCCGGTGATCGCAACCCTGCTGTCAACGGCCGTACTACCTGATCCGATTCATATCAAAGGAATATCATGAGCAGTTCCATCCTGGCCCTTGAGGCAAGCGGCGTCGACGTCAGCTATCACGGCAATCCTGTATTGCGCGACTTGAACGTACAGGTCAGGCGAGGCGAAATCTATGCCCTGCTTGGCGGCAATGGCGCCGGTAAATCGACCACGCTCAACACCTTCCTTGGCTTCGCCAGGCCCGATGCAGGGTCGGTGCGTGTGTGTGGCATCGACGTGGCCGCCGACGTGCTGGGCGCACGCTCACAGCTGGCGTATGTGCCGGAGAATGTGGCGCTATACGAGCACCTCGACGCACGCGAGAACATCGAATACTTCCTGCGGCTGGCCAATAGCGCGTGGACGAATGACCAGATCGCCGGCGCGCTGCGCGCCGTGCAGCTCGACGAGTCGGCCTGGAAGCGCCGCCTGGGAGGCTACTCGAAGGGCATGCGCCAGAAAGTGGCGATTGCGCTGGCGGTGGCGCGCGCGGTGCCGGTGCTGCTGCTGGACGAGCCGACCAGCGGTCTCGACCCGCAAGCCACGAGCGAATTCAATAGGCTGCTGCAAAACCTCCGTGCCGACGGCGCAGCGATCTTCATGGTGACGCACGACCTGCTTGGCGCGGCCGAAGTGGCGGACCGCATCGGTTTCCTCGATCGTGGGCATATCGGGCACGAAAGCGCCGCAAGTGGCGGCGAACGCTTCGACGTGCGCGACCTGTACCGACGCTATGCCGGCGCGCGAGAGGCTGCATGAGCACTCGCTCCCGTGATGTGATCGCCGCAATCGTCCACACCGAATGGCGCGCCATGCTGCGCAACCGCGTTGCGCTAGCCGCGGCAGGGCTGATGCTGGCACTCACGCTGGCCGCCATCCTGGTCAGCCATGAACGCGTCAGCGCGCTGAATTCGGAGCGTGCGCGCCTGCAGGCAAGCGCTGACGAACAGTGGCATAACCAGCCCGACCGCCATCCGCACCGCGTGGTGCACTATGGCCACTACGTGTTCCGGCCGCTTAGTCCCCTCGCGTTTTTTGACTTCGGCGTCGACCCGTTCACCGGCCACACGCTGTTCCTGGAAGGGCATCGCCAGAACAGCGCCAACTTCAGCGAAGCCGGACAGTCATCCGTGCTGCTGCGCTTCGGCCAGCTGACGCCGGCGTTCGTGCTGCAGGTACTGACGCCGCTCCTGATCGTCTTCCTGGCCTTTGGCAGCATTGCGCGCGAGCGC
The DNA here is from genome assembly GCF_059685855.1 of Telluria sp. ZB4P37. Lineage (NCBI taxonomy): Bacteria > Pseudomonadati > Pseudomonadota > Betaproteobacteria > Burkholderiales > Oxalobacteraceae > Telluria > Telluria sp. ZB4P37. The sequence continues at coordinate 108,179 of NZ_JCASID010000005.1, forward strand.
GAGCGTGGGCAGTTGCGTCTGCAGCTCACCCAAGGCATTGGCGGCGGCACGCTCCTTTCTGGAAAGCTGGCAGCGCATGCGGGAATTGCCATGTTGCTCGCCTCGCCCGCCTTGATCGCGCTCGGCGCCATCGCGGCAATCCACAACACCGTCGCGGCGCAAGCGCTGGCAATGCTTGCCGGTTACGCACTTTATCTGCTGTTGTGGGCGGTGGGCGCGGTTCTTGTGTCGGCGCTGCTGCCGCGCGCCCGCGACGCCCTGCTGGTGTTGGTGGCCGTCTGGATTGTCACGACCATCCTGCTGCCGCGCAGCATGCCGGACCTTGCCATGCTTGGTATCGAGCGTCCGACCCGTATCGAGACCGAGGCAGCGATCCACCAACGTATGAAGGCATTGGGTGACAGTCACAACCCCAACGACCCCTACTTCAGCCGCTTCAAGCAACAGGTGCTGGCGAAATATGGCGTCAGCCGCATCGAGGAGCTGCCGGTCAACTATGGCGGCCTCGTCATGCAGGAAGGCGAACGCCTGACTAGCGAGCTGTTCAACGAGTTCATGCGCGCGGATTACGATCGCCAAGTGGCGCAAAGCGGCATCGTGTACCGCGCCGCGCTCGCCAGCCCGGTAATCGCGCTGCGCCGTATGTCGACCGCGCTTGCCGGGACCAACCTCGACAGCCACACGCGCTTCCTTTTCGAGGGTGAGAAATACCGCTATGGCTTTGTCCAGGCGCTCAACAGTTTGCACATCACTGCGATCCGCTATGAGAACGATCGTGACCAGCGCGTCGCGAAGCACCACTGGGATGAGATCCCACGGTTCGCCTATGCGCCGCCGCAGTTCGATACCGTAGCGGCGCGCCACGCATGGCCGGCATTCGCCCTTCTCGGGGGCTGGCTGCTTGCATTGGCCATTGCTGGCCGCGTCATTGCCCAACGACTTGAAAGGACTGGCAAGTGAAGATCCTGATGTTTGAACTGCGGCTCGTGCTGCACTCCCGCATTGCACTCGGGGCTGTTGCCCTTCTGTTGCTGCTGTCTGCACTCTCCGTGTGGAGCGGCCTGCAGGCCGCCACCGCTCAGCGCGACGCGCTCGCGCGCGTGGCAATGCGTCACCATGCCGAGGTCCGGGCGCTGGCCAACAAGCATGGGAACGCAGCCGACGCCGGCCAGGTCGCCTATGACACACCGCACCTGACGATCAATCCGCCCTCGAGCCTGGCGTTCGCGGCCATCGGCCAGCGCGACCTGCAGCCGTTTGCCCTACGCGTGCGTTTGCTGGGCCTGCACTCCCAGCTATACGAATCGGAGGCCATCAATCCGGAATTGGCCATGGCCGGCCGCTTCGACTTCACCTTCCTGCTGGTTTATCTCACCCCACTGTTCGTTATTGCGCTGATGCACGACCTGGTGACGGGAGAACGCGAGGCGGGACGTTTGCGGCTGCTGTCGTCGCTGCCGGCGAATGCCGCCAGCCTCTGGCGCCGCCGGATCAGCCTGCGTTACGCCCTCCTGTGGCTCGCCTTGCTGGTACCGCTCGCCCTAGGCGTCGTAGTGGCTGGCGCAGGAGCGGCTGCTCTGGGCCAACTTGCTCTGGTTGCTTCGTTTTACCTGGTTTTCTGGTTTGGTGTGGCCGCGTTAGTTGCCGGCCGTGCCGGCACTTCGGCCACGAGCGCCGCGATCCTGCTGGCCTGCCTCGTCGGCTTGACCATGATCGTGCCGACGGCGCTGGACGCGGCGATCGCGCGTACCGTCCCGGTGTCGAAAGGTGTGGAGCTTGCCTTGGCACAGCGGCAGGAAGTGCATAACGGCTGGGACCTGCCAAAACCGGTCACGTTCGACAAGTTCTTCCGCACGCATCCCGAGTGGAAGGATACGCCGCCTGTCACGGGACGTTTCCACTGGAAGTGGTACTACGCAATGCACCAGGCCGGTGACCAGGCGGTAGCGGCGCAGGTCGCGCAGTACCGCGCCAGCTTGCAGGCGCGCGAAGCTTGGACCGCCCGCGCCGGCGTCTTGCTGGCGTCGGTAAACGTCCAGGTGTTGTTACACCGGCTGGCAGACACCGACCTGCGCGCGCAGCTCGCCTACCAGGAGCGAATCGCCGGCTTCCATACGGAACTGCGGCGCTTCTTTTATCCCTACTTCTTCAATGAGCGGCCGTTTGGCAAAGCGGATTTCGCGCGCATGCCTGCTTATAAGGCCCCGACGTCCCAACGTAGTTTGCCGGCGGGGCCGCTTGTGGCGCTTGCGCTATTGGCCCTGGCAGCAGGGCTGACTGGTATGCGCCAGTTGAGAAAGCTGGGATAGACAGCGACGACGCGCTTGCAGCCACCCCCTTCAACGCAGCGTAAAAGTATTTTTGACGATCATGAATCCGTTATCGTGTAAACAACGTGTATGTGTATGACGATTTTAAATTTTGTCATATCACTTTAGATCGGATCATGTATGCCCCTACGAGCCAGCGCACGCAAGCAGCGGGCGATAGCGGAATGAGTGGAGAAACGTGGCCTGGTTCGAGGCCCAGGGCTGGCATCCTGAAGAAGCCCCAATAAAATCCTTGTTTTCATGCCGCTGTCAATATCTTTAAAGTCATGTCGACTTTCATACACTCAGTCAAAAATTTTTTGGAATGTTGTTGACGATGCCACGGGACGCGCGCAGGATCATTCGACGCTGAGATCGCTAGACTTATCTGGCGTACAACGGCGGCCGCGCTTCAAGTTGCTCATTACACTACAACAAGACTGGAAAACGAGACATGAAACACACCGATACCGCTCTTTCTGTTCGTACCCTTGCAATGCTGTGCTCGGCCGCCGTGCTAGGGCTGGCTTCAACTGCTGCGAGCGCTGCGCCGCCATCTCGTTACATCGTCGGTTTCAAGGCTGGCGCCGACAACGACGTCAGCGCTGCGGTCATTCGCGCACGCGGTAACGTCAAGCGCAAAATCCGCGGCATGAATGCCATGTCGGTCGAACTGGCCGCAGAGCAGGTCAACGCACTGCGTGCCGACAAGGGCGTGTCTTACGTTGAGATCGACCCCCCACGTTACCTTCCATCGATGGAAATGAGCGCCGACTATACGAGCGCAACCGAACGTGGTGCGGCGGCGAACCCGGCTTCTGGCAAGAATTACTATCTAGGCCAGGTTGTCCCTTACGGTATTACGATGACCCAAGCTGACCAGTTGCCGAATGGCGGATCCAAAGCCGGCAACCGCAAGATCTGCATCATCGATTCAGGATACGACCGCAGCCACGAAGACCTGAACAACAACGGCACCGTGACTGGCGAGTACGACCTTGGCACCGGCTGGTGGCACACGGACGAAAACAGCCACGGCACCCACGTTGCCGGCACGATCGCTGCGGTCAACAACAGCGGCATCGGCGTGGTCGGCGTTATTCCCAACCGTCAGCTGAAGCTGCATATCGTCAAAGTCTTTGGCGCCGACGGCTGGGCTTATTCATCCGAACTGGCTGACGCGGCAAACCGCTGCGGCGACGCAGGTGCGAACATCATCAGCATGTCACTGAGCGGCCCTGAGCCAAGCAGCACAGAGCAGGCTGCGTTCGATGCGCTGGCTGCGAAAGGCATTCTCTCGTTCGCTGCGTCCAGCAATGCCGGCACCACAGCGCCACGCTGGCCAGCAGGCTACCAAAGCGTGGTCTCCGTCGGCGCGCTTGACAGTAACAAAAATTGGGCAACGTTCTCGAATTACAACCCGAAGGTTGAACTATCGGCACCAGGCGTACGCGTTCTGTCGACCGTACCGATGGGCACCGCACTGGTGTCGTCGCTGACCGTTGGCGCAAGCAGCTATGCCGTAGGCTCGGTCACTGGTTCGCCGCGCGCAACCGTCACCGCGCCGCTGGCCGACTTCGGCTTCGGCGGAAGCATTAATGCCGCAATGGCCGGAAAGGTCTGCCTGATTTCGCGTGGCGCGGGCTTGCCCTTCGGCCTTAAGGTTGCCAACTGCGAAGCGAGCGGTGGCGTGGGTGCGATCCTGTATAACAATGTCGCAGGCAGCATTAACCCGACCCTGGGCACGACTGTTACGACCATTCCTTCCGTGTCAGCCTCGCTGGCCGAGGGCACTGCAATGCTTGCGCAACTGGGCCAGGCTGCGACCGTGTCAGTCAAGGTCGGCAATTACGCTTACTTTGACGGCACCTCGATGGCGACGCCGCACGCTTCCGCCGTCGCTGCCCTGGTGTGGAGCTACTTCCCAATGTGCACCGCTGCAGAGATCCGCAATACGCTGGCTAAGTCGGCAGAAGATCTGGGCGCAGCAGGCCGCGACGACAAGTATGGCTACGGCCTGGTCAGAGCAAAGGCTGCTTATGACCGTATCGCTACCATGGGTTGCAGCAACTAAGCAAGCCTTGCATCCAACAGGCCTGGCTGCTTCGGCCGCCAGGCCCTTCTGCGCGCGGCGCCGGCAAATCCGGCGCCGCGCGTCGTTCAGGGCCGGAACACCGATCCGGCCCTGTCGAGGATGCGGCGCACGGCCGGATGGTGCTCGCGCCGCTCGACCGACACCGCGTAGAAATGCTCGACGATCGCGTCGATCGTCCCCACCGCTTCGAGCCCGTTTTCCTCCTGCACGATCCCGGCCAGCACCGTCGGCGCCGCCATGAATCCCGTCCCGGCGCGGGCGAAGGATTTGAGCAGCGCGCCGTCGTCGAATTCGCCGACGACGATCGGCTTGAGCTCCTGCGTATCGAACCAGCTGACCAGCTGGCTATGGATGGCGGAATCCTGCCCCGGCATCAGGATGGGGGCATTCTTCAGGCGCTGCGGAAAGGCGCCCGGCCATTCCCGGCACAGGCCGGGGTGGCCCAGCACCGTCAGCGTACTCGACCCGAGCAGCCTCGTATGGCCGCGGATGGCGCCGCCGGTCGGCAGGCCCTGGTCGGAGATAACCAGGTCAAGCCGGTGCGCCGACAGGTCGAGCAGCAGGTCCTCGAAGCGCCCTTCCTTGCAGATCAGCCGCATTGCCAGGCCGGCCTCGCGCGCCGGTTGCAGCAGCCGGAATGCCATGGTCTTGGGAATCATGTCGACAATGCCCACGCGCAGCGTTTCCGCTTCCGTGAACCCGCCGCGGCGCACTGCCTGTTCCAGTTCATTGCCTAAGTCAAAGATCTGCTCGGCGTAGCTCAGCACGGTCTTGCCGGCTTCGGTCAGTTCCAGCAAGCGGCCCTTTTTCTGGAACAGCTGCTCGCCAAGCTGGTCTTCCAGCAGTTGAAGCTGCATGCTGATGGCCTGGGCAGTGACGTGCAGCTGCTCGGCCGCGCGCGCCACCGTGCCCTGGACGGCCACCACGTGGAAGTAATGCAGGTGCTTGTAGTTGATCACGAATACCTCAGAAAAACTTACGGATTTCGAAAGATTAATCGATTTTACTTTCGCTTTCGCGCTCCCTATAGTGATTTCATCATCAACCTGGGGAGATCGCCATGCAAGTCTACGTAGTCAATAGTCCGGAAGCCGTCAGCCGCATCCTTGCCCTCGGCATGATCGTCGATGGCCATCTCGATCCGTCCGAGGTCCGCGCCATGCACGCCTGCGCTTTCCTGGGCACGGCCGGGGTTGACGACGCCACCTTCGACCGGACCTTGCGCCAACTGTGCGAGGACCTGCTGTGCGCGGCGGCCAACCGCCATGCGGGCATGGTCGAGATCGACCCGGCCCTGCTCGACGGACTGCTGGCCGAGATCCGGGACCCGCTCCTCCAGCTGCGCCTGTGGAAGGCCATGGTCGACATCATCCATGCTGACGGCCACCTGGACGGACGCGAAACCACGCTGGTGCGGCGCGCAGCCCGGATCTGGTTCGGCCAGGCGCGGCCGGATGCGCCGCTCCCGCTTGAAGCATTGTCCGGCTAAGCGCCGGCCTGCAAGGAGACAATCATGGACATGTTCGATGCACTCTGGCTGGGAACGCCGGCCTGGACCTGGCTGGTGTTCCTGGCGATCGTGGTGGTGCTGCTGGCCTTCGACCTTGGCGTACTGAACAAGCGCGACCATGTCATCGGGGTCCGGGAAAGCCTGAAGCTGTCGGCGCTGTACCTGACGGCGGGCCTGGCGTTCGGGCTGTGGGTGTGGTTCGAGCTGGGCAGCGAAAAGGGCCTGCACTTCTATACCGGCTTCCTGATCGAGAAGAGCCTGTCGCTGGATAATGTTTTCGTCATCTCGCTGATTTTCGCCACGCTCGCGATCCCGCCCCTGTACCAGCACCGGGTACTGTTCTGGGGCATCGTCGGCGTGATCGTCACGCGCGGCATCATGATCGGCGCGGGCTCGGCGCTGGTGCAGAGCTATTACTGGACGCTGTACCTGTTCGGCGCCTTCCTGGTGCTTACCGGTATCCGGATGTTCTTCGTATCGACCGGCAGCGACGACATCCGCGACAGCGCGGTGCTATCCTGGCTGCGGCGCCACCTGCGCATCACGCCTGAGCTGCACGGCAATGCCTTCATGGTGCGCCAGCCCGATCCGGCGCGGCCGGGCAAGACGCTGCTGTGGGCCACGCCATTGTTCCTTGCCCTGTGCATGGTCGAGCTGACCGACGTGGTGTTCGCCGTGGACAGCGTGCCCGCGATCTTTGCGATCACGAGCGACCCATTCATCGTGTACACCTCGAATATCTTCGCCGTACTGGGCCTGCGCGCGCTGTACTTCGCACTGGCAGCAATGGTCGAGCGCTTCAGCTACCTGAAGTATTCGCTGGCAGCCGTGCTGGTATTCATCGGCTCCAAGATCTTCCTGGGCGACTTCGTGTTCGGTGGCAAGGTACCGGCATCGCTATCGCTCGCCGTGACCTTCGTGCTGATCCTGTCGGGCATCCTGTACTCGCTCTGGCGTACCCGCAAAGGGGCGCATCCGGCCACAGGCTGAATCCGCCAGGCGGTGGCGGTCCGAGGACCGCCACCGCTTCGCCCATTGGTCTCATCGCGCCATGCTGGGCAAGGTCGCCGATTCTTTCCAGACGAGCGGGATTCATGTGCCGACCTTCAGGCCTGGTTCGGTGGCGCCCTCTGGTCAATGCGGTCGATCCACTTGCTGGGGACCCCGGCAGCCCGGCAGATGCTGTCCACAGGCCCTGGGTCCGGAACTCAGCCCGGGCCGACGGAAGCAGTCCGAACCCGATCAGGATGGACGCGGCGGTCAAGGCAACGAGGGCCATGACGCTGACCCAGGTCCACCTGTTTTTCCGGGATAAAAATCCGTGTTCTCGCATGTAGTCGTAATAGGCCATGCGGAATGCCTTGCAGCACTCCCGTCAGGAAAATATTTAAATAATGGGGAAATCCCTGCCGAATACGTGGCAAGTGAAACCGTAGTGTCGAAAGCGCCCAGGCGGGGTAAAGACAGCCGGAGCGCTCACCCGGGCGAGCCTTGGCGCGGTGTCCCTTGCACCTTGCGCAGCATGCGCCCCACCAGTACCCGCAGCAGGAAGCCGCCCATCGCCAGCGGCCGGTGCCGGTTGGCTCCACGGCAGCCCATGCGCTGCGGCAGGAAGAAGCGCCCGAAAGCCGACAGGCCGCTGCGCCGCAGCGTCCAGAAGCATCCGCCCGCATACACGGTATCGAAACCATCTTCGAGGCGCAGCAGCTGCAGCGCCGTTCCCGAGAACATGGCCACGTGGGCTGCGCAGTTCGCTCGCTGCTCGCGCGGCAGCATGCGCAACCCGTGGCGGTAGGACATTTCGACGTTCTGGCGCAGGTCGGACAAGTGCACCCGGAGCGGCTTGAGCAGGCCGAGGGTTTCCAGCAGCCACGGCAGCAAATGCGTGGCCGCCGTGATGCGCTCGCGGTAGCGGGCAAAGGCGGCTTTGAGCTCGCCCAGCGAGGCTTGCGTTGGGCGCGGCAGCGGAGCCGGACGCTTGCGCCAGCAGTCGGACCAGTGCGCCAGCGCCAGGTGGTGGGCGGGGGCCAGCGACGCGGGCGTGTCGCGCTGCAGGTCGATGCTGGTGCCGGGCGCCAGGAAGCGCAGCAAACCGCGCACGTCGTCCAGGCGCGGCGCCTCGATGAATTCGGCCGGCGACAGCCTGCCGCCGTTGAGCCAGGCATTGTCGGCCCGCGCGAAGCGCGCGAACGAGGCAATCGGCACGACCATCTTCGGCCGAAAGGTGTCGACCTGCAGCGCCATGCGCTCGACCGCGGCGCTGGCGGCGGCTTCGCGCTCGGCCAGGCCGTCAGGGTTGCCGCACCAGCCCATGCTGCCGAAGCCGGTCAGCAGCAGGTCGATACGCGGCGCAATCCGTGCCAGGTGGGGGGCGACGGCCTGGCAGCCAGCCGCGCTGGCCAGTGCGCGGTCGCCCAGGTTCAGGATGTTGCGCCCGCCACACCCGACCAGGCAGGCGGTGTCGCCGTCGCCGTTGGCGATGGCGGTCAGGCGCAGGTCGCCGGCCAGCCCCACGGTAAGGCCGTCCGGGCATTCGGCCACGGGCAGGCGCAGGCGCCGCAGTTCGTCGCCGATGCGCATGTCGCGCCCGGGGCGATAAAGAAATGTGGCGATGCCGCGGAACTCGGCGCGGAAGCGCTTCAGGAAAGGCAGCGAGAAACGGTCGGGCTGGGCGCGCGAGCACCATATATAGACCGGCACGCCGGCGGCGCTGAGCTCTTCGATCATGCCCGCGCTGCTGGTCGAGCCGTCCACCAGGCCCCATGCGCCGTCCAGCACGCTGCCCTCGCACCAGGGATCGGACACCAGAAGGGCGCCGTCGGTCCGCACCATGAAGCAGGCGTGATTGATAAACGTAAAGTTTGCGCGTGGCATCGCAGGCACCGGGCAGTAGCGGGAAAAATCCAGCGTAGCCGCCCGCCACGTTCTGCCCATGATCCTCCACAATCGGGCGCGAATGGCAGGCCGCTCGATGAAGGCCTGCACCAGGCTTCGCCAAATCGCGGGGAAACCTCTACAATAGGTTGATATAAAGAATCTTTTTACCTAGTTGATCGGACCCAGCCGCCATGCCCGTGGAATCCTTCCTGTTCGCCGCACCTGCCAACCTGGGCGCCACCCTCGTGGCTGTCCTGTTCGGGCTGCTCATCGGCAGCTTCCTGAACGTGGTCATCCATCGCATCCCGAAGATGATGCAGCGCGAGTCCGACAATTACGTGGCCCAGGAAAGCGGCAGGGAACTGCCCCATACCGGTCGCTACAACCTGATGGTGCCACGCTCCGCCTGCCCGCATTGCGGCCACCGGATCACGGCGCTGGAAAACATCCCCGTCATCAGCTGGCTGGCGCTGCGCGGCAAGTGCAGCAAGTGCAAGGCGCCGATCTCGCCGCGCTATCCGGCCATCGAGCTGCTCACGGGCCTGCTGTCCGGCCTGCTGGTCTGGACCTTCGGCAGCGGCATGGCTGGCCTGGCCACGCTGCTCTTCCTCTACCTGCTGGTGGCGATGACCTTCATCGATGTCGATACCCAGCTGCTGCCGGACGACCTGACCTATCCGCTGCTGTGGGCGGGCCTGCTGGTGAACCTGCACGGCACCTTCGTGCCGCTTGCCGATGCCGTCATCGGCGCGGCCGCCGGCTATCTCGCGCTGTGGTCGGTGTACTGGCTGTTCAAGCTCGTCACCGGCAAGGAAGGCATGGGCTACGGCGACTTCAAGCTCCTGGCGGCGCTGGGCGCCTGGCTGGGCTGGGCCATGCTGCCGACGATCATCCTGCTGTCCTCGGTGGTGGGCGCAGTGGTGGGCATCAGCCTGATCGTGTTCGCCAAGCGCGGCCGCGACAAGCCGATCCCCTTCGGTCCCTACCTGGCGGCGGCCGGCCTGATCGCCCTGCTCTACGGCAGCCAGATCAGCCAGCAGATCCAGGCCGTGGTCGCCGGCTGAGATGGACGCGCCGCACACGCTCGCGTTCTCGGTTGGTCTGACCGGCGGCATCGGCTGCGGCAAGACCACCGTGGCCGACATGTTCGCGGCGCTCGGCGCCGCGGTGATCGACACTGACGCGATCGCCCATTCCTTGAGCGCGCCGCACGGCGCGGCGATGCCGGCGCTGCTGGCCGAATTCGGCAACGAGTTTGCGACGCCTGACGGCGCCCTCGACCGCGCGAAGATGCGCGCCCTGGTATTCTCGGACGCGACTGCGCGGGCGCGTCTGGAAGGCATCCTGCACCCGCGCATCCGCGACGCCACCGCGGCGGCAGCAAGCATTGCCACTGGCGACTACATCATCTTTGTCGTGCCGCTGCTGATCGAATCAGGGACCTGGCGCGAGCGCGTCACGCGGGTGCTGGCGATCGACTGCCCGGAAGAGGTACAGGTGGCGCGCGTCATGGCGCGCAACAACCTGAGCGAAGCCCAGGTGCGTGCCATCATGGCGGCCCAGGTCACGCGCGCGCAGCGCCGGGCGGCGGCGGACGATATCATCGTCAACGACGACGGACTGGACCAGTTACGCCCCCAGGTCGAGGCCCTGCACGCCCTCTACCTGGGCCTGGCCCGAGCCCGGGGGTCATGAAAACGCATAAAGTCAATGCGCTATTTGTAATTTTGCGCGGCATGGTTCAGAATCACAGGGTTGCTCTCCAGCCCACATTCAGGGGAATGTTACTTTGATCGTCTACGAATATCCTTTCAACGAGCGGATTCGCACGTTGTTGCGGCTGGAAGATTTGTATGAGAAATTCAAGTTCTTTGTGCAACAAGAGCATCCAATGCAACATCACGTGGCGCTCGCCACGATATTCGACATGCTGGAAGTGGCCGGCCGCGCCGACCTCAAATCCGACCTCTTGCAGGAACTCGAACGCCAGAAGCAAAGCCTGCTGACCTACCGGAGCAATCCGAACGTGGCGGCCGAGGCGCTCGACGCCGTGCTGGCCGAGCTCGACAGCGTGAGCAGCGCCCTGGTGGCGGCGCAGGGCAAGACCGGCCAGAACGTGCGCGACAACGAATGGCTGATGAGCATCCGGGGCCGCACCATCATCCCGGGCGGCGCCTCGGAATTCGACCTGCCCTCGTATCATGCGTGGCAACAGCGCACGGCAAGCCAGCGCCATGCCGACATCATGAAGTGGTTCGCGCCGCTGGCGCCGCTGTTCGAGGCGCTGTCGCTGGTGCTGCGCCTGCTGCGCGACTCGGGCGGCCCGGTCCCCATGGTGGCCACCGGCGGCAGTTACCAGCAGATGCTGCAGGGCAAGGTCTACCAGATGCTGCGCCTGTCGATCGACGAAACCCTGGGCGCGATCCCGGAGATCTCGGCCAACAAATACATGCTGTGGGTGCGTTTCACCAGCCAGGACGGCGACTGCAAGCCGAAGGCGCTGGAAGAAGACGTGCGCTTCGAGCTGACCCTCTGTAATTTCTGATTTTTGATTGGTAATGGTATGACTGTTGTTGCGTGCCCGACTTGTGGCAAGAAGGTCGAATGGACCCCGACCAATCAGTTCCGCCCGTTCTGCTCGGATCGATGCAAGCAGATCGACCTGGGCGCCTGGGCCGAGGAAAAGTACACGATTCCCGGCGCGGCGCCGAACGAAAACCAGGACGATCCGCTGGCCGACGAGTAAGAGTGCGGTTGATGCGTCGTTTTGCCTGATGCATCGCGACAGCGCTTGCATCCTGGCGCGACTTTAAGACCGTCGTACCGGCGCAGGCGGTACTGACCAAGTCGAGGACGGGAAACGCAGTTTATCCAGCCACTCCAGCAGCGGAATGGTCGCCGGCAGCAGCGGACTGACGCTGTACGCACCCTGCCACGCGAACGCTTGCCCTTCCAGGCTTTGCGGCTCGCCTGCCCATTCGCGGCAGATGTAGAAATACAGGCGAACGTGGGCGTGCTCGTACACGTGCTCGACGCAGCACCATGGCTCGCCATGCAGAACCCGCACGCCCAGCTCTTCGACGAACTCGCGCTGCAATGCGTGGAAGATGTCCTCGCCCGCCTCGACTTTCCCGCCCGGGAATTCCCAGTAGCCCGCATAAGGCTTGCCTTCGGGCCGCTGGCCCAGCAGCACGTCGCCATTGGGGCGCATCAGGATGCCGACCGCGACGTCGACCGGTGTTGCTTCTGCTTTATTCATCGATTCCATTGTCCGGCAAGCTGCCGGCATAGTCTTTCGCAAACTGCCAGGCCACGCGGCCCGAGCGCGAGCCGCGCAGCAAGGCCCATTGCAGGGCTTCCGGCCGCGCCGCCTCGATTTGCTGCGGCGTGCAGCCGAAGCTGGCCAGCCAGTGCGCGGCGATATCAAGGTAGTCGTCCTGCCGGAACGGATAGAAGGACAGCCACAGGCCGAAGCGCTCGGACAGCGAAATGCGCTCTTCCACCGTCTCACCCGGATGCAGGTCGCCATCCTCGCCATGGCGGTAGCCGGCGTTGTCCGAGTGCTTCTCGGGCAGCAGGTGGCGCCGGTTCGAGGTCGCGTAGATCAGCACATTGTCCGACTGCGCGGCGATGCTGCCGTCCAGCGCCACCTTCAATGCCTTGTAGCCCGCCTCGCCCTCTTCGAACGACAGGTCGTCGCAGAAGACCACGAAGCGCTCCGGCCGCCCCGCCACCAGGTCGACGATGTCGGCCAGATCGGCCAGGTCGGCCTTGTCGACCTCGATCAGGCGCAGGCCTTCGCTTGCAAAGCCGTTCAGGCAGGCCTTGATCAGGGACGACTTGCCGGTGCCGCGCGCGCCGGTCAGCAGCACGTTGTTGGCCGGGCGGCGCGCGACGAACTGGCGGGTGTTCTGTTCGATCTGGCGCTTTTGCGCCTCGACGTGGTGCAGGTCGTCCAGCCGGATGGGTGAAGCATGCAGCACCGGCTGCAGGTAGTTGCCGCCCCCACTGGCGCGCTTGCGCCAGCGGAAAGCGAAGCCGCGCTTCCAGTCCGGCTCGCGCGGCAATGCGGGCGGCAGTACGGCTTCGACCCGTGCCAGCAGGGCTTCGGCGCGGTGCAGGAACTGTTCCAGCGGCGTCATCGCGTGCCGGTTACGAGCGATAGTCGGCGTTGATCGACACGTAGTCGTGCGACAAATCGCAGGTCCAGACGGTGGCCGCGGCCTCGCCCCGCCCTAACGTCACGCGCACCGTGATTTCGGACTGCTTCATGACGCGCTGGCCGTCTTCTTCCATGTAGTCCGGGTTGCGGCCGCCGTTCTTGGCGACCCACACGTCGTCCAGGTACAGGTCGAGTTTGGTCACGTCGAGGTCGTCCACGCCGGCATAACCGACGGCGGCCAGGATGCGGCCCAGGTTCGGGTCGGATGCGAAGAAGGCGGTCTTCACCAGCGGCGAGTGGGCGATCGAATAGGCGATCTTGCGACATTCCTCGACGTCGCGGCCACCCTCGACCGTGATGGTCATGAACTTGGTCGCGCCTTCGCCGTCGCGGATGATCTGCTGCGCCAGGTTGCGTGAGATGCTTGTTACGGCCTCCCTCAGTGCTTCGTACTCGAAGCCCGTGGCGGCATCGACCACCAGCGAGCCGGCGCCGGTGGCGACGATGATGAAGGAGTCGTTGGTCGAGGTGTCGCCGTCGATGGTGATGCTGTTGAACGAGTGGTCGGCGGCGTATTTGACCAATTGGTCGAGCACAGGCTGCGCCACCCGGGCGTCGATCGCGAGGTAACCCAGCATGGTAGCCATATTCGGCTTGATCATGCCGGCGCCCTTGCTGATGCCGGTCATGGTGACGCTATGGCCGCCGATGGTGACGGTGGTTGACGCCGCCTTGGGCTGGGTGTCGGTGGTCATGATCGCCTCGGCGGCGTTGAACCAGTTGTCCGGCTTCAGGTTGGCCACCGCAGCCGGCAGGCCCGCGACGATCTTCGGCAGCGGCAGCGGCTCGAGGATCACGCCGGTGGAAAACGGCAGCACCTGCTGCGCCTCGATGCCCAGCAGCTTGCCGACTTCAGCGCAGGTGGCCTGCGCATTGGCCAGGCCCGATTCGCCCGTGCCGGCATTGGCGTTGCCGGTGTTGACCACCAGCGCGCGGATCGGCTTGCCGCCGCCCTTGACGGCTTCCAGGTTGGCCTTGCTCACCTGGACCGGTGCGGCGCAGAAGCGGTTCTTGGTGAAGACGCCGCTGACTGTCGCGCCTTCGGCCAGCTTCATCACCAGGAGGTCCTTGCGGTTGGGCTTCTTGATACCGGCTTCGGCAAAGCCGATGTCGATACCGTTGACGGGTTTCAGGTCAGCTGCGACTGGCAGGGGAGAATTGACGGCCATGGCGATCTCGTGTTCGAAGAATGGTGAATTCGATATTGTACCGCCAGCGGCGCCATGGGCGGGTTAGCCAGCCTGCGGCGGGAGGAATGGCATTTTCGTGCGACTTTTCATGCGCCCCGCATGAAGCGATAACCGCCATGTAAGGACCCTTAATTCCTGCTTATGGACCAACTTTCGGCGGCACCTTGCGCACGATTCATTTCTACCAAAATATTGTTTTGAATCAGCTTCTTAGCGTTTCTTATTGCTGAGTGTGCATATACTCATCAGGCACGGAACGGCATGTCATTTTGCCGCGCCGGCGCACCCTTCCCGGCCGTTTGCCGGGGCATATCTGATAAGACTGGAGACAAGAATGAAACTCACCGTAAAGGCGCGGCTGCTGGTCGCGCTATGTGCCTCACTGGCCGGAGCGCCGCTGGCATTCGCCGACGGCAAACCGGCCGAGCTGACCGTATCGGCCAAGCAGTACAAGCAGTATTTCAGGGACGCCTCGAACGAATTCAACGTGCCGGTCGAACTGCTGCAATCGATCGCCTACGCGGAGACGCGCTGGCACCCGCACGTCCCCAAGGGCAAGCTGAAGAAAAACGGCGAGCCCGAGGTGGAAGTCGAGTCGCACCACGGCATGCCGATCAGCTACGGCATCATGGGCCTGCGCAACGACACCCACTTCGGCCAGTCTCTTAGCCAGGGTGCGGCGCTGATCCGCGTGTCGCCGGAACAGGCGGCCTCGGACACCCGCACCAACATCCGCGCCGCCGCCGCCCTGCTGGCCCAGCACGGCGCGCGCAAGAACAAATCCTTCCCGCTCGCGGACTGGGAAGGCGCAGTGGCGCGCTACAGCGGCATCCCGCAGCCCGAGATCGCGCAGATCTACAGCTACGAAGTCTTGAGCGCCATCCGCCAGGGCCGCCGCAGCGACAAGTTCGAGATCGACCAGCGCCACGTCGAGATGGAAAAGGCTTACGGCCGCGACAAGCTCAAGAAACTGTCCGCGCGCCGCATCACGGTCGAAACCGGCACGCCAGACCCGAAGATTTCGGCGCCGGATTTCCTTGATAACCCGAGTAAAAAATAAAGCAGCATACGGAGACCAAATCCATGAAGACCTTCTTCAAAGGCTTGCTCGCAAGCCTGTGCATCCTCGCCGCGGTGCAGCCCGCGCTCGCCTCCACCGACTATCCGCCGGCGATCTGGAACGCGGCGGCCAGCTGCAATTATTCAGCCCGCACCGCCGCCATCAGCCACGTCACCGTGCACACGACCCAGGGCTCGTATGCGGGCTCGATCTCGTGGTTCCAGAACTGCAGCGCCGGCGTCAGCGCCCACTACGTGATCCGCTCCTCGGACGGCCAGGTCACCCAGATGGTGAACGAGTCGGCCAAGGCCTGGCACGTCGGGAACTCGAACGGCTACACCGTCGGCATCGAGCACGAAGGCTATATCGAGAACCCGTCCGCCTGGTACACCACCGCGCTGTACACCGCCTCGGCCGCGCTCACGCGCGACATCCTGGCGTCGCGCGCCCTGGCCCAGAAAGTCTATGACTGCGCCAGCGGCTGGAATGCGGTGCCCTCGGACTCGCTGTTCAACGTCAAGGGCCACGTCAACTTCGCCAGCCAGAGCCATACCGACCCGGGTGCGGGCTGGGACTGGCCGCGTTATAAATCGCTGGTGGCCGGCAGCACCGGCGGCGGCACCAATGCCACCTGGCCGCTGGTCCAGTACGGGAACACTGGCGAGCGCGTGCGCACCATCCAGTACCTGCTGCAGCAATGGGGCTATTCCTTGACGGTGAACGCCAGCTTCGACACCGCGACCCAGACCGCGGTGAAGAACTTCCAGTCCTCGCATGGCCTGGGTTCGGACGGCATCGTCGGCAATGCCACCTGGCCGGCGCTGGTGATCCTCACCCAGCAGGGCGACTCGGGCGCCAAGGTGCGCGCGGTGCAAAGCCAGCTCAATGAAAGCGGCGCGGGCATCACGGTGGACGGCGCCTTCGGCCCGGCCACGGCGACGGCGGTGCGCAACTTCCAGACCTCGAAAGGGCTGAGCGCCGATGGCATCGTCGGCGACGATACCTGGAACAAGATGGCCTGGTAAGCCCTGCTGCTGTGCGGCATGCGCAATAATGCTTGACCCTCACGCAAGGTGAGGCTCGACAGTAGCGGCACGCATGAAGAACAGGGAGACAGGCAATGCTGAAAGTGGGTGAACTCGCAGCGCGCGCCGGCTTGACGGTCCGCACGCTGCACCATTACGACAGCATTGGCCTGCTCTCCCCTTCTGCGCGCTCCGATGCCGGCTACCGCCTCTACCACCGCGACGACGTGGCGCGCCTGCAGCAGATCCAGGCCCTGCGCAGTTTCGGCATGGCGCTGGCCGACATCGGGGCTTACCTGGACAGTCCGGCCGCCTCCCCGCTGGCCATCGTCGAGCGCCAGCTGTCGAACCTCGACCGGCAGATCGCCGAAGCAGCACATATGCGCGAGCAGTTGCTGCGCCTGCGCACGCGGCTGGAAAGCGGCGGCGATACGGACCTGTCCATCTGGCTGACTACCCTGGAGCAGATGACCATGTACGAACAATACTTTTCCAAAGACGAGCTGGCGCACCTGCCGCTTTACCAGAATCCACAAGCCCGTGGGGAATGGCAGGAGCTCATAGCGCAAGCACAAAGCTTGATGGCGAAAGGCGTGGCGCCCAGTGCGCCGGAAGCGAAAACTTTCGCCGTGCGCTGGCTTGAACGCCTGCAGCACGACAGCGGCGACAACCCGGCCTTCGTCCTGCGCCTCACCGAAATGACGTCCCGGGACGAGCAAGTGCAGAAGCAATTCGGCATGTCGCCCGCACTGTTGACGTATATGCGCACCGCCATCGCCGAGCTGCGTTTCGACGTCTACGCGCGCTACTTGTCGGCTAAAACAGTGGAGCGCATGCGCCGCCACGAACAGGCGCACACGGATGAGTGGATCGCGCTGGCGTCCCGCCTGCGCGCCTGCATGGCGGCCGATCCCGAGGCAAGGTCGGGCGAAGCCATGGAACTGGCAAGGCAATGGCATGCGCTGTTCCTGGACATGGTTGGCGACGCGCCTGAAGTCACCGAGCAGTTCCGGCGGGCCTCGGCCACTGAACCCCTGCTGCGCCTGGGCAGCGTCATCAGTGACGATCTGATCGCCTTCCTGCGTCATGCAATGCTGCGACTGCAGGCGCAGGGTACGGCGGCCTGATGCCTGCCGCCGGGGCGCAGGGCCCCGGCTTTCAGCGCGGGATCGACAGCGCCAGCGTTTCCTTCAGCTCTTCCATCACCACATAGCTCTTCGACTGGCCGGCATCGGCCACGTGCAGGATCTCGCCCAGCAGCCGGCGGTATTCCGACATCTCGGGGATGCGCGCCTTGATCAGGTAATCGAAGTCGCCCGACACCAGGTGGCATTCCATCACCTCGGGAATGCCCAGCATCGCGCGGCGGAACCGGTCGAATGCCTTCTCGGATTTCTGGTGCAGCGTGATCTCCACGAACACCAGGATCTGCAGCCCCATCGCCTGCGGGTTGACGCGCGCGTGGTAGCCGGCGATCACGCCGTCGCGCTCCATGCGCTTGACCCGCTCGATGCAGGGCGTGAGCGACAGCCCCACCTGCTCGGCCAGGTCCTTCATGACGATCCGCGCATCGTCCTGCAAGATGGACAGGATGTGCAGGTCGATCTTGTCGAGGACACGGTTGGAATTCTTTTGAACGCGCATGATTTTTCACTAAAAACCTGTGGAATAACAGGATCAATTATTCCACTACCCGCGGTAGGATGGCAATCTTTTCTAGATCCGGCTTTTTTACTTATCCTTTTCAGGAATTCAGGGACAACATGCGCGTTCTCGTACTTGGCAGCGGCGTGGTCGGCGTGACCACTGCATACTATCTGGCCAAGGCAGGCCACGACGTCACCGTCATCGACCGTCAACCCGGCCCTGCCCTGGAGACGAGCTTCGCCAACGCCGGCCAGATCTCGCCCGGCTACGCCTCGCCATGGGCCGCACCCGGCATTCCACTCAAGGCCGCGAAATGGCTGTTCCAGCGCCATGCGCCGCTGGCGATCCGCCCGGACGGCTCGCTGTTCCAGCTGCAGTGGATGTGGGAGATGGTGCGCAACTGCACAGCCGACCGCTATGCGGTCAACAAGGAGCGCATGGTGCGCCTGGCCGAATTCAGCCGCGACTGCATCCGCGAACTGCGCGCCGAGACGGGGATCGAATACGAAGGCCGCAGCCTGGGCACCGTGCAGCTGTTCCGCACCCAGAAGCAGTTAGAGAGCGCGGCCAAGGACATCGAGATCCTGAAGCAGGCCGGCGTCGAATACGAGCTGCTGGCCGGCCGCGCGCTGGGCCAGGCCGAACCGGCGCTGGGCGAGCACGCCACCCTGGTGGGGGGCCTGCGCCTGCCGAACGACGAAACCGGCGACTGCCAGCTGTTCACCACCCGCCTGACCGCGATGGCGCGCGACCTCGGCGTGCGTTTCGAATTCGACACCGCGATCAAGGAGCTGTTCACCAGCGGCGGCCAGGTCACCGGCGTGCGCACCGACAAGGGCGTGATGACGGCCGACCGCTACGTGCTGGCGCTGGGCAGCTATTCGCGCCTGCTGCTGAAAAACTACTTTAAGCTGCCGGTCTATCCGCTCAAGGGCTATTCGATCACGGTACCGATCACGGATGCCAGCCGCGCGCCCGTGTCGACCATCCTCGACGAGACCTACAAGATCGCGGTCACCCGCTTCGACGACCGCATCCGCGTGGGCGGCATGGCCGAAATCGCCGGCTACAGCAACTACCTGAACCCGGCC
The DNA here is from genome assembly GCF_059685855.1 of Telluria sp. ZB4P37. NCBI lineage: Bacteria > Pseudomonadati > Pseudomonadota > Betaproteobacteria > Burkholderiales > Oxalobacteraceae > Telluria > Telluria sp. ZB4P37. The sequence goes on from NZ_JCASID010000005.1 coordinate 127,205, forward strand.
CGCCGCGAAACGCTCGAGATGGTCGTCAACGACCTGTTCCCGGGCGCCGGCGACACCAGCCAGGCCGCCTTCTGGAACGGCCTGCGCCCGATGACCCCGGACAGCACCCCGGTGGTGGGCGCCACGCCGCTGCACAACCTGTTCCTGAATACCGGCCACGGCACCCTGGGCTGGACCATGGCCTGCGGCTCGGCCAGCGTGATCGCCGACCTGGTCAGCGGCAAGAAGCCGGCGATTCGCGCCGATGACCTGGCGGTGTTCCGTTATGCGGGTACGGAGCCGCGTGGGATGCTGCCGGAGCTGGTGAAGGCGTAAGTTGAGGGTTTGTGGTCGTGCAGACGCCAGAGGTACGCATACAAAATGGGGTTCCCGCCTGCGCGGGAGCGACGTTGATCGAGGGTGCGTGAAAATCGGTAGCGCCGATTTCTACCACCTCCTTTAAAACCGTCATTCCCGCGGAGGCGGAATCCAGGTCCGCAGCAGACACGCAAGCATAAAAAAACGGCCGGGGTTCCCACCCCGGCCGTTTTTCGTTAACACTTCTAGGCGATTACGCCAGCTTCCCGTGACACTGCTTGAACTTCTTGCCGCTGCCGCAAGGGCAAGGATCGTTGCGGCCGACCTTCACGCCCATATAGGTGCTGTGGTCTTCCGCCGATACCGGCTCGGCGCTGCTGCCCATCGGGTTCGGGTTGAGCAGTTCTTCCGGTGCTGCCGACGGATTGAAATCGGCGTGCTGGTAGTTGATGTTTTCCAGGTGGGCCGCCTGGGCCGCCATTGCCGCTTCGGCGGCATCGACTTCCTCGCGGCTCTGGATGCGGACCGTCATCACGGTGCGGATCACTTCGTTCTTGATCATGTCCAGCATGCTGGAAAACAGCTCGAAGGCTTCGCGCTTGTATTCCTGCTTCGGGTTCTTCTGGGCATAGCCGCGCAGGTGGATGCCCTGGCGCAGGTGGTCCAGCGCCGCCAGGTGCTCGCGCCAGTGGGTGTCGACGCTCTGCAGCATGACATTGCGTTCGAAGCCGCCGAAGGATTCCTTGCCGACCACGCCGACCTTGGTGTCGTAGGAGACTTCCGCGGCCTTGAGCACGCGCTCGAGGAGGTCGTCGTCGTTCAGGTTCGGATCGTCCTTGAGCATCTGCTCCAGCGGCACCACCAGGTTCCACTCGGCCGCCAGGGTCGATTCCAGCGACTTGATGTCCCACTGCTCTTCCACCGACTCGGCCGGCACGAAGCCGCGCACCACGTCGGTGAAGACGCCATTGCGCAGCGAGACGATCAGGTCGGTCATCTCGGTCGATTCCAGCAGCTCGTTACGCTGGGTGTAGATCACCTTGCGCTGGTCGTTGGCGACGTCGTCGTATTCGAGCAGCTGCTTGCGGACGTCGAAGTTGCGGGCCTCGACCTTGCGCTGGGCGGTCTCGATCGAGCGGGTCACGATGCCCGCCTCGATCGGCTCGCCTTCCGGCATCTTCAGGCGCTCCATGATCGAGCGCACGCGGTCGCCCGCGAAGATGCGCAGCAGCGGATCGTCCAGGCACAGGTAGAAACGCGAGGAACCCGGGTCGCCCTGGCGGCCCGAACGGCCCCGCAACTGGTTGTCGACGCGGCGCGATTCGTGGCGCTCGGTGCCGATGATGTGCAGGCCGCCGGCGTTCACCACGTGGTCGTGCAGCGACTGCCATTCGTCGCGCAGCTGCTTGGCCTGGGCCGCCTTGTCGGCGTCCGTCAGGGCCTCGTTCGCTTCGATGATCTGGATCTGCTTCTCGACCATGCCGCCCAGGACGATGTCGGTACCGCGGCCCGCCATGTTGGTGGCGATGGTGATCATCTTCGGACGGCCGGCCTGCGCGATGATTTCCGCTTCGCGGGCGTGCTGCTTGGCGTTCAGGACGTTGTGCGGCAGGCTGGCCTTGGTCAGGATGCCGGACAGCAGTTCCGAGTTCTCGATCGAGGTGGTGCCCACCAGTACCGGCTGGCCGCGCTCATAGCAGTCGCGGATGTCGATCAGCATCGCGTTGTACTTTTCCTCGGCCGACTTGTAGACCTGGTCCTGGCGGTCCTTGCGCTGCGACGGCTTGTTCGGCGGGACCACCACGGTTTCGAGGCCGTAGATTTCCTGGAATTCGTAGGCTTCGGTGTCGGCGGTGCCGGTCATGCCGGACAGCTTGCCGTACATGCGGAAGTAGTTCTGGAAAGTGATCGAGGCCAGGGTCTGGTTCTCGTTCTGGATGCGCACGCCTTCCTTGGCTTCCACGGCCTGGTGCAGGCCGTCCGACCAGCGGCGGCCCGTCATGAGGCGGCCGGTGAATTCGTCGACGATCACCACTTCGTTGTTCTGCACCACGTAGTGCTGGTCCTTGTGGTACAGGACATGGGCGCGCAGCGCCGCGTACAGGTGGTGCACCAGCGTGATGTTGGCGGCGTCGTACAGCGAGGCGCCTTCCGGCAGCAGGCCCCACTGGGTCAGGATGCCCTCGGCCTTTTCGTGGCCGGCTTCCGTCATCAGCACGGTGTGCGCTTTTTCGTCCTTGACGTAGTCGCCCGGGACTTCGACCTGGCCCTTGCCGTCCGGCGTTTCTTCGCCGACCTGCAGGGTGAGCAGCGGCGGCAGCTCGTTCAGGCGCTGGTACAGCTCGGTATGACTCTCGGCCTGGCCCGAAATGATCAGCGGGGTGCGCGCTTCGTCGATCAGGATCGAGTCGACCTCGTCGACCACGGCGAAGTTCAGGCTGCGCTGCACGCGTTCGCGCGCCTCGAAGACCATGTTGTCGCGCAGGTAGTCGAAACCGAATTCGTTGTTGGTGCCGTAGGTGATGTCGGAGGCGTAGGCGGACTGCTTGCTGTCGTGATCCAGCTGCGACAGGTTCACGCCCGTAGTCAAGCCGAGCCAGCCGTACAGGCGGCCCATCGACTCGGCATCGCGCTGCGCCAGGTAGTCGTTGACGGTAATGACGTGCACGCCCTTGCCGGCCAGGCCGTTCAGGTAGACCGGCAGGGTTGCCATCAGGGTCTTGCCCTCGCCGGTGCCCATTTCGGCAATCTTGCCTTGGTGCAGCACCATGCCGCCGATCAGCTGGACGTCGAAGTGGCGCATCTTCATGACGCGCTTGGCTGCCTCGCGGCAGACCGCGAAGGCTTCCGGCAGGATGTCGTCGAGCGACTCGCCCTTGCCGAGCCGGTCCTTGAATTCGGGAGTCTTCGCCTGGAGTTCGGCGTCGGACAACTTTTCCATCTGCGGCTCGAGCGCGTTGATCTGACGCACGGTCTTTTGGTATTGCTTGAGCAGACGCTGATTACGGCTGCCGAAAATCTGGGTCAGGAATGACATGCTAACTCTACAAAAAATACGCCGCGAAAAGAGCCCGGGAGGACGGGTGAACACATCCGCCGAAGACCGCCTATGGCAAAAAGCTACTGATTTTATCATGCGATCCGGCCACACTTGGGGACAATGGGCAGGATAACAAGACTGCTGAGCAGCAGAATGTTATCAAATTGCACTGAATGCCACAGTGGCGGGGCCTGTCGTGCGGACCCGGGACGGCCGGGGCGGCGCCGGCGCCCCCGCGACAGGAGCCTGGCGGTCGGGAAAATGTGCCGGGCTTGCGCCGGATCGGGGCAAGTCCGTGCAGGGTTTGTGCGAAGTCGAGGCGGGGTTTGTGCTATCGTGCGCCTGGTCGACTCCCCCTTCCCTATCCTCCCAGTGCACATCTACGGTACCAAAAATCGGCAGACGTCGATCGTCGCGACTGACTTCCTTCGCGGCAACGAACGCATGGCCAGCCTGCTGCCGGCGGCCATGCGCATGGCGCGCCTGCAGTCGGACTGCGCGGCGATCCTGCCTGCGCTGGCCGGCAATACCGACGTGATTTCCTTCCAGGATGGTGCGCTGGTGCTGGCTGTGCCGAGTTCGGCGGTGGCGGCGCGTGTGAAACAGATGGCGCCCAAGCTGCAGGCCGCCCTGCTCGGGCGCGGCTGGCAGGTGGAATCGGTCAAGCTGAAGGTGCAGGTGGCGCGCGCCGTGCCGCAAAAGCCGGAAATGCGCAGCCTGGAGCTGCCGCCGACGGCGGTGCAGGCTTTCGAGGAGCTGGCCGAATCGCTGGAAGACACCACCCAGAACAAGGATCTGGTGGCGGCGCTGCGGAGGTTGGCGGAGAAGCGGCGGTAGCTTTTTTGGTGGCTGGAGCACACGCTGGCGGTTTGCTGCGAACTTGGGTCCCGGCCTTCGCCGGGATCGAATTTTGCACGCGTACTACACACGACCGCGTACACCCCATCAAGTCTGCGCCCACTCCCGCGTCATCTGCCGCACATACGACGGCGGCGCATCCGAAAGCGAATCGAATTCCACCAGCTCGTAGGCATCCGGCTGCGCCAGGAGTTTGCGCAGCAGCTCGTTGTTGAGCGCGTGGCCCGATTTATGGGCCGTGTAGCTGGCCAGCAGCGGGTGGCCGACGATGTACAAATCGCCGATCGCATCCAGGATCTTGTGGCGCACGAATTCGTCCTCGTAGCGCAGGCCGTCCGCATTCAGGATGCGGTATTCGTCCATCACGATCGCGTTTTCCAGCGAGCCGCCGCGCGCCAGCCCCAGGCCGCGCAGGGTTTCCACGTCCTGCATGAAACCGAAGGTGCGCGCGCGCGCCACGTCGTGCACATAGGAGACGTCGCCGAAATCGACCGAGGCGCGCTGCATGGTGCCGTCCACGGCCGGGTGGTTGAATTCGATGAAGAAGTCGAGCTTGAAACCTTCGTAGGGCGACAGGCGCGCCCATTTTTCGCCGCTGCCCTCGCCCTGGCGGATCTCGACTTCCTTGAGCACGCGGATGAATTTCTTCGGGGCGTCCTGCTCTTCCACGCCGGCCTGCTGCAGCAGGTAGACAAAGGAGGCGGCCGAGCCGTCCATGATCGGAATCTCTTCGGCGGTGACGTCCACGACCAGGTTGTCGATGCCCAGGCCGGCGCAGGCCGACATCAGGTGCTCGACGGTGGACACGCGCGCGCCGTCCTTGATCAGGACCGTGGCCATGCGGGTCTCGCCGACCACGTCGGCGGCGCTCGGGATGGAGACGATCGGGTCGTAGTCGACACGGCGGAAGGTGATGCCGGCGCCCGGGGCGGCCGGACGCAGGGTCAGCTCGACCTTGGTGCCCGAGTGCACGCCCACACCGGTGGTGCGGACGACCTGCTTGATGGTTCGTTGTTTCAGCATCCGGCGATTATAGCCCAGCGCTTTCGGCGGCGCAGGCAGCCCCCCGCCCCAGCTAGGGGTGCTCGGCTTCGACGTGTTCTTTTTCGTGGCGCAGCAGATACAGGCCGCTGCCGATGATGATGGCCGCGCCCAGCATGGTGTAGCTGTCGGGCAGGGTCTGCCACATCAGCCAGTCCAGGCAGACCGCCCAGGCCAGCGCCGAATACTCGAAAGGCGCCACGCTCGAGGCCTCGCCGCGCGCAAAGGCTTCGGTGACGGCGAGCTGGCCGACGAAGCCGGTCAGCGCCAGGCCGCACAGCAGCGGCGCGTCGGACATGCGCATCGCCACCCAGCCCGGCGCTGCGAGGGCAGTCGCACCGACGGCCACCATCAGCATCAGCCAGAACACCATGTGCTCGTTGCGGTCGGTGCGCGCCAGGATGCGCACCGTGATCGCCGAGACCGCGTACATCGCGGCCGCGGCCAGCACCGCCAGCCCGCCGATGGTCAGGAAGCCGGCGCCGGTCGGGCGCAGTACCACCAGCACGCCGCCCAGGCCGACCGCGATTGCGATCCAGCGCGCCAGGCCGACCCGCTCCTTCAGGAACCAGACCGACAGCGCCGTGATCAGCGCCGGCGCGATGAAGAAGATCGAATAGGCCTCGGCCAGCGACAGCTTGCGGATGCCGAAAGCGAAGAAGGTCAGCATCATGATGCCCAGCACCGCGCGCAGCAGGTGCAGCGGCCAGCGGATGCGGAAGATGTCGCCATAGCCCACCCGCAGCCCGACATAGATCGCCACCAGGGGCAGCGAAGTGAGCGAACGCAGGGCGGCCACCTGGATCGCCGGGTAGCGCGCGGACAGCAGCTTCATGGCCGTGTCCATCAGCGCGAACATGAAGACGGCGACCAGCATCGCGTAGATGCTGTACAGGTTCCCGGCGGGTCGCTTCACACCTGTTTTTCCATGAACAGGCTGAGCGGGTCCGGCCGGTAGTCGCCGAAGGGCTCGCAGCGGGTAAAGCCGAAGCGCTCGTATAGCTTGAGTGCGTCCGGCTGGTGGATGCCGGTTTCCAGCTTCAGCACGCCCACGCCGGACATCCGGGCGAACATCGCCAGCTGTTCCATCAGCTTGCGGCCGATGCCGCAGCCACGGCGCTCTTTGACGACCATCATGCGCTTGATCTCGCCGTAGCCCTCGCGCCGGACCAGCGCCGCGCAGCCGCAGGCCGCGCCATCGACGTCGCGCGCGACCAGGAACAGCACGCCGTCGGCATGCAGCGCGGCGATGTCCATCAGGTGGTTCGATTCGGCCGGATACAGCGACGCGCAATAGGCATCGAGCTGGTCCAGCATGGCCCGTACTTCCGGCTGGTCGGGGGTTTCGGCGTTGATGATCATGGATAAAAAACGGCGCCACGGCGCCGTTTCGAAAGTTACAGGCCGGTTAGCCCAGTTGTTCCAGCATCTTCTCGGCGCCCGAGACTTCGAAGCCGGCCGTTTCGACGTTCAGGGCCTTGACGACACCGTCTTCGACCAGCATCGAATAGCGCTGCGAGCGGGTGCCCATGCCGTGCTTGGAGAAGTCGGCGTCCAGGCCCAGCGCCTTCGAGAAGGCGGCATTACCGTCGGCCATCATGCGCACGGTGCCGGTCGCCTTCTGGTCGCGACCCCAGGCGCCCATCACGAAGGCGTCGTTGACCGAGATGCACCAGATTTCATCGACGCCCTTAACCTTGAGCGCTTCCGCGTGCTGGACGTAACCCGGCACGTGCTGGGCCGAGCAGGTCGGGGTGTAGGCGCCCGGCAGGCCGAAGATGACGATCTTCCTGCCTTTCGTGAGCTCGCTGACCTGGAAGGTATTCGGGCCGAGCGAGCAGCCTGCGGTTTCGGTCTCGATGAATTCCGACAGGGTGCCTTCCGGCAGGCGATCGCCGATCTGGATGGTCATGGGGTGTGCTCCTTCGTGTTTTGAGAATCCGGCAATTATCGCCGATGTGGGGAAGGCTTGCAGGCAGGCTGTAAAAATGGGCTGACCACCTGCGCCTCCTTCTGCCTACTCCCTTGGAACCTCATCCCGGAGTAGGCCGGGATCCAATTTTGCGTGCGCATCACAAACGCACACGCCAACGACAGCGGCACGAACTTGGACCCCCGCCTTCGCGGGGGATGATGGATTTAAGCGTGACGGTGCTCATGACGTAACGGTCGGAAAAAAAAAACAAAAAGGCCAGCTTGCGCCGGCCTTTTCACACTCAACCGACTTTGTATCAGTCGGCCTGCTTGCGCAGGAAAGCCGGAATGTCGTAAGTCTCGACACCGTTGCGCTGCATGGCCTGCACCTGCTCCGATGCCTGCTCGCGGCGCCACACGGCCGGCTGCTTCATGCCGCCCAGTGCGTCGCCACCGGCCTGGCCCATGCTCAGGCCGCCGGTCACGGTCGCCGCGCCGGCCATCACCGGTGCGTTGTAGCCGTGGGTGCCGGTGCGCAGCACCGGCTGCGGCTGGACCAGCTGCATCTTCTTGGCTTTGCCCAGGCCCGTCGCGACCACGGTCACGCGGATCTCGTCGCCCATCGAATCGTCGTAGGCGATGCCCTGGGCGATCGACGCGTCCGGCGCGGCGAAGGCGCGCACGGCGGCCATGACTTCCTTGATTTCCTTACCCTTCAGGCCACGGCTTGCGGTCACGTTGACCAGCACGCCCTTGGCGCCCGACAGGTCGATACCGTCGAGCAGCGGCGAGGCCACTGCCTGTTCGGCGGCGATGCGCGCGCGGTCGACGCCGGCGGCGGTCGCGGTGCCCATCATGGCCTTGCCCTGCTCGCTCATGATGGTCTTCACGTCATTGAAGTCGACGTTGATGTGGCCCGGCACGTTGATGATCTCGGCGATACCGGCAACGGCGTTGTTCAGGACGTCGTCGGCGTGCTTCATCCACTCCAGCATGCTTTCGTCTTCGTAGATGTCTTCCAGTTTTTCGTTCAGGATGACGATCAGGGAGTCGACGTGCTTGCTCAGCTCTTCCAGGCCGGCTTCCGCCACCTGCATGCACTTGTCGCCTTCGTAGGAGAACGGCTTGGAGACCACGGCGACAGTCAGTGCACCCATGCTCTTGGCCACTTCGGCGACGATCGGCGCCGCGCCCGTGCCGGTGCCGCCGCCCATGCCGGCCGCGATGAAGACCATGTGCGCGCCGCGCAGTGCGTCTTCGATGCGCGAGCGGGTCTGCTCGGCGAGCTGGCGGCCCACTTCCGGACGCATGCCTGCGCCCAGGCCCGATTCGCCGATCTGGATGATGTTGTTCGCGCCTGATACTGCAAGTGCCTGCGCATCCGTGTTTGCCGCGATGAACTCGACACCGGACACACCTTTATTGATCATGTGCTGAACCGCGTTGCCGCCGGCGCCGCCGACGCCGACAACTTTGATGACGGTTCCCAGTGCTGCGTTATCGACCATATCGAACTCCATGATGAACTCCCAATATTCAGTGCCGCTTCCGTTGCGGAGATTTGCCAGGCCCCTGACAGGCCCCGCAACCGGAAACAGCGATTGTATTTAAAAAATCTTTACCCGTGAACGCTTTGTTGCTGACGTACTGAAAATTTAATGCTGTATTTCGTAACTAAACTCGTAATTTAGAAATTCCCTGCGATCCATTCCTTCATGCGCTGCCAGACTGCCTTCACCGAACCATCCTGACGCGTGACGATATGACCGCGCAGGTATTGCTTCTTCGCTTCCAGCAGCAGGCCGAGCACCGTGGCGTAGCGGGGGCTGCGCACGACGTCGGCCAGCTGGCCGCGGTAGTCCGGCGTGCCGAGGCGCGCCGGTTTGAGGAAAATGTCTTCGGCCATTTCGATCATGCCGGGCATGATCGAGCTGCCGCCGGTGAGCACGATGCCCGACGAGAGCACGCCCTCGTAGCCGGACTCGCGCACCACCGTGTGCACCATCGCAAACAGTTCTTCGACGCGCGGCTCGATCACGGCCGCCAGGGCCTGGCGCGACAGCGCGCGCGGGCCGCGGTCGCCCAGGCCAGGCACTTCGAGCGTCTCGCCCGGATCGGCCAGCACCTGCTTGGCCACGCCGTAGCGGATCTTGATGTCTTCCGCCTCGCCGGTCGGCGTGCGCAGGGCCATCGCGATGTCGCTGGTGATCTGGTCGCCGGCGATCGGCAGCACGGCGGTGTGGCGGATCGCGCCGTCCGAGAACACGGCGATGTCGGTGGTGCCGCCGCCGATGTCGATCAGGACCACGCCCAGTTCCTTTTCGTCGACCGTCAGCACCGAATCGGCCGAGGCCATCGGCTGCAGGATCAGGTCCGACACCTCGAGCCCGCAACGGCGGACGCACTTTACTATGTTCTGCACTGCGGACACCGCACCGGTGACGATGTGCACGCGCACTTCCAGGCGGATGCCGCTCATGCCGATCGGCTCGCGCACGTCTTCCTGGTTATCGACGATGAATTCCTGCGGCACCGTGTGCAGCAATTGCTGGTCGGTCGGGATGTTCACCGCCTTGGCGGTCTCGATCACGCGCGCCACGTCGGTGGCGGTGACTTCCTTGTCCTTGATCGCAACCATGCCGCTCGAATTGAACGAGCGGATATGGCTGCCGGCGATGCCAGCATAGACATTGCGGATCTTGCAGTCGGCCATCAGCTCCGCTTCTTCGAGCGCGCGCTGGATCGACTCGACGGTGGCCTCGATGTTGACGACCACGCCTTTCTTCAACCCTTTCGACTCGTGCTGACCGAGGCCGATCACCTCGTGGCGTCCGTCGGACATCACTTCGGCCACGACCGCCACCACCTTCGAGGTGCCGATGTCGAGGCCGACGATCAGGTTCTTCGCGTCTTTTGTCATTGCTGTTGCCTGCTTATGTTTGCTTGGTTGTCTTGTTGATCGGAGTTTTTGGCTTTTTTGCTGCCTTGACCGGCTTGCTGGCATCGAGCGGCACCGTCAAGGCCGCCGACGACAGCGCCAGCCCGTTCGGGTAACGCATGTCGATGGTGTCGATGCGTCCTTCCTGCAGCCGCGCGACCAGCTGCGGGTAGACGCCGACCAGGCGCTGCACGCGTTTTTTCAGCGTGTCGCGGTCCTGCTCGCGGCCGAGCGCCACGCTCATGCCGTTATCCAGCTTGACGGTCCAGGCATAACGGTCCGACAGCGACAGCTGCAGTGGCGCCAGCTGCACCGGCGAAAACAGCGAACGCAGCTCGGTAAAGCGGGCCAGCACTTCCTTCTCGGTCCCCAGCGGGCCGTCGAAGGCCGGCAGCGGATGGTCGTCGTCGGCCTCGGCCAGGTTGGCGGTAAACACATCGCCCTTGACCGACAGCAGGCGTCCGTCCTCGCCCCAGGTGCCGAGCGCTTCGTGCTCTTCGACCTCGACGATCAGCTGGTTCGGCCACTCGCGGCGCACCGTGGCGCGCCGTACCCATGGCACGGTCTCGAAAGTGCCGCGCACCTGCTCCAGGTCGGTGGTGAAGAAGTTGCCGCGAATTTTGCCGATGACGCCATTGCGCACCGTGAGTTCGTTCACGTGGCGCAGGTCGATCCCGTACATGCTTTCCACCGTCACCGCGCGCAGCGAGAACATGGGGCGCTGCGACAGCCACCACACGCCGGACGCGAGACCGGCGAGCACCGTCAGCGCCACCAGGGAGCTGGCGGTTGCGTTCAGGGCGCGGACGTCATGCCACATCGGCGTTTAACCCTTCGCCTTCGGCATCGGCATCTTCAGGCGGCTCGAGGCCAGAATCTCGATGCACAGGTCTTCGTAGCTGATGCCCACCGCACGCGCGGCCATCGGCACCAGCGAGTGCGAGGTCATGCCCGGCGAGGTGTTCACTTCCAGCAGGAAGGGACGCATGTCGCTTTCCCTCACCAGCACGTCGACCCGGCCCCAGCCTTCGCAACCGAGGGCGCGGTAGGCATTCACGGCATGGCGCTGGATTTCCTCGGTCAGGGCGGCATCGAGCGGCGCCGGGCAGTGGTACTGGGTGGCGTCGGTGAAATACTTGTTCTGGTAGTCGTAATTGCCTTCCGGGGCCACGATCTCGACGATCGGCAGCGCGCGCGCCGTGGCACCCTGCCCCAGCACGGCGACGGTGAACTCGCGGCCGGTGACGAATTCCTCGGCCAGCACGACTTCGTCGAAGCCGGCTGCCAGTTCCACCGCGGCGCGCAAGCCGGCTGCCTCGGTCACCTTGGTGATGCCGATGGTCGAGCCCTCGAGCGGCGGCTTGACGATCAGCGGCAGGCCCAGGGCAACCAGGACCTCGTCGAGGTCGGTGGTCTTGTCGATCGAGACGTAGTCCGGCGTCGGAATCTCGTCGATCTTCCAGATCTTCTTGGTGGTGATCTTGTCCATGCCCACGCTTGATGCCATCACGCCGCTGCCGGTGTACGGAATACCGAGCTGCTCGAGGGCGCCCTGCAGGCTGCCGTCTTCGCCGTAGCGGCCGTGCAGCGCGATGAAGACCCGGTCGAATTTCTGTTCGGCCAGCTCGGCCAGGCTCTGGGTGCCCGGGTCGAAAGCGTGGGCATCGATGCCGCGGCTTTGCAGCGCGGCCAGCACGCCGGTGCCAGACATGATCGACACGTCGCGCTCGGCGGAGCGGCCGCCGAACAATACGCCGACCTTGCCGAAGGCGGCCGGGTCGAAACTGGTAGTAGCATTCACGGTTGAAGTGTTCACGTGATTCAGGCCTTTGAATTGGTCAGTTGGTGGGGAATGCCGCTGATCGAGCCGGCGCCCATCGTGAGGACGACGTCGCCGTCGCGGGCCGCGTTCAGGATCGCGGCCGGCATGTCGGCGATCGTCTCCACGAAAATAGGTTCAGTCTTGCCGCCGGTGCGCAGCGCGCGCGCCAGTGCGCGGCCGTCGGCAGCGACGATCGGCGCTTCGCCGGCCGGGTAGACGTCGGCCAGCAGCAGCACGTCCGGGGTGGCCAGCACTTTCACGAAGTCTTCGAACAGGTCGCGCGTGCGGCTGTAGCGGTGCGGCTGGAAGGCCAGCACCAGGCGCCGGCCCGGGTAGGCGGCGCGCGCGGCGGCCAGGGTCACTTCGGTTTCCACCGGATGGTGGCCGAAATCGTCTACCAGAGTAAAGCTGCCGCCGCCCGGCAGGGCCACTTCACCGTAGCGGGTGAAGCGGCGGCCGACGCCGCGGAATTCGAGCAGGCCGCGGGCGGTGGCTTCGTCGCTGATGCCGATCTCGCGCGCGATGGCGATCGCCGAGCAGGCGTTGAGCACGTTGTGCATGCCCGGCTGGTTCAGCACGAATTTCGTGTCCGGATAGCCGCGCTGGCGCACCGTGAAGTGCATGTGCACGCCATCGGCGTAGGCGTCCAAGGCGCGCACTTCGGCGTCCTCCGAGAAGCCATAAGTGGTGACCGGCTTGGTCACCTGCGGCAGGATCGAGCGTACGTGCTGGTCGTCGATGCACAGCATCACGCGGCCGTAGAACGGCAGTCGGTGGGTGAAGTGCACGAAGGCGGCCTTGAGCTTCTCGAAATCGTGCTCGTAGGTCTCCATGTGGTCGGCGTCGATGTTGGTGATCACTTCGATCATCGGCGACAGGTTGAGAAAAGACGCATCCGACTCGTCTGCTTCGGCCACGATATAGTCGCCCTGCCCCAGTTTGGCATTGGCGCCGGCCGCGGTCAGCTTCCCGCCGATGACAAAGGTCGGATCCATTCCGCCTTCGGCCAGCACCGAAGCCACCAGGCTGGTGGTGGTGGTCTTGCCGTGGGTGCCGGCAATCGCGATGCCGCGCTTCAGGCGCATCAGTTCACCGAGCATGATCGCGCGCGGCACCAGCGGGATCTTGGCGGCGCGGGCCGCGACGACTTCCGGGTTGCTCTCGTTGACGGCGGTCGAGGTCACGACCACGTCGGCGCCGATCACGTGTTCGCTGGAGTGCCCCGTGTAGACGCGCGCGCCGAGGTCGGCCAGGCGTTCGCTCGCCGCATTGCTCGACAGGTCCGAGCCCGACACGTTGTAGCCGAGGTTGATCAGCACTTCGGCGATGCCGCTCATGCCGCTGCCGCCGATACCGACGAAATGGATATTCTTGATCTTGTGCTTCATGTTCCGTTCAGTTCCCCAGGCCAGCTAACTTATTTGCCAAATTCTCGAGTTCACGCGCGATCGCTTCGTTGGCGTCGCGCTTGCCCACCTTTGCTGCCGCCTGCGCCATGGCCAGGCAATCTTCGCGGGTGGTTTTTTGCAGCAGGCTTGCCAGTCCCTGCGGATTGAGTTCACCCTGCGGCAGGTAGACGGCCGCTTTTTGCCCCGCCATCCAGACCGCGTTGTCGCGCTGGTGGCTGGTGGTGCTGGCCACGAACGGCACCAGCACGCTGGCCACGCCCGCGGCGGTGAGTTCCGACACCGTGATCGCGCCGGCGCGGCAGATCACCAGGTCGGCCTCGCCATAGGCGCCGGCCATGTCGTCGATGAAATCCACGACCTTCGCTTCCACGCCTGCCTGCGCATACGCGGCGCGCAGCGCCTCGATGTTCTTCTTGCCCGACTGGTGGGTCACGACCGGGCGCACGGCCGGGTCGATCTGCGCGAGCGCCGCCGGCACGCTGTCGTTCAGCACTTTCGCGCCCAGGCTGCCGCCGACGACCAGGATGCGCAGCGGGCCGCTGCGGCCTGCGAAGCGCGCGGCTGGCGCAGGAAGATCCAGGATCTGCTGGCGCACCGGGTTGCCGGTGACGACCGCCTTGCTTGCCGCCTTGCCGAAATCGGCCGGGAAACCAAACAGCAGGCGCTCGGCGATCGGGGCCAGGGTCTTGTTCGACAAGAGCAGCGCGGCGTCGGCGTTGACCAGGGCCAGCGGCACGCCGCGCGCACGCGCCATCATCCCGCCCGGCACCGTCACATAGCCGCCCATGCCCAGGACCACGTCGGGCTTGCGCTGGGCGATATAGCGGCGGCAGGTCAGGAAAGCGGCCGCCATCTTGAAGGCGCCGGTGACCGTATGCTTGAGCCCCTTGCCGCGCAGGCCGGCGAAGTCGATGCTGTCCATCGGGATGCCGGCCTTCGGCACCAGTTCGGTTTCCATGCCATGGGCGGTGCCCAGCCAGGACACTTCCCAGCCGCGCGCGCGCATGGTCTGCGCAATCGCGATGCCGGGGAAGATGTGGCCGCCGGTGCCCGCCGCCATGATCATCAAGCGCTTGGTCATGAGCGGCCCCCGCGCATACGCACCCGGTTCTCGTAATCGATGCGCAGCAGGATCGCCAGGCCGACGCAATTGAACAGCACGCCCGAACCGCCAAAGCTCATCAGGGGCAAGGTCAGGCCCTTGGTCGGCAGCAGGCCCAGGTTCACGCCCATGTTGATGAAGGTCTGCACGCCGATCCAGATACCGATGCCCTTTGCGACCAGGCCGGCGAAGGTCTGGTCCAGGGCGATCGCCTGGCGGCCGATGTCGAAGGCGCGCTTCACCAGCCAGTAGAACATCGCGATCACGACCAGCACGCCGGCCAGGCCCAGTTCTTCGCCGATCACGGCCATGATGAAGTCGGTGTGCGCTTCCGGCAGGTAGAACAGCTTCTCGACGCTGCCGCCCAGGCCTACGCCGAAGAACTCACCGCGCCCGAAGGCGATCAAGGAGTGGGTCAATTGGTAGGCCTTGTCCAGCGCATTGCCCTCTTCCCACGGGTTGAGGTAGGCGAACATGCGCGCGCGGCGGAAGGGCGACAGCGCGATGATGGCGGTGAAGATCACGACCAGCAGCGCGCCGATGCCGCCGAACCAGACGATGTTGATCCCGCCCAGGAACAGGATGCCCATCGCGATGCAGACGATCACGCCGAAAGCGCCCAGGTCCGGCTCCATCAGCAGCAGGCCGCCGACCAGGCCGATCGCCACCATCATCGGCAGGAAGCCCTTGGTCAGCTTGTGCATGTATTCCTGCTTGCGCACCGTGAAGTCGGCCGCGTACAGCACGGCGGCGATCTTCATGATCTCGGACGGCTGCAAATTCATGATCTTCAGGGGCAGCCAGCGGCGCGCGCCGTTGACCGACACGCCGATGCCCGGGATCAGCACCACGGCCAGCAGGAACAGGGTCGCGATGAACATCATCGGCGCGTAGCGCTGCCAGACCGCGACCGGCACCTGGAAGGCGACGGCCGCCGCCGTCATCGAGACGATGATGTACATCGCCTGGCGATACAGGAAGTATTCGTTCTTGTCGCCCAGGTAGGCGAATTTCGGCGAATCCGGCAGCGCGATCGAGGCCGAGTACACCATCACCAGGCCGAACAACATCAGGAGCACGGTGACCCAGACCAGCGGCTGGTCGTAGTCCATCATCTTCGACGGACGGCTGCGCGGCGAGGTCAATGCGTCGCTGGCCGAGCCGGAAAACTTGAATGGGAGCTGGAAGGCCATCAGATCTCCTGGCCTTTCTCGAGCGCGATGTCACGCACGGCGTCGACAAAGACCTGGGCGCGGTGCGCGTAATTGGTGAACATGTCCAGGCTGGCGCAAGCCGGCGAGAGCAGCACGCAGTCGCCAGGACGCGCCAGTCCGGCAGCACGGTGCACCGCTTCCGGCAAGCCGGGCAAATCGAAGACCGGCACGCCGGTCGGCTCGATGGCGGCGCGCACGCTTGGTGCATCGCGGCCGATCAGCAGCACGGCGCGCACATAGCGCGATGCCGGCAATGCGAGCGGAGCGAAGTCCTGGCCCTTGCCGTCGCCGCCGGCGATCAACAGGATCTGCTGGTCCTCGCCCGCGAAGGCCTTGCCCAGGCCTTCCAGGGCTGCGACGGTGGCGCCGACATTGGTGCCCTTGCTGTCGTCGTAATAGTCCACGCCGTCGATGCTGGCGACCAGCTCGACGCGGTGCGGCTCGCCCGCGTATTCGCGCAGGCCGTGCAGGAGCGGCGCCAGCGGCAGGCCGCAGGCACGGCACAGGGCCAGCGCGGCCAGTGCGTTCGAGGCATTGTGCAGGCCGCGGATTTTCAGTGCATCGGCCGGCATCAGGCGGTTGACCGTGACTTCCACGGGCGCGGGCGACTCGCCTTTTTTCAGTTTCTTGAGCGGCTCGTCGTCATTGGCGACGGCATTGGCCAGCCACAGCACGCCGCGCTCGCTGACCAGGCCGAAGCTGTTCGGCTCCATCGGCTCGCCCGTGCCGAAGGTAAATGCCGGCGCGCTTGGGTCGGCCATGCGCGAGACGCGCGCATCGTCGCGGTTCAGCACGCGCACGGTCTCGTTACCGAAGATGCGCGCCTTGTCCGCCGCATAGGCATCCATGCTGCCGTGCCAGTCGAGGTGGTCCTGGGTCAGGTTCAGCACTGTGGCGGCATCGGCCTGCAGGCTGGAGGTCGTGTGCAGCTGGAAGCTGGACAGCTCGAGCACCCAGGCCTGCGGCAGCTCGTCGTTGTCGAGGGTTTCGCGCAGCACGTCCAGCGCGGCCGGGCTGATGTTGCCGGCCACGCGCGTGGACAGGCCCGCGCGGCGGCACAGCAGGCCGGTCAGGCTGGTGACGGTGGTCTTGCCATTGGTGCCGGTAATCGCGATGACTTTCGGCGCATAGGCGCGGTCGAGGCGCAGATGCGCGAGCGCCTGCGCGAACAGCTCGATCTCGCCCCAGACGGGAATATTACGTTCGCGCGCAGCCGGGGCGATGTCCGCCAGCTCGCGGTCGGGGGCCAGGCCCGGGCTGACGGCAAGGAAATCGACGCCGTCGAGCAGGGTCGCGGCAAATTCGCCGCCGACGAATTCCGCATTCGGCACCGCCTGGCGCAGGGCGAACAGGCGCTGCGGATCGGTACGCGTGTCGGCCACGCGCACGCGCGCGCCGCAGCGCGCCAGCCATTGCGCCATCGCCAGCCCGGATTCGCCCAGGCCCAGTACCAATGCGGATTTGCCGTCGTAGATCATTCTTAGCGCAGCTTCAAGGTGGACAGGCCGACCAGGACCAGCATCATGGTCACGATCCAGAAGCGGACCACGACCTTGGTCTCTTTCCAGCCCTTTTGTTCGAAATGGTGGTGCAGCGGCGCCATCAGGAACACGCGGCGCCCGGCGCCATAGCGCTGCTTGGTGTACTTGAACCAGGTGACCTGGATGATCACCGACAGGGTCTCGGCCACGAACACGCCGCCCATGATGAACAGGACGATTTCCTGGCGCACGATGACGGCGATGGTGCCGAGCGCGCCGCCCAGCGCCAGCGCGCCGACGTCGCCCATGAACATCTGGGCCGGGTGCGCGTTATACCAGAGGAAAGCCAGGCCCGCGCCGGCCATCGCGCCGCAGAAGATCAGCAGTTCGCCGGCGCCCGGGATATAAGGAATGAGCAGGTATTTCGAGAAAGTCGCGCTGCCGGTCAGGTAGGCGAACAGGCCCAGGGCGCCGCCGACCATCACGGTCGGCATGATCGCCAGGCCGTCGAGGCCGTCGGTGAAGTTCACCGCATTGCTGGAGCCGACAATGACGCAATAGGTCAGCGCGATGAAGCCCCACACGCCCAGCGGATAGCTGATCGACTTGAAGAACGGGACGATCAGGTCGGCCTTGGGCGGCAGGGTCATCGAGAAGCCCGACTGCACCCAGGCGTAGAACAGCTGCAGCACTTCCCACGGGTTCGCGGCCGAGACCGAGAAGGCCAGGTAGAGCGCCGAGGCGATGCCGACCAGCGACATCCAGAAGTATTTTTCGCGCGAGCGCATGCCTTCCGGGTCTTTATAGACCACCTTGCGGTAGTCGTCGACCCAGCCGACGGCGCCGAAGCCCATCGTCACGACCAGCACCGGCCAGATCAGGCGGTTCGACAGGTCGCACCACAGCAAGGTCGAGATGCCGATCGCGATCAGCACCAGCACGCCGCCCATGGTCGGGGTGCCGTGCTTGGCCAGGTGGGTCTGCGGACCGTAGGTGCGCACCGACTGGCCGACCTTGAGTTCGGTCAGCTTGCGGATCACGGCTGGGCCGCAGATCAGGCCGATGGCGATGGCGGTGATGGTGGCGAACACCGCACGGAAGGTGATGTAGTTGAAAACACGCAGTGGACCGATGTAGTCCTGGAAGTATTGGGCGAGCCAGAGAAGCATTTAGTGGGCGTCCTTGCTAGGTGTTGATCCGGTCAGGTGCTGAACCACGCGTTCCATCTTCATGAAACGCGAGCCCTTCACCAGCACAGTCGCGTTGCTATTGCCGCCCAGTGTTGAATCCAGTGCTGCCAATAAGTCGTCGAACTGCTCGTAATGCCGTGTTCCCGACGCGCCCATATGGCGTGCCAGTTCGCCGGTGGCGAGCACGGTCTCGATGCCCTGCAGCGAGGCATAGGCACCGACTTCTTCGTGGAACTCTTTTCCTTGCGTCCCGACTTCGCCCATGTCGCCCACCACCAGGATGCGTGGGGCAGGATAAGCGGCCAGCACGTCGATCGCCGCACGCATCGAATCCGGGTTGGCGTTGTAGGTGTCGTCGATCACGGTGGCGCCGTTGGCGGCCTGCTTTTTCTGCAGGCGCCCGCCCACCGGCGCAAAGGCTTCGAGACCGCGCACGATGGCATCGACGGGGATGCCGGCGGCCAGGGTGGAGGCGAATGCGGCCAGCGCGTTGCGGACGTTGTGCTCTCCGGCCGCGGCCAGTGCGACGCTGTTGCTGTTACTACCACCAGCTTGAAGACCGTTGTACCGGCGAAGACCGGCACCCAAGTTCTCATCCGCAGTTGATGCAGCATCCGCAGCCGGCTGCGCATCGGAACTGGATCCCGGCCCGCGCCGGGATGACGTTGCTTGGGTGAGGAGGTCATTGGCACGGTTTGCGAGTTCCGCAGCGTTGCCCGACGTTGTTATGGTGAGCTGGTTACCGAAACCGGTGCTGGCATAGCTCGCGCTGACGTCGCAATCCTCGGTCAGGCCGAACGTCAAGGTGGAGCACTTCGCCAGCCCGCGCCACAAGTCGGTATAGACATCGTCGCCCGGGAACACGGCCACGCCATCCTGCGGCAGCGCCTGCAGCACCGAACCGTTCTCGCGTGCGACCGCTTCCACGGTGTGCATGAATTCCTGGTGCTCGCGCTGGGCGTTGTTGACCATGGCGACGGTGGGCGCCGCGATGGCTGCCAGGCGGCCGATCTCGCCCGGATGGTTCATGCCCATCTCGATCACGGCCGCGCGGTGCTGGGCGCCCAGGCGGAACAGGGTCAGCGGCACGCCGATCTCGTTATTCAAATTGCCCTGGGTGGCCAGGCGCGCTTCCTCGCCGAAGGCCGCCGCCAGGATCGAGGCGATCATCTCCTTGACCGTGGTCTTGCCGTTCGAGCCGGTGACGCCGATCACGGGAATCGCATACTTCCCGCGCCAGAGATTGGCGATGCGGCCCAGCGCCACCAGGGTGTCCGGCACCACGATGGCCGGCAGGGTCCAGCCTTCCGGCAAGGCGTGCACCACGACGGCGGCCACGCCGCGGCCGGCGACCTGGCCGAGGAAGCTGTGGGCGTCAAAACTCTCGCCTTTTAGCGCGACGAACAGCGCGCCGGCTGGGGCAGTACGGCTGTCGGTCGAGACGCCCTGAAAGGCGACGTCGCTGCCGACGAGCCGGGCGCCCGGGATGGCGGCTGCCAGTTGTGCGAGGGTGGCGCGCATCAGTGGGTCCTCATCATGGTAAGCCGCGCGCTCAGTGCGAGCGTTGCATGATCGGCATCCGAGAACGGCATCTTCTTGCCCTTGATCTCCTGGTAGGGCTCATGGCCCTTCCCTGCCAGCAGGATGACGTCCTGCTTGCCGGCGTTTTTCACGGCCGACAGGATGGCGGTGGCACGGTCTTCAATGGCCTGCACGTCCTTGTCCATGCCGGCGACGATCTGGGCGATGATGCTGCCTGGTTCTTCGCTGCGCGGGTTGTCGCTGGTGACCACGACCTGGTCGGCAGCCTGCGCGATGGCGCCCATCTGCGGGCGCTTGCCCGGATCGCGGTCGCCGCCGCAGCCGAAGACGCACCACAGCTGGCCGCCGCGCTCCGTGGCGACCTGGCGCAGCGCGCCCAAGGTCTTTTCCAGCGCATCCGGCGTGTGCGCGTAGTCGATCACGACCATCGGCGCGTCCTGGCCGCCGACCTGCTGCATGCGGCCCGGCGCCGGCACCAGCGCTTCGATCGCCTCGACGGCGTTTTTCAGCGCCACGCCCTTGGCCAGCAGCGCGCCCAGCACGGCCAGCGCGTTGCTGACGTTGAAGTGGCCGACCAGCGCGGTCTTCACATTGGCAGAACCTGCCGGAGTATCGACGGTGAATTCGGTACCCGCATGGCGGCTGCGCAGATTCGAGGCGCGCAGGATGCCGACGCCATCGATCGCCGGCTGATCCGCTTCGTTCTTCAAGGTGTAGCCGGTGACCGGCAGCGCGCTGAAATTGGCGCCCAGGTGGGCGACCAGGCGCCGCCCTGCCGGGTCGTCGAGGTTGACGATGGCGGAGCGCAAGCCTTCCCATTCGAACAGCTTGAACTTCGCTGCCTCATAGCTCTCCATGTCGCCATGGAAGTCGAGGTGGTCGCGGGTCAGGTTGGTGAAGATGGCGGCGTCGACATGCATGCCGGCCGCGCGGTCCTGCACCAGGCCGATGGACGAGGCTTCGATCGCCAGCGCGGTGGCGCCCTGCGTGCGCAGCTCGCTGAGGGTCTGTGCCAGCAGCACCGCGTCCGGCGTGGTGTAGCCGGTGGCGTCAAACTGCGGCTCGACCTTGCCCTTGGCGATGCCCACGCCCAGCGTGCCGATCACGGCCGCGGTCTCGCCCAGGCGGGCCAACGCCTGCCCAAGCCACACGGCGCAGGAGGTCTTGCCGTTGGTGCCGGTGACGGCCACGGTGAACATGCCGGCATCCGGACGTTCCAGCACCGCGTGGGCGATCGGCCCGGCGTTCTTCTTCAGGTTGGCGACGGCCAGGTGGGCGACCGTGTGCGCCTCGTCCCAGGCATGGCCATTTTCTTCGTACACGACCGCGGCGGCACCAAGGGCAATCGCCGCGCCGATGAAATCGCGGCCATCGGCACCCGCGCCCGGATAGGCGAAGAACACGTCGCCCGTCGCCACGCGGCGCGAGTCGGAAACGAGACGGCCGCCTGGTGCGGCGGCGCGGATCCATCCGGAGATGTCGTTCAGGCTCATTGCCATCACATGCTCTCCTCGAGGGGGTTTTCGGGAATGATGATGTCGGTCACCGAGGAGTCGGGCGGCACGTTCGCGGCCCGCAGCGCATTCGATGCCAGGTCCGCCGCGGTCGGGGCGGCGACGCTGCCGCCGGTGCGCAAGGCGCCGCGCGGGTTGTCGATCATGACGGCGATGACGAAGCGCGGCTTGGACATCGGCGCAATGCCGACGAAATAGCCGATGTTGTCGGTCTTCGAATAGCGGCCGTTGACGATCTTCTCGGCGGTACCGGTCTTGCCGCCCACGCGGTAGCCGGCCACCTGGGCCTTCGAGGCTGTGCCGTCCGGGCCGACCACGGATTCGAGCATGGTGCGCACCTGGGCGGCGGTCTTGGGCGAGATCACCTGCTGGCCGACCGGCTCCTCACTCACCTTCAGGAAGGAGAGCGGGATGATGTCGCCGTCGCGGGCGAACACCATGTAGGAGCGCGCCAGCTGCAGCAGCGACACCGACAGGCCGTGGCCGAAGGACATGTTGGCGTATTCGATCGGCTTCCAGGATTTCCATGGACGCACGCGGCCGGCGACGGCGCCCGGGAAACCGTAGCGCGGCGCCTGGCCGAATCCGAGCTTGGTGTATAGCTCCCACATGTCCTGCGGCTGAAGCATCTGGGCGATCTTGACGGTGCCGACGTTCGAGGATTTCTGGATGATGCCGCCGACCGTGAGCGCATCCTTCGGGTGCATGTCGCGGATGGTGCGCCCGCCGACGACGATGCGCCCGCCCGAGACGTCGAACACGGTGTCCGGGGTGATGCGTTTCTTCTCCAGACCCAGCGCCACGGTGACCGGCTTGAGCGTGGAACCCGGCTCGAAGGTATCGGTGATGACGCGGTTGCGCAGCTGCGCGCCGGTCAGCTTGGAGCGGTCATTCGGGTTGTAGGTCGGGTAGTTGGCCATGGCCAGCACTTCGCCGGTATGCACGTCCAGCACCACGGCGCCGCCGGCCTGGGCGTTGAACTTCTCGACCGCGTTCTTGACGCTGGTGAAGGCGATGTACTGCAGCTTGCTGTCCACCGACAGGGTCAGGTCCTTGCCCTGGTGCGGTTCGCGGAACATGCCCAGGTCTTCGGCGATGTGCCCCAGGCGGTCCTTGATCACGCGGCGGCTGCCCGGCACGCCGACCAGGGCCTTCTGGTGGAACAGCTCCATGCCTTCCTGGCCGATGTCCTCGACATTGGTGAAGCCCACCATGTGGGTCATCACTTCGCCTTGCGGGTAGAAGCGCTTGTATTCCTTGCGGGTGTCGATGCCGTCGATCTTGAGCTTTTCGATCTCGGCGATGACCGGCATCTCGACCTGGCGCTTCAGGTAGACGAAGGTGCGGTCGGAGTCGAGCTTCTTGCGCAGCTCCGCTTCCGGCATCTCGAGCAGGCGCGCCAGTGCGGTGATCTTCGCGCCAGGTGATTTCAGCACGTCTTCTGG
The DNA here is from genome assembly GCF_059685855.1 of Telluria sp. ZB4P37. Lineage (NCBI taxonomy): Bacteria > Pseudomonadati > Pseudomonadota > Betaproteobacteria > Burkholderiales > Oxalobacteraceae > Telluria > Telluria sp. ZB4P37. Next base: position 150,012 of record NZ_JCASID010000005.1, read on the forward strand.
AATCGCCCACACCGCCTTGACCGGCAGCGAGGACGCCAGCACGGCGCCATTGCGGTCCATGATCTTGCCGCGCGTGGCCGGCAATTCGAGCGTGCGCTCGTAGCGGCTCTTGCCCTGCTTTTGCAGGAACTGGGTCGACATGCCCTGCAGCCAGAGCGCGCGTGCGCCGAGCGCGGCGAAAGCCGCGAACAGCACGAACAGCACCAGGCGCGAGCGCCAGCTCGGCACGTTCACGGCCAGCACGGGGCTTTTCGAGAAGGCCACGCCTTTGGAGGCGGCGACCCGGGAGGTGGCGCGTCGTTCGACTCGCGCGTTCGGCCGGCTCATCGCGCCCCTTCCGTCAGGTACTGCGTGCGGGCCGGGGTGAGCGGGGTCATATTCAGGTTGGTGCGTGCGATCTGCTCGATGCGCTCGTTCTTGCCGAGCGTGGACTGGTCGAGCTGGAGCTGGGCCCAGTCGATGTCGAGCTGGCGCGACTGCTGCTGCAGGCGTTCGAGTTCGATCAGGAGATGGCGCGCCTGGTAGCGGGCGTTAACGACCGACAGCGCGCACAGGACCAGCGCGGCCGTCAGCATGGCGTTGAGCTTGGCGCTCATGGCGCGCTCCCGAGGCGTTCGGCCACGCGCAGCACCGCCGAGCGGGCGCGCGGATTGGCGCTCACCTCTGCGTCGGATGGCTTGGTCTTGTCGATCAGCTTCATCAGCGGCTGCGGCAGGTCGACGGCGCGGATCGGCAAACGGCGGTCCGGCTGCTCGACTTTCGCCTTGGACGCCAGAAACTGCTTGACCATGCGGTCTTCCAGCGAATGGAAGCTGATCACCGACATGCGTGCGCCCGGCGCCAGCATGGCGTAGGCCGCGCTCAGGCCTTGTTCGAGGTCTTCAAGCTCTTTATTGATGAAAATCCGGATAGCCTGAAAGGTCCGGGTTGCCGGATCCTTGCCTTTTTCCCGAGTCTTGACCGCGTTTGCCACGATTGCGGCAAGCTGTCGTGTGGTCGAAATTGGTTCGATTGCCCGGCGAGCTGCAACCGCCTTTGCAATCTGGAAAGCAAACCGCTCTTCTCCATAATCTCGTATAACCTTTTCCAATTGTTGTTCCGGCGCGATGGCCAGCCAGTCGGCCGCCGACATCCCGCGCGTGGTGTCCATGCGCATGTCGAGGGGGCCGTCCTGGCGGAAGCTGAATCCGCGCGTGGCGTCGTCCACCTGGGGCGACGAGATGCCAAGGTCCAGCAGGATGCCGTCCACCTGGCTGATGCCGCGCGCGGCCAGCGCGTCCTGCATCGTGGCAAAGCTGTCATGCACGATCGTGAAACGGGGGTCGTCGATCTGCTCGGCGGTGGCGATGGCCTGGAGGTCCTTGTCGAAGGCGAACAGGCGGCCCTGCGGCCCCAGGCGCGACAGCAGCAGGCGGCTGTGCCCGCCGCGACCGAAGGTGCCGTCTATATAGATGCCGTTGACGCGCTCACCCGTCAGGTTGAGCGCGTCAACGGCTTCGTCGAGCAGTACCGTACGATGCTGGTATTCAGATACCGTGCCCTGTGCCGGCAAATTGTCCGTCATCAAGGCCTCAGAAGGAGAAATTGGAAAGTACATCGGGCATGCCGCCGGCCACAGCCTCGGCTTCGCTGTCGGCGAGCTTGGCGGCGTCCCAGATCTCGAAATGGGTGCCCATGCCAAGCATCATGACTTCCTTCTCCAGCCCGACGGCGGCGCGCAGCTCGGGCGAAATCAATACGCGGCCGGCGCTGTCGACCTCGACATCGCAGGCATTACCAAGGAAAATGCGCTGCCACGCACGAGCCGACATCGGCCAGGCGGCGATCTGGTCGCGGTGCTGCTCCCAGACCGGGCGCGGGAAGAACAGGAGGCAGCCGTGCGGGTGCTTGGTCAGCGTCATGCGGCCTTCGCACTGGAACGCGAGGGCGTCACGATGCTTTGCCGGAATCGACATCCTTCCTTTTGCATCGAGATTGATCGCTGACGCGCCCTGGAACACAGATTACCTAGCTTGGAGTTTATCGATTCAGAATTTTTTAGCCGCTTGGGGTTTCAAAAATCCCCCACAAAACGACACTTTTTCACACTGTTTCCCACTTTATTGGAATCAATGTTGGTGGTCAAGCGAATTCACGCCCGGCAAATCTTAAATTTTCTAATAAAACCAAGGACTTAGGTGCATCTCTTGACCCTATGTCAACGTAAAATGTCTCCTAAATCAGTCACTTAGGAAACAGACTGAAGGTTGCACCTCACTTGTACAGACAATAATTCCTATGATAAAGATCACGTCCTGATGCGACAGCGGCGAGCGGGAGCGAAAGATTTCTCTGCAGCATTGATTGTTGTGAAAATTGCGGCGCTCGTCAGGAAGCGTTAGCATCACTCCAAGTCACCTACCCATCCCGCATGACAGCGCATGGCAGCAGGGATGGCAGCTCTGTCGAAACCATTCTTTGTCTGCTACCAGGGAGACAGCTGTGAGTATCACCCTTGCCCGCACCTATGCGGTCTACGACCTGATCGAAGTCCAGGAAGCGCTCGACCGCAGCCGCGGCCGCTCTCCCGAACTCGAGGCCTTCTACGAGCGCATGCTCGAGATCGGTGCCGACCGCTTCGTCACCACCCCTTCTTCGGCAAGTGCACTGGATCCATTGTTCGAAGAATGTCCGAATTTCGACGAAGTGCTGGGCGACCTGGCGCGCTATCTGCGCCTGGCCCAGGCCGGTAACAAAGGCTTCAATGTGATGCCCATCCTGCTGCTGGGCGGCCCGGGCGTGGGCAAGACCCACTTCGCCCGCCGGCTGGCCCGGATGATGCAGACCGAGTGCGAGCTGATCAGCATGAATGCGCTGTCGGCCGGCTTCGTCATCACCGGCAGCTCTGCCAGCTGGCGCGGCGCGAAATGCGGCAAGGTGGCCGAGCGCCTGGTGCGCGGGCAGTATGCGAACCCCGTGGTGGTGCTCGACGAAGTGGAAAAGGCGAGCGGCTCGAGCCAGTCCGATCCGCTGGCCGCGCTTTACCAACTATTAGAGCCCGAGACTTCGCGCGCGTTCCGCGACGAGTTCATCGACGTGGAACTCGATGCGAGCCGGATCTTCTGGGTGCTGACGGCAAATTCAACGGAAGGCATCCCGGCCCCGCTCCTCAATCGCATGGCGGTGTACGAGGTGCCTGCGCCGACCCCGGAACAGGCAGCCGGGATCGCGCAGCGCATGTACCGCGGCCTGGTGCGCGAACTGAACCTGACCGGGTTCGACGAGGATCTGGCGGAGAAGGTGCTCGACCGGCTGGCGCCGGTCTCGCCCCGCGACTTGCGCAAGATCCTGCTCGATGCGCTGGGTTACGCGGTGGCGGCCGAGCGCGGGCATGTGGCGGCGGGCGATATCCGCATGCGGCCGGTACCGGGCAAGTCGCGGATCGGGTTCTGAAGCGTGTTTCGCGACAGCCGGCTTCAGCGCAGGTAGGCCTTCAGCACATCAGCGCTGCGGTCCATGCCTTCCTTCAGGCGCCGCTCGGCGTGCGCCGCGCACTCCTCCGGCGTGCCGCCTCCCTGGCCGGCGGCATTCGCGGCGATCGCCTTGCTGGCGACACCGAAGGCCAGGATGGCCTGGTCCCAGCTCAAGCCGGACGCCAGCGCGTCTTCGACCGCGCGGGCCGCGAGCCCACCGAGTTTCTGGACCAGGCGCGGGTCCGCGTCTCCCAATTTCAACATGTTCCGGACTCCTTGCGCATGTTACGGCAGGTGGAGGGCTGCCATCCCTGAGCCGGAATCATACGTTATCGGAACCGGTGGGCGGAACACGCTTGCAGCGATTGCCGACTGGTTGCCAAGTCCCGTTGTGCGGGCGGGGTAATTTCGTCCAATACCCCATGCCGGTCACTTACCAGGCGGCTCGCCCTTTTTCGCGCAGATAAACACCAGCGAGGCGCTCAGGGCAAACACCAGCGCGATATAGCTGAAGGCGCGCTCCGGCAGCAGCGACACCGATGCCGCCACCAGCAGCACAAAATAGCCGCCGAAGACCAGCCACCCCTGCCAGGTCTGCGGCAGTCCCCAGCCCCAGCCGCGCTCGGGCGGCTTGCGCGGGAACCAGTATTGCTGCTTCATGATCGTCCTCCGGAATGTCCAGGGGTTTCCCAGGCCTTGGCATGTTCCACTGCCCTGCCCCAGCGCGCCATCAGCTCCAGGCGCCGGCCGGCATCCATCAGCGGCTCGAAACGCCGCTCGACCTGCCACTGGCTGCCGATGTCCTCGATGGTTTCCCAATAACCGACCGCCAGGCCCGCCAGGTAGGCCGCGCCCAGCGCCGTGGTCTCGAGGACCCGCGGGCGCACCACCGGCATACCGAGCAGGTCGGCCTGGAACTGCATCAGCATATCATTGCGCGCAGCGCCGCCGTCGGCGCGCATCTCGAGCACCGCGCAGGCCGCGTCCTTCTGCATCGCCCCCAGCAGTTCGGCGCTCTGGTAGGCGATTGCTTCGACCGCGGCGCGCGCGATGTGGGCGGCCGTGGTCCCGCGCGTCATGCCGACGATGGCGCCGCGTGCGTAAGGGTCCCAGTGCGGCGCGCCCAGGCCGGTAAAGGCCGGCACCAGCATCACGCCGCCGCTGTCGGGCACGCTCATCGCGAGCGGTTCGACGTCGGCGGATTGTTTAATGATGCCCAGGCCATCGCGCAGCCACTGCACGGTGGCGCCGCCCATGAAGACGCTGCCTTCGAGCAGGTAGGTGGTGGCCTCATTGACGGTCCAGCCGACGGTGGACAGCAGGCGATTGTGCGAGACCGGCGGCGTGTCTCCCGCATGCATCAGCATGAAGCAGCCGGTGCCATAGGTGTTCTTGACCAGGCCCTTGCGGTGGCAGGCCTGGCCGAAGGTCGCGGCCTGCTGGTCGCCGGCGATGCCGGCAATCGGGATCGCATGGCCGAACCAGGCTTCGGCGGCCAGGCCCACGACTTCGGAGTTGCCCACTACCTCGGGCAGCACGGCGGCGGGAATGCCGAACATCTCCAGCAGCGCATCGTCCCAGCGCAGCGTGTGGATGTTGAACAGCATCGTGCGCGAGGCGTTGCCGGCATCGGTAACGTGGCGCCCGCACAGGCGGTAGATCAGCCAGCTGTCGACCGTGCCGAAAGCCAGTTCACCGCGCTCGGCCCGCGCGCGCGCGCCGGGCACGTGCTCGAGCAGCCATTGCAGCTTGGTGGCGGAAAAATAGGCATCGAGTTCGAGGCCGGTGCGCGCCTGGATGTCGGCGGCCCTGCCTTCAAGCCGCAGGCGGTCGCAGGTATCGGCGGTGCGCCGGTCCTGCCAGACGATGGCGCGCGCGATTGGCTCGCCGGTGGCGCGGTCCCACAGGACGGTCGTCTCGCGCTGGTTGGCGATGCCGATCGCGGCAACCTGGGATGGGGCGATGCCCGCTTCGCGCAATACATCGCGCGCGCAGGCGAGCTGGGTATGCCAGATGTCGAGCGCGTCGTGCTCGACCCATCCGGGCTGCGGGAAATGCTGGGGATATTCCTGCTGGCTGCAGGCGATCGGCCGGCCCTGGTGGCCGAACACGATCGCGCGGGAACTGGTGGTGCCCTGGTCGAGGGCAAGGATGTATTTCCGCATCGTCGACTCACCGGGGCGCAGTCCTGGCGGGTTGCCGCCGGACCGCTGAATATAATGTAAAGCAGGCCGATAGGCCGGATTCTGTGTAGCGGTTTCCCTTGCGAGTCCCCGCCTGGACAGCCATTCCTCTAGGCGCTGGATTACTCCAGCGCTCAAGCTTCCTACCCGCACGCTCCGCGAGCAACATCAACGCGTGCCTATTTGGAATTGCTCCGAGTGGAGGTTACCGCGTTTCACCGTAACTTAATACGCTCGTCTCTGTGGCCCTATTCCTCGCCTTATACCCCCGGCTTGCACCGGAAGGCTTTCAGCGGACGGCCGTTAACCGTCACCCTGCTCTATGGAGTCCGGACCTTCCTCCCGCCAGTACCCGAAGGTACCGGCCAGCGGCTGCCTGGCCTGCTTCACGGGCGCATTGTAACCGATTGGGGGTGCTGAAGGCCCCGCTCAGGGCGATGTTGTGGTTTGCTAGCAAAATTGGGGTGAATGATGCCATTGGCATCATTCACGCCTTCGCGGGGACGACGTGCTGAGTGAACAGAGTGCAGATGTGCTTGTGGCCCGGCACCTGAAAACCGTCGTTCCCGCGCAGGCGGGGGCCCAAGCTCGTCGCCCCCACCTGATCAACTCTCGCCACCTTTTCTGAAACTTCGTGTCGCCATTTCAAAAGCCCCCATCGGCCCGCTCGCATAAAATCATCCGTTACCCAACCTGCAAGGATGACCGAACCATGACGCACCCTTCCCGCACCGGCGGCCAGATCCTGGTCGATGCACTCGCGATCCACGGCGTGGATACCGCCTTCGGCGTTCCCGGCGAGAGCTATCTCGACGTGCTGGACGCGCTGCATGACTCGGATATTCGCTTCGTGATCAACCGGCAGGAAGGCGGCGCGGCCTTCATGGCCGAGGCCTACGGCAAACTGACCGGCAAGCCGGGCATCTGCTTCGTCACCCGCGGCCCGGGCGCCACCAATGCCTCGATCGGCGTGCACACGGCCTACCAGGATTCGACCCCGATGATCCTGTTCATCGGCCAGGTCGGCAACGACTTCATCGACCGCGAAGCCTTCCAGGAAATCGACTACCGCCGCATGTTCGGCGAAATGGCCAAGTGGGTCGCCCAGATCGACCGCGCCGACCGCATTCCCGAATACCTGGCGCGCGCCTTCCAGGTCGCCACCAGCGGGCGTCCCGGCCCGGTGGTGCTGGCCCTGCCCGAAGACATGCTGGTCACCATCGCGCAAGTGGCCGACACCCGCCGCTACCAGCCGGTGCAGGCCTCGCCCTCGCAGGCGCAAATCGACACGCTGCGCGCCATGCTGCTGGACGCCAAACGCCCGGTCGTGCTGCTGGGGGGCGGCACCTGGAACGAAAAGGCCTGCGCCGACCTGGCGCGCTTCGCCGAAGCCAACCAGCTGCCGGTGGGCTGCACCTTCCGCTTCCAGGACCTGATGGACAACCTGCATCCGAACTACATCGGCGACGTCGGCATCGGCATCAACCCGAAGCTGGCAGCGCGCGTGGCGCAAGCCGACCTGGTAATCGCCATCGGCCCGCGCCTGGGCGAGATGACGACCGGCGGATACTCGCTGCTGGCTTCCCCGGTGCCGCGCCAGCGCCTGGTCCACATCCATGCGGACCCACAGGAACTGGGCAGCGTCTATCAGGCCGACCTGATGATCGCCAGCGGCGCGGCGCAGGCCTGCGCCATGCTGGCAGCGATGGAGCCGGTGGATGCTTCGGCATGGGCCGGCTGCGTGCTTGAAGCAAAAGCGGAACTGGCGGCCTTCCAGGCGCAGCCGCCGTTATTGCGCGACGGGGGCGCGCCGCTCGATTTGTGGCAGGTGGTGCAGGACCTGATGGACGTGCTGCCGCGCGACGCCATCATCACCAATGGCGCCGGCAACTACGCCTCGTGGGCGCACCGCTTCTACCGCTACGGCGGCATGCGCACCCAGCTCGCGCCGACCAACGGCGCGATGGGCTATGGCGTGCCGTCCGGTGTCGCGGCCAAGATCGTCCACCCGGAACGCGCAGTCGTGACCTTTGCCGGCGACGGCGAATTCATGATGACGGGCCAGGAATTGGCCACAGCGGTGCAATACAAGGTTGGCGTGGTGATCCTGGTGTTTAACAACAGCATGTTCGGCACCATCCGCATGCACCAGGAAAAGACCTATCCGGGCCGCGTGTCGGGAACCGAGCTGCACAACCCGGATTTTGCGGCATTGGCGCGCGCCTATGGCGGCCATGGCGAGGTGGTCGAAGCAACCGAAGAGTTTGCGCCCGCCCTGCAGCGGGCGCTTGCGCACGCGAACGAGCAGCAGCTGCCGGCTTTGATCGAGCTTCGCTACGACGGCAATCTGATTACGCCGAATGCGACGCTGGAGACTTTGCGCCGGGCGGCGGAAGCGGCCCAGGCCGGGCGCTGAGCGCCCATCGCCGGTTGACTCGCGCAGGCCGCCCTTGCCACGGGCTGCCTGCGGGTAATACCGTACAGTTAGTTAGACCACATCAATTCTTCAGTTAACGTAAAAACGTCGTATTACAACTTCACTGAACGGCGTTACGGGCTGCTTCTACGTGCTTACCGCTGTTCCAGGCCCAGCTCCGCCGGCAGCGGAATCGGTTTGTCGAAGAAGCTCACCGGCTCGCCCGATGGCTTGGTCAGGAACAGGGCAACGAGGGCAATGAACGCCCACACAATAATGTTGCGCAAGGTTGCGGCGCTGCCATCGGTGGCGTTGTCGCCATAGATAAGCCGCTTTAGAAAGTTCGTGATTTTCACGGTAACCCCGTTGTTCGTTATGGTTGGTTTTCTCCCTGCGCTCAATTTAACGCAACTCGCCATCGATTTCCAGAACCGCACTGTTGAGTAGCCTACCGGTTTCATCAATAACGCAACAGGAAATTTACCCGATGCATCTTTACAGGGCATTCCTGCGCTTGGGGGAAGGATCTTGCTGCTCTGGTAAAATATTCGCATCTTTTTTCATCGCCGGAATCCTCCGGCATGCGCGCGCAGGAATCGCTACCCCACTATGTTTAGTTTCTTCAAAAGAAAGAAGCCGGAGACCCAGGTTCCCGAGCCGGCCGTCGAAGCCGTGCCCGCCTCTGCTCCTGTCACTGCTCCTGCTGCTGCACCCGCCCCCGTCCCGGCACCGGCACCGGCGCCGATGTTCGTTCCCGGCGCCCTCGATGCGAGAACGTTCGAGACGGGCAGCGTCGCGGCCGGCGAGCTGTTCCCGGAAACCGCCGAGCGCCCGACGACCGAAGCCGAGCAGAAGCAATCCTGGATGGCCCGCCTGAAAGTCGGCCTGTCCAAGACCTCGAGTAATTTGTCGCTGCTGTTCGTCGGCGCGCGCATCGATGAAGACCTGTACGAGGAACTCGAATCCGCCCTCTTGATGTCGGACGCCGGCATGGACGCCACCGACTACCTGCTCACTTCCCTGCGCCGCCGCGTCAAGGAAGACAAGCTGGTCGACGCGGCCGCCGTCAAGGTCGCGCTCAAGGAATTGATGATCGAGCTCTTGAGCCCGCTGCAAAAGCCGCTCGAACTCGGCCGCCACGACCCGCTCGTGATGATGATCTCGGGCGTGAACGGCGCCGGCAAGACCACCACCATCGGCAAGCTGGCCAAGCACATGCAGCGTTTCGACCAGTCGGTGCTGCTGGCCGCGGGCGACACCTTCCGCGCCGCTGCGCGCGAGCAGCTGATGGTCTGGGGCCAGCGCAACAACGTCACCGTGATCTCGCAGGCCTCGGGCGACCCGGCCGCCGTGGCATTCGATGCGGTCCAGTCGGGCAAGGCGCGCGGTACGAATGTGGTGATGGTCGATACGGCCGGCCGTCTGCCGACCCAGCTGCACCTGATGGAAGAACTCAAGAAGATCAAGCGCGTCATCGGCAAGGGCATGGATGGCGCCCCGCACGAGCTGCTCTTGGTCATCGACGGCAACACCGGCCAGAACGCGCTGGCGCAAGTGAAAGCCTTTGACGATGCGCTGCAGCTCACCGGCCTGGTGATCACCAAGCTCGATGGCACCGCCAAGGGCGGCGTGCTGGCCGCGATTGCGCGCACGCGCCCGGTACCGGTGTATTTCATCGGCGTGGGCGAGAAGCTGGACGACCTGCAGCCCTTCAATGCCGAAGAATTCGTCGAAGCGCTGCTGGGTTAAGGAAAAAGCGACCCCAATGATCGAATTCCAGTCCGTCTCCAAGCAATACTCCACCGACGCTTACGCCCTGCGCGACGTCACCATCAACATCGCCAAGGGCGAGCTGGTCTACCTGGCCGGTCCCTCCGGCGCCGGCAAGTCGACCCTGATGAAAATGGTGGCCGCGGTCGAGCGTCCCACCAGCGGCGTCGTCACCGTGAACGGCCAGGACATCGGCCGCATCCGCAAGGCAGGCATCCCTTTCCTGCGCCGTAACCTGGGACTGATCTTCCAGCACCAGCGCCTGCTCAACGACCGCAACATCCTGGCCAACGTGATGCTGCCGCTGCTCGTCACCGGCGCGCCCAGGGCGCAGGCCGAGGGACGCGCCCGCGCGGCCCTGGAGAAGGTCGGGCTGCTCGATCGCACCAAGGCACTGCCGCTGGAACTGTCCGGCGGCGAGCAGCAGCGCGTGGCGATCGCCCGCGCCATCGTCAACCGCCCGCAGATCATCCTGGCCGACGAGCCGACCGCGAACCTCGACCGCGCCGCGGCCGACCGCGTGCTCGACGCGCTGCGCGCCTTCCATGCCGTCGGCGTGACCTGCGTGATCTCGACCCACGACGAGCAGGTGCTCGACACGGCGGGACGCGTGATCCGCCTCGAACACGGCATGCTTGCCGGAGGTGCGGCATGAGCCCGTGGATCCGCCAGCACCGCTTCGCGCTGCGCGCGGCGCTGTCCAGCGTACGCAAGGCTCCGGGCAGCTTCCTGTTCAATGTCCTGGTCGTCGCGCTCGCGCTGACCCTGCCCTTCGCCGGCATCACGCTGCTCGACAACGTGCGCCCGCTGTCCCAGCAGCTCTCGGTCGATCCGGAAATGAGCCTCTTCATGAAGCTCGAGGCCACGCGCGAGCAGGCCAATGCGGTGGCGCCGCAGATCCGCAGCATCGTGGCCGCCAACATGGGCGGCGGACAGGCAAAAGTCAATTTCGTGGCGCGCGAAGACGCGCTGGCCGCGCTGAAGGGCAAGAGCGGCCTGAGCGACGTGCTCGACACCCTCGGCGAGAACCCGCTGCCGGACAGCTATGTGCTCAAGCTCGAAGGCTACTCCGGCAGCGGCGCTGCCGGCGGGGTCGATGCGATGGTCGAGCAGCTGCGCGCGCTGCCGGGCGTCGAGACGGTGCAGGTCGACTCGGCCTGGGTCAAGCGCCTGGCCGCCCTGCTGGCCATCCTGCGCCTGGCCCTGCTGCTGCTGGCCGTCACGCTCGGCATCGTGGTGATCGCGGTGGTCTTCAATACCATCCGCCTGCAGGTCCTGACCCAGAAGGAAGAGATCGCGGTGTCCAAGCTGCTGGGCGCGACCGACAACTTCATCCACCGCCCCTTCTATTACACCGGCGCCCTGCTCGGGCTGTGCGCCGGCGCCGTGGCGCTCGGCGTGGTCTTGCTGGGACTGGCGCCGCTGAACGGCGCGATTGCCGAATTCGCCAGGCTGTATGCGTCGGAATTCCAGCTGGCGCCGCTCGGCGGCCTGGAAATCGCCGGCCTGCTGGCGATCAGCGCCGGGCTCGGACTGACCGGTGCGATGCTGTCGGTGCACCGCCACCTGGCGCGCGTCAGCTGATATAAATGTGGACGGCGACCCCCGTCCACAAGCCTCTTCCAAACGGCCTTGCCGTCGTCCCTACGCCCAGACGCGCCCTGCTCCTACAGGGCATGGCAGGCTTACGTGCGCCATTCAACAGAAGCCGTCCCGGGGTCCACTTAACCTGTGCTGAGGGATTTTCCAGCGCTTCCGGGCTCACTTTTGAGCTGAATCAATCAAACGGGGAGTAGCTACTCTACAGTTGAAACGAAATGATTTTGATTCCTGCTGGCAATACTTTAGCCAAACTTAATCGACTTCGGCAAACCGATGGGTCGTCTAGCACTCACCACTGGAGAGTGCTAATATATGGCTTGAAGACAGCGAAAATCAAGTGAAGCATCCCGTAACAGGCAGTAGATTGGTGTCCCGAGACATGGGTTTCGTGGCACATCGAGGATGCAGCAAGACTACTACGAGGAATGAATATGTCCGCACAATCCGCATTGGTTCCGGCCGGCAGTCGTGCCCTGAACCTGGGTTTCACCGGCAATCTTGGCAACATTGACGCCTATATCTCGGCCGTCAACCGCCTGCCGATGCTGACCCACGAGGAAGAACAATCGCTGGCAAAGCGGCTGCGCGACGCAAACGACCTGGACGCCGCGCAAAAGCTGGTGCTGTCGCACTTGCGCCTGGTGGTGTCGATCGCCCGTGGCTACCTCGGCTATGGCCTGCCGCACGCCGACCTGATCCAGGAAGGCAATATTGGCCTGATGAAGGCCGTCAAGCGCTTCGACCCTGACCAGGGCGTGCGTCTCGTCTCGTACGCGATGCACTGGATCAAAGCCGAGATGCATGAATACATCCTGAAGAACTGGCGCCTGGTAAAGGTCGCCACGACCAAGGCCCAGCGCAAGCTGTTCTTCAACCTGCGCAGCAACAAGGTCGGCCTCGATGCGATGACCCCGAGCCAGGTCGACGACCTGGCGAAGATGCTCGACGTCAAGCGCGAAGAAGTGATTGAGATGGAAACCCGCCTGTCGGGCCGCGACATCGCCCTCGAGTCGCCGACCGACGACGAAGATGACAAGTTTTCGCCGATCGCCTACCTGTCGTCGGATCTGGCAGAGCCGACCAAGGTGCTGGAAGCCGAGGCGGTCACCCGCCTGCAGTCCGAAGGCCTGGAAACGGCGCTCGGCAAACTGGACCCGCGCTCGCGCCGTATCGTCGAAGCGCGCTGGCTGGCCAACGACGACGGCTCGGGCGCCACGCTGCACACGCTGGCCGAAGAGTTCGGCGTGTCGGCAGAGCGCATCCGGCAGATCGAATCGGCTGCGCTGAAGAAAATGAAAGGTGCGCTGGCGGCGTTTGTCTAAGCCTTCAGTTCCTGCCAGATAAACACCCCGCTTCGGCGGTAATGCCGTTCAGTTAAGACTGAACGGCATTTTTCATTTTTACGGTGGTAAACGTGCCCTGGGCTGCCGTTACGCATTCCTACGGCAAGCTCCGTCGTCGATGAAACACCTGCGAGAGAGCTTGGTTGGCCTCTTGCATGAACAAGGGCCCGGTCGCTCTTGCGACCGGGCCGTCAAGGCCAGACCATTACGCTACGCCGTCCGCAAGGTGACGAAGCTTCCTTAACTGAACGGCATTACCGCTTCGGCGGGGGTTTTCACTGGTATGCCGGGAAGGTCTAGCGTTGCGCGAGCAGCGTGACGAATTCGCCGGGCGCTGCCGTGCTCGACAGCATATGCGCCGGCATTGTCAGGGTGGCATTGATGCGGTTTGACGAGGATGTTGCGGGATCGTCGACGACGATCCGTAGTTGTTCATCGCGCGTGACGAACACATAGGGCGAGACGGCGATGAGCTGTACCCTCCCGATGCTGCCCATGCTGGCATACATACGATTGCCCCACATGCTCAGCTGCATGGACTTGCCGTTCGACAGGGCATACGTTCCCTTGATGCCGTCGAACTCTTCGTACCAGACGTTACGCAGCTGCTGCGGCAGGACGATGCGCTCCGGCGGCGCGGTGATCCGGACTTGCCCTGGTGATGGTATTTCCTGCGCAGCGGCCGCCCCCGACAGGGCGGCGACCACTGCAAAACATGCAATGGTTTTCATGATTGGCTCCTGATGCTCACAGCCTTCTACCAACGGGCCGTCATTGAAGTATAGGAAGTGCCAATACAGAAGCGAGGATAATCTTGAACAACAGTTTGTTGGCGACAAATGTGTAGGGGCCTGTGTGGACGTCCACAATCGACCCCGGAGCAGACCAAGTTGACAGACTCCGCATGATCTCAATGCGCCGCCCAAATTTCTCATGCAAAGACTTCTAAGTCTTTCGCTTCACGCCGGGATGATTGCACGTAAGGGGTGGCAGTGAATGTATCCCACTGCGGATCCTGGATTTCTTCAAAACCCCATCGTAGATATTCGAGTTCGAACAAGTGGCCGTTCTGGTCTGCGTACAGCACAATCCCAATCACTGCCCCGTCGCTGTCCAGATCTCGTGCGTCCACGTCAACATCACGCTGGCCCGTGTATGAAGGGCGTTCATATCCTGCGACTTCAAACTCAAGGACCTCGCCATTTTCAGTGGCACTTCGGACGCTCAATCCAGCCAAATCACCGAAGAACTGGATCTTGCTGTTTACCGGCGTCAGTGAAGACCAGCAACTGCTCGATCTCCTTCGCAGGCGACTCTAACCGGATGCTGACGCTAGGATTAAGCGGATACAATGCCAACGGGACGTGACATCAGAGCTTGGTCACGATCCGCCGTCCGTCTGGAATCAGGGCACGGCCAACAACTCGGAAGAGCTTCTTCTTGCTTAGAAAAAACGCTCCGCTCTTGCTAACTGTCGGAACCTTGGTCCTATCCTTGGCCTCGACATTTGCCGCTTGGAATATCGCAAGCCAGGAAGCCGTACGGCTCAACGAAACAGAATTCCGGTTCGAGGTTCGGCAGGCTATCCGGCGCATCGAGCAAAGGATGACGACCTACGAAGGAGCCGCGCGTAGCACGCAAGCTTATCTGCTCGGTTCTGTGAAGGTGAAACGTGAGGACTTCAGCCTGTTTATTGCCTCATTGCGCCTTCAAGAAAAATTTCCCGGAATTCAAGGCATCGCCCTTGTTGAACTTATTCCTCCGCAGCGCATGGCCGAGCATGTAGCGGCGATACGGCGTGAAGGCTTCACGAACTATCAAGTAATTCCTGCCGGCGAACGAAACGTGTATTCAGCGATTACACAGATCGAGCCGTTTACTGGCCTGAATCTGCGTGCACTTGGCTTCGACATGCTCTCCGAGCCGAACCGCCGCGCTGCGATGGAGAGGGCACGTGATACAGGGCACGCGGCTGCCTCCGGCAAAGTGAGACTGATCCAGGAGAATGGCAAGGACGTGCAGTCCGGCCTGGTCATGTATTTGCCCGTATATAAGCGCGGCATGCCGACGGCTACCATCGCACAGCGCCGCCAGAGCCTGATCGGATGGATAGGCGCGCCGTTCCGGATGGACGACCTCATGGCAGGCCTGGGGGGAGAGCGTTCGGGAGACGTCGTGCTGTCCATCTATGACGGTACCAAGGTCTCCGAGGAGTCCCGTCTGTATTCCTCGCGCTTGATGCACCCTGCCAGGCTTTCTCCACCGCAGTTTCGAGCCCTGCAGCACATTTCGGTTGCGGGACGCCCGTGGACCCTCGATATCCAGTCGTCTTCGGCATTCGAACAACGTATTGTTACCGACCGTCCCCGACTCATTGCAATCATTGGCGGTGCGTTTAGCATCATGATCGCCTTGCTTGTGTGGTTGCTGGCGTCAGGACGACGCCGGGCGCTGTCGCTGGCGACGGAAATGACACACCAGTTGGGCGAAAGCGAGTTTCGGTGGAAATATGCGCTTGAAGGCGCTGGGGATGGCGTGTGGGATTGGAACATCGCCACTGACGAGGTGATCTATTCAGAGCAGTGGAAGGCCATGCTCGGCTACCAGGACGAGGAGATAGGCAACAGCCCGTTGGAATGGGAACGTCGACTTCATCCCGAGGACTTACCTGCCACCAAAGCGCTCGTGCGCCGCTATCTCGACAGTACGGATGGGCCACTACAGGCTCAATTCCGTATGCGTTGCAGGGATGGAAGCTGGAAGTGGATTATGACCCGCGCGATGGCCGTCAGCCGGGATGCCGAGGGCAAGCCGCTGCGTCTCATCGGTACCCATACCGACATTACCCGTTCAAAACAGGATGAGCAGGCTTTGCGGGAGGCCAATGCCCGGTTGAAAGAGGAGCAGCACCGCATTGAGGTGATCCTGAAGCATTCGCACGATGCATTCGTTACGGTGCTTTCCGACGGAAGGATTCGCGACTGGAACGCCAAGGCGGAGCAATTATTTGGCTGGACCGCCGAGGAAGCGATCGGCAAAGACCTGGCCACGTTGATCATCCCTGAGCAGTTCCGCTCGAGGCACAAAGTCGGTTTCCAACGATTTGTCGCGACTGGCAAAGCGGCGGGGAAAGTCGTGGAAGTCGAAGCGTTGCATCGTACAGGCCGCTGGGTTCCGGTTGAACTCGCGTTTGCAGGCGTTCCGCAAGGTTCAGGCTATGTCGTCACCGCTTTCATACGCGATATCAGCGAACGCAGAGCCGCGCAGCAGCTCGACGCGGAGCGCTCTCAAGCGCTCGAGGAAGCCCGAAATGCCCTTCATCATGCCCAAAAGCTAGAAGCCCTAGGTAAGCTGACCGGGGGCGTCGCACATGATTTTAATAACGTCTTACAGGTCATCACAGGAAATCTTGCGCTGTTGCAACTGCATGCTCGCGATAACGCCGGGATGCACAAGCGACTCGATAGTATCAAAGGAGCAGTCCAGCGCGGCGCCAAACTATCTTCACAACTGCTTGCCTTCGCACGCCGCCAGCCACTGCAACCAGTTGCCGTGAACGTCGTGCGGCTCCTGCGAAACATGGAGGAATTGTTACAGCGCGCCCTCGGGGAAACGGTGGAGTTACATATTTCCTGTGAAGAGGGCCTCTGGAACACGCAGGTTGATCCGGGCCAGTTTGAAAACGTGATTCTGAATCTGGCGATCAACGCACGTGACGCGATGCCCACCGGCGGAGAGGTGAGGATTAACCTGAGCAATGTAACCTTGAATGAAGACGAAGCCAGCAGACTTCCCGGGCTTGCAAAAGGCGAGTACGTTTTCGTCTCCATGACCGATACCGGGTCGGGCATGAGTCCTGATGTCATGGCGCAAGCGTTCGAGCCCTTTTTTACGACGAAGCCGATCGGCCAAGGGACGGGACTTGGTTTGAGCATGGCTTATGGCATGGTCAAGCAAAGCAAGGGGCATATCGACATTTCCAGCACCCTCGGTAGCGGTACGACAGTAATGGTCTATCTTCCCCGCACTCATCAACCTGAGAACTTGGCTACGGCCCCAGTGGCTGCTTCAGAGTCGGGCGGCACCGAAACTATCCTTGTCGTCGAAGACGACGAGGATGTGCGCCTGTCCGTGGTTGCCAACTTGTCGGAGCTGGGATACCGGGTGTTGCATTCGTCCGATGGAGAAAGCGGACTCCAGATCCTGATAGATGGTGCCCAGGTCGACCTGTTATTCACTGATGTGGTAATGCCAGGCAGCATCACTGGTCCTGAACTCGCGGCCCTCGCCAAGCTCATGCAACCGGACCTGGCCATCTTGTTCACCTCGGGGTATACGCGCGACGCACTGACGACTGATGGCCGCCTCAGGGAAGGAGTTCAGTTACTCAGCAAGCCGTACGATCAAAAGCAATTAGCCCGACGGATCCGCGAAGTCCTGGCGGCGTGAGCAGTACAGAACTTATCAGTACACCATGCCTTCTTGCTGGAGCCGGAAGTCGAAGCCAAGGTCACTTATGAGTGAAGTGAACACTGGCAACGTCGGCTTTTGGCCATGCACGTTCCTGACGCCCCCGATAGAATGGGTCTTTCATCCGGCATAAAAAGGAGAACCCGATGATCAACCCCTCGCCCTATATCCCGCCCACGGTATGGACCCCGCCCGCCGCTTCCGGCGGCAGCTTTGCCAACATCAACCGCCCTGTCGCCGGCCCCACGCACGACGCCGAACTGCCGGTCGGCAGGCATCCGCTGCAGCTGTACTCGCTGGGGACACCGAACGGCGTCAAGGTGACGATCATGCTGGAAGAGCTGATCGCGCTGGGCTATGTCCAGGCCGAGTACGACGCCTGGCTCATCCGCATTGACGAGGGCGCCCAGTTCTCGAGCGGCTTCGTGGACATCAACCCGAATTCGAAGATCCCGGCCCTGGTCGACCGCAGCGGCCCGCAGCCGGTGCGCGTGTTCGAATCGGGATCGATCCTGTTCTACCTTGCCGAAAAGTTCGGGGCTTACCTGGCGAAGGACGGCGTGGCGCGCGTGGAGACGATGAACTGGCTGTTCTGGCAGATGGGCTCGGCGCCTTTCGTGGGCGGCGGCTTCGGGCATTTCTACACCTACGCGCCGGAGAAACTGCAGTACCCGATCGACCGCTATGCGATGGAAACCAAGCGCCAGCTCGACGTGCTGGAGCGGCAGCTGGCCAAGCACCAGTATGTCGCGGGCAGCGCGTACACCATTGCCGACATGGCGATCTGGCCGTGGTACGGCGGCATGGTGCGTGGCGAGCTGTACGAGGCAGGCGAATTCCTGTCGGTGCACGAATACAAGAACGTGCGCCGCTGGGCGGACGAGATCGCCGCGCGGCCGGCAGTCATTCGCGGCCGCAAGGTGAACCGCGTCCGTGGCAATCCGGACGAGCAGGTCGCGGAACGGCACGACGCGGCCGATCTCGACTAGCCCGGCGCGGCAGCCCGTGCGGCTGCTTACGTTGCAACTATCACCGCGTGGACGTTCGTCATTCAGGCCGCTGGCCTGAATGACGAACGTCCCACCCTACGATTTTTCCCTAGGCACACGGACCGACCATCGAAAATTTCGATTGTATATCTGCAAATTATCCGTTTTTCAGTTTCGCTGCCGCCGCACATAATGACTTCATCGAATCACAACCGCCGCGAGCTGAGCGGCCTACATAAGGAGCATGTCATGAACAATCCAAAACTCGAAGTCCTGACCCCGCAAAACTCGCAGCTGATCATCATCGACCATCAGCCGCAGATGGCTTTCGGCGTGCAGTCGATCGACCGCCAGACCCTGAAGAACAACGTGGTCGGCCTGGCCAAGGCGGCAAAGGCCTTCGGCATCCCGACCGTCATCACCACCGTCGAGACCGACTCCTTCTCGGGCAAGACCTACCCTGAAATCCTGGACGTGTTCCCTGGCCACCCGATCCTCGAACGCAGCTCGATGAATTCCTGGGACGACCAGAAAGTGCGTGACGCACTTGCAGCCAATGGCCGCAAGAAGATCATCGTGGCCGGCCTGTGGACGGAAGTGTGCAACACCACCTTCGCCTTGTGCGCCATGCTGGAGGGCGACTACGAGATCTACATGGTGGCCGACGCCTCCGGCGGCACCTCGAAAGACGCCCATGACTTCGCCATGCAGCGCATGGTGCAGGCCGGCGTGGTCCCGGTGACCTGGCAGCAGGTGCTGCTCGAATGGCAGCGCGACTGGAAGAACCGCGACACCTACGACGCCGTGATGAAGATCGTCACCGAGCATTCGGGCGCCTACGGCATGGGCGTGGACTATGCCTATACGATGGTCCACAAGGCCCCGGCGCGCAACCAGGGGCAAAACGACGTGCTGGCTCCCGTCCCGGCCCCTGTTCGTTAAGCGAGGAGCCGAGACCATGCAAGCACAGTCCACCGCACCGCTCATCCTGATCAACGGCGCCTTCGCCACCCTCGATCGCGAGCGGCCCAATGCCGGCGCAGTCGCCATCCAGGACGGCCGCTTCCTGGCCGTCGGCGATATCGAGCACGTGATGCGCTTCAGGGAAGCGGGCAGCCAGGTCATCGACCTGAATGGCCGCACCGTGATTCCCGGCCTGAACGATTCGCACCTGCACCTGATCCGCGGTGGACTGAACTACAACCTCGAGCTGCGCTGGGAAGGCGTGCCCTCCCTGCTCGACGCGCTGCGCATGCTGAAGGACCAGGCCGACCGCACCCCGAGCCCGCAATGGGTGCGCGTGGTGGGCGGCTGGAACGAATTCCAGTTCGCTGAGCGCCGCATGCCCACGCTCGACGAGATCAACGCCGCCGCGCCCGATACGCCGGTATTCATCCTGCACCTGTACGACCGCGCCCTGCTCAACCGCGCGGCCCTGCGCGCTGTCGGCTACACGAAAGACACACCGAACCCACCCGGCGGCGAGATCCAGCGCGATGGCCTGGGGAACCCGACCGGCATGCTGATCGCGCGCCCGAACGCGATGATCCTGTACGCCACGCTGGCCAAGGGCCCGACCCTGCCCATTGAGCTGCAGGTGAATTCCACGCGCCAGTTCATGCGCGAACTGAACCGCCTGGGCATCACCAGCGCGATCGACGCCGGCGGCGGCTTCCAGAACTATCCGGACGATTACGCGGTCGTCGAGGAACTCGACCGCAACAAGCAGCTGACCATCCGCATCGCCTACAACCTGTTCACCCAGAACAAGGGCGGCGAACTGGAAGACTTCCAGCGCTGGACCGGCATGGTCACGCCCGGCCAGGGCAGCGACTACTACCGCCACAACGGCGCCGGAGAGATGCTGGTGTTCTCGGCGGCCGATTTCGAAGATTTCCTGGAGCCGCGCCCCGAGCTGGCAGCCGGAATGGAAAACGAACTCGAAAAAGTGGTGCGCCACCTGGTGGAGAACCGCTGGCCTTTCCGCCTGCACGCCACCTACGACGAATCGATCACGCGCATGCTCGACGTGTTCGAGAAGGTCGACCGCGAGATTCCCTTCAATGGCCTGCACTGGATGTTCGACCACTGCGAGACCATCAGCGAGCGCAATATCGAGCGCGTCCGGCTGCTTGGCGGCGGCATCGCGATCCAGCACCGCATGGCCTTCCAGGGCGAGTATTTCGTCGAGCGCTATGGCGCGCAAGCTGCCAGCGCCACGCCGCCGGTGAAGAAGATGCTGGAAAGCGGCGTGCCGGTCGGCGCCGGCACCGACGCCACCCGCGTGGCCAGCTACAACCCGTGGACGGCGCTGTACTGGCTGGTGACGGGGCGCACCGTGGGCGGCCTGCCGCTGTACGGCGACAACGGCCTGCTGCCGCGGACAGTCGCGCTCGAACTGTGGACGGCGGGCAGCGCCTGGTTCTCGAACGAGCAGGGACGCAAGGGACGGATCCAGGAAGGCATGCTGGCCGACCTGGCAGTGCTGTCGAACGATTTCTTCAGCGTGGACGATGAAGCCATCAAGTCGATCGAATCGGTGCTGACCGTGGTCGGCGGCCAGGTGGTATTTGGCGCGGCCGAATTCACCAGCCTGGGGCCGCCGCCGGTTCCCGTGCTGCCCGAGTGGTCGCCGGTGAATACCGTGCCGGGCCACTGGCGCCGTGCAGCACCCCAGCCGCAGCAGCCGCAGTTGCATGCAGCCCTGCCCCACCAGTGCGGCGGTCCCTGCGGCGTGCACGCACACCAGCACGACCGCGCCCGCAAGTCGGCGGTGCCGGTGTCGAACTTCGGCGGCTTCTGGGGCGCCCTCGGCTGCAGCTGCTTCGCGTTCTGAGGGGGAGACGAACATGAGCAGCTTGACGACCACCTCGATGACGACGCCGCAATTCCAGCGCCTGCAAGGCATAGGCATGGGCTTCCTGGCCGGCTATGTCGACACCCTCGGCTTCATCGCCCTGTTCGGCCTGTTCACGGCCCATGTCACCGGCAACTTCGTGCTGATCGCCGTGTCGCTGGCCGAACCGGCGCAGACGCCCTCGCTGCTCAAGCTGCTCGCCTTCCCGGCCTTCATCCTGGGCGTGGCGGCGGCCAGGCTGCTGGTGGCGCGCTGCGAAGCACGCGCCTTGCCTGCGGTGAAACCGTCCTACCTGCTGCAGCTGCTGCTGCTGCTGGGCTTCATGGGGTGCGGCATGCTGGCCGAAACGGTCGGCGACCATGCCGGCGCGCTGGCGATGACGGCCGGCCTGCTGGGCGCGGCGGCGATGGGGGCGCATAGCGCGGCCAGCAAGCTGCTGCTCACACATCTCGCGCCGACCTCGATGATGACCGGGAACGTCACCCAGCTCGTGATCGACACGGTCGACCGCCTGCGCGGCGCCGCCGACGCGGCCACCCGTGCGCGCTGCGCCAAGTTCTTCTGGCCGGTACTGGCCTTTGCCCTGGGCTGCGCGGCGGCGGCCTTTGCCTATCTCGCCGTCGGCTTCATCGCCTTGATGGTGCCGGTGGCGATCCTGTGCCTGCACCTGTGCCTGCCCGAGGCGGCAGCATGAACAAGACCCGCCTGGAGGCCTTCAGCGACGGTGTGATCGCGATCATCATCACGATCATGGTGCTGGAATTGAAGCCTCCGCATTCGACGGAAGCCGCAGGCCTGGCCGAGGTGCTCCCGGGCTGGCTGCGCTATGCGCTCAGCTTCGTCTACGTGGGCATCTACTGGGTCAACCACCACGCGCTGCTCGAGCGCGTGGCGAAAGTCGACGGCGCCGCCCTGTGGGCCAACCTGCACCTGCTGTTCTGGATGTCGCTGATCCCCTTCGTCACGGCCTGGGCCGGCGAGCATCCGATGGCGCCGGTGCCGGTCGCCCTGTACGGCGTGGTGCTGCTGCTGTGCTCCATCGCCTTCATGCTGCTGTCCTGGCGCCTGGACGCGAGCGCCGGCGGCCATGCGGCGGCCTGGGGCAGCCGCAAGAACCGGGTGTCGATCCTGCTGTATGCGCTGGCGATCCTGCTGTCGCTGTGGTACGCACCGCTCGGCGCCATCATCCACGTGTCGCTGGCCCTGTTCTGGCTGATGCCGGAGGTGGGTAGGCCCCGCCGCGCGTGAACCAGGATAAGACTCAGGCCGACAGGTGCTCGATCAGGATGGTCGTGCCGACCAGGATCAGCACCACGCCGCCGACCCGCTCGGCGTTGCGTCCGGCCACGGCGCCCAGGCGCTGCCCGAGCAGCACGCCGATGGTGACCATGACCGTGGTAGAGACGCCGATCGCCAGCGCAGCGTGCACGATCGAGACGTCGACGAAAGCCAGTCCGACACCGACCGCCATCGCATCGATGCTGGTCGCCACGGCCGTAAGCACCAGCACCACCAGTTTCTGCGAGCCCGCTGTGTCCTCCTCTTCGTCCTCGCCGAAGGACAGCCAGATCATGCGCCCGCCCAGGCCCAGCAGCAGGAAGAAGGCGATCCAGTGGTCCCACTGGCGGATGGCGTCGGCGGCGAGCGAGCCGAGCGCCCAGCCAATCACCGGCGTGATGGTCTCGATGCAGCCGAACAGCAGGCCAATGCGCAGCGCCTGCGTAAAAGTAGGGCGGCGCAAGGCGGCGCCCTTGGCGATCGCCGCGGCAAAGGCGTCGGTCGACATGGCAAGGGCGAGGAACAGCAGTGCGGTATAGGTCATGCGCGGATTCCGGTCAGGCCGGGGCGCCTGCGCATGGCGCGAAGCATGCCCAGGGGCGCAGGCATTCTAGGCGCAAACTCCCCTCGGCGCAACCGGGACCGGCTGCGGCGCATGCTCCAGCAGGAAGCGCTTTTGCATCATCCCCAGCATCTCGCCGGCCGGCACCGGCCGCGCGATGTAATAACCCTGCACCTCGTTGCAATCGAGGCCCTGCAGGATCGCCAGCTGCTCCGCGGTCTCGACGCCCTCGGCCACCACCGACATGCCCAGCGCATGGGCCATCGAGACGATCGCCTGGAAGAAGACCTTGCCCTCCTTCGAATTGCCCAGCTCCATGGTGAAGGCGCGGTCGACCTTGAGCACGTCCATCTTCAGGCGCTGCAGCTGCGACAGCGACGAATAGCCTGTGCCGAAGTCGTCGACGTGCAGCTTGACGCCGAGGGCGCGCAGCGAGGCCAGTTCGGCCAGGATGTCGTCGTGGTCGCCCATCATTGCCGACTCGGTGATCTCGACTTCGATCAGGCTGGCCGGCACGCGGTGCCTGGCCAGGGCCGCGCTGAGCTGGCGCCCCACGCCGCCGCGCAGGAACTGCTTGGGCGAGACGTTGATCGACACCGGCACCAGGGCCACGCCGGCCGCACGCCAGGCGGCCAGCTGGGCGCAAGCCTTGTCGATCACGGTCTCGCCGATGCGCACGATCAGGCCGGTGCTTTCGGCCAGCGGGATGAATTCGCCCGGCGAGACCAGGCCCAGGTCCGGATGCTGCCAGCGGATCAGCGCTTCCATGCTCAGCAGCTCGCCGCTGCGCGCATCCACGCGCGGCTGGTAGAACAGCGTGAACTGATCGCGCTCGAGCGCCTCAAACATGTGCTGCTTCAGGCGCGCGCGCGAACTGAGGGTGGTCGACAGCGCGGGATCGAAGAAGCGGTACTGGCCCTTGCCTTCGTTTTTCCCTGCGTACATGGCGATGTCGCTGTGGCGCACCAGGGTCTCGGCGTCCAGCCCGTCGCGCGGGTACATGCTGATGCCGATCGATGCGCCCACCGCATGCAGCTCGTCGCCGACCAGGAAGGGAACGCCGAAGGCCTCGACGATGCGCGCCGCCACCGAGGCGGCCTGGCGCTCGCCATCCACCGGGTGCAGCAGCACCAGGAATTCGTCGCCGCCGAAGCGCGCGACGCGGTCGGTCGGGCGCAGCAGCGACAGCAGGCGCCCGGCCGCGGACTTGAGCAGTGCGTCGCCCACCGCGTGGCCGTGCGAGTCGTTCACGTGCTTGAATTCGTCGAGGTCGATGAACAGCAGCGCCAGCCCGCCGCCCGTATCCTGGGCCTGCGCCAGCATCGCCGGCATGGCGTTCAGGAAGGCGTGACGCGTGGCCAGTCCCGTCAGGGCATCGATGTTGGCCATGCGCTCGAGCTGCGATTCGTGTTCCTTGCGCTCGCTGATGTCCTGCAGCGTCACCGCCAGGCCGTTGCCGACCCGCACCAGGCGCCGATGCCCCCAGCTGATGTTCAGGCGGTTATCGCTCGGCATGCGGCGGTCGTCCTCGTAGAAGCCGGCTTCCATCGCCTTGCGGTAGGTTTCCATCAGCGCTTCGCCGAACAGGCCGGCGTCGATCTCCGACAGGCGGCGGCCGACCAGCTGGTCGCGCGTCATCCCGTAGAAGAAGGCGCCGCGCTCGTTGCAGTCGACGATGCGGAAGTCCTCGATCCGTCCATCGCGCCCGCGCACCGCGGCTGCCATGTAGAAGCCGTCCTTGCCGCTTTCGGTGGCGGTGCGGTAGGCGCGCTGCACTTCTTCCTGCTCGTGCTCGCGCAGCACCGCGCGGCGTGCCAGCATGCCGGCGCTGGCGCCGAGCAGCAGCAGCAGGGCAGTAATCGCAATGGCGCGGTGGCGGCTGTCAGCCCAGGCGGCGGCCGCCGGTTCCAATGCAGTGCCTTGCGACAGCCCGACCAGCGCCACCAGCGGATAGGCGCTCGAATGGCGCCAGCCAAGTACGCGCGCCTGGCCGTCGGCGAAGCCGCTATCGACGCCACCCCTGCCTTCGACCAGGCGTACGCCGCGCTCGCTCGCCCACAGGTCGTCGCGCGCGGGCAGCAGCTTGCCGCGGCTGTCGAGGAAGACGGCGCCGTCGCTGTGCTGTTCGGCGCGCAAGGGTCTTTCGCTGCCGGCGAGCGCCACCACGCCGCCCGCGCCCACCGTGGCCGGGCTCACGAAGGAGGTGAAATAGCGCGTGTCCGCTCCCATCAGCACGATGCCGTCGAATTCGTCGTCGCGGGTGTCGAGGCGACGCGTGAACAGCACCAGCTCGCCGCCCTCGCCCTCCCTGGCGAAGCGCGGCGGCGCGGCGTCGATGCGCAGCGCCGTCGAGATGTGGTTGCGATGCTGGACGAAGTACGCGCCGTCGGACAGGTCGCTGCCGATCAGCGCCGGGCGCGTCGATGCGCGCACGATGCCGCTGCGGTCGACAATGGCGACCACGCGGAAGGCGGGATCGGTGAACATGCCGTCACGGCGCTGCTCGTCGAGCAGGCCGGGATCGCGGCCCTTCTCCCAGCTGAATTTCAGCTGCATCGTGACCTGGTCCATCTGGCCCACCGAGCGCGTGATGTACTGCTCGTAGGCTTCGGCATAGGCGCTCGCGTCCTTGCGCGCCTGGGAGTTCGCGCGTTCGTGCTCGAGGTCGGCGCGCAGGATGGTGGCGGTCCACAGCGCCGCACACAGGAGCAAGGCAATGGCCGGCCAGATGAACACGAGGTAGCGGTTGGTGCGGGACAGGGTAGGAACGGCGGCGTGGATGCTCATGCAGGTGGGAGTCAAGGGCGCGGAGGTGCTGCCAGTCTATATAGCAAACATGTCATGCCTGTGACATGGCATTCGTGACAAACTGCGCACTTTCAGCGGCATACTCGCCGTAGGATGAGTGTCCGTTCCCATCGAGAGACACCGACCTGATGAAAAGACTCGCCATCGTGCTCCTGGCGGCCAGCGCCTGTGCCCATGTCCACGCCAGCCCCGCCGCCCTGACGCCCGAAGCCGGCCCCCATGCGGTCGGCCTGCGCATCGTGCAGCAATACGACTACAGCCGTGCCATGGACGAGCAGGTCGATGCCTTCGGCAAGACCGTTTCCACGCCGCCGGCCCGGCCCATCCAGGCCCTGATCTGGTATCCGGCCAAGCGCACGGGCGCCGCACCGATGCGGGTGGCAGACTATCGCCAGGCCAGCCTGCTTGACGTGGACTTCGGCCTGCCGGCGCTTGAGGCCGCGAAGCAGCGTGCCGCCTGGATGGCGGGCCCGCAAAAAGCCCTCTACGACGCCCCGACACTGGCCGTGCGCGACGCCGCCCCCGCTGGCGGCACCTACCCCGTAATCATCTACGCGCCGAGTTTTGCCGCGCCGGCGGACGAGAACCTCGACCTGTGCGAGTATTTGGCCAGCCGGGGCTACGTGGTCATCGCAAGCCGCAGCCTTGGGGCGCGTTCGGTGGTCATGACCGATGATGTCGAAGGGGTGGAGGCGCAGGCGGCGGACATCGCCTTCCTGGTCAACCATGCACGCACCCTGCCGCAGGCCGACATGGACAAGGTCGCGGTGGTGGGCTACAGCTGGGGAGGCCTATCCAACGTGTTTGCCGCCGCACGCTCGGGCCGCATCAAGGCACTGGTGAGCCTGGACGGCTCGATCCGCTTCCATCCGAAGATCTGGAGCGCCGCCAGCTACGTGCGGCCGGCGCGCACCGCGGTGCCGATGCTGTCGCTGGGCGCCTCGGCGCCGCCCGCCGAGGAACTTGCGCTGAAAGACAAGCTGGGGCCGAGCTATCTCAACAGCATGACCTACTCGGACGTTTACTTCGGCACCATGCACCCGATGCAGCACGGGCACTTCAGCTCCCTGTTCGGATTGCGCCTTGCGGGTGACGGCGAATTTGGCGACTATCGGCGCGCCGACGTCGTACAGGCCTATCGCACAGTCGCCCTGTATGTCCACCGCTTCCTCGACGCCTACCTGAAGCAGGATGCCGAGGCCATGGACTTCATCCGGCAGGCGCCCGCGAAACGGGGCATCGCCCCGCAGCTGATGGCAATGCGCTTCCAGCCGGCGGCTGCCAAGGTGCCGGGCGAAGCCGCATTCTTGCGTGCATTCGCTGAAGGCGGTTACCAGGATGCGCAGGCGATCCATGCGCGCATGCGGAGCGCTTCCGCCGACTTCCACCTCAATTCCCTTACCCTCAATAACCTGGGTTACCAGCTGCTGCGCGGGAAGAATGCGCGCGGCGCCATCGAATTGTTCAGGCTGGCGACCCATATCGAGCCGAAATACGGCAATGCATGGGACAGCGAAGGCGAGGCCTGGGAGGCGCTGGGAGACAAGGCCCAGGCGATCGCGGCCTATGAGAAGGCAGTCGCAGTGGACAAGAACCAGGCCAATGCGATCGCGCGGATCAAGGCCTTGCGCGCAGGGCCTTGATCGAGGCGAGGTATCAGTCCCGGCTAGGCCTGCGCCAGCATGTAGCCGGCCCCGCGCACGGTCTTGATCACCGTCTTGGCGCGCCCCAGCGCCTTGCGCAGCCGCAGCACGTGCACGTCGACGGTGCGCTGGTCGAGCGTGCCGTGGGCGTCCCACAGTTGTTCGATGAGCTGGGCGCGCGAGAATACCTGGCCCGGATGGCACAGCAGGAAGCGCAGCAGACGGTATTCGGCGTGGCGCACGTCGACCTGGTGCTTGCCGACCCGGACGCTGCAGCTGAGCGGATCGAGCACCAGGCGGCCGGAGCGCAGCAGGCGCTCCTCGACCGCGTCGTCCGGCTGCCGCGGAACGAAGGCAGCCGGCGCCGGCGCGGCTTGCTGGCCATCGGCGCCGGCGGCCAGCAGGATGACGGGACGCTCGCGCAGGCTGCTCGCACTGCGCAGGCGCGCCAGCAGGCGCATGCCGCCTTCCTGGCGCAGCATCGATTCCTGCAGCAGCAGTTCGGGGCGTTCGCGCCCGATGAACTCCCAGGCCTGGGCCAGGGTCGGGACGCTGTGCCAGATCCATTCGTCTTCGTGCAGCGCGTATTTGAGCAGCTCGGCGATGGCCGGCTTGTCGCCGGCCACGAGAACGATGGTATTGGCCATGGGAGAAGAAAGTCAAAAAAACATCCGGCAGCCAGGCCGCCGGATCGTGACAGGTCGAACGGATTAGTAGATGGCCTTGCCCGATGCATCCTTGAGCTGGGCTTTCCAGTTGGCCTGCACCAGCTTGACGACCGATGCCGGCATCGGCACGTAGTCCAGTTCGGCGGCAGCCGGGGCGCCGTTCTTGTAGGCCCAGTCGAAGAACTTCAGCACTTCCACGCCCTTGGCGGCATCAGCCTGGGTGCGGTGCATCAGGATGTAGGACACGCCGGTGATCGGCCAGCTCTGCTTGCCGGCGGCATCGGTCAGCACCACGCCGAAGCCCGGCGTTTTGGTCCATTCGGCGCCGGCGGCGGCGGCCTTGAAGGCGTCGTCGTCAGGCTGCAGGAAAGTACCGTCCTTGTTCTTGAGCTGGGTATGCGACAGCTTGTTCTTCTTGGCGAAGGCCCACTCGACATAGCCGATCGACCCCTTGATGCGCTGCACGTTGGCGGCGACGCCTTCGTTGCCCTTGCCGCCCACGCCCACGGCCCATTTCACTGCGGTGCCGGCGCCGACGCTGCTCTTCCACTCGGGGCTGGTCTTGGACAGGTAGTCAGTGAACAGGAAGGAGGTGCCCGAGCTGTCGGCGCGGTGCACGACGGTGATGTCGGCGTCGGGGAGCTTCACGCCCGGGTTCAGCGCGGCGATCGGCTGCGCATTCCACTTGGTGATCTTGCCCAGGTAGATGTCGGCGATGACCGGGCCGGTCAGCTTGAGCTGGCCAGGGGTGACGCCTTCGACGTTGACCACGGCGACCACGCCGCCCATGATCGCCGGGAACTGCATCAGGCCATCGGATTCCAGGTCTTCCGCCTTGAGCGGCATGTCCGAGGCGCCGAAGTCCACGGTCCTGGCCTTGATCTGCTTGATGCCGGCGCCCGAGCCGACCGACTGGTAGTTCAGGCCGTTGCCGGTGGCGGCCTTGTACGACTCGGCCCACTTGGCGTAGATCGGGTACGGGAAGGTCGCGCCGGCGCCGGTCATGTCGGCGGCGAACGAGGTCGACATCATGAGCGCGGCGGCAGCACCGGCGAAGATCTTCTTGAACATGGGCTTGTTATTCCTATTCCTGGTTGAGGGAGTGTGGGTTGGACCACGCAGCAAAGTCTAGACCCCGAATATGACGGGCTCATGACTCGATCAACACGTCTGTGCGCGCCTTCCGCCCCTGGCTTTGCTATGATGGGCATTCCAAAAAAACAACCGGATGACCCGCATGCGCCCCCTGCTCCGTGTCTTCACCCTGGCCTGCCTTGCTTCGCTGCTCAGCGGCTGCGCCACCACCCACGACCGCCTGCCTGAAGCGCGCTATACCATGTCCGAGCGCCAGACCCTGCCGCTGGCCGAGCGCCTCTCCATCACCTACGAAGGCGCCGAAGACAGCCGCTGCCCGGACAATGCGCGCTGCATCTGGCCGGGCCGCCTGAGCTACCGCTTCACGATGCGCATCGGCAGCGTGGCGCAGGCTTTCTACCTGGTGCCGGGCCAGCCGGGCTATATGTCGCCGGCCCTGCGCGGCTCGCGCATCGAACTCGATCACCTGACGCCACCGCCGCCGCGCGGCATGGCGGGCGCGGCATCGGGAGCGGTGATGTATCCGGTTACCTTCAACATGTACGCGCAGTAAGCGCATCGTTTCGGGATCGACCCCATGAAGGCGACTGCGGGCGCTTGCGCCCTGGCTTTGTCCATTGTGTTGCAGGCGCCTTCGGTCATGGCGAAGTCGCCGGTCGCTACCGGTACAGGCGGCGCGGTCGCCACCATCAGCGAGCAGGCCTCGAAGTCGGCAATGGCCATCCTGAACGGGGGCGGCAATGCGATCGATGCGGCGGTGGCCGCGGCCGCGACGCTCGGCGTGACCGATCCGTTCAGCTGCGGCATCGGCGGCGGCGGCTTCATGGTGATCTACCTGGCCAAGGACAAGCGCGTGATCACCATCGACCACCGCGAAACCGCCCCCGCCAGCTTCACGCCCGCCGCCTTCCTCGACAACGGCAAGCCGGTCGACTACGAGACCGCGATCGCCAGTGGCGCCTCGGTCGGCGTGCCGGGCACGGTGCGCGGCTGGCACGAGGCGCTGGAGCGCTACGGCAGCATGCGTTTCAGGCAGGTGCTGGCCCCGGCCATCGAAATCGCGACCAAGGGCTACCGGGTCAGTGAAATATTCAGTCATTTAACGACTCAAAATGAAAGAAAATTTCAGCTCTACGCGCCGACCAGCGCGCTTTACCTGCGCAACGGCAAAGCGGTGCAGCCGGGCGCCCTGATCCGCAACCCGGGCATGGCCAGGGCCTACCGCGAGATCGCCTCTGGAGGCGTGCAAGCCTTCTATGAAGGCCCGATGGCACGCGCCATCGTCGACGCCGTGAACAAGCCACCGCTTGCGCCAGGCAAGACGGCCCGGGCCGGGCGCATGACGCTGGCCGACCTGGCCGACTACGAGGCGCGCATCCGCCAGCCGCTGCGCACGACCTACCGCGGCTACGAGATCTACGGCATGCCGCTGCCCAGCAGCGGCGGCGCGACCGTCGCGCAGGCGCTCAACATCCTCGAGGGCTTCGATTTCAAGGCGATGCCGCGCGCCCGCGCCGAGCACCTCTACCTGGAGGCGAGCCGCCTGGCCTTCGCCGACCGCAACGCCTACCTGGCCGATCCCGAATACATCGACGCGCCAATCGCCGGCATCCTGTCGAAGGAGTACGCGGCGCAGCGCCGTACCCTGATCGGCGCCCAGGCCGCGCGCAACGTGGCGGCGGGCGACCCCTACGCCTATCAAAACGACCAGAGCGTGCCGCTGCGCCCGCAAAGCGTCAGGATGCAGCGCGGGAACGCGCATACCACCCACCTGACGGTATCGGACAAGGACGGCAATATCGTGTCCTATACCTTCACCATCGAGTCCTGGGGCGGCAGCGGCATCGTGGTGCCCGGCTACGGCTTCCTGCTCAATAACGAGCTGACCGATTTCGACTTCTCCAGCCCGCATCCGAACGTGCCGGAAGCCGGCAAGCGCCCGCGCTCGAGCATGGCGCCGACCATCGCCCTCAAGGACGGCAAGCCGGCCTTCACCATCGGCAGCCCGGGCGGCGCGACGATCATCACGACGGTGCTGCAGACCATCTTCAATCACGTCGACCTCGGCATGCCGATGGACCAGGCGCTCAACGCCCCGCGCCTGTCCGAGCGCAATGGCGAGGCGACCTCGATCGAGCCAGGCTTCCCTGGCAGCGAGCAGGCGCGCGCGCTGCAAGCCTTCGGCCACCGCTGGGAAGCGGCGCCGGAAGAAATCGGCGCGGCCAATGCGCTGGTGTTCAACCCGGACGGCACGGTGACCGCCGTCAGCGAAGGCAAGCGCCACGGCGTCGGCACGGCGCTGGTGCAGCGGCGCGGCCACTGAGCGGGGATATTCGCCGGCGCGGTGAGTTTCGGTGACTCTACAGGCGGGATCGACGACTATACTCATCGGTTTCCCCCCTGGAGACGCCATGAAATCGCTATTCGCAGCAAGCGCCCTGGCCCTCGGCCTGTTGCTGGCCGCACCGCAAGCCCTGGCCCAAACGCCGGTCGCCGACAAGCAGCAGATCGAAGCGATCGTCGAAACCTTCCGCAGTGCGATCATCAAGAAGGACACGGCCGCCTTCCTGCAGCTGTTCCTGCACGAGGGCATCACCTGGACCGGCGTGATCACCGACACCAGCATCGAGCGCCTATACGCCAACCGTCCGGATCCCAAGCTGAAGCGGCCTTCGAAATACAGGAACAGCTCCCCGCGCAATTTCATCGAGAGCATCGCCAAGGACCCCGAGCCGCTTGAGGAAACCTTCGCCAACCTGCGCATCGACAGCGACGGCGACGTGGCCCAGGCCTGGTTCGACTACAGCTTCCTGGCCGGCGACTACAAGCAGAACTGGGGCAAGGAAAGCTGGCAGATGGTGCGCACCACTACCGGCTGGAAGATCGCCGCCGTGGTCTGGTCGATGGAATTCAATCCGGTGCCCCCTGCGTCCAGGGGCGGCGTCAAGTAAGGCTGTCCAGCTGGTTTCCCGGCCGCCGGCTGCACTACACTGTCGTTGCGGCGAGCAGCGCCAATACTGTCATGTGCTGTACGACCGCCCATACCTACAATAACGGAGACAACACATGAGCAATTTCATCACCCTCTTGCCCACCCTCTTGATCGGCGCGCTGGCGCTCATCATGTTCGGGCTGGGCCTGTCCCTCACCCTCGGCGACTTCCGCCGCCTGCTGGGCCATCCGAAGGCCGTCATCCTGGCACTGGTGCTGCAGGCCGTCGTGCTGCCGGCAATCTGTTTTGGCCTGATCGTCCTGCTCGATGTGGCGCCGATCTTCGCGGTTGGCCTGATGCTGCTGGCGGCTTCCCCCGGCGGCGTGTCAGCTAATTTGTTCAGCCATCTGTTCGGCGGTAACGTGGCGATGAACATCTCGCTCACCGCGATCAACACGGTGCTGTCGATCGTCAGCCTGCCCCTGATTGCCAATTTCGCCATCGACACCTTTGCCAGGAGCGGCCAGGTGGTGCCGATGCAGACCGGGAAAGTCGTCGAGGTGATCGGCATCGTCCTGATCCCCGTGGCAATCGGCATGCTGGTGAAAAGCCGCGCACCGGGATTTGCGGCGCGCATGGACAAGCCGATGAAGCGCTTCTCGATGGCCGTGCTGGCGGCGCTGGCCCTGATCGCGATTGCCAAGGAATGGACCGCGCTGACCACCTCGTTCGCGTCGATCGGCCTGGCCGTCATCCTCTTCAACATCATCAGCCTGGGCCTGGGCTATTACGTGCCGCGCATGATGGGCCTGGACAAGCCGAATGCCATCGCGATCGGCTACGAAATTGGCATCCACAATTCGACGCTGGCGATTTTCGTGGCGGTGTCGGTGCTGGGCGACTTCCAGCTGATGCTGCCGGCGGCGATCTATTCGGTCAGCATGTATGTGTTTGCGACCGCCTTCGGGCTGCTGGTGCTGGGCCGCAAACGGGCCGCAGGCGCGGCTGCGCCGACGGCTGTTTGAGGCTTCTCAGTCGATGCGCCCCGCCGGGAAGGCGAAGGGCGCCCCCTCCACCAGGCGCAGCCCGCGCCTGACCGCAATGGCTGCGGTGGCGATGCTCAGGACTGCCGCCACCGGCAATACCGGCAGGCCGGCATTGCGCGCGAAGAAGCCGAGCAGGATGTTCATGCCTGCCGACACCAGCAGCAGGATCACCGCCAGCCAGGCAGCCAGCGGGGCGCGCCGCGCATGGTTGCGCAGGGGCGCGGCGGCCAGCGGCAGCAGCAGGCAGCAGATAGAGGCCAGGTTGAGCAGCGTCGTCCCGTTCGCGCCGCCCAGTGCGGCCAGGGCAAGCGCAGCGCTGGAGGCCATGGCCCAGGCCTTCAGCGCCTGCAGCAACAGGGCACGGCCCAGGTGGCGGTTGAACGAGGGTGCGCTGCCAGGCATCGCCGGCGCCAGCCGCACCAGTGCCTGCTCGCCCGGATGCGCCCCCACCTGCCCGCCCAGGCGGACGATGGTCGAGAACGGGACGATCAGCAAAGTAGCCGCCAGTATCCACCCAATACCTGCCAGCACACCATCACCAGCGCGCCATGTGGCCAGAACGCCGACGGCAACCAGTACGCAGGACAGCAGGCCGAGCGCGACCACCAGCTCGCTCGCATGGTGCGCGGGGCCGAGTGCGTGCAGCACCAGTCGGCGAGCGTCGCGCCCTGCGCTGTCGCGGCGCAGCGAAGCGGCGTACCAGGCCGTGGCGTGCGCGCCGCCCACCTTGTCGATGAGGGGATCCTTCTTGCCGGTTTCTCCCACCACGCGGGTACGCCGGGCGATCATGCGCCAGTGGCGCTCTCCGCCTTCGGGAAGCATTTCGCGCGCCACGGCGACGATCACACCTGCGTAGAACGGCAGCGCCAGCGCCAGCGCCGGCGGAGACGAGAGCAGGCTGTGCACCGGTTGCGGCACCTCGCCGATGAAGACCGAAGCGAAGGACATGGCAGTAAGGATCGGCCACCCAGCCTGGTGCCCGGCCGCGCTCAGCGCGCCCCCGGCCGTAAAGCAAACGATGATGAACAGCCACATGCCAAGGCTCCCTGGATCGGCATACGGCGCCAGGACAATGCCGGCCACCGGCAGGAACCAGACGATGCAGGCCAGTTCCACCAGCCGCCGGCGCATGCCGGGTACGAGTTTTGCATTCGCCGGCGAATTGAGCTTGACCGCGCCAGGGACGAAGCGCGTGGTCCAGGTCAGCAGGATGGCGGCGCAGATGACGCACCAGGCCAACACCAGTGCCGCTCCCAGGCCGCGCGAAACGCCCACCGCCGCGCTTAGCATGATGGTCAGGAAGGGCACGCCCCAGCGCATGATCGCTGACAGGCGCGGATTGGCATGCGTGACCGCAGCGCGCCACAACACCCGATAATCATGCAGCCGCGCGCTCATTGCGTCACCTCGATGAACAGGTCTTCCAGGCTGACCGGCTCGGCGCGGCGACCGTCGACGGCGTTGCGCGCCCCTTCGAGCAAGTCGTCGAGCGGGCCTTGCAGCGCGATGCGGCCATCCTTGAGGAAGGCGACGTCCAGCGCCACCCGTTCCAGGTCGGTCAGGATGTGGGTCGAAAACACCACCGTGGTGCCGCGCTCGATCACGCCGTCCACCAGCTCGGCCAGGAAGGCGCGTCGCCCGGCCGGGTCCAGCGCCGACACCGGCTCGTCCAGCACCAGGAGTTCGGGGTCGTGCGCCAGTGCGCGGATGATCGACAGGCGCTGCTGCTCGCCGCCCGACAGGCGTCCGATCGGCTTGTTCAGCAGCAGGGCGTCGAAGCCCCAGCGCTCGAGCAGCGCCTCGACCTTGACCGTGTTCCAGCGCGGGTACATGGCCTTGAAGTAGTCGAACATCTGCACGGGCGTCATCCATTCGAACAGTCCGGATTTCTGCGGCACGTAGCCAATGCGGGCGCGGGTGGCGTCGGACAGCGCGGCGACGTCCTCGCCGAACAGGCGCACGCTGCCGCCATCGAGTTCGCGCAGGCCGAGCAGGCATTCCATCAGCGTGGATTTGCCGGCGCCATTGCGGCCCAGCAGGCCGATGACCTGGCCCTGCTGGACGTCCCAGTCGAGGCCCTGCAAGACGATCGCGCTGCCAAAATACTTGGCGACGCCGCGCATCTGGATGATGGGTGCAGTCACGATGCTTCCTTCAAAATGTGGGCAAAGAGGGTGAGAACGGTATCGGGATCGAGCTCGAGCTCGCGTGCTTCGCGCGCGGCGCGCTCCAGGGTCGGTCGCAGCAGCGCTGCGCGCCCGGCGCCGCTTTGCACGTTGCGCGGGCGGTCGGCCACCATCATCCCCAGGCCGCGGCGGCGCTCCACCAGCCCCTCGACTTCGAGCAGGCCATAGGCCTTGGAGACCGTCATCGGGTTCACGGCCAGCGCCTGGGCGACTTCGCGCACCGAGGGCAGCGCGTCGCCGGGCGCCATCTGGCCGGCGGCCACGAGGCGGCGGACCTGGTCGATCAGCTGGCGGTAGATCGGGTCGGCCGAGCCGGGCGTGATCGAAAACAGCTGGGGTGCGTGGGTGGGCATGGTGCGTATATGTGTATTAATTGAGTAATACACTACGCTTGCTTTCGTGCATCGTCAACGGTTTGTGCAAGGAAGGAAGCAACTTATGCTTCATGGCTGGGATACTGGCACGGGGCACCTGCAACGACGCAAAAGGCCATCCCGGCAGGAGCGAATGTGTGACATCATTCCGATCGCAACAATTGTGTCGTTACGCCGCCCCGCCCCGCCTGCATTCCGGCGCTGCTGCAAGGGCGCGGACAGCACTGCCGTCATCACCATCCAGAAGAAGAACAAGATATGCCTCCCAGCGCAGACACGGTCACCGGTTCCAGCGCGGAACTCCTCGCCAACCCGGAAGTCAGGTTCAGGGAACTGTTCGAACAGGCGCCCACCAGCTTCCAGCTCCTGACGCCGGCCGGCTACACGGTGCGCGTGAACAAGGGGTGGGAAGAGCTCTGGCATATCTTCGAAGGCAGCCCGCTCTACCGCCACGTGCTGAGCACCGAGTACAACGTCCTGCGCGACCCGCAACTGCAGGCGGCGGGCATCACGCCCTATCTCGAGCGCGCCATGGCCGGCGAATCGGTCGAAGTGCCGGCCATGCTGTACGACACCGCCGCCCTCGGCCAGCCGGGGCGCAAGCGCTGGGTGACGTCGCGCGCCCACCCGATCAAGGACAGCCAGGGCCGGATCGTCGAAGTGCTGCTGATGCACGAGGATATTACCGACCGCGTGCATGCCGAAACCGTGCTGCGCGAAAGCGAGCAGCGCTTCCGGTCGCTGGCGATGGCGACCTCGCAGATCATCTGGACCAATACCTCGGACGGGCATGTCGTCGAGGATTCGCCCTCGTGGCGGGCCTTCACCGGGCAGACTTACGAGCAGTGGAAGGGGTTTGGCTGGCTCGACGCACTCCATCCCGACGACCGCGAGCGCACGCAGCAAATCTGGCTGCAGTGTGTCGCCAACCGTTCCCTGTTCGAGACCCGATACCGCCTGCGCCGCGCCGATGGCGTCTACCGCTGGACGTCCGTCAAGGGTGTGCCCATCCTCGGTCCCGACGGCGACGTGCGCGAATGGATCGGCGCAAATCGCGACATCCACGACAGCGTCGTGGAACAGGAAGGACTGGCCCAGCGGCTGGACCGCGAACAGCGCCAGTCCGCCTTGCTGGCCAAGGTCGCCGGCGCCGCGCGCGCGCTGCAGACAGTGCTCTCCAGCCGCGAGATCGCCGCGGCCCTGGAACAGGAAGTGCGGGGTACCCTCGGGGTCGGCCGGGCGGCGGTGACGCTGGACGGCGACGACGGCCAGCTGCAGCCGGCCGGCAGCGACGGCCTATGCGTGCCCCTGATCGACCGCCAGGGCAGGCAGTTCGGCCGACTCCAGGTGGCGGACAAGGCCGGCGGCGCCTTCGACGAGCAGGACGAAGCGATCCTGGTGCAGCTGGCCGCGATCGCGGCGGCCGGCTTCGACAATGCGCATCTGTATGCCTCGCTGCGCGACCAGGACCGGCGCAAGGACGAGTTCCTGGCCATGCTGGCGCACGAACTGCGCAACCCGCTGGCGCCGATCGCCACCGCGGCCGAGCTGCTGAAGATGACCGCGAGCCCGGATCACATCCGCAGCTCGAGCGACGTGATCAGCCGCCAGGTGCGCCATATGACCTCGCTGGTGGACGACCTGCTCGACGTCTCGCGCGTGACCCGCGGCCTGATCACGCTCGACAAGCGCAGGATCGGCGTCGACGCGCTGGTGTCGAGCGCGATCGAGCAGTCGCGGCCCTTGATCGCGGCGCGCGCCCACATGCTGTCGGTCGAGATCTACGCCGCCGGCGTCCACGTCGACGGCGACGCGACGCGGCTGGTGCAGGTGATGACCAACCTGCTCAACAATGCCGCCAAATACACGCCGCGCGGCGGCATGATCGTGCTGCACGTGGCGCGCCGCGATGCGGGCGTGGACATCAGCGTGACCGACAGCGGCATCGGCATCGACGGCGGCCTGCTGCCGCACGTGTTTGATCTGTTCACCCAGGCCGAGCGCACGCCGGACCGGTCGCAGGGCGGACTCGGAATTGGCCTGGCACTGGTGCGGAATATGGTGGCGCTGCACGGGGGCGAGGTGCAGGCGCGCAGCGAGGGACTGGGTAAAGGAAGTACGTTTACGGTGTGGCTGCCGCTGGCCTCGTAGCGTGGGCAAGTTCCTTGCCCACGCGTTCAAATCACGCTGGATCAGCCAGCACGGCACATCAGCCACCAACTATCCCCGCGTGGCAGGAAACCGGCCCACCCTGCGATCCAACAATGTGCCGGCCGAGCGATTCTCTGACGGCCCCAAATAAAAGAGCCGGGCAAGCCCGGCTCTTTCTGCATCCACCGCAGATTACAGATGCGGCGTAATCAGCGGCATCAAATCATCGAACGTGCGTCCCGACCCATTCTCGCCGATCGCATGCATTTTCCACTCGCCGCCATGGCGGTACAGCTTGGCCATGATCTGCGCGGTGTGCGAACCCTGCACCGACAAATTGAAGCGCGCCACTTCCTGGTTGTTGCCAGCGTTGATCAGGCGGCAGTAGGCGTTTTCCACCGTCGAGAAGTTCTGGCCGGTGAAGCTGTTCACCGTGAAGACCAGTGACTTGATCGTGCCTGGCACGCTCGCCAGGTCGACCGAGATCTGCTCGTCGTCGCCGTCGCCGGCGCCGGTGCGGTTGTCGCCCGTGTGGGTGATGCTGCCGTCCTTGCTCTTGAGCTGGCGGAACCAGACCGTGTCGACCGCGCGGTTCGACTCGTCGAACATCACGACCGATGCGTCGAGGTCGACCGCGTCGCCCTTGCCGCCGCCGAAGCCCAAGAAGCCCTTCGACTTGGCCACGTCCCAGCCCAGGCCCATGGTGACGCGCGAGAGCGCGCCGCCGGCTTCCTTGTCGAGCGAGATCTTCTGGCCTTTTTGCAGATTGACTGACATATTGCTTTCTCCTTTAGCGTGCCGGCTGCTGCATCCAGGCTTTGAATGCATTCCGGTTGCGTGAACATACATAAACCTTCCCTTTGCCCGAGAAGCGCAACACCATGCCCTCGCCGCTGGTCTGGCTGTTGATGAGATTGCCCAGGAAGCCGCCGCTGGTGCCGGTCGTGATCGAGATCTCGTAGCGCAGCGTGCTGTCCCAGCACACCACGTGGGCGTTGTCGATGATCGCGTCCTTGCCCGGCTCGACGTC
Source organism: Telluria sp. ZB4P37 (assembly GCF_059685855.1). NCBI lineage: Bacteria > Pseudomonadati > Pseudomonadota > Betaproteobacteria > Burkholderiales > Oxalobacteraceae > Telluria > Telluria sp. ZB4P37. The sequence goes on from NZ_JCASID010000005.1 coordinate 188,867, forward strand.
CAGCACCGACATCGATCCGAAGCCCGACACCACCACCTGGCCGCTGCCGCCCGTCTCGGTGACGAAGAAGCCGCCACTTTGCGCGAACAGGGCATTGCCGATGTTCTGGGTGCGCACCTTCAGCTCGACGCCGTTGGTGGCGGCGACGAAGGCGCCGTCGCTGATGATGTAGTTGTTCGGGCCGACGTCGACCACCTGCATCGCGCCCGGCAGGGTTGGCGAGAGCAGGCAGTCGCCGTCGCCGCGGGTCGCTTCGATATGCTGCTGGAAGAACGACTCGCCGTTGGCGAAGGTGCGCATCAGCGCGCTGCCCAGGCCTCCCTTCATCTTGCCCTTCAGGTCGAGCGTCGATTCCATCATCACCATCGCATCCGATTCGCAATAGATGGTTTCGCCGCGTCGCATCGAGACATGCAGGAAGGGATCGACATCCCCGGTCACGGTAAATACTGGCATTTCTGGCTTCCTTTCCAAGCGGCCCGCATTGGTGGAGCGGGGCGCGGCTGTTGAATTAGACGTTCACGCCGTAGTTCTTGGCCAGTGGGCCCAGGCCGCCGGCGAAGCCCTGGCCGGTCGCGCGGAACTTCCAGTCGGCGCCGTTACGATACACCTCGCCGAAGACCATTGCCGCTTCCGTCGAGCTGTCTTCCGACAGGTCGTAGCGGGCGATTTCGCTGTTGTTGCCGGCATTGACGCAGCGGATGAAGGCCTTGCCGACCATGCCGAAGTTCTGGCGGCGGGTCTCGGCGTCGTGGATGGTCACGGCCAGCACCACCTTGTCGACCTCGGCCGGCACCTTGGACAGGTCGATCGACACGCTTTCGTCGTCGCCCTCGCCCTGGCCGGTGGTGTTGTCGCCCGAGTGGACCACCGAACCGTCCGACGACTTCAGGTTGTTGTAGAAGATGAAGTCGCTATCCGAACGCACTTTGCCCGACGCATTGAGCAGGAACACCGCGCCGTCGAGGTCGAACGCTGCGCCATCGGTGGCGCGGGTGTCCCAACCCAGGCCGACCTTCAGCTGGGTCAGACCGGGAGCTTCTTTCGACAGGTTGACGTTGCCGCCTTTTTGCAGACTGATTGCCATGATTGTGACTCTCCAAAAATAGTAGTTCTTGTGAACACCGGGGTAGACGCAGGGCGAGCTGGTGTTCTGCCACTCGCCTTGCAGTTCTTGCGTGGCGGGCCGGTTGGCCCGCCACGATTGCTTATGCTACTTTTTCTTCGATGCTTGCGTTGAGCTTCTTGTGCTGCAGCGAGCTCCACAGCGAAGCCGCGATGAAGGCCACACCGATCAGGCCCGTGAACAGCTCAGGCACGTGGTACTTCATACTCACCAGCATGATCACGGCCAGGATACCGATCGCATAGTGCGCGCCGTGCTCCAGGTAGACGTATTCGTCGAGCGTGCCCTGGCGGACCAGGTAGACCGTCATCGAACGCACGAACATCGCGCCGATTGCCAGGCCCAGCATGATGATCACGACGTCCTGGGTGATCGCAAACGCCCCGATCACGCCGTCGAATGAGAACGATGCATCCAGCACTTCGAGGTACAGGAAGCCGCCGATACCGCCGCGCTTGACCATGTCACCCACGTTGCTGTTTTCATCGGATTCGCTCTTTTCCAGTAGGCTGCTGAGCATATCCACACCGATATACACCACGATGCCCCACAGGCCGGCCATCAGCACGACCATCTTCTGCGCTTCTTCAACCCAGCCCATCGCGAACATCAGGGCGCCCAGGGCGACGAGCACGGCGATCGACGACACCTTGCCAAGCGAGCTGATCTTGCGCTCGAAGTTGCCGAGCCAGTGGGCTTCTTTTTCATCGTCCAGCAGGAAGTTCAGGAAGACCAGCAGCAGGAACATGCCGCCGAAGGCCGCCACTTCCGCATGGTGGTTGGTCAGGTGGATCGAGAAGCCTTTCGGATCGGTCAGCGCCAGGTTCCACACTTCCGTCATGCCCAGGTCGGCGGCGACCGCGACGATCACCAGCGGGAACACCAGGCGCATGCCGAATACGGCGATGATCATGCCCAGGCCCAGGAACAGCTTGAGCCAGAATTCGTTCCAGCCCTTCAGGACCGACGCGTTGACCACCGCATTGTCGAAGGACAGCGAGACTTCCATGACCGACAGGATCGCGGTGACGCCGAGTGCGGTCAGCATGCCGGAGATGCCGGCATGGTCGTATCCCCACCAGCCCGCCAGTGCCATACAGATCGCGGTGACGACAAATGACCAGGTAAAGTGTTTCATGCTGGATTTCCCCTATTGTTGAAATGCTTCATATATCGGTTTCCTTTGTTGTTGATTTGGCAGAACGCAGTGTATGCCCCTGCAAGATATTGAAAAAGCGAAGATAATCGAAGAATTACTTCGTAAAAACAGAAGACATGAATCATAGTCCCCAAAACTTCCGCCACCTTTACTACTTCTGGGTCGTGGCCAAGGAAGGCAGCATTACCCGCGCCGCCGAACGCCTGGGATTGGCAATCCAGACCGTCAGCACCCAACTATCGCAGCTCGAGCAGTCCATGGGCAAGGCCTTGTTCACCCAACAAGGCCGGCGCCTGAATCTTAGCGAGGCCGGGCGGCTGGCGCTATCCTACGCCGACCAGATCTTCCTGCTCGGCGAACAGATGCAGGAAGCCATGGCAGAGTCGGACAGCACCCGCATCCGCCTGACGGTCGGGATTTCCGATTCCCTGCCCAAGCTTACCGCCTATCGCCTGCTGGAGATCGCCACGCAGCTCCCGCGCCCGGTGCGGCTGGTCTGCTACGAAGGCGAGTTCGACGAATTGCTGGCCGACCTGGCCCTGCACAAGCTCGACGTGGTACTGACCGACCGCGCCGTGCGCTCGGGCACCACCCTGCGCGTGTTCAGCCATCTGCTGTCGGACAGCGAAACCATCGTGGTCGGCACCCCGGCGCTGGCGGAGAGCTGGGGAGGAAACTTCCCGCACTCGCTGAACGGCGCGCCGTTCCTGCTGCCGACACGCAATAATGCACTGCGCGGCAAGATCGACGAATGGTTCGAGCTGCAGGGCGTGCGCCCGGACGTGGTCGGCGAATTCGAGGACAACGCCCTGCTCACCACCTTCGGGCGGCGCGGCCTGGGCCTGTTCTTCGCCCCGGCCGCCCTGGCCCATGACGTCGAGGAGCAGTTAGGCGCGCTCCAGCTGGGCCGCGTTCCGCAGGTGCGCGAGCATTTCTACGCCGTTTCGAACGAGCGCAAGATCAAGCATCCGGCCGTGGAAGCGATCCTCTCCGCCGTCCATCAAGGCGTACTGGACGGTACATGAGCTGTACAATGGTCGCCGGCTTTGCCTTTTTTTAACTTAACTCTCTTCAATGGAAAACCTTTTATTCGTCGCTCTCGCCCTGTTCCTGGTGGCGCTGAACGGCTTCTACGTGGCGGCGGAATTCTCCATCGTCACGTTGCGCAAGACGCGCGTGCGCGCGATTGCCAAGACCAGCGGCCTGCGCGGGCGCATCCTGGGCAAGGTCCACAACCAGCTCGACGCCTACCTCTCCGCCTGCCAGCTCGGCATCACCCTGGCCTCGCTCGGCCTGGGCTGGGTGGGCGAGCCGGCCTTTGCCAGCCTGCTCGAACCCCTGTTTGCCATGCTGGGCGTGACCTCGCCCGAGCTGATCCACGGCGTGTCCTTCGTGGTCGCCTTCTCGGTGATCTCTTTCCTGCACATCGTGGTCGGCGAGCTGGCCCCCAAGACGCTGGCGATCCGCCTGCCCGAAGTGGTGGCCCTCTGGACCGCGATCCCGCTGTACGCCTTCTACTGGTCGATGTACCCGGCCATCGCGCTGCTCAATGCCAGCGCCAATCTGGTGCTGCGCATCGCCGGCCTGGCCGGCACCGGCAGCCACGACACCCATTACTCGACCGATGAGCTCAAGCTCATCCTGCGCACCAGCACGCCGGGCGAGAAGTTCACCACCGACGAGCGCAACATCCTGGCGCAGTCGCTCGACTTCAGCCAGCTGGCGGTGTCCGACCTGATGCGCCCGATCAACGAAGTGAGCGCGCTGTACGCCGGCCGCACCCACGAGGAAAACATGGAGACGGTGCGCCGCAACCGCTTCTCGCGCTACCCGTATTTCGATGAGGAAGGCGAGGAAGTGCTGGGCGTGATCCACCTGAAGGACCTGTTCTTCGCCCAGCAGGCTGGCCGTCCCGTCACCGACCTGAAGCAGCACCTGCGCCCGGTCGAGACGATTTCGGCGCGCACCCCGGCGCAGGACATCTTCCGGCGCTTCCGCAGCGGCGCCCCGCATTTCGCCCTGATCGGCGAAAAGGGCAAGCGCCCGGTCGGCTTCATCACGCTCGACAACCTGCTCGGCGCCATGGTGGGCGAGATCCGCGACGAATTCCGCATGAACGAGAACGACTGGATGGCGCAGTCCGACGGCACCTGGATCGGCAAGGCCAGCCTGCCGATCTTCTCGCTCGAGCGCCTGCTCGGGATCGACATCGACAACGAGGAGATGGGCCTGGACGACGTCGAATCGGTCGGCGGCCTGCTCATGGAAAAGCTGGGCGACATCCCGAAACAGGGTCAGCGCATCGAATTCCCGCATTTCGACGTGGTGGTCAAGAAGATGAACGGGCCGCGCATCCTGCTGGTGAAGGTGGTGCCGCGGCGCGAGCGCGCGATGGATGACGACGACCATGACTGAAACATGCAACAAACTTAATCATTGCACAAGAAACCGGGCAAGGGCATACTGCCCGGTGACCGCAATATCCTCCCTGTTCCCGCAACCCTCTCCCAGGTAAACAACATGACAGTGCAAGCCCGGAACAACGTGCACGTCTCAGGCGATGGCGGGGCCACCATGGTGTTCTCGCACGGCTTCGGCTGCGACCAGGGGATGTGGCGCTACATGGCGCCCGCCTTCCAGGACCGCTTCCGCGTCCTTACCTACGACCTGGTCGGCAGCGGCTGCTCCGACCTCTCGGCCTACACCCGGGAACGCTACGGCAGCCTGCACGGCTATGCCGACGACCTGCTCGAAATCCTCGACGAATTCGCTACCGGACCGGTGATCTTCGTGGGCCACTCGGTCAGCAGCATGATCGGCATGCTGGCCACCATCAAGGCGCCGCAGCGCTTCGCGGCCCAGGTGATGGTGGCGCCGTCGGCCTGCTACATCAACGACGGCGGCTACAACGGCGGTTTCGAGCGCGGCGACATCGACGAACTGCTCGAGACAATGGAAGCGAACTACCTCGGCTGGTCGAGCAACCTGGCGCCTGCGATCATGGGCGCCCCGGAACGTCCTGCCCTGCGCGAGGAACTCACCGACAGCTTCTGCCGCAACGATCCCGACATCGCCAAGCATTTCGCGCGTGTGACCTTCCTGTCCGACCATCGCGCCGACGTGCCGAAGTCGACCACCCCGGCCCTGATCCTGCAATGCAGCGACGACCTGATTGCGCCGCTCAGCGCCGGCGACTTCCTGGCCAGCCGGCTGCCGAAGGCGCACCTGCATGTGATCGAGAACATCGGCCACTGCCCGCACATGAGCGCCCCCACCGCCAGCTCGCGCGCCATCGACGCGTTCCTGGCCAGTGCGCTTGACTGAACGGCGGGCGGCGGTGCCGGCTCCCGCCGAACCCCTGTACGACAACGCGCCCTGCGGCCTGTTGCTGACCGACGGCGCCGGCGTGCTGCTGCGCGCCAACGCCACTGCCTGCCGCTGGCTCGGCTTCGCTCCGGCAGAACTGGCCGGCAAGCGCGTCCAGGAGTTGCTGACGGTCGGCGCCCGCCTGTTCCACCACACGCATTGCCAGCCGCTGCTGCAGGTGCGCGGCTCGGTGGCCGAGCTGCAGGTCGACCTGCGCACCCGCGAGGGCGGCCGCCTGCCCATGCTGATCAACATCGTGCGCCGTTATGAAGACGGCGAGGTGCGCGACGAATGGGCGCTGTTCAAGGCTTCCGAGCGCGAGTCCTACGAGCGCGAACTGCGCACCGCACGCAAGGCCGCCGAAGAAGCGCTGGAAGCCCGGCGCGGCGCCGAAGCCCAGCTGCAGGCGATCAACGCTACCCTGTCCGCGGCCGACCGCCGCAAGGACGAATTCCTCGCTACCCTCTCGCACGAACTGCGCAACCCGCTCGCGCCCATGCGCAGCGCGCTCGAGGTCCTGAAGCTCAAGTTCGCGTCCGAGGGCGACAGCGGGCGCCTGCTGGCCATTTTCGATCGCCAGCTTCATCACCTGACCCACCTGGTCGACGACCTGATGGAAGTCTCGCGCATCACCCAGGACAAGATGGAACTGCGGCGCCAGCCCGTCGAGCTCTCGGCGCTGGCGCGCGCCGCCGTCTGCGACACGACAAGCTTGATGGACGGCGCCCGCCACGTGCTGGAGGTCGAGCTGCCGGCCCTGCCTGTGATGGTCGATGCCGACCCGACGCGCATCAACCAGGTCATCGTCAACCTGCTGACCAACGCCGCCAAGTACACCCCGGACGGCGGCAGGATCACGCTCAGCCTGCAGGTCGACAGCGGCGTCGCGGTGCTGGCGGTGCGCGACACCGGCATCGGCCTGCCCGCGCATGCCCTGGCCACCGTGTTCGACATGTTCTCGCAGCTGGAACCGGCGCTGGAGCGCTCCAAGGGCGGGCTGGGGATCGGCCTGGCGCTGGTGCGCGGCATCGTCGAGCTGCACGGCGGCGAGATCGGCGCCCACAGCGATGGCGAGGGACAAGGCAGCTGCTTCACGGTGCGCCTGCCGCTGCTGGTGGGGGCGGCCTGCGAGGCCGCGCCGCCTGCGCCGCCCGCCGAGGCGCCAGCCCCGGCCCGCGTCCTGGTGGTCGACGACAATACCGATGCGGCCGAGATGCTCCTGATGGCGCTCGAACTGTTCGGCTGCGAAGCCCGCGCCGTGCACAGCGCCACTGCCGCACTGGAAGCCGCGCGCGACTTCGCGCCCGACGTGGCGCTGCTCGATATCGGCCTGCCCGACCTGAACGGCTACGAGCTGGCGCGCCGCCTGCGCGCCACCGAGGGTGGCCGGCACATGACCCTGATTGCCGCCACCGGCTGGGGCCAGGAAAAAGACCGCCAGCGCGCCTTCGACGCCGGGTTCGATCACCATCTCACCAAACCGATCGATTTCGAGCGGCTGCGCAGCGTGCTGGCGCCGGCAGGCGCAGGCGGCGGCGTGTAGCGCAGCGAGAGTGCTATTGCACCCTGCTCTGGATGCTGTATTTTTCAATCCGGTAGCGTAGCGCGTCACGCGACAAGCCCAGCATTCTTGCCGCCCGCGTCACATTCCATTTGGATTTTCCAAGGGCGGCGACCAAGGTTGCACCGCCGGCGGCGACATGCTTCAAGAAACGGCGCCGCATGGAAACACACACCAGTTAAGCGTGCCGCTGCTCCCGTGGCGTGCACTTGAATCCGGCCCCGCGCCGGATTTTTTTGGCATGCGTTTCTCCATGAGAACACAGCCGGGCTGCGGCTTCCGATATCATGATGCCTCCGACAACACCGGCTCGACAGCGCAGTTGAGACTCCTGCATGGGAAGTCCATTCCCGTTCGACGTCGACATTTCAAGCAAGCAAAATAGTATGGATAGCCACTCCCACAAAAAGCAGATTCACTGGAACCCGCGTCCCCGCACCCGCCCGGGGCTGCACCTGAACACGGAGAAGCTGCCGTATCACCGCCCGGTCATCACCCAGCTCCAGTTCACGGCCAGCGCCATCATGGCGGCGGAGCGCATCGACGTGCGGGCCCTTTCCGGTTTCGAGATCATCGGCAAGTCGCCGTTCACGATCCGGCTGGCCGAAGGCGGCATTGCCGCGATCTTCCGCTATGGCGCGGTTGTCTTCTTCAATGCCACCGACGACGAGAAAGCCCACCTGCTGCGCACCGTCGCGCCCCATGCATCGGGCGCGGCCGACCTCAAGGCGGAAGAAACCGCGCGGGTGTGCGTGAGTCCGGACGAAGAAGAAGGACCGTCGGGCCCCGACATCAAGATCAAGAACGCCGACCGGCTGCGCCTGCAGCTGATTGCCGAGGTCATGGCCAAGGCGGCCATGCTGTCCTTCCAGGAGCGGCGCGCCGCACGCGACTTCGACCTGAGCGAGCCGCTGGCGCGCGACCTGGCCGAGGATGGGCGTTTTTCCGCGAAACCGTCCGAGCTGCTCAAGACGGTCGGGAACATGCTGCTGGCGGAGAACCGCTTGAACGGCCGGGCGGGCGTTCTCGACCGGCCCGACCTGCTCTGGGATAACCCCAGCCTGTCGGGCCTGTATGCCATGCTCGAGGGCGACTACGAACTGCACGACCGCGCCGCGGCGCTGGACCGCAAGCTCACCACGCTGTCGCATACCTCCGAAACGCTGGTGGAAACCATGCGCTACCACAGCTCGCACCGGCTCGAGCAGGCGATCCTGCTGCTGATCTTCGTCGAGCTCTGCCTCGGCCTGTACGGGCACTTCGGGCGCTGAGCCGCTCCCTTGCCGCGGCACCGGTTCAGCAGGCGGTGGGCTTGACCCGTTCGACTTCCAGGCCGAACAGCGGGCGCAGGCGCGTGCCGGCCACGTTCCCGGCAAACGCGGCCGCCAGCCACAGCCAGCCGTGCAGGCTGCCCGACACGATACCGCTGAAATAGGCGCCGATATTGCAGCCATAGGCAAGGCGCGCGCCAAAGCCCAGCAGCAGGCCGCCCACGATCGCCGCGACCAGCGAGCGCAGCGGCAGGCGCCACACCGGCGCGTAGCGGCCCGCAAGCGCCGCCGCCAGCATCGCGCCGAGCACGATGCCGATGTCCATCACCGAAGTCCGGTCCTGCGAGATCGGCGCGGCCAGCGCCGCGGCATTGGCCTCGGTCGACCAGTAGGCCCAGCTCGCGGTATCGATGCCGATGCCGGCAGCCGCCTTGGCGCCCCACAGCGCGAAGGCCGAGGTCACGCCCCAGGGCTTGCCCGACAGCGCGAGCGTGGCGAAATTGAGCAGCACCAGCGCCAGGGCGCCGGCCACCAGTGGCCAGGGGCCATGCAGCCATGGCGAGGCATGCGCCGGCTGCACGTGCGAGGCGACCAGCTTGCCGTGGCGGCGCTTCTCGACCACGATCGTGATGATGGCGATCAGCGCGAACACGGCCCAGTTCAGCGCCAGGGCCGGCGCCACGCCGAGCGTCTTGACCAGCGAGATGGGTTCCAGCTGGGGCAGCGAGGTCCAGAACGGCATGTAGGCGGTACCGATGACCGAGCCGATGATGAAGAAGACCAGCGTGACGACCATGCGCGTGCTGCCGCCGCCGGCCGTGTACAGCGTGCCGGACGCGCAGCCGCCACCCAGCTGCATGCCGATGCCGAAGATGAAGGCGCCCGCGATCACCGAGGTGCCGGCCGGCGAAACCAGGCCGCTGACCGGGGTGCCGAACAGCGACCCTGCGGCCAGCGCCGGGAAGAACAAGGCCACGCCGACAGCGAGCATCAGCATCTGGGCGCGCAGGCCGGCCCCGCGGCCATCGGCGATGAAGACGCGCCACGCCGAGGTGAAGCCGAAGGCTGCGTGGTAGAGCGCGAGGCCAAGAAGCGCGCCGACCACGAACAGCGCGGACTGGCGCCAGCCGACGCTGTGCGCCAGGTACCAGGCGCCCAATACGATCAGGACGAGGGATACGCCGAGCGGTGTCGGGTTGATGGCGGCGCTGCGGGGAAGCACTGGAGAACCTGGAAGGGCCATGTGGGTCACGTCTGCTGGAAAGGAAAGGCGTCATTCTCGCGTGTTTCCACGTTTCCTGCAGGGGCTGGTCCATGCAAAACGGCCCTCCTGGGGCCGTTGCATGCCGCGCTGGACCGTAATCAGTTCGTCAGGTCTTCCTTGGCAAAATACTTGCGCGCGTAGACCAGCAGTTCGCTGTCGCTCGGGTGATCGACCGTCTCGACGCTGACGACCTTGTCGCCGATCTCGGCATGGCTTTTATTGAGGTGCTTGATGAAAGCGAGCTTTTCCTGGCCTGGACCGACGACCAGGATTTCCTTCGACGGCGTCAAGGCGGCAGCGATGTCGTCCATGTAGCTGGTGCTTTCCACCGCGCGGTTGTTGCCGGTCACGCCGTCTTTCTTGTGCTGCGACGTGGTCTTGATGACTTCGGACTCGGCCGCATTGCGGGTGAAATGAATGACATGTGCTTCGGTCTGGTCGAGCCAGACGATTGCGTGATTGAACGACATGATGATTTCCTGACATGGAGGCTTGCGCAGACCGGGGGCCGGTAGGCAATAGGGAAAGGGTTGGCGCGTGCGCCATTGCTAAGCAAGTCGACCGAGTGTGCGCGGAATTGCGCTGGCGATCTGTTCGCAAGCGAACAGACTCCCTGCGCGCCGGCCCCGGACGCCGCGCGGGCTGCTTCCTGCCCGGCTAGTTCTTGCGAATCACCCGTTCCGGCGTACCTGTCCACTCGCCCATCAGGCTGTAGCCCACCGCCAGCAGGGTCGGCCCGATGAACATGCCGACGAAGCCGAAGGCGATCACCCCGCCCAGCACGCCCAGCAGGGTGAGCAGGAAAGGCAGGCTGCTGCCGCGGCTGATCAGCAGCGGGCGAACGATGTTGTCGACGCCGCTGATCAGGAAGGTGCCCCAGACCACCATGAAGACCGCCCAGCCCGTTTCCCCTTGCAGGAACAGCCAGACGGCCGCGCCGCCCCAGATCATGGGCGGGCCGACCGGGATCAGGGACGACACGAAGATCATCACCGACAGCAGCGGCACCGCCGGCACGCCTGCGATGGTGAAACCGATCGCCGCCACCACCGCCTGGGCCAGCGCGGTGCCGAGCATGCCGTACATGACCCCGCGCACGGTCTGGCTGACGGTGACCGCCACCGACTCGGCGCCCTCCCCCATCATGCGGCCCATCGCCACGGTGACGACCTCGAGCAAGGCCTTGCCGTCGCGGTAGAGGAAAAAGCTTACGAAAGCGGCCAGGCTGAGCTGGACCACGCCGGTGCCGAGCATCAGCCCCCCGGCCAGCAGGTAGCGCCGCGCCGGTTCCAGCATGCGCTGGGCCAGCGCGATCATCTGATCGCGGCTGGCCACGAGCTGGCGCAGGTAGGTATCGATCGATTCGCCCACCAGCGGGATGGTGCGCACCCAGGGCGGCGGCAGCAGCTCGCGGTGCTCGATGGCGTGGCGGACCTGGGTGAACGCGTTCGCGACGTCGTCGGCCAGGTTGTAGGCGACCATGGCCAGCGGGATGATGATCAGGAGGGTGAGCGTGAGCGTCATGGTCAGGGCCGCCGGGGTACGGCGTCCCTTCATCGCGCCGAGCAGGCGCAGATACAGCGGCCAGGAGGAAATCACGACGCAGGCCGCGAACACGATCGCGGCGAGGAAGGGCCTGAGGACGTAGAGGCAGCCCAGCGTCAGCAGGACGACAATGGCGATGCGGGGGTAGTTCCTGCCTGCGCGTTGTTCCATGCCGTCCCTGTAGTGTGGTGTTTACACCATCATAACAGCAGCGTCACCGCATGGCTGACACCAGGCTTAACGCAGCTTGATTACAGCAGGTGGCGCAGGTCGGCGACGAGCGGACCGGGGCCCCTGTTGTGGCGCACGAACAGGCGCAGCTTGCCGTCGCGGTCGAACACATAGCTGCCCGCCATGTGGTCCACCGTGTAGCTGCCCGGTTCGGCGCCGGGCACCTTGGCAAAGAACACCTTGAATTCCTTGGCCGTGCGCGCGGTGGCTTCCTTGTCGCCGTACAGGCCGATAAAGCTCGGATGGAAGGCCGGCACGTAGGCGGCCAGCAGTTCCTGGGTGTCGCGCTCAGGGTCGAGCGTGACGAACAGCACCTGCACGTCCTTGCTGGACGGGCCGAGTTCCTTCATCACGGCCGCCATCTCGGCCATTGTGGTGGGGCAGACGTCGGGGCACTGGGTGTAGCCGAAGAACAGCACCACCAGCTTGCCCTTGAAGTCCTGCAGCGTGCGCGGCTTGCCGTTGTGGTCCGTCAGCGAAAAGCCCTTGGCGTAATCGAGGCCGGTGACGTCGGTGTTGTTGAAGCTTGGCGTCTTGTTCGCCAGCTTGTCGCAGCCGGCGGCCAGCACCGCCAGGGTCATCACCAGCACACTCAGGAGTTTTTTCATGTCGGAACCGTGATCGGGAAGCTGCGCACAAGGAAGCTGCGCCGTCAGAACTTGAAGTAATGGTCGAGCAGCAGCGCCGCAAACAGCAGCGACAGGTAGACGATCGACCAGGTAAAGGCGTTGCGCGCGGCCAAGTCACTGTAATGCTTGTGGACGCGCCACGAATGGCGCAAGAACAGGATGTTGAGCACGACCGCGGCGGCCAGGTAGATCAGGCCGCTCATGCCGACGGCGAAGGGCAGCAAGGTGGTGGCGGCGAGCGCAATGGTGTAGAGCCAGACCTGGAGGCCGGTGTATTGCATGCCGTGCGTGATCGGCAGCATCGGCAGGCCGCTGCGCGCATAGTCGTCGCGGCGGTACATGGCCAGCACCCAGAAATGCGGCGGGGTCCACACGAAGATGATCAGCACCAGCAGCCAGGCCTGCATCGGCACGGCATCAGCCACCGCGGCCCAGCCCAGGGCCGGCGGCATGGCGCCGGACAGTCCGCCAATGACAATGTTCTGCGGCGTGGCCGGCTTGAGCAGCATGGTGTAGATGAAGGCGTAACCAACAAAAGTAACGAAGGTCAGCCACATGGTGAGCGGATTGACGAAAGCGTACAGGACGACCATCCCGAGGCCGCCGACCAGGGTCGAGAAGACGATCGTCTGGGTGTTGGTGAGCTCGCCCATGGCGGTGGCGCGCCGCGCCGTGCGCGCCATCTTGGCGTCGATCTTGGCCTCGACCAGGCAGTTCACCGCAAAGGCGGCGCCGGCCAGCAGCCAGATGCCGGCGGTGCCGGCGACCAGCACCCGCCAGCCCGGGAAGCCGTCGGTGGCGAGGAACATCCCGATCACGGCGCAAAACACGGCCAGTTGCGTGACCCGCGGTTTGGTCAGGGCCCAGTATTGGGCAACGCGGCTCGGAGGTTTGTGGAGGGCGGTCTGGGTCGTCATCAATGGGGTGCTGGCTGGCGTGTGCGCGGCACATGCCGCGGTTCACGTCGCGCGGTTCAGGTCGCGCCGTTCACTTCAATCTGGTACTTCACCCGGTAGTTTAACATGGTCACCAGCAGTACCAGCAGGGCTGCGCCGGCGTTATGCATTACTGCGATGGCGAGCGGGAAGTCCAGGTAGACGGTGGCGATACCGGTCAGCAGTTGCACTACCAACAAGATGGTCAGCCGGCGCGCGTGCTTCGCCAGGTAAGGCTGCCGCCAGGCGCGCCAGGCCAGCAGGCCGAGCACGCCGACGACGACGATGGCGAAGTTGCGGTGTACCCAGTGGATGGCCACCAGCGCCGGGAACGGCAGGTAATGCCCTGCCGCCGTCTTGCCCAGTTCGCGCCACAGGTGGAAGCCGTGCTCGAAGTCCATCGGCGGCACCAGGCGGCCGTCGCACAGAGGGAATTCGTCGCAGGCCATGGTTGCATAGTTAGTGCTCACCCACCCGCCGAGCGCGATCTGGACGGTGACGACGGCGGCGGCCAGGATGGTCAGCGTGTGGATCGTGCGCAGCGCGGCGCTGTCGCCCTGCCCTTCGCTTGAAGGCTGCGGCGGATGCATCAGGTAGTCCTCGCGTCCGCCCAGCCAGGCCAGCAGGGCCAGCAGGCCCATGCCCAGCAGTAGGTGGATGGTCACGATCACCGGCTGCAGCTTGAGGGTGACGGTCCATGCGCCGAAGGCGCCCTGGATGCAGACGAACACGAACAGCGCCAGCGGGATGCCCGGCTTGAAGGCCTGTGCCTTCGTTTTGCGCCACTGCAGGGTCGCGGTGAACAGCAGCGCCATGATCAGCACGCCGATGCCCATGGCCAGGTAGCGGTGGATCATCTCGATCCAGGCCTTGACCACGGTAACCGGGCCGGTCGGCATGGCCGCTTCGGCCGCCGAGATCTGCTCGTGCGCCAAAAACGGGTTGGCCATGCCGTAGCAGCCCGGCCAGTCCGGGCAGCCCAGGCCCGAATCGGTCAGCCGGGTGAAGCCGCCGAACACGATCAGGTCGAAGGTCAGGAAGACCGCGATCCAGACCAGCTTGCGAAACTTGTTGGCGTCGGACGACATCCAGACCATGGCCAGCGGCAGGGTCGCAACCAGCACGCCCATCAGGGCCAGTTGCAGCAGCGAAGAGGTTTGCATTGTGTGTATTCCGACCGGTCAGCCGATGGCCGAGGCCTTGAGCAGCTTGGCGATGTCCTTGTACACCTTGCGCGGGTCCGGGTTGACCGGGAAGCGCATCATCAGGTTGCCCAGCGGGTCGATCAGGTAGATGTGGCTTGATGCCGCGGTGCCGCTTTCGGCCGGCAGCCATCTGGTCACGGTGCCGTTGGGCGCGCGCAGCAGGCGCATGCCGTCGTACTGGCGGATGGTCAGGGTGTCGAGCGGCTTGTCGTCCGTGACGAGCCAGACGCGCTCGACGCGGTCCATGTTCTTGCCCTGCATCAGGCGCCACTGGCGCATCGCGAACAGCTGCTTCTGGCAGGCATCGAGGCATTCGCCGCTGCCGACCTTCAGCATGATCCACTTGCCGGCGTATTGCTCGAGCTTTTCCGGACGGCCGTCGAGGGTCGTGCTGTCCATCGCAGGAATCGGGTGCAGGCGCGGGTCGATCAGCGTGCCGTAGTTGGTGCGGCCGGATGGCTTGATGACGTAATAGGTGAGGTAGGACAGGATCAGGGGCGCCGCGCATACCATCAGCACGGCGAACAGCTTCCAGCGGCCACGGTTGCGCTTGAGCGCCTGCGCAGGATCAGTTGCTTGTGCCTGCTTCACGTTTTCTTGTTCCACTACGAATTCCCGTTATCACAAAAAAGAGGATGGCCATCGCCGCCAGTGCATACCACTGGAACGCGTAGCCGCGGTGCTTGTCGATGCCGCCGGAGGGCGAAGGCCAGACCCGTTGCAGGGCCTCGCCCGGCTGGGCAGGCCCGGTCTGCTGCACGAAGAAGGGCTGCAGCGCCAGGCCGGTGGCGCGGGCCGCGGCGGCCGGGTCGATGTTCTGGACGATGGCGTTCGGCGCCAGCGGCGCGGCCTCGCCCAGGTCCATCAACTGGCCGGCGGTGGCGACCACCGTGCCTTCGATCGTCACCGTTCCCTGGGGCGTATCGAAGGCCGGAAGCTTGCCGTATTCGGCCGCGCGCGGCAGCCAGCCGCGCAGCACCAGCACGTGGGTGGCCGCCGCAGACGACGCATCGGCTATTTTAAACGGCATCACGAGGTAGTAGCCGGGACGGCCGGCCATCGGACGGTTGGCCAGGAACAGCGGCCACTTGCCGACGAATTCGCCGGTGACGGTGACGCGGCGGTAAGCGAGCTCCGCGGCAGGCGTGAGGGTGGGGCCGAGCGCGACGGGGGCCTCGGCGGCGCGGGCGTCAAGCTGTTCCTGCACTGCCTGCTTCTGGGCTGCCCTGCCCGCCTGCCAGTTCCCGAGCATAATGCCGAGGATGGCGAGGACCAGGGCGGCAATGAAGGGAATGGGTCGAAAACGGAACGCGAACCGCATTACAATGATGCCTCAACCTTTCCCTTGCCCACTATGAAACTGCTCGTTGCCATCGCTTTCATCCTGATCCTCGCCAGCCTGGCGTCGGCACTGTTTTTCCTGATGCGAGACAAAGGGCAGAGCAACCGCACCGTGCATGCGCTGGCGCTGCGGGTCGGACTGTCGATTACCTTGTTCCTGTGCCTGCTCGGGGCCTACAAGATGGGGTGGATTGCGCCGACGGGGATTCGCTGACGTCGCAGGATCTGCTCAGGACGCGTTGCCGCGAATCGTAGGGTGGGCAAGTTCCTTGCCCACGCGGTGATAGTTTGCATCAAGATCACCAGGCACGAGAGCGGAGCCAAGTACCGATCACCGCGTGGGCAGGAAAACCTGCCCACCCTACGGGATTCGGCATGCATGCCGCTGCAAATCAATGGCCGGTCTGACCCGGCCACCCAAGCTTACAGCCAGTACACCACCACGTACAGCCCCAGCCACACGACGTCGACGAAGTGCCAATACCAGGCCGCGCCTTCGAAGCCGAAGTGGTTGTCCGCCGTGAAATGGCCCTTGAGGACGCGGTACAGGATCACCGACAGCATGATCGCGCCCATCGTCACGTGGAAGCCGTGGAAGCCGGTCAGCATGAAGAAGGTCGAGCCGTAGATGCCCGAGGTCAGCTTCAGGTTCAGCTCCGAGTAGGCGTGCATGTATTCATAGACCTGGAAGCCCATGAAGACTGCGCCCAGCAGGACGGTGGCGGCGAGCCAGACCGCGGTCTTGGCGCGGTGGCCTTCGCGCAGCGCGTGGTGCGAGATGGTCAGCGTCACGCCCGAGAGCAGCAGCAGCGCGGTGTTGATGGTCGGGATGGGGAACGGACCCATGGTCTGGAAGTTGTCGACCACGCCGGCCGGGCCGGTATTGCCCCAGGTCGGTGCGAAGTCGGGCCAGATGAACTTGTGGTCCAGGTCGGACAGCCATGGCATCGAAATCGCGCGGGCATAGAACAGCGCGCCGAAGAAGGCGCCGAAGAACATCACTTCCGAGAAGATGAACCAGCTCATCGACCAGCGGTAGGACAAGTCGATGTTGCGGCCGTACATGCCGGATTCGGATTCGCCGATGGCGTCGCCGAACCAGAAGTACAGCACCGTCAGCATCGCGAGGATGCCGGCTATGCAGACGATCGGCCCCCAGGACGCGCTGTTGACCCAGGCGGAAGCGCCCAGCATGGTCACCAGCATCGAAATGCCGGCGACCATCGGCCACTTGGAAGGGCCTGGCACGAAATAATGTGGCACGGTGTGTGGCGAACTCATCTTCATCTCCTCAATCTGACTCTTTGAATTATCGGGTGATTCTTGTGTCGCTAGAACTTGGATGCTGGCACTTGGATCCCGGCCTGCGCCGGGATGACGTTGTTTCATGTATCGACGTCGCTACCTGCGACGACTCTTTGCAACTTACTGCGAAACCGCAAACCGCACCGCCAGCATGATCAGGCCGATAAAAATTACTGCCCCGATCAGCCCGGCAATGATCACGTGCACCGGGTTCAGGTTGGCCGCGTCCTGCTCGTAATCGCTGCGCTTGCGCACGCCGAAGAACGACCAGAAGACTGCCTTCATCGTGGCAAGGAAACTCGCCTTGCGTTGATGCGGCTTCTCGTTCATTACTGTACCGCCCCTTTGGATGGCGCCGCAGCCGCTTTCACCGCGCCGCCGATCTCGAAGAAGGTGTACGACAGCGTGATGTTCTTCACTTCGCGCGGCAGCGCCGGGTCGATGAAGAACACGACCGGCATCTGGCGCGCCTCGTTGGCCTGCAGGGTCTGCTCCTGGAAGCAGAAGCATTCCACTTTCTTGAAGTGCGGCGTGACCACCTGCGGCGCGTAGCTCGGGATTGCCTGCGCCTTGACCACCCTGCCCTGCGTGTTGACCACCTCGTAGGTTACGGTGGCCAGCTCGCCCGGATGCACTTCGATGCTGCGGGTGGTCGGGCGGAACCGCCATGGCCCCTGGGCATTGCCGTCCAGCTCGACGACGATGGTGCGCGTCTTGTCGACCTGGGTATTGGTCGGCGCCTTGACGAACCCATCCTTCTGCGTGAGCACGTTAATGCCGAGCACCTCGCAGATCTGGCGGTACACCGGCACCAGCGCGTAACCGAAGCCGAACATCATGATCGCCACCACCACCAGTTTTCCCAGGGTGGAGCGGTTCAGGCGGCGGATGCGCTTACTCAGCGGGGTCATGTCAGCCCCGCAGCAGGAACTTGACGATCACGCTGGCGAAAAAGAACAGCGCGATCCCGCCCAGCACCAGGGCGGTCTTCAGGTTGCTCTTTTTACCTTCGTCGCGGGTCATGATCACTTCACCAGCGGCGGGGTTTCGAAGGTGTGGAACGGCGCCGGGCTCGGCACGGTCCACTCCAGGCCTTCCGCGCCTTCCCATGGCTTGGCTTCCGCCTTCTTGCCGCCACGGATGGTTGGCAGCACCACCGCGAACAGGAAGTAGACCTGCGACAGGCCGAAGCCGAAGGCGCCGATCGAGACGATCATGTTGAAGTCGGTGAACTGGGTCGCGTAATCCGCATAACGGCGCGGCATGCCGGCCAGGCCCAGGAAGTGCATCGGGAAGAAGGTGATGTTGAAGGTGATCAGCGACAGCCAGAAGTGCATCTTGCCGCGGCCTTCCGGATACATGTGGCCGGTCCATTTCGGCGCCCAGTAGTAGAAGCCGGCGAACAGCGCGAACAGCGAACCGGCCACCAGCACGTAGTGGAAGTGCGCCACCACGTAATAGGTGTCGTGCACCACGATGTCGATCGGGGTCACTGCCAGGATCAGGCCGGTGAAGCCGCCCATCGTAAACACGAAGATGAAGCCCACCGCGAACAGCATCGGGGTTTCGAAGGTCATCGAGCCCTTCCACATGGTGGCGACCCAGTTGAACACCTTCACGCCGGTCGGCACGGAGATGAGCATGGTGGCGTACATGAAGAACAGCTGCGAGGTCACCGGCATGCCGGTGGTGAACATGTGGTGGGCCCAGACGATGAAGGACAGGATCGCGATCGAGGCGGTTGCATACACCATCGAGGCGTAGCCGAACAGCGGCTTGCGTGCGAAAGCCGGGATGATCTGCGAGACGATGCCGAAGGCCGGCAGAATCATGATGTAGACCTCCGGGTGGCCGAAGAACCAGAAGATGTGCTGGTACATCACCGGGTCGCCGCCGCCGGCCGCGTTGAAGAACGAGGTGCCGAAGTGGCGGTCGGTCAGGGTCATCGTGATCGCCCCTGCCAGCACCGGCATCACGGCGATCAGCAGGAAGGCGGTGATCAGCCAGGTCCAGCAGAACATCGGCATCTTCATCAGGGTCATGCCAGGGGCGCGCATGTTCAGGATGGTGACGATGATGTTAATCGAGCCCATGATCGACGAGGCGCCCATGATGTGCATCGCGAAAATCGCCATGTCCATGCCGGGGCCCATCTGGGTCGACAGCGGCGCGTACAGCGTCCAGCCGGCGGCGGTGGCGCCGCCCGGCGAGAAGAACGAGCCTGCCAGCAGGATCGCCGCCGGGGGCAACAGCCAGAACGAGAAGTTGTTCATGCGCGCGAAGGCCATGTCGGAAGCGCCCACCTGCAGCGGGATCATCCAGTTGGCGAAGCCGACGAAGGCCGGCATGATCGCGCCGAACACCATCACCAGGCCGTGCATGGTGGTGAGCTGGTTGAAGAACTCCGGACGGAAGAACTGCAGGCCCGGCTGGTACAGCTCGGTGCGGATCATCAGTGCCAGTACGCCGCCCGAGAGCAGCATGATGAACGAGAACCACAGGTACAGGGTACCGATGTCCTTGTGGTTGGTGGCGAACAGCCAGCGGCGGTAGCCGTGCGGATGGTCGTGCGCGTGGTCGTGGCCGTGGTGATCGTCGTGTGCGTGATCGATGGTGCTGGTAGTCATGTCGATATCCCTGAAGCTAACTGAGCTAACTTACTTGCTGCGTGCAGCCAGCACTTCGGCCGGTTGTACGATATTTTCCGCAGCCTTGTTCGACCAGGTGTTGCGGGTATAGGTGATCACTGCGGCGATCTCGGTGTCCGACAGCTGCTTCCAGGCCGGCATGGCCGAGGCGTAGCGCGGGGTGTCCTGGCCATTGAGCAGGACGTCGATCTGCGGATGCTTCGAACCGTTCACGAGTTCCGAGCCGTCCAGCGGTGCGAAGGCATTCGGCACGCCCTTGCCATTGGCCTGGTGGCAGGCCACGCAATTGGCGGCATAGACCTGCTCGCCCTTGGTCTTGAGTTCGTCGATGGTCCAGACCTTGGTCGGGTCGTCGGCCAGCGCGGCCATTTCCTTCTTCTTGGTACCGACCCAGGCGGCGTAGTCTTCGTTCGAGACGACGCGCACGACGATCGGCATGAAGGCGTGGTCCTTGCCGCACAGCTCGACGCAGTTGCCGCGGTAGGTGCCGACCTTGTCGGCCTTGAACCAGCCGTCGCGCACGAAGCCCGGAATCGCATCCTGCTTGATGCCGAAGGCCGGGATGGTCCAGGCGTGGATCACGTCGTTGGCGGTGAAGACCATGCGGATCTTCTTGCCGACCGGGACGACCATCTCGTTGTCCACTTCCATCAGGTAGTTTTCGCCGCGCTGTTCGGTCGATGGCTCGCCCGGCAGGCCGATCTGGGCGCGCGGGGTGGACAGGTTCGACAGGAAGGAAATGCCCTCGCCCTCACCTTTCAGGTAGTCGTAGCCCCATTTCCACTGCATTCCGGTGGCCTTGATGGTGATGTCGGCGTTCGAGGTGTCTTTCAGGGCGACCACGGTCTTGGTGGCCGGCAGCGCCATGCCGATGACGATCAGGAACGGGACGATGGTCCAGGCGATCTCGACGGCGGTGGATTCGTGGAAGGTGGCAGGCTTGTGGCCGAGCGATTTGCGGTGCTTGAACACCGAATAGAACATGACACCGAACACGGCGACGAAGATGACCATGCAGACGATCATCATCCAGTTGTGCAGGTCGTAGATGTCGGCGCCGACGGCGGTCACCGGGGTCTGCATGTTCAACTGGTGTTCCACCGGCCGCCCGGTAATTTCCGGAGCCGCCCATGCTGGGATGCCGGCCGTTGCTGCGAGCCCGAACATCCAGGCCCCAAGTCGCGTTGCGTATGTCATGTTGTCCCCAACCACCCAAAATAAAATATTTTTAACGGTCGACAATTCCATGAACGAACTGCCGCCGCTCCGAATCAATGCCGCAGATAGGCCACCCGCCCTCCGCGAATGCGCTGCGGAACGGTGGGAAAACCATATGCCGGCCCGGGTGACAACTTCGTCACCAGAGGCCGGCGGCTCTGCGGATGCTGCAATTCATTTCTATTTTTCGTCTATTCTGCTGCTTTTTTCAGCGCTTTTCGCGTCTGGACGATAAAAATAGCCACTGATTATAATCAAATCAGTAATTTTTATTCAAGGAAAATTGGGGCAGTGTTGTTGCCACCCGTTATTGAGGCTTGCGCGGCTGGAAACGCACGATCGCTTCCCCGGCCGCCGTGGTCTTCGGTGCCGGGCGGAAAGCGTGGCCAAAGATGACCTCGAAACTCAAACCCAGCTTGCCGTCCGGACGGCGCCCCGCCTCGAGTGCTGCGAGCATGCGCTCCCAGGCCGCACGCCCGACCAGGCCGCGCCGGCGCGTGGCCAGCGGGTTGCCGCCCAGCGCGCGCACGTCGGCCAGCAGCGCCTGCGCCGTGTCGTAGGTGACGGTAATGCGCTCGACGTCCATCACCGGCGTGGAAAAACCGGCTTCGACCAGTTGGTCGCCGAAATCGTGCATGTCCACGAAAGGCAGCGTGTGCGGGGTCTCGTCCATGGCGGCGAAGGCGGTGCGCAGCTCGGCAAACGTGTCCGGACCGAAACTCGAGAACATCAGCAGGCCCTCCACGCGCAGGATGCGGCGCCATTCGGCAAAGACGCGGTCCGGCTGGGGATGCCAGTGCAGCGCGAGGTTCGACCACAGCAAATCGACCGAGTTCGCGCCGAATGGCAGCTTGGCGAAATCGCCGCACAGGATGTCCACGCCGGCCTTGGCCGGCAACAAGCGGCTGAGCATCTGGTTCAGCGAGCGCATGCCGGGCACGGAGCTCGACAAGGCGCCCGCCGCCGCGGCCAGGGCCGGCGCGGCGTCGATGCCGAGGATCTGGGCCGCCGGATAGGTTTTCTGCAGCAGGGCCAGGTCGGCCCCGGCGCCGCAGCCGGCATCGAGGATCTGTTTCGGGACGATCTTGACCAGTTGCAGGCGCTCGTGCATGCGCGCGGCGATCTCGCGGCGCAGGAAGTCGGAGGGCGCGATGCGCCCAGGCGCGGCGAACAGGCTGCGCACGCGCGCGCCGTCGATCGGCGCGCTCATCTTGGAAGGGGGTTGCGGTGATGCCATGGTAGCGAAGCGGACAAATGAGATAATGGCGGGAGTGTACATGCTTGCGTGAGTCACAACCGATGCTTCAGCCGATGCCCCAGCCGATGCCCCTGCCCCGTAGCCTGACTTCCCTGTCGCGCTGGCCGCATGCCCTGCAAGGCGCGCTGCTGCGCACCTTGTTGCCGTCCAGCTGCGTGCTGTGCGGCATGCCCGGGGACGAGACGGTCTGCCCGCCCTGCTCGCTGGCGCACATCGGGAACAGCGCCGCGCGCTGCGCCTGCTGCGCCAACCCGGTCGGCGCCCAGGATGCCGGACGCCGCTGCGGCGCCTGCCTGGCCGACCCGCCGGCCTTCGACGCCACGGTGGCCGCGTGCGACTACACGGCGCCAAGCGACCGCCTGGTGCTGCAACTGAAATTCGGCGCCCGGCTGGCGCTGGCGCCCTGGATGGCGCGGCGGCTGAGGGATGCGGTCCAGGCCAGCGATGGCCTGGCCCTGCCCGAGCTGCTATGCCCGGTGCCGCTGGGGCCGCACCGGCTGGCCGAACGCGGCTACAACCAGGCGCTCGAAGTGGCGCGGCCCCTGGCGCGCGCGCTGGGCGTCGCTTTGTTGCCGCGGCTGCTGGACCGGGTGGTCGAGACGGCTGCGCAGTCGGGCGTAGCGCCCGGCGCGCGGCGCCGCAACGTGCGCGGTGCCTTTGCGGTGCGCGCCGGGCAGGCCAGCCTGTGCGGGCTTCACATCGGCGTGGTCGACGACGTCATGACCAGCGGCCATACACTCGATGAACTGGCCGGCGTGCTGAAAGCGGCCGGCGCGGCGCGCGTGACGAATCTCGTGTTCGCCCGCACGCCACCGCACTGATACTGCATACCAAGGAGAACGCGTTGTTCCATGTCGTACTGGTCGAACCAGAGATTCCGCCGAATACCGGCAATGTCATCCGTCTGTGTGCCAATACCGGCGTGCAGCTGCACCTGATCGAGCCGCTCGGCTTTCCACTGGACGACGCCAAGATGCGCCGCGCCGGGCTGGACTACCACGACTACGCCACCATGAAGGTGCACAAGGACTGGGACGCTTTTCTGCTCGACGTGCAGCCGGATCCCGCGCGCATGTTCGCACTGACCACCCACGGCTCCTCCCCCTTCGCCGACGCGCAATTCAGGCCGGGTGACGTGTTCGTGTTCGGCCCCGAGTCGCGCGGCCTGGACCCGGCCTTGCGCAACAGCTTCGCCCCGGCCCAGCGCATCCGCCTGCCGATGATGCCCGACAACCGCAGCCTGAACCTCTCGAACACGGTGGCCGTCGTCGTCTACGAAGCCTGGCGCCAGAACGGTTACCTGGGCGGCGCCTGAGTCCGCTTTTTTATCTCGAGCATTCCTGTCAGCAATGTTACATGATGTGGCAGATGGGCGACACATTCTGGAATTATTTCCAGGGTAACGCGACAGTAAGTGCCGGGCAGGAGTAGGCTGGACGCATCAGTTTCCATCGCCGCACCTTGCACTTGTTCGAGGTAACACATGAAAAAGCTTCTCCCGAGCGCCGCCCTGGCGCTCTGCTGCACCGCGGCCCATGCCGGTCCCATCTCCTGGGGTTTTTCCTTCAACGGTTTCTACGACAGCGTCAGCAAGAGCTTCCTGCCGCAGGAAGTCATCAGCGGGTCGTTCCGTGGCGATGACGCCAACGGCGACGGGCTGCTGGCCAGGGACGAACTCGTGTCGCTGGTGGTCGGCGAACTCGATTACCTCGCCTGCGCCTCCTCCAGCAACGCTTACTACCAGTGCGGCGCGACCAGCTTTTCATTCTCGCAGGACCAGGGCCTGAACTTCAGCGTGGGCAGCTACGGCAGTGACCCGGAAGGCTGGGTCGGCGGCGGCCGCCTGATCACGACCGGGGACCAGCACTATGCCTATGACTTCAACCCGTCCATGACGGTCGAGCGCCACCTGTACTGGACCAGCGACACCCAGCTGTCGATGAGCGCGATGGCGGCGGCGGTGCCGGAGCCGCAGACCTGGACCATGTTCGGGCTGGGGCTGCTGGGACTGGCGTGGCGGGCACGGCGAAACACGTAGGTGGGCGGCTAGGCGTCTGGGCGTGGATGAAGGCAAGTGTCGGCCGCTTCCTGGTTTTGCGGGAATGCCCGCCGGCCGGGTGCCGGGAATGGCGGCGGCTTGCTGTATCATCCCGACCTTGAAAACGAAAGCCGCGCATGCTCATCATCACCATCAAACAGGGTAAGGAAAAAGGCCTGCTGGCCGGCGACCCCTGGATCTATATCTCTGCCATCGACAAGGTCGACGGCAAGCCCTCGGAGCGCAACAAGCCGGGCGCCACGGCGATCGTGCAGTCGTCCTCGCGCCAGTTCCTGGCGCGGGCCGCCTACAACGCCAAATCCCAGATCGCCGCCCGCGTCTGGACCCTGCGCGAAGACGAGCCGGTCGACCACGCGATGATCAAGCGCCGCGTGCAGGCCGCCGTCGAGCGCCGCGCCGTGGCGCTGGACATCGCCGACCCGCAGGCCCTGGTGCAGCTGGTCGATGGCGAAAAGGATGGCTTGCCGGGCCTGCTGGTGCACAGCTATGGCGGCCCTGCAGGCTATCTGGTATGCCAGTTCAATGCCGGCGGCGTCGACCAGTGGAAGGTCCCGGTGGTGCAGGCCCTGCTCAAAGCCACGGGCTGCGCCAATGTCTACGAACGCTGCGACCCGCTGGTGCGAAAAAGCGAAGGCCTGGCTGTCACGCCGGGCGCGCTGGCGGGCGATGAACCTCCCAACAAGCTGATGGTCCGCGAGGGCAACCGCCTGGCGCCGATGGATATCCGCACCGGCTTCACCTACCCGCGCTGAAGCGCCGGTTCACCAGAACAGAAAAGGAAACGACATGGCCAAGAAAGAAGAAGCACTCGACGAAGAAACGCTGGCGTTCATCCACTGGTGTATCGAGGTGGAGGGATTCCTCGTCGCCGGCGGCGCCACCGTCAAGCAGGCCCAGGACCATATCGAAGAGCAGGTCGAATGGTTTACCGACCAGTTCTACGACGGCTTGACGCCCGAAGAAGCGGCCAAGGAAGCGCTGGCCTGAATCGTCGACCGGCCCGGCCTACCGGGCCGTTTCAATCATCCGCGGATCTTCGCCACCAGCTTGGTGGTCGAGCGGTCGTGCTCGAAATCGATCGCCACCGCCCGCCCGCCATAGGCCAGCACAGCCTGCCCTTCCGGAATCGCCGTCATGTCGTAGTCGCCGCCCTTGGCGTAGATCTCGGGGCGCGCCGCCAAGACCACCTCCAATGCGGTGTCCTCGTCGAACTCCACCACCAGGCTCACCGACTCCAGCGAGGCCAGCACCGCCATGCGGTCGGCCAGGTTGTTATGCGGCCGGTCGTCGCCCTTGCCCAGGCGCTTGACCGAGGCATCGGTATTGGCCGCCACCACCAGCGAAGCGCCCAGCTCGCGCGCCTGCGCCAGGTAGGTCACGTGCCCGCGGTGCAGGATGTCGAATACCCCGTTGGTCAGCACCACTGGTTTGGGCAGTTGGGCGATACGCTGGGCCAGCTCGGCGCGCGTGCAGATCTTGTTTTCGAATTGCGGCATACAGTCTTTTAAGTGGTTGGTGCGTCGTCTTGCGGTTCTTCTTCGACGGCCATCGACAGCTCGGTGGCCTTGCCGCCGCCGCCATCCGGGCCCTTGCGCTCGCCCGAGAGCTTGATCTGCAGGCGCAGGCCGTTGGCCGAATCGGCATTGCGGATCGCCTCGTCGTAGCCGATCAGCCCCTTGTTATACAGCTCGTACAGCGCGCCATCGAAGGTGACCATGCCCAGCTCGCGCGACTTGTGCATGATCTCCTTGATGTTCTGGAAGTTCCCTTTCAGGATCATCTCGCCGATCGTCGGGGTGTTGAGCAGGATCTCGATGGCGGCCTTGCGGCCCTTGCCGTCCTCGGTGCGCACCAGGCGCTGCGAGACCACGGCGCGCAGGTTCGACGACAAGTCCATCAACAGCTGGTTGCGGCGCTCTTCCGGGAAGAAGTTGATGATCCGGTCGAGGGTCTGGTTGGCATTGTTCGCGTGCAGCGTGCCCAGGCACAGGTGGCCGGTCTCGGCAAACGCGATCGCGTGCTCCATGGTTTCGGTGTCGCGGATCTCGCCGATCAGGATCACGTCCGGCGCCTGGCGCAGCGTGTTCTTCAGGGCGTTGTGCCAGGAATGCGTGTCGACCCCGACTTCGCGGTGCGTCACCAGACAGTTCTTGTTCTTGTGGACGTATTCGACCGGGTCTTCCACGGTGATGATGTGGCCTGCCGAATTGCTGTTGCGGTAGTCGATCATGGCCGCCAGCGTGGTCGACTTGCCCGAACCTGTGCCGCCGACGACCAGCACCAGGCCACGCTTGGTCATCACGACGTCCTTGAGCACCTCGGGCAGGTCGAGCTTCTCGAAGTTCGGGATCTCGGAGGCGATGGTGCGCACCACCATGCCCACGCTTTGCTGCTGCACAAAGACGTTGACCCGGAAGCGGCAGACGCCGGGCAGCGAGATCGCGAAATTGCATTCCATCTCGGCTTCGAATTCCGCGCGCTGGCGCTCGTTCATCAGCGACAGGGCCAGCGCGCGCGTGACCTCGCCGGACAGGCGCTGCTGGCTCAGCGGCTTCATGGCGCCCTGGTGCTTCATGCTGGGCGGGAAATCGCTGGAGATGAACAGGTCGGAGCCGCCCTGCTGGTGCATGACCGTCAGGAGCTTGTGGATATAAGCCTGGGCTTCCGCCGGGCCGAAGGTCGAAGACATGGGTGCCTCTTAAGAACGCAGGCGAAAATCCTGCCGGGCAATTATATCGACTATGATTTCAAATAGACCGAATCTATAAGAAATCTCGGCTGACTAAAAGCCAACATTGTGTCAGGATGCACGTCAATACAGCCGCGAATCCTGGGACCGATACCTAATGACATTGACCGAGCTGAAATACATCGTCGCCGTTGCGCGCGCCAGGCACTTCGGCCATGCCGCCGAAGCCTGCTTCGTGGCCCAGCCTACCCTCTCCGTCGCCATCAAGAAGCTCGAAGACGAGCTGGGCGTGACCCTGTTCGAGCGCGGCGGCTCCGAGGTGTCGGTGACGCCGCTCGGCGCCCAGATCGTGGCCCAGGCCGAACGCGTGCTGGAGCAGACCGCAGCCATCAAGGAGCTGGCCAAGCAGAACAAGGACCCGCTCGCCGGCCCGCTGCGCCTGGGCGTGATCTACACCATCGGCCCCTACCTGCTGCCGCCGCTGGTGCGCAACCTGATCGACACCGTGCCGCAGATGCCGCTGGTGCTGCAGGAAAATTTCACCCACAAGCTGCTGGAACTGCTGCGCCAGGGTGAGCTCGACGCCGCCATCGTGGCATTGCCGCTGCCGGAGCACGGCATGTCGATGCAGACCCTGTACGACGAGCCCTTCGTGGTTGCCATGCCGCGCACCCATCCCTGGGCCGGCCGCAAGGACATCCCGGCCGACGACCTGAAGCTGGAAACCATGCTGCTGCTGGGCGCGGGCCATTGCTTCCGCGACCAGGTGCTGGAAGTGTGTCCGGAAATGGCGCGCTATTCATCGCCGGGCAACGGCATGCAGCGTACCTTCGAAGGCTCCTCGCTCGAGACCATCCGCCATATGGTGGCCAGCGGCATCGGCCTGACCGTGCTGCCGCGCGCCTCGGTGGCCGACATGCACGATCCCCACGGCCTGCTGACCTATGTGCCCTTCGCCCACCCCACGCCCTCGCGCCGGGTCGTGCTGGTCTGGCGCAAGAGCTTCACGCGGCGCGCAGCCATCGATGCGGTGGCGCGCGCGGTGGGCGAATGCAGGCTGCCGGGCGTGGACATGGTCAGGCTCGAGGTGGCTGCCTGAGCCCTGGCTGGCCGCTCATGCACCGGCCGGCGCCTTGGTTTTCCTGATCAGCGCCTACGGGCATGTTTGGCCAAGGTGTTTGAGCTTATCAATCGTAAATACGATATCGATAGCAGGCACCGACTGTCGGTATGTCTTACATCGACTCTTGGTTTTTTGGCGGGCGCTTTTCTTAACTGACTGAATTGATTCATTAATTTCAAGCTGGCCCGTTTTATGCTTTGCGTATCGGGTAGACCATCAAACAAATAGGGGATGTAATGAAACAGTTCGTCAGCCGGCTCTTCATCGGCGTATTCCTGTTGGCAGGTTCGGCACACGCAACGCAATTGAGCTTGCCTGCCGCTAATGAGATGTCCGTCGGGACGTATAACGGTTTTAATGTGTATTCCCTGGATCTGCTCAAGCAGTGTGCCGCCGCAGGCGATCCGCGCTGCCTGCCATCCTCCGGTTTGCCCGCTCAATCGTCGCCTGGACAGATCGCCGACCAGGCGATCGTCTTCTCAGGGGCCAACGGCGCAACGAACTTCCCGCCATTCGCAGCCAACACCCCGGTCAACAACCCTTTCCTGACACCTTCCGGGAACCAGGGCTCAAGCTATACCATGGCCGATGCAGGCGGCGCCTTTACTGGCGACTTGGCTAACCGCTGGGACATTTCCCTTAATGCGCTGCGTAATTACCTGGATGGGAACGAACTAGTCTTCCTGTTCGATAACAACCAGAGCGGCTCGGGTGCGGGCCAGTGGATCAATATCTGGGCCCAGGCGCGCATCGTCGACGCCGCAGGAAACACGGTCAACAACCTGTGTTTCGAGCTCAGCACGGGTAGTGGCTGCAATGCACCGGTAATCACGAATTTCTTGCCGGTGGCTGCGAATTTCTGCGTGAACAAGGTCACTGGCGCCTCGTACAACATCGGTACGGCGACAAACGCCAACTCCTGCGGCGCTGCTGGCTATTATGTAGAAAACAACTTGGGCACGAACGTCGCGGAATTTGCTGCATTCAACCAGACGCTGAACGATGCCGTCTATAACCTAGTCAACGGGAACTACTTCCTGTCGCTCGATATTCGCTACACCGGCAATAATGCAGGCGCCGAGCAGCTCTGGATTTGCAGCGATTGCGACGTGGCCGGCCCGCGCCAGATACCCGAGCCAGCGACGCTGCCGCTCATGCTGATGGGTTTCGTGGCAGCCGGCCTGTTCGCCCGCAAGTCGCGCAGCTGACACTCGCTGCGCTCGCTGGATGAGACAAAGGAGCCGCAAGGCTCCTTTGTTGTATCAAGGCCCAGTCAAACTGGCGCTGGCAGCCACGGTAATATTTTTCGACCTCGACAGTACGCTGGCCGCGACGGCTCAGCCGCCGGCCCGCACCCGCGCCAGCTGGCGGTCGAGCGCATTCGCGAAATTTCGGCTGTCCGCCTGGCTGAACGCGGCCGGCCCGCCGGTATCGACGCCGCTGCCGCGCAGCTCTTCCATGAAGGCGCGCATGGTGAGCTGCTGGGCGATGGTGTCCCTGGTGTACCACTCGCCGCGCGGGTTGAGTGGCAGCCCGCCCTTTTCCAGCACCAGCGCGGCCAGCGGAATGTCGCCGGTCACGACGATGTCGCCGCTGCTCACGCGTTCGACGATCTCGGCATCGGCCACGTCGGCGCCGATTGGTACCTGCAGCGCGCGGATGAAGCGCGAGCCCGGCACCCGGATCAGCTGATTGGCCACCAGCGTCACGTTGATGTGCGTGCGCTCGGCAACGCGGAACAGGATGTCCTTGATGACGCCGGGACAGGCATCGGCATCGACCCAAATGTGCATGATGGAAATGGAAAAAGTTGGCGGGGGTCGATTGTACCGGCAAGCCCTCCCCTGAGGCTGAAACGCGTGCCGGGGGCAAAAGCTTTAGAATCGCTGTCTTCTGCTCAACAGTTCTTGCCCGACAAGACAACCCATTCGATGAACAAGCTGGCGCTCTATTTCCGCCTGGTGCGGGCCGACAAGCCGATCGGCATCCTGCTGCTGCTGTGGCCTACCCTGTGGGCGCTGTGGATGGCATCAAGCGGCATGCCCGACCTCATGGTGCTGGCCATCTTCGTGCTCGGCACCGCCCTGATGCGCTCCGCCGGCTGCGCCATCAACGACTACGCCGACCGCGAGTTCGACAAACACGTCAAGCGCACCAATGACCGCCCGCTTACCAGCGGCAAGATCCGCGGCTGGGAAGCGGTGATGGTGGCGGCGGTGCTGTCGGCGCTAGCCTTCCTCCTGATTTTGCCGCTCAATGCGTTGACCAAACAGCTCTCGGTGGCGGCGCTGGTCGTGGCCGGCACCTACCCTTACTTCAAGCGCTTCTTTGCGATCCCGCAGGCCTACCTGGGCATCGCCTTCGGCTTCGGCATCCCGATGGCCTTCGCCGCCGTGCAAGATACCGTGCCGGCCGTGGCCTGGTGGCTGCTGGTGGCGAACGTGTTCTGGGCGGTGGCCTACGACACCGAGTACGCGATGGTGGACCGCGACGATGACCTGAAGATCGGCATCCGCACCTCGGCCATCACCTTCGGGCGCCTCGACGTGGCCGCCGTCATGCTGTGCTATGGCGCCGCGCTGGCCATCGACCTGGCCTGCGGCTGGTACCTCGGGCTGCGCTGGTGGTTCGTGGCCGGGGTCGTGGTGGCGGCCGCCCTGGCGCTCTACCATTACACCCTGATCCGCCGGCGCGACCGCATGGATTGCTTCAAGGCTTTCCGCCACAACAACTGGCTGGGGGCCGCACTGTTCGCAGGTGTCGCACTCGACTATACATTCAGGTAATATTGCACAAAAGGCATTCATCCACCACATTTACTTACTTTAGCGAGGCTCTTCATCATGATGGAAAAGATCCCTACCCAAACCGGCACCCGTGACCAGCTGCTGTCGGACCTGAAGACCGTGATCCAGGACGCCGAAGCCTGGCTGCGCAATAGCGGCCACCTGACCGGCGACGAGCTCAAGGCGGCCAAGGCCAAGTTCGAGCAGACCCTGGCCGGCGCCAAGGAAAGCCTGGGCGAGTACCAGCAGACTGTTGTCGAAAAGACCAAGGAAGCCGCCAAGGTCACCGACGAATACGTGCACGAAAACCCATGGAAGTCGGTGGGCCTGGGCGCCGCCGTCGGCGTCGTCATCGGCCTCTTGATCGCACGCCGCTGATCCCGGGACGGCGCGCATGAGCATCATCGCGAACGTCAAGGCGCTCGGCGCCAGCATGCTGGATTTGCTGCGCACGCGGCTCGAACTGGCGGCCATCGAGCTGCAGGAAGAGACGCGGCGCCTGTTCGGCTACCTGGCCTGGGCCCTGGTAGCGGCGGTGCTGGCCTTCGTCGGCCTGCTGCTCGCCGTACTGTTCGTGCTGGTGCTGTTCTGGGACAGCCACCGCTTGCTGGCGGTCGGGGGCATGTTCATCCTGTTCGCGCTCGGCAGCGCATTTGCCGTCACCCGGCTGCGCGCCGGCCTCAAGACGCGCCCGCCCCTGATGGCGGCGACCCTGGCCGAGCTGCGCAAGGATGCCGGTTCGCTCAAGGGAGAATCCTTCCATGAAGGCTGAGACCGATACGCTGGCGGCGCGCCGCGCCGCGCTGGTGGAACGCTGTGCAGACCAGCGCGCGCAGGTGGCCTGCGACTACGCCTCGCTCGCTTCGCCCGCGACGCTGGGCGTGGTCCCCGCCCTGCTGAACCGGCACCGCAAGACGGCGCTGGTCGCCGCCGGCGTGGCCGCGGGCCTGTTCATCATCAGGCCGAAATGGGCCGTCGGCATCGCGACCGGCGCCGTGTCGGCCTACCAGCTCGCCCAGCGCCTGCTGCCGGTGCTGCGCTGGAAGGGCCTCGAGATCCACTGACGCCACCCCGCCCTGTCGTTCACTGGGCATTCTCTGCCGCAAGTCCCCTCCTGCATTTCCGCGCCTAGCACAAACGTTCGCCTGCACAATTGAACATTGGCGCGGATACGACGTTTTTTGACATTTGTAAAAATTAAATCGAGACGTATGTATGCACGTTTGACCGGTTCATTTGCCAACGGGATACTCATCAGGCGGCACACGGAAATGCCGTGTTTCAACTGGAGCATCCCGAGACAATAACAGATCAAGAGGAGCATATAGTGAGTACAAACCGTCGTCGTTTTTCCCTCGTTGCAGCACTTGTCCTGGCAATGGGCGCCCACGGCCCGGTCGCCAGTGCGGCCGTCACGGGCCTCGTGCCGGTCGTGACCGGCACCCATGCCGCAACCAAGATCGATAGCCTGTTCACCCAGGAGCTGAACAAGCAGCTCGCGAATGTCTACTACGACGTCATCGTCGTGTTCGACAAGAAGGAGAGCGCCCAGCGCCTGTCCGTCCTCGGCCGCAAGTTCAAGACCTACAAGGTGCTGCCGATGGCGCGCATGCTGCTGACCAAGGACGAGATCAGCAAGGTGGCCGGCTGGGGCGAAACCCGCTTCATCGAGCCGAGCCGCACCCAGCGCCTGTTCAATGCCGAAGGGCGCGCCATGACCCGCGCCGAGGAAGTGCAGCGCGTGCTCGGCCTGGACGGCTCGGGCGTGACCGTCGCCATCATCGACACCGGCGCCGACGGCCTGCACCCGGATCTCGGCAATGTCAGGAAGAACTACGAGGTGGCGGGCGCGCTCGGCAACGATCCAACCCAGGTGTATGTGTCGCTGACGCCGAACGGCATCGACGTCGAGACCTCGATCGTCGAGCGCCACCTCGACGGCCTTGGCACCCACTGGAACACCGACGAATACGGCCATGGCACCCACTGCATCGGCACCATCGCCGGCACCGGCGTCGACTCCGACGGCAACCTGCGCGGCATGGCGCCCAAGGCGACCATCATCAGCTACGGCGCCAGTACCGGCATCAACCTCCCCTTTACGCTGGAAGCCTACGACCACGTCATTGCCAGCAAGCGCGACGGCGTAGCCGACATCCGCGTGCTCAGCAATTCCTGGGGCAGCTCGACCTACGAGCCCTTCAACCCCAACCGCTCGACCAATGTCGCCTCGCGCCTGGCCTTCGAACAGGGCATCTTGTCGATCTTCGCCGCCGGTAACGATGGCGCGGGCCCGAACACGATGAACCCGTATTCGAACGCGCCGTACGGCCTGGGCATCGGCGCTACCAACAAGGCCTACGGCATGACCGGCTTCTCCTCGCGCGGACGGCCCGAGGGCAACCACGACCGCGAGCTGGCGCTGGCCAACCTGAACACCTTCCTGGCCGCCAGCGCCGAGGAGCAGGCGGCCTGGGACCACGCCGCGCGCCCGCTCGGGATCGACCGCCCGGCCATCGTGGCGCCGGGAGAGAACATCGTGTCGACGCAGAACCCGGTGCACCCGATGACCGCCTCCGGCACCAACTATGGCGCCGCATCCGGCACCTCGATGGCCACCCCGCACGTCAGCGGCATCGCGGCGCTGGTGCACCAGGCCCAGGACAAGAAAGGCGGCGCGCGCCTGGCGCCGCTGGACGTGATCCGCCTGCTCGAAGTCACCGCCAACAAGGAAGTCATGGCTGGCTACGACACCCATGACGCGGGTGCGGGCTTCGTCGACACCCGCAAAGCGGTCGACGCGGTCAATGCCGGCGCCATCCCAACCGCCGTCACGGCCGACGACCTGGTCAAATTCAATCCGGGCCCGGTCCGCGTCGGCGGCGGCGCCTACGCCGGCGCAGCGGCACTGAACTCGTTCCAGACCAACACGGGGTACGGCCTGCACAAGATCACGGTCGAACCGGGCGCCATCAAGCTGTTCGCCGATGCGTCGTGGGCGCTGGAGGCCAACAACCTCTACATTACCCTGTACCCGCCTGGCGTCGACCCTGCCACCGGCATCGGCTTCGCTGCCCAGTCGGCCGGCCTGACGACGGTGCAGAAATACCGCTCCGTCGATGTCAAGTTCCCGCAGGCCGGCGAGTGGCATGTTCGGGTCGACGGCCGCGTGAACCTGGTGTCGACCGACTATACCGGCAAGTACGAGGTGACAGTGCCGGACAATGTGCCGCCTACCGCGGAGCTGACGCTCGGCAGCACCAAGGTCAGCAACGGCCAGCCGGTGGCCATCAATGCCAGGGTCAGGGACGCCAACGGCGTGGCCAGCGTGAACGAAGCGCAGGTGCGGGTGCTGACCAGCGATGGCAAGGTGCTCCATGCCTTCGCCAAGCCGGCTTTCGCACAGCAGGGCGATGCGCTGGTGTTCTCGAAATCGGTCACCCTGTCGGGCAAGGCGCCGTGGACGGTCGAGGTTCGTGCGGTGGACGACGGCGCGCAGCAGGCAGTGAAGCAGGCGACCATCGGCCGTAAATAAGCGGTCATCGGCAGCAGGCAGCCGGCAAGCGCACATCAGCGCTCGCCGGCATGGTGATGCGGCGTGGCCGCATCACCCGCCAGTTCGTTCAATCTTTCCCGAGTTCGTCGCCCAGTTCACGCCCACGCGCACTGGCCGCCTTCATGGCCGCGACGATCGCTTCCTTCACGCCCGCCGCTTCCATGCTGCTCACCGCCGCATGCGTGGTGCCGCCTGTCGAGGTGACGCGCTGGCGCAGGGTCTCCACCGGATCGTTTGACTGCGCCGCCAGCTGCGCGGCGCCGGTGAAGGTGGCCAGCGCCAGCTTGCGCCCCTGCCCGGCATCCAGCCCCATCTCGACGGCGGCCTGCTGCATCGCTTCCAGGAAGTAGAAGACATAGGCCGGGCCGCTGCCCGACACCGCCGTCACCGGATCGATCAGGTTTTCGTCGTCCAGCCAGACGGTCTGGCCGACTGCGCGCATCACGCTGTCGGCGGCCTGGCGCTGCGCCGCGTCGACCTCAGGCTGGGCCACCATGCCGGTGATGCCCATGCCGATCAGCGCCGGCGTGTTCGGCATCGAGCGCACGATGCGGGTATAGCCCCCCAACCAGCGCGACAGGTCGGCAATCCGGATACCGGCCGCGATCGACAGCACCAGCGGCTGGCCGCCCAGCTGCGGCTTGAGCGCCGCGGCGACTTCGCGCATCTGCTGCGGCTTGACCGCCAGCACGATGATGTCGCAGCCGGCCACCTGCACGTCGATGGTATCGGCCGTGCTCACCCCATACTGGCCGGCCAGGCGCTCGAGCGCCTCGGCATTCGGGTCGACCACATGCAGGCTGCCGGCGCCGGTCAGTTGGCCGGCCAGGCCCGCGATCAGGGCCGTGGCCATGTTGCCGCCGCCGATAAACGCAATTTTCATTCGATTCCTTGATTGGACTTATTCATAGTGGCGCGCGCCAAAGATGGCGCTGCCCACCCGCACGATGGTCGCGCCTTCGACCACCGCCGCAGGCAGGTCGCCCGACATCCCCATCGACAGCGTGTCGAGCGGCAGGCCACCGAGGCGCAAGGACTCGAACAGCTTGCGCAGGCGCGCGAATGCGGCGCGCTGCCGGGCAGGCTCGGTGCTGGGCTCGGGGATCGCCATCAGCCCGCGCAGGCGCAGGTTGGGCAGCTGCGAGACCTGGCGCGCCAGCTCGGGCAGCTCGGCCTCGCGCGCGCCGCTCTTGGTGGCCTCGCCGCTGATGTTCACCTGCAGGCAGATGTCGAGGGGGCCGAGTTCTGGCGGGCGCTGCTCGGACAGGCGCTGCGCGATCTTCAGGCGCTCCACCGTATGCACCCACTGGAAGCTGCTTGCTATCGGCCGCGTCTTGTTGCTCTGGATCGGGCCGATGAAATGCCATGCCACCGGAATCGATGGTTGCAGGCGCGCCACTTCCTGCATCTTGTCGAGCGCCTCCTGCAGGTAATTTTCACCGAATGCGCGCTGCCCCGCGGCGATGGCTTCGACCACCGCTTCAGGGGGAAAGGTCTTCGACACGGCCAGCAATTGCACCTCGTTTTGCGCCCTGCCGGCCAGTGCGCAGGCCGCCTTGATTGTCGCTTCGACAGCTTGCAAGTTCCCGGCGATTATGGACATAATGGTTTTCTATAGGAAATATTTTGAGTCGAGACGAGGCCGGCTGCCTGGGCGCCACTCATAGCACAAGGATTATAAGATGGACATCTCAGAACTGCTTGCGTTCTCCGTGAAGAACAAGGCCTCGGACCTGCACCTCTCGGCCGGCCTGCCGCCGATGATCCGCGTGCATGGAGACGTACGCCGCATCAACCTGCCGCCGCTCGAGCACAAGGACGTGCACGGCATGATCTATGACATCATGAACGACGGCCAGCGCAAGCAGTACGAAGAGATCCTGGAGTGCGACTTCTCGTTCGCGATTCCGGGCCTGGCGCGCTTCCGCGTCAATGCCTTCAACCAGGAACGCGGGGCCTCGGCCGTGCTGCGCACGATTCCCTCGAAGATCCTGTCGCTGGAAGAACTGAACGCGCCGAAGATCTTCGGCGACCTGGCCATGCGCCCGCGCGGCCTGGTCCTGGTCACCGGCCCGACCGGTTCGGGCAAGTCGACCACGCTGGCGGCGATGGTCAACCACCTGAACGAAAACGAGTACGGCCACATCCTCACCATCGAGGACCCGATCGAATTCGTCCACGACTCCAAGAAATGCCTGATCAACCAGCGCGAAGTCGGCCCGCACACGCTCTCGTTCAGCAATGCGCTGCGCTCGGCGCTGCGCGAAGACCCGGACGCGATCCTGGTGGGCGAACTGCGCGACCTGGAAACCATCCGCCTGGCGCTGTCGGCGGCCGAAACCGGCCACCTGGTGTTCGGCACCCTGCACACCTCATCGGCCGCCAAGACCATCGACCGTATCGTCGACGTCTTCCCGGGCGAGGAAAAAGAGATGGTGCGCGCGATGCTGTCGGAGTCGCTGCAAGCCGTCATCTCGCAGACCCTGCTCAAGACCAAGGATGGCTCGGGCCGCGTGGCGGCGCACGAGATCATGATCGGCACCCCGGCGATCCGCAACCTGATCCGCGAAGCGAAGATCGCCCAGATGTATTCGGCCATCCAGACCGGCAGCAACGTCGGCATGCAGACGCTCGACCAGAACCTGACCGACCTGGTGCGCCGCAACGTGATCTCCAGCGCCGCCGCCCGCACCGCGGCCAAGATTCCAGAAAACTTCCCAGGCTAAGGACCAGCGATGGAACGCGACCAGGCATCCAAATTCATGTTCGACCTGCTGCGCCTGATGACCGGCAAAGGCGGCTCGGACCTGTTCATCACGGCCGGCTTCCCGCCGGCGATCAAGATCGACGGCAAGATGACGCCAGTCTCGAACCAGCCGCTCAACGCCACGCACACGAACGACCTGGCGCGCGCCATCATGAACGACAAACAGGCGGCCGGCTTCGAGCTCTCCAAGGAATCGAATTTCGCGATCAGCCCAGGCGACCTGGGACGCTTCCGCGTCTCGGCCTTCATGCAGATGGGCTGCGTGGGCATGGTGCTGCGCGTGATCACCACCACCATCCCTCGTTTCGAGGACCTCGACCTCCCGGAAACCCTGAAGGACGTGATCATGACCAAGCGCGGCCTGGTGATCATGGTCGGCGCCACCGGTTCCGGCAAATCGACTACCCTGGCCGCGATGGTCGGCTACCGCAACGAGAACAGCTACGGCCACATCATCACGATCGAAGACCCGGTCGAATTCGTGCACCCGCACCGCAACTGCGTGATCACGCAGCGCGAAGTGGGCGTGGACACCGACAGCTTCGAAGCGGCCCTGAAGAACTCCCTGCGCCAGGCCCCGGACGTGATCCAGATCGGCGAGATCCGCGACCGCGAGACCATGGAGCATGCGATCGCGTTTGCCGAGACCGGCCACCTGTGCCTGGCCACCCTGCACGCCAACAGCTCGAACCAGGCGCTGGACCGCATCATCAACTTCTTCCCCGAAGAGCGCCGCCAGCAACTCCTGATGGACCTGTCGCTGAACATGAAGGGCCTGATCTCGCAGCGCCTGATCCCGAAAAAGGAAGCCAAGGGCCGCGTGGTGGCAATGGAGATCCTGCTGAACTCCCCGCTGATTTCCGACCTGATCTTCAAGGGCGACGTCCACGAGATCAAGGAGATCATGAAGAAGTCGCGCGAGCTGGGCATGCAGACCTTCGACCAGGCCCTGTTCGACCTGTACGAGGCGGACAAGATTTCATATGAGGATGCGCTTCGCAACGCGGATTCGGTCAACGACCTGCGCCTGAACATCAAGCTCAATAGCAAGCACGCGAAGAACCGCGATTTCTCGGCGGGGATGGAGCATCTCGGGATCGTCTGAGACGCCTGCGCGGGGCAGCTGCTTGAATGGGCGCTGCGGCGCCCAGTTCCTTTTCCGGAACCGGATCACGGCCGCTTTCATGCCTGCCGCATATTCGCTGCCCAAAGCCTCCGCTATGGGCGCTGCGTCGTTACAATCGCGGTTTCGTCAACGTTCGGAGCGGCCTTGGAACACGAGAATCATCCCCACCACCACCCCCATGGCACCGGCGTGCGCTGGCTCGACATCAGCCTGGCCGTCGCAGCGGCAATCGTCTCGCTGGTCTCGCTCTGGCTCGGCCTGCACTCGGCGCATTCGATGGAAAAGCTGGTGGCGGCTAACAGCTATCCTTACCTGGACCTGATGCGCTCGAATTCGTCGCGGGCGCCGGCCAGCGAAACGGGGCTGTTCCGCAAACGGGTCGAGTTCGAGATGGTGAATAACGGTATCGGGCCTGCCCGCATCGAATGGGTCGAGCTGACCTACAAGGGCAAGCCTGTCGCGAACCTGCACGCCTTGCTGGACGCCTGCTGCGGACCATCGAAAGAGTTCAACATCCCTGTCAATGTCCGAGGCAACGTCTCCAGCGCTCTGGTGCGCCCCGGTGGTACGCTGGTCATGTTCACCTCGAGCGAGACGGCCGTACCCAACCCGAACTTCGACGCCCTCCATCGCAGCATGAACGACATCAAGTACTCGGCCTGCTACTGCTCGGTGTTCGACGAGTGCTTCATCCGCAAGGAAGACGGCAAGCCGCAGCCGGTCGAACAATGCACGGCGCCGGCCGTGCCCTTCCAGCCGACCTTCGAACGCAGCTAGCCGCCCTTCGGCAACGTTCAAACCCATCGCCCGCACTATCTCGGCCGCCTGGCGCGCCGAGATGGTCGCCCCCAGGAACTGCCTGCCATTTGCCAGCTTCAGGCCTCCCAGGTCCACCTCGCGCAGGTCCGCGCCCTCGAAGCGCGTGTCTTGATGTGGGCGTCGCGCAGGCTGCCGCCTTCGAACACGGCGTCGCGGAAATCACAGCCCGACAAATCGGCATCGGCGAAGTCCGGCCCCAGGGCGAGGGAGGAGTCGATCCGGGCGCGCGAAGGGGTGTCGCTGGTGAAGGTGTTTATCTGGCGCGTCATGCAGAGAGAATCCTGCGGACGCGAGTGAGCCTAGAATCGTAGCGTGGGCAGATCTCCCGCCCACACGGTCGGATCACAGTGATGCTGCCCGTGCGGCTGTTCAAAAGCTCACTATCACCCCGTGGGCGGAGAATCGGCCCACGCTGCAACAGCATCAGTGGCCGGGGCCACCTGGGCCACCAGGACCACCCGGCCCGCCCGGCCCACCAAACATCATCGGCCGGCGCTGCCCCGGCCCGCCAAAACTGCCGAAGCGGTAGGACAGCCCCACATACGCCACGCGCCCGCCTGTGCGGCGGATACTGTATTCGCGCAAGCGGTCGGTCTCGGTGATCATCTCCGCCTTCTGCGAGTCGAACAGGTCGTTGATATTCACCACCAGGGTCAGGGCCGGCGTCAGGTTGCGGCGATAGTTGACATCGGCCGTGCGCACCGGCTGGCGGTAGCCCTCCCCGAACAGGGTCTTGCCCTGGGCGTTGAGCATCAGCTGGAAGCTGTTGGCTGTATCCATCTGGTAGCTGATGCGCGCGCGTCCGCTGATCGAGGTGGCGCTGCGCTTGTCGTCCAGCGCGCTGCCCAGCACCGTCTGCTCCGAGTAACCGATGTTGCCGTTCACGTTGAGCATCAGCTTCGGGCTGGCGCGTCCGCTGAAATTGAATTCGAGACCGCTGGACGTGCTGCTGCCGGCGTTCTCGCGGGTGGTCAGGAGCACGTCGTTGGCCAGCAGGAAGCGGCGTTCCGAAATCAGGTCGGTGTCGCGGCGCGTATACAGGCGCACGTTGGTGTCGACCTTGCCCAGCTTCGTTTCAACGCCCAGTTCCAGCGAATCGGAATCGGTAGGCTTCAGGTTCGGGTTGCCCGACGAGACATTGAGCTCGTCGCGGTAGACCACGAAGGGATTCAGGTCGCCCGCGCCCGGGCGGCGGATGCGGTGCGCGTAGCTCAGGCGCAGCGTGGTGTCGTCGGACAGGCCGTAGGTGACGAAGGCGCTCGGGATCGCGTCGAAATAGTGGTTCGTCGCGCGCTGGCCGGTCGTGACCTGGTTCATGTCGAGGTCCGTGTACTCGGCGCGCAGGCCGCCCAGCACGCCCCACTTGCTGTCGATGCGCCACTGGTAGGTGCCGTACAGCGCCACCGTGGTATCCGTCAATTCGAAGCGGTTGGTGCGCGAAGTGTTCACGCGCTCGGCCTGCGTGGCCGGGTCGAGGTCGAAATAGGCGTTGTCGAACACATTGCTGTTGCGCGCCACCTTGTAGCCCATCTTCATCACGCCATGCTCGCCCGGCAGCTCGTAGTCGCCGGTGAAATCGACCACGCGCGTTTCATTCACGCCGGCCTGGCGGCTGTTGGCCGCGGCGGCGGTCGGTGGGCGCACCGTGTAGGCGCTGGCATAGCGCGCGTCGCTATCCGAGTCCGATCCCGACAGGCGCAGGTCGAGCTTGAAGACTTCACCCGGCTGGCCGCCCTTGTGGTCGAGCCGTCCGCCCAGGCTGTAGTTGCGGCTGTCGGCATCGCGCAGGCTGGTGCGCAGGTAGTCGTTGTCCACCACGCCGGTCGCGTTCAAGCTGCGATAGTGGTCGGTCGAGCGCGAGCCGTTCTCGTTCTGCGAATAGCTGGCGGTGACGCCGAGCACGTCCTTCTCGCCGAGGTTATAGGTCATGCCGCCATTGAAGCCGGCTGCATCGGTCTTGTTCTCGCCGCTGGAAACCTGGGTGCTGCGCGCGACGGCGCCGGTGACCGGGTCGATCCGTTCGCGCCGGGTCTCGCCGCTGGAATCGCGTCCGTCGTGGCGGCGGAACACGCCGCCCTGCAGGCTGATGCGGCCAGCGTTATAGCTGCCAAAGGCCGAGGAATTGTAGCGTCCGGACTGGCCGAGGTTGGCGTTGACCACGCCGAAGCCGCCCGGGCTGCGGTCGCGCCGCATCACCAGGTTGATGATCGGCCCGCCGCCGCCTTCGTTGCCGAACTGCGCGCCCGGGTTGTTGATCACTTCCACCGATTCGAGGTCGCCTGCCGGCAGCGCATTGATCGCCGCCGCGCGGTTCTCGCCCTGCATCATCGCGGAGGGTTTACCGTCCACCAGGATCTGCACGTTGCCGCGTCCGCGCAGCGTCACATTGCCCTCTCCGTCCACGGCCACCGACGGCACCTTGTTCAGGGTATCGGCCACCGTGTCGTTCGAGGTGGCCGGGTCGGCCTTGACATCATAGGACTGGCGGTCGATGCGGTTCGTGGTCTTGGTGGCGGTGACGGTGACTGTGGACTCCACCGGCACGGGCTTGGCCGGAGCCTGCCTGGCCTGCTCTGGCACCGCGGCAGCCGGCGCCTGCTGGGCGAGAGCCGCCAGCGGCGCCAGCAGCGTGCCTGCAACCAAGTGGGCAATCAGGGAAATCCGGGGAGGACGTGGACTTGCGGTAGGGCGTGTGGTGGACATGGTTCCTGCTCGACAGTTGAGGCGAGCGCGATTGTCGCATGGAGGCAGGTTTACATATGTAACAAACAATGACAGCGAAACAGCAGCATTTGCGGCCTTGTCTTACACTTTGCGTTTAACCCTACAAGAACGCCACCATGAACGTCTTCGATTTCACCGCCAATGGCCTGGACGGCCAGCCTGTCAGCCTGGAGCGCTTCCGCGGCAAGGTGCTCCTGATCGTCAACACCGCCAGCGCCTGCGGCTTCACGCCGCAGTACAAGGGGCTGGAAGAGCTGCACCGCCAGTACGGCCAACGCGGCCTGGCCGTGCTGGGCTTTCCCTGCAACCAGTTCGGCAAGCAGGAACCCGGGAGCGAAGCCGAGATCGGCGAGTTCTGCGAAAAGAACTACGGCGTGAGCTTCCCGCTGTTCGCCAAGGTCGAGGTCAATGGCGAGGACGCGCACCCGCTGTTCAAGCACCTGAAGGGCGAAAAGCCCGGCGTGCTGGGCACGGAAGCCGTCAAGTGGAACTTCACCAAGTTCCTGGTGGGCCGCGATGGCGAGGTGGCGAAGCGCTACGCGCCGCAAACGACGCCTTCGGAGATTGCCGGCGACATCGACCGGCTGCTGGCGCTGTAGGCCGGCAGCCGGCGCTTCACCTTACGGCTGCGGCACCAGGCGGATCGCCTGTCCGCCGCCGGGGGCCAGGCGCATCTGCAGCACGTCCGTCGCGGTGACCGTCTTCGTCTCGACCACCAGGTCGAAGCGGCGCGCCGTGCGGTAGTCGGCCTTGTCGCCGTCGCGGTAGATCTCGGCCGTGTAGCGCTTGTCCTTGTCGAGGAAGTCCAGTTTAAGCGGGAGCGTGCGGCCCTGGTCATCGGTGACCGCGCCCACATACCAGGCGGGGCTAGCGCGGTCCTTGCGGGCGATGGTCGCGAACTTGCCGATCACGCCGTGGATCACGCGCGTATCGGCCCAGTCGGTCGGCACGTCGCGGATGAACTTGAAGGCGGCCGGGTATTTCTCGTAGTTTTCCGGCAGGTCGGCCGCCATCTGGATCGGTGAGTAGATGAGCACGAAGTTGGCCAGCTGCTTGGCCTGGGTGGAATTGAACACCTTGCCGTCCGCGCCCACCAGGCTCAGGACGCCCGGCGTGTAATCCATCGGGCCGCTCAGCATGCGGGTAAACACCAGCTTGGCCTCGTGGTCGA
The DNA here is from genome assembly GCF_059685855.1 of Telluria sp. ZB4P37. NCBI lineage: Bacteria > Pseudomonadati > Pseudomonadota > Betaproteobacteria > Burkholderiales > Oxalobacteraceae > Telluria > Telluria sp. ZB4P37. The sequence continues at coordinate 231,749 of NZ_JCASID010000005.1, forward strand.
CGCTGTTGGGCGGATTGCCCCAGGCGTTGTACTCGACGCCGCGCGCGCCTTCGCGTGTAAGCCAGTTCGGATAAGTGCGGCGCAGGCCGGTGTCCTTGATTGGCTCGTGGGTGTCGATCGAGAGCTTGTATTTCGCTGCCTCGGTGACCGCTTTCACGAAATGGCGCACGCCTTCCTGCGAATCGTAGTGGCCGTAGCGCGGCTTGCCGTCGCGGCCCATGAACAAGGCGGTGCCCGCCTCGTGCACATAGCCCGACTTGATGCTGTCCACGCCCAGCTTCGCATACAGTTTATAGGCGGCGTCCATCTGCTTTTCGTAGGCGACGATGTTGGCGCCGGTCTCGTGGTGGCCGATCAGGCGCACGCCCTTCGACCTGGCGTAGGCGGCCAGGCCCGGCAGGTCGAAGTCCGGGTAGGGCTGGGTGAAGCTGAAGTCGGCGCCGCCATGGCCCCAGTCGCTCTCCCAACCCTTGTTCCAGCCTTCGACCAGCACGCCTCGAAAACCGTTCTTCGCCGCGAAGTCGATGTGTTTTTTCGTATTGGCCGTGGTCGCGGCGTGCTTCGGCCCAGCATTCCAGCTGCCGCTGTTCAGGTGCATCTGCCACCAGACGCCGACGAATTTCGACGGCTTCACCCACGACACGTCGCCCAGCTTGTTCGGCTCGTTCAGGTTCAGCACCAGGTCGGACATGTAAAGCCCTGCCGCGTCGCTTGCTATCTGCAGCGTGCGCCACGGCGTGGTGAAGGCGCCCTGGCGCACCACGGCCGGGCCGCCCGGCGACGGCGCCAGCATGGCGCGCAGCTTCTGGCCATCCACCTTGCGCAGCCACATGCTGGCGTAATCGACCAGCGCCGCTTCGTGGAAGGCGATGTGGGTGCCGTCGTCCAGGCGCACCGTCAGCGGGGTATTGGCGATGCCGATTTCGCGCAAGGGAGCCTTGCGGATCTCTTCTTCCAGGCCCGGCAGCTCGCCGGCTGGAATCCACCAGGCAGTGGCCGGCTGCGTCACGACGAACTCGGTCAGCTCGTCGAGGATCTCGACCGTTTTCAGTTGCGGCTGCGCCGGGAATTCGTAGCGAAAGCCGACACCGTCGTCGTAGATGCGGAAAACCACCGTGAGCTGGCGGCCCTCGTATTTTTTCTGTTCGAGGTCCACGCGCAGCTCGCGGTAGCGGTTGCGCACGAACTGGCGCTCGCCCCAGGGCTGTTCCCAGGTGCTGTCATGGTCACGGGTAGCCTGGCGCCGCAGGCTGAAGCCGCCGTCGAGCTTCATCGCATTGGCCAGGTTGAAGCCCAGGCGCGACAGCCCGATGATGGGCGCGCCCTTGCGCGTGATGCTGTAAGCGAGCTTGCCGCCGCCATCGACCTGCACTTCCACGCTCAGGACATTGCCGGGCGACGCGGCGCTGGCGATGACCTGCTGGGCCCAGGCGGGAAGGCTGAAGAAGCAGGATAGTGTCAGGACGGCGGCGAAGCGGCGGATGTGCATGGAGTTCCCTTGTATGTGACACACCGGCAGTAGGAATACTACTTTCCCTCCGGCTGAGCTCAGAGATCATATGACAAAAGGCGTAACTCGACTACCAGCAGACGAATTTAACGCGTCTGGATCCAGGCCGCGCCGTGCGTGGTGCAGCCACGGTTGACGTTTTCCAGGAAGCGGATCGCCTCGAGCTGCGACACGCCCGGCGGCACGAGCCGGGCCAGACTCGCGTCCTGGCTCACCTTGTCGAGTCCATAGGCGATGGCACGCGACACGTCGCGCCCGCGCCGGCCGTCGCTGTTGTAGAGCACATCGTAGACGCCGACAGCTTCCCACAGCGGCACCAGGCCGGGGGTGGTGGAGTCTTCGAAGACGACGGCGGGCGGAAAGCCCTCGTCGTCGCGGATGAGCTGGAACACGAAACTCACGGTCAATCCTTTGGAATCAAGACAGGGCGCCAGTATAAGGCCGGACCCTGCGGGCGGCGGGTCAAGCCAGCGCGCGGTCGATCAGTTCGATCCAGTGCGTCACCGGCGTGTGCGTGCCCGACTGCAGGTGGCTCATGCAGCCAATGTTGGCCGACACGATTTCGTCCGCCCCCGTCGCTTCCAGGTTGGCCAGTTTGCGATCGCGTAGTTCGTGGGCGATCTCGGGGTGCAGCACCGAATAGGTGCCGGCCGAGCCGCAGCACAGGTGGCTGTCGGCGCACAGGCGCACGTCCACGCCGGCGGCGCGCAGCAGGCCTTCGACCTTGCCGCGGATTTGCTGGCCGTGCTGCAGCGTGCAGGGCGGGTGGAAGGCGACGCGCTTGGCGATCTTCCCTTTCAGCCTGTCGGCCAGTTCCGCTTCGAACTCGGGCAGGATCTCGGACAGGTCGCGCGTGAGCATCGCGATGCGCCCGGCCTTGGCGGCGTAGGCTTCATCGTGCGCCAGCAGGTGGCCGTATTCCTTGACCGTCACGCCGCAGCCGGACGCCGTCATGACAATGGCTTCGACCTGCTCCTGCTCCACATAAGGCCACCACGCATCGATATTGCGGCGCATGTCGTCCAGCCCGGCCTGTTGATCGTTGAGGTGGTAGCGCACGGCGCCGCAGCAGCCGGCTTTCGGCGCCACCACGAGCTGCACGCCGAACGCATCGAGCACACGCGCCGTGGCCGCATTGATGTTGGGCGCCATGGCAGGCTGTACGCAGCCGTCCAGCACCAGCATCTTGCGCGCATGGGTGCGCGTCGGCCAGGCGCCGGCCTTGCGCGCGGGCTGCAGCTTGTCCTGCAGCCCGGTGGAGAGCAGTGGGCGTGCCAGCTGCCCTGCCCTGAACGCCGGCTTGAACAGGCTGCTTCGCGGCAGGAATTCCTTCAGGGTCGTGCGCTTGATGCGGTCGCTCAAGGGGCGCGGCACGCGTTCGTCGACCACGCGGCGGCCGATATCCACCAGCCGCCCGTATTTCACGCCCGACGGGCAGGTGGTCTCGCAGTTGCGGCAAGTCAGGCAGCGGTCCAGGTGCAGCTGGGTCTTGCGGGTAGGCTCGGCGCCTTCGAGCACCTGCTTGATCAGGTAGATGCGCCCGCGCGGGCCGTCGAGCTCGTCGCCCAGCAGCTGGTAGGTCGGGCAGGTGGCGGTGCAGAAGCCGCAGTGCACGCAGGCGCGCAGGATCGCTTCCGCCTCGATGCCGTCGGCGGTGCCCTTGATAAAGTCGGCGAGATTGGTTTGCATGCTAGTACATCCGTCCCGGATTGAAGATGTTCGACGGATCGAAGGACGCCTTCAGGCGTTCGTGGACACGTGCCACGGCGGGCTGCAGCGGCTGGAACACACCGGCGGATTTGTCGCCGCCGCGGAACAGCGTCGCGTGTCCTCCCAGTGCCGACACCGTGCGGCGGATGGTCGCGGCGTCCCGCCCGGTGCGCAGCCAGCGCTGGGCGCCGCCCCATTCGATCAGTTGGGTTCCACCCAGGACGATGGCGCTCGTTGTCGACGGCACCGACAGCCGCCAAAGCGCGTCCTCGCCCGCAAAGAAGGGATGCTGCTGCTCGCGCACGCCGGCCCAGAAGGCATCGCAGTCCTGCACCACCTCGCCGCCGATCCCGCGCACGGCCGCGTCGACCGCCGCCTGCGCGCCCGACAGGCGCAGCGACAGGACGCCATCATGCCAGCAGCTGGCCGACAGGGGCAGCGGCTGGCCGCCCCATTCATTGAGCTTGCGGATGGCGTCGATCTCGCCGATCGCGAATTGGAGCGTGGTTTCGGCAAAAGGCTTGGGCAGCACTTTCACCGACACTTCGAGCAGCAGGCCGAGCGTGCCCATCGAGCCGGCCAGCATGCGCGAGACGTCATAGCCGGCTACGTTCTTCATCACCTGGCCGCCGAAAGTGAGCACGTCGCCCTTCCCGTCCAGCAGCTTGGCGCCCAGCACGAAGTCGCGCACGGCGCCGCTGTTGGCGCGGCGCGGGCCCGCCAGTCCGGCGGCGATCGCGCCGCCCATGCTTGCTCCTGGCCCGAAATGCGGCGGCTCGAAGGCCAGCATCTGGTTCTGCCTTGCGAGCACGGCCTCGATCTCACCAAGCGGCGTGCCGCAGCGCGCCGTGATCACCAGCTCGGTCGGCTCGTAATCGACGATACCGCTGTAGCCGCGCGTGTCGAGGATCTCGCCCTCGAAGCGCTGGCCGTACCAGTCTTTGGTCCCGCCGCCGCGGATGCGTAGCGGCTGCCGGCCGGCTGCGGCGGCCTGCACCTGCTCTTGGTAGTGTTCGATGGAGGTCATGGTGCTAGAAGCGCGGAAGGTCCGGGAAGGGCACGGCGCCGCCATGCACGTGCAGCTTGCCGAATTCGGCACAGCGGTGCGGCGTCGGGATCGCCTTGTCCGGGTTGAGCAGCATCGGCGCGTCAAATGCGCGCTTGACCGCGAAGAAGGCGTCGAGCTCCTTGCGGCCGAACTGCACGCACATCGAGTTGATCTTCTCCATGCCCACGCCATGCTCGCCGGTGATGGTGCCGCCTACTTCGACGCACAGTGCCAGGATCGCGGCCCCGAAGGCTTCGGCGCGGTCGAATTCGCCCGGCTGGTTGGCGTCGAACAGGATCAGCGGATGCATGTTGCCGTCGCCCGCGTGGAAGACGTTGGCGCAGCGCAGGCCGAAGGTCGTTTCCATCTGTTCGATTGCGCCCAAGACCTGCGCCAGTTTCTTGCGCGGGATGGTGCCGTCCATGCAGTAGTAGTCTGGCGAAATGCGCCCCGCCGCCGGGAAGGCGTTCTTGCGGCCGGACCAGAAGCGCATGCGATCAAGCTCCGTTTCGGACACGGCGATCGCGGTCGCGCCCGCGCCTTCGAACACGGCCTTCATGCGCGCGATTTCTTCCGCCACCTCCAACGCGGTGCCGTCCGCCTCGCACAGCAGGATGGCGGCGGCGTCGGTATCGTAGCCGGCATGGACGAAAGGCTCGACCATGCGCACCGAAGTGCGGTCCATCATTTCCAGCCCAGCCGGGATGATGCCGGCGGCGATAACATTCGCCACTGCATTGCCGGCCGTGAGCACGTCGCCGAACGAGGCCATGATGACCTGCGCCACCGCGGGCTTCGGCACCAGCTTGACCGTGACTTCGGTGACGATGCCGAGCATGCCTTCCGAGCCGATGAAGACGGCCAGCAGATCCAGGCCAGGAGCGTCGAGCGCTTCGCTGCCGAGTTCAATGATCTCGCCGTCGATCGTGGCCACGCGCACGCGCAGCACGTTGTGCACGGTCAGTCCGTACTTGAGGCAGTGCACGCCGCCCGAATTCTCGGCCACGTTGCCGCCGATGGTGCAGGCGATCTGCGAGGACGGATCGGGCGCGTAGTACAGGCCGTCCCCTGCGGCGGCTTCCGAGATGGCGAGGTTGCGCACGCCCGGCTGCACCACGGCGGTACGCGAGTAGGCATCCACGCGCACGATGCGATTCATGCGCGCGGTGGAGATCACCACGCCATCCACGATCGGCAGCGCGCCGCCCGACAGGCCGGTGCCGGCGCCGCGCGGAACGATCGGCACGGCCAGTTCGCGGCAGACGTCCAGGATCGCCAGCACCTGCTCTTCGCTGTCGGGCAGGGTCACGATCATCGGCAGCTGGCGGTAAGCTGCCAGGCCGTCGCATTCGTAGGGGCGGGTGTCTTCGGGGTCGGACAGCACGCAGCGTTCGGGCAGCTGCGCGCGCAGCGCGGCGACCACCTGCCGGCGCCGCTCGGCGAGCCCGGACATGGTGGAAGGAGTAGCGGCAGTTGCGGTCGTGGACATGATTGAATTGTAGGCAAAATCGGGCACGAGCGGGGCACAAGCGCCGCGTTTTATCGTATGCTCGCCCTATCGTTTGTCTAATATATTGCATAAGGCCAGATCATGGGTAACCGACTCTCGAAAATCGCCACCCGCACGGGCGACGACGGCACCACAGGCCTGGGCGACGGCAGCCGCACGGGCAAGGACAGCGCGCGCATCCACTCCCTGGGCGAGGTGGACGAGCTCAACTCGTTCGTGGGCCTGCTGCTGTGCGAGGAGATGCCGGGAGACCTGCGCGAAGAGCTGGTCTCGATCCAGCACGACCTGTTCGACCTGGGTGGCGAGCTGTGCATTCCTGGCTTTGAGCTGATCAAGGACGAGCACGTGGCGCGCCTGGACGGCCTGCTGGAGAAATACAATGCCGACCTGCCGACCCTGAAGGAATTCATCCTGCCGGCCGGCTCGCGCGGGGCTTCGCTGGCGCATGTGTGCCGCACCGTCTGCCGCCGCGCCGAGCGCAGCATCGTGGCGCTGGGGAATGCCGAGTCGATCCGTCCCCATCCGCGCGAATACGTCAACCGCCTGTCCGACCTGATGTTCGTGCTGTCGCGCGTGCTGAACCGGTTTGCCGGCGGCAGCGACGTGCTGTGGCAGCACGAGCGCAAGCGGGGCTAAGCGAATGGAAGACTTCATCGGGATCTACGACGACGCGCTCACCGCCCAGCAGTGCGACGCCATCCGCGCCCGTTTCGACGCCAGCAAACAGGTTGCACGGGGCCGCACCGGCAACGGCGTCGACGTCAGCAAGAAGGACAGCTACGACCTGACCATCAACGGCTTGCCGGAATGGGACGACGTCGGCGCGGTGTTGACGCAGGCCATGGCTCACCACCTGGCGCAGTACATGATTCAATACCGCATGCTGCTGATCGGCGCGCTGTCGCCGCAGGTGGCGCATCCGGAGACTGGCGAGGCGGTAACCTTGTCGCTGGCGAACTTCGATGAATTCGGCACGCCGAACGTGGTGGACCTGATGCAGTCGATTTATCGCGTGGGGAACGTCAACCTGCAGAAGTACCTGCAGGGGACCGGCGGCTACCACCACTGGCATTCCGAGATCTATCCGCAGAACGCCAGCGGCGAGACGCTGCACCGGGTGCTGCTGTGGCAGTTCTACCTGAACGATGTGGAGGATGGCGGCGAGACGGAGTTCCTGTACCAGGGGCGCAAGGTCGAGGCGCGCAAGGGGCGGCTCATTATTGCGCCGGCGGGGTTTACGCATACCCACAAGGGGCATGTGTCGCGCAGCGGCGACAAGTACATCGCGACCTCGTGGATTTTGTTCCAGAGGGCGGAGGTGTTGTTTGGGCAGGCGGGCAAGGCAAGGTAAGGGCTTCGGTACGAAAATTGGGTTCCCGCCTTCGCGGAAACCCAAGTTTGGGCGCGCCACGCGAACTTCAAACCGCGCAGCGCCATTACATCAGGTGTTATTCACCACCAGGCGAGGTTCGCCAACGGCAAACCGCTGCCGAATCGACGCCGCAATCCCCTTGGCATCCAGCCCCACCGACGCCAGCAGCGCCGCCGGATCACCCTGGTCGATGAACTTGTCCGGCAGTCCCAGATTCAAGAGCGGCTTGACCAGCCCCGCTTCGGCCAGCGCCTCGGCCACGGCCGAACCTGCGCCGCCCATGACGCAGCCCTCTTCCACCGTCACGAAATAGTCGTGGTCTTTCGCCAGGCGTTTGACCAGTTCCGCATCCAACGGCTTCACAAAGCGCATGTTGGCAACCGTGGCATCGAGCTCCGCGCCGGCGGCCAGGCTTGGCGCCACCATCGACCCGAAGGCCAGGATGGCGATGCTCTTGCCTTCGCGGGCCACGACACCCTTGCCGATCTCGATTGAGCGCAGTTCGGACGACATGGCCGCGCCGACACCGGCGCCGCGCGGATAGCGGATGGCGGCCGGGCCCGGGTAGTGGTAGCCGGTGGTCAGCATCTGGCGGCATTCGTTCTCGTCGGACGCGGCCATGACGACCATGTTCGGGATGCAGCGCAGGAAGGCCAGGTCGTAGTTGCCGGCGTGGGTGGCGCCGTCGGCGCCCACCAGGCCTGCGCGGTCGAGCGCGAAGGTCACGTCCAGGTTCTGCAGCGCCACGTCGTGGATCAGCTGGTCGTAGGCGCGCTGCAGGAAGGTCGAATAGATCGCCACGACCGGCTTCATGCCTTCGGTCGCGATGCCCGCGCCGAAGGTCACCGCGTGCTGCTCGGCGATGCCGACGTCGAAATAGCGCTCCGGGTACTGCTGGTGGAAGCGCACCATGCCCGAACCTTCGCGCATCGCCGGCGTGATGCCGACCAGGCGTTTGTCGCTTGCCGCCATGTCGCACAGCCAGTTGCCGAAGACCTCGGTGTAGGTGATCTTGCTCGGCGCGCTGGCAGGCTTGATGCCCTCGGTCGGGTTGAACTTGCCGGTGCCGTGGTACAGGATCGGTTCGGCCTCGGCCAGCTTGTAGCCCTGGCCCTTCTTGGTCACCACGTGCAGGAATTGCGGGCCCTTGAGCTTCTTGATGTTTTCCAGCGTCGGGATCAGGGATTCCAGGTCATGGCCGTCGATCGGGCCGATGTAGTTGAAGCCGAACTCCTCGAACATCGTGGCCGGGACCACCATGCCCTTGGCGTGTTCTTCGATCTTGCGCGCCAGGTCGAGCACGGGGCCCGGCAGCACGCTTTTGCCGACGTTCTTGGCGGCGGCGTAGAACTGGCCGGACATCAAACGCGCCAGGTAGCGGTTCAGCGCACCGACAGGCGGCGAGATCGACATGTCGTTGTCGTTCAAGACCACCAGCAGGTTGACGTCTTCGTCGACGCCGCCGTTGTTCAGCGCCTCGAAGGCCATGCCCGCGGTCATCGAGCCGTCGCCGATCACGGCGATCGCGTGGCGGTCCTCGCCCTTGATCTTGGCGGCCGTCGCCATGCCCAGGGCAGCGGAAATCGAGGTCGACGAGTGGGCGGTGCCGAAGGTGTCGTAGATGCTTTCGTCGCGCTTCGGGAAGCCCGACAGGCCGTTCAGCTGGCGCAAGGTCGGCATGCGCTCGCGGCGGCCGGTGAGGATCTTGTGCGAATAGGTCTGGTGACCCACGTCCCACACGATGCGGTCGTGCGGCGTGTTGAACACATAGTGCAGCGCGATGGTCAGCTCCACGGTGCCGAGGTTCGACGACAGGTGGCCGCCGGTTTTCGATACCGAGTCGAGCAGGAACTGGCGCAGCTCGGTGGCGAGCGGGGTCAGTTGGGTCCGGCCAAGCTGGCGCAGGTCCGCGGGGTCGTTGATGGTCTCTAACAGTTTCATTTAGGCCTTCCGCTGCACGATCAGGTCCGCGAGTTCGCGCAGCCGCAGTGCTTGTTCTCCAAATGGCGCCAGCGCTTCATGCGCTTCACGCCGCAATTGCTCGGCCAGTTCCTTCGATGGTTCCAGCCCAAGGATCGACACATAGGTCGGCTTGTTGTCCGCCGCGTCCTTGCCCGCGGTCTTGCCCAGCGTGGCCGAATCGGCGGTGGCATCCAACACGTCGTCCACCACCTGGAAGGCCAGGCCGATCGCCTTCGAATAGGCGCCCAGCGCTTCCATCTCGGTGGGCGACAAATCTTTACCGCACAGCGCGCCCAAAATTACCGAGACGCGCAGCATGGCGCCGGTTTTCAGCTGATGCATGCGCTCGAGCTCTTCGCGCTGGAGCGACAGGCCGACGCTGTCCAGGTCGATCGCCTGGCCGCCGCACATGCCGCCCGATCCGGCCGCTTCGGCCAGCAGGCGCAGCATGGTGATCTGGCGGCTTGGGGGCAGCGTGTCGATATCGGCCAGCACCTGGAAGGCCTGGGCCTGCAGCGCGTCGCCGACCAGCAGCGCGGTCGCTTCGTCATAGGCCACGTGCACGGTCGGCTTGCCGCGGCGCAGGTCGTCGTCGTCCATGCAGGGCATGTCGTCGTGGACCAGCGAATACACGTGGATCATCTCGACTGCACTGGCCACACGGGCCAGCGCTTGCGCATCGCCGCCGAACAGGGCGCCGCTGGCATAGGCCAGCAGCGGGCGTACCCGCTTGCCGCCGCCGAGCGCCGTATAGCGCATCGCTTCGTGCAGCTTGTGCGGCAAGGCCGCGGCCTGGGGCAGGTTATTGTCCAGCGCGCGCTCGACTTCCTGTTGGACTTCGTGCATCCAGCTGTCGAAAGCTGCTGCTGTCATTGTCCGCCCTCGTCGCCACCCTCGGCCGAGAACGGCCTGAGCATGTCGCCCTCGAGCACTTTGACCTGGGATTCGACCTTTTCCAGCTGGGCCGCGCAGTATTTCACCAGCTCGGAACCGCGCGCATAGGCGGCCACCGAGGCTTCCAGCGGCAACTGGCCGGATTCCATCTGCGTGACGAGCTGGGCCAGCTCGGCCATCGCGCCTTCGAAGGACTCGGGTGGAACTGCGTTTGTATTATTTGACATAGCTATCTAGCGTGAGGACAGCGCAAGGGTGCGCCGCGGGGCAATCCAATCGCGTATTTTAGATCAAACCTTCCCCACGGGGGGCGCGCATTGCACCGTCCGCAACTTGCCTGCACGACCACATTCTAGCCCACCGTCCCCTCCCCGCCATGAAAACGATATTGTTTGTACATTTTCTGTACACATGCGCGCCACATGCCCGCGACGGCCCGAGACTGTAGAGCTTGTTCCACGGTATAATCGACGGTTCTGTCCGAAATACCGTATTCCTTTTTCCAAGATACTGGTCTTTGGATTCTTTCTCTTCTTTGGTGGTATCGATTACAAGGGGGGTGGGGATGTCCGATCTGGCTACCCAGGCCAAGCTGGCCGCTTCGTGCGCGCAGCTTCCGGTAAATGTCTACTTCGACGACGCGCTGATGCAGCGCGAGAAGCAAGAGCTGTTTCACAACGGCCCGCGTTATGTCGGTCACGAATTGATGGTGCCGGAGCTGGGCGATTTCGCGACCCTCCCCGCCGAAAACGAAGGCCGCATGCTGGTCCGTAATGCGGGCGGCATCGAGGTGCTGTCGAACGTCTGCCGTCACCGCCAGGCGCTCATGTTCAATGGCCGCGGCAACGCGAACACCATCGTCTGCCCGCTGCACCGCTGGACCTACGACCTGAAGGGCCAGCTGATCGGCGCGCCGCATTTCGCCGAAACGCCCTGCCTGAACCTGTCGAAGACGCCGCTGCAGAACTGGAACGGCCTGCTGTTCGAGCAGAACGGCTATAACGTGATGGACAAGCTCAAGAACATGGAAGCCACCCGCGACCTCGATTTCTCGGGCTATATGTTCGACCACGTCGAGATCCACGAGTGCGACTACAACTGGAAGACCTTCATCGAGGTCTACCTGGAGGATTACCACGTCGAGCCCTTCCATCCCGGCCTGGGTAATTTCGTCTCCTGCGACGACCTGAAATGGGAATTCGGCCGCGACTACAGCGTGCAGACCGTGGGCGTGAACCGCGCGCTGCAAAAGGCGGGTTCGCCGGCCTATAAAAAGTGGCAGGAACAGATCCTGAAGTTCAACAACGGCCAGCCGCCGAAGTTCGGCGCCATCTGGCTGACGCTGTACCCGAACATCATGGTCGAGTGGTACCCGCACGTGCTGGTGGTGTCGACCCTGTGGCCGATCGGCCCGCAGAAGACCCGCAACGTGGTCGAGTTCTACTATCCCGAAGAAATCGTGCTGTTCGAGCGCGAATTCGTCGAAGCCGAGCGCGCCGCCTATATGGAGACCGCGGTCGAGGACGACGAGATCGCGCTGCGCATGGATGCCGGCCGCAAGATCCTGGTCGAGCGCGGCGTCAATGAAGTGGGACCCTACCAGTCGCCGATGGAAGACGGGATGCAGCATTTCCACGAGTGGTACCGCAGCAAACTGGCACTCTAGCCAATGCCTTCACTCTGGATGCTGTTTGCCAGCTTCGCGTTCGCCGCCATGGGCGCGGGCGTGAAGCTGGCCTCCGAGTTCTACTCCACCTCCGAACTGCTGATGTACCGTGGCCTCATCGGCACCGTGGTGCTGGTGCTGGCCGTGCGCCACCGCGGCGGCACCTTCACTACTTCCTTCCCGCGCGCCCACCTGTGGCGCAGTTTTGTCGGCGTCACTTCGCTGTGGCTGTGGTTCTTCGCGATCACGCGCCTGCCGCTGGCCACCGCCGTCACGCTCAACTACATGGCGCCGATCTGGATCGCGGCCTGGATGTTCGCCACCGGCTGGTGGACCGGGACCAAGGTGGCCGAATGGCCGCTGGTGCTGGCCATCGCCATGAGCTTCCTGGGCGTCACGCTGGTGCTGCAGCCGGCGGTCGAGAGCAACCAGTGGCTGGGCGGCCTGGCCGGCCTGTGCTCATCGGTGATCTCGGCCATGGCCTATATGCAGGTGCGTAAACTCGGCCAGATGGGCGAGCCGGAATACCGCGTGGTGTTTTATTTTTCGGCCACCACGACCCTGGTCGGCCTGGCCGGCACCCTGCTGGGCGACGGTCCCTCGGGCGCTGCCTTCCATAGCCACACCCCGTACAGCATGGTGCTGTTGCTGGGGATCGGCATCTCCGCCCTGCTCGCCCAGATCGCCATGACCCGCGCCTACCGCGTCGGCAAGGTGCTGGTGGTGGCCAACCTGCAGTACACCGGCATCGTGTTTTCCAGCCTGTGGGGGCTGGCGCTCTGGGGCGACCGCTTCGGCTGGTACGTCTGGCTGGGCATCGCCGTGATCCTTGCGTCGGGCGTTGCCGCGACGTTCTACAATACGAAGAGCACGGCCCGGGGCGCGATAGCCAAAGGCGCCGTGGTCAAGGATACCGATCCGATCGCCAGCGAAACCTGAGGAGCACCATGTACAAGACCCTGATCAGCGCCACTGAACTCGCCGCGCACATCGCCGATCCCGATTGGGTGGTCGTCGACTGCCGCCATGACCTGATGAACCCGGCGGCCGGCCGCGAGGGCTATGCCATCGGCCATCTGCCGGGCGCGGTATTCGCCAGCATCGAGACCGAACTGTCGGGCGCGAAGCAGGGGCCGGACGGCGTGTTCCGCGGCCGCCACCCGCTGCCGGAAAAGGACGCCCTCATCGAGACCCTGCGGGTCTTGGGCGTGAACGACGGCTCGCAAGTGGTGGCCTACGACGCGCACGGCGGCATGTTCGCCGCGCGCCTGTGGTGGCTGCTGCGCTGGCTGGGCCACGAGGCGGTGGCGGTGCTCGACGGCGGCATGGCCGCCTGGCAGTCGCTCGGCCAGCCGCTGACGGTTGACGTACCGGCGAATGCGCGCGGCGCCGTCACCGTGCGCGCACCCTTCGTGCCGACCGTGACCGTGCGCGACGTAATGGACAATATCGAAAAAGGCGAGCGCACCGTCATTGACGCGAGAGCCGCCGACCGCTTCCGCGGCGAGAACGAGACCATCGATCCGGTCGGCGGCCATATCCCCGGCGCGAAGAACCGCTTCTTCAAGGACAACCTGCTTGCGGACGGGCGCTTCAAGGATGCGGCCAGCCTGCGCGCCGAGTTCATGCCGCTGATCGACGATCCGCAGCGCGTCGTCATGCAGTGCGGCTCGGGCGTGACCGCCTGCCACAACCTGCTCGCGCTGGAAGTGGCGGGCCTGCCCGGTGCGGCGCTGTACCCGGGTTCGTGGAGCGAATGGGTGGCCGATCCCGCCCGCCCGGTTGCCACCGGCGGCGCGTAGAGTGCGGGGCGCCAGATGAAGAAATCAACCAGCAAGGATAACGTACCAATGTCGGACCAAGAAACATCGCGCGCGGCCGTGCCGGCGCTGGAGATCCCCGAAGCAGTCGCCGCCGCCCTGAGCGGCTGGGTGCGGCAAGTGGCCGAGCAGACCGCCGCCCCCTTGCGCGAAGCGCTGGAACAGCTGGAAATCGATGCGGCCGAGCTGCGCGAAACCGGTGCCCGGCTGGAGGCGGCGCGCGACCAGGCCCTGGCGGCATCGAGCGAGCATGAAGCGGAGATCGAGCGCTTGACGATCGAGCTGCGCGACGCCCGCAAGCTGGCCACCGAAGCGCTGGTGAGCAAGGCGAAAGACCAGCTCGCGATCGACGGCAAGGACCGCCAGCTCGCCGACCTGCGCGCCCAGATCGAGCGCAACGTGGCGGCACAGGCCTCCGAATCGGATGCACGCCTGGCCGCGGAGATGGAACTGATCGGCGCGACGACGGCGCGCGACAACTTCGAAGCCGAAGTGCGGACGCTGCGCAGCCAGCTCGACAAGTCCTATGCCGAACGCAGCTCGCTGCGCGCGGAGCTGGAAAGCGCGCGCGGGAAGAAATAAGGCTGGTTGAACGCGTGGGTGGGATCCGCCCACGCTACGATTCACCAAGATGCAGGCGCCCCGCCCAGGTGGCGCAAGCGACTGCCGATCAGTGCGCGTTATTCAGCGCCAGCACGATCGCCACGCCCAGCGCGATCAGCAGCACCTGCGGCACCGATTCCTTCACGGTGGCACGGCGCTGCATCTGCGGCATCAAGTCGCTCACCGCGATATAGATGAAGCCCGACGAGGCAAACACCAGCACGTAGGGAATGAGGCCGCTGGCCTGGTCCAGCGTGAAGTAGCCGAGCAGGCCGCCGGCGACCGCCATCAGGCTGCACAACAGGTTGAACAGGTAGGCGCGCAGGCGCGAGAAGCCGGCGTTGAGCAAGACGATGAAGTCGCCAATCTCCTGCGGGATTTCGTGCGCGACGATGGCCAGCGCGGTAACCAGGCCCAGTTCCGGGTTGGCCAGGAAGGCCGCCGCGATCAGGATGCCGTCGGTGAAATTGTGCATCGCATCGCCGACCAGGATCATCCAGCCCGACTTGCCCGCCTGGTGGGCGTCGTGGCCGTGGGCGTGGTGGTGGCCGTCGCCCTCGTGGTGATGCGAATGGCGCAGCAGCGCCAGTTTTTCGAGCACGAAGAAGGTCAGCAGGCCGCCCAGCAGGGTGGCGAACAGGCTGTGGGTGTCGGCGCCCGACTCGAAGGCTTCCGGCAGCGCGTGCAGGAGCGAGGTTGACAGCATGATGCCCACCGACAGGCTGACCATCCGCTCCACCATCTTCGACAGCAGCGAAAACGAGAACACCGCAGCGGCAGAGATGCTGAAGACGCCGGCGATCAGCGTCGCCAGCAGGATGGAGCTCAAGGTGGGGTCGAGAATCGGGTCGATTTGAAAGCCTTTTGTTCTGGTCTTGCGCAGTGCCGCAAACCGGGCATTGTAACCTGCCCGGGCCTGCGGCCGTGCAAGATCAGGCGACGCCGTTCTTGGCGAACCAGTTCAGCGCGCGGCTCCAGCCGTCTCTCGCGTCCTCGGCATTGAAGCTCGGGCGGTAGTCGGCGTGGAAGGCATGTCCCGAATTCGGATACACATGGATCATCGACCGGCTGTTGCCCGCATCGAGGGCCTTGCGCATGCGCTCGACCGACTCCAGCGGAATGCCGCCGTCCTTGGCGCCGTACAGGCCCAGGACCGGCGCTTTCAGGGCTTGGGCGACGTCGATCGGGTGCTTCGGCGAATTGGCGTTCGCCTCGCCCACCAGGCGGCCGTACCAGGCCACGCCGGCTTTTACCTTCGGGTTGTGCGCGGCGTACAGCCAGGTGATGCGCCCGCCCCAGCAAAAACCGGTGATCCCCAGCTTGTCGGTGTTGCCGCCACGCTGTTTGGTCCAGGTGACCACGGTATCCAGGTCAAGCATGACCTGCGCGTCGGGGGTTTTGGAAATGATGTTCTTCATCAGGTCCGGCATCGGGGTCTTGGTCGCATCGCCCTGGCGCACGAACAGGTCCGGGGCCACCGCCATGTAGCCGGCCCTGGCGAAGCGCCGCGCCACATCCTTGATGTGCTCGTGCACGCCGAAGATCTCGGAGATCACCAGCACCACCGGCAGGTTGGTGCGGTCCTTGGGCTGGGCGCGGTAGACCGGGACGTCCTGGCCGTTGATCACGATGATGTGGTCGGCGGCGTCGAGGCCCTCGGTCGAGGTCTGGATCTGGGTTTGCGCCACGACCGGCAGTGCGGCGACGGCAAAGCCGCTGCCCATGGCAGCTTTCAGGAAAACGCGGCGGTCGACGCCGTCGCCGAACGCGCTGGCCGACAGCAGGCTTTCGCCGTCGCTGATGAGATCTTTCATGTGCACCCTTCCGGTTGTGTTGGACAGGCTTGCAATCTTAGCAAAGTCCGGAAGGGTGCGCGCTTGCGCGGCTGCAGCTTAGCGGGTCAATCCAACATTGGACGGCGACAGGATATGGTGCGATCTGCCGTTCATGCTGCTGGCGGGTTCTCCCGCGCAGACGCGACGCCTCAATTCACCCACTACCTCAGCATGTCATTGCCGCCACTGGCGGCAATGACTCCCGGCGAAGGTGAACTGCACCGGGATGACGGATTCAACACTGGTGGTACTAAAAGCGCGGCCGGTTTGCACGCAACTTGGTGCGCGCAAGTCCATACTCAATGCGCCTGCTCCCAATTCGGCCCCACCCCGGTCTCGGCCAGCAGCGGCACCTTCAGGCTCGCCACCTTGGCCATCAGCTCCGGCAGCTTCACCCGCACCAGTTCCAGTTCGGCCTCCGGCACCTCGAGCACCAGTTCATCGTGCACCTGCATGATCATGCGCGTGGCCAGGCCATCGGCTTCCAGCCAACCCTGCACCGCGATCATCGCCAGCTTGATCAAATCGGCCGCCGTGCCCTGCATCGGCGCGTTGATCGCCGCGCGCTCGGCGCCGGCGCGGCGCGGGCCGTTGGGGGAGTTGATTTCGGGGAGCCAGAGGCGGCGGCCGAACACGGTTTCCACATAGCCGCGCGCCTTGGCCTGCAATCTCGTCTCGTCCATGTACTGCTTGACGCCGGCAAAACGGGCGAAATAGCGGTCGATGTAGCTGGCGGCGGCGGAACGCTCGATGCCGAGGTTCTGGGCCAGGCCGAAGGCGCTCATGCCGTAGATCAGGCCGAAGTTGATCACCTTGGCATAGCGGCGCTGCTCGCTCTGGACTTCATCGGGCGCAATGCCGAAGATTTCGGCGGCGGTGGCCTTGTGGATGTCCTCGCCCTCGGCGAAGGCCTTGAGCATGGCCGGGTCGCCCGAGATGTGCGCCATGATGCGCAGCTCGATCTGGGAATAGTCGGCCGAGACCAGCACGCTGCCCGGCGGAGCAATGAAGGCTTCGCGGATGCGGCGGCCTTCACTGGTGCGCACCGGGATGTTCTGCAGGTTCGGCTCGTTCGAGGACAGGCGGCCGGTAATGGCCACGGCCTGCGCATAATTGGTGTGCACGCGGCCGGTCTTCTGGTTGACCATCTTCGGCAGCTTGTCGGTATAGGTCGACTTGAGCTTGGACATGCCGCGGTATTCGAGCAGGATCTTCGGCAGCGGATAATCTTCCGCCAGCTTCTGCAGCACTTCCTCGTCGGTCGAGGGCGCGCCGGTGGCGGTCTTCTTGACCACCGGCAGGCCGAGTTTGCCGAAGAAGATCTCGCCGATCTGCTTGGGCGAGCCGAGGTTGAAGGGGCCGCCGGCCAGCTCATAGGCCTGCTGCTCGAGTTCGAGGATGCGCGCGCCCAGTTCCCCCGACTGCACGCCAAGGAGCTCCGCGTCGATCAGCACGCCGTTGCGCTCGATCTTCTGCAGCACTTCCATGGTCGGCATCTCGATGTTGCGGTAGATGTACTTCAAGCCCTCGTCGGCGTCGACGTGGCCCAGCATGGCCCCGTGCAGGCGCAGGGTGATGTCGGAATCCTCGCCCGCGTATTCGGTGGCGCGCCCCAGCTCGACCTGGTCGAAGCAGATCATGTTGGCGCCCTTGCCGCACACGTCGACGAACGGAATCGTGGTGTAGCCGAGGTGGCGCATGGCCATGGTGTCCATGTCGTGCGGCTTGTGCGACTCGAAGACATAGGACTGCAGCAGCGTGTCGTGCACGATGCCTTTCAGTTTGACCCCATGGTTCTCGAAGATGTGCATGTCGTACTTCAGGTTCTGCCCGAGCTTTGGCTTGGCGGGGTTTTCCAGCCAGGAGCGCATGCGCTCCAGCACGTATTCGCGTCCCAGCTGGTCCGGCGCGCCGGCGTAGCGGTGGGCCAGCGGAATGTAGGCGCCCTTGCCCGGCTCCACCGACAGCGAGATGCCGACCATCTCGGCCGCCAGCGGGTCAAGCGAGGTGGTCTCGGTATCGACCGAGGTCAGTTCGGCGGCATCGACCAGCGCCAGCCATTTATCGAGTTGATCGTCGGTGAGGACGGTTTCGTACTCGCCCTTGATGATCGCCATGCCCGGCAGGGTGTCGGAGGTGCCGAGCGCGCCTTCCGGCGAATTCAGGGGCTCGCCGTTCGCACCCTGGCCACGGGCCGGGGCCACGGCGCCGTCCGCGCGGCCGCCGCCGCCCAGTTCGCGCAGCATGGTCTTGAAACCGTAGCGCTGGAAGCACTCGCGCAGGGCTTCGGCATTTTCGGGACGGGCGACCAGGGTTTCCTCGAACGAGATCACGTGGTTGACCAGGTCGCAGTCGGTTTTCACGGTGATCAGCTCGCGCCCCTTGGGCAGCCACTCCAGCGCAGCGCGCAGGTTCTCGCCGACCGCGCCGGTGATGCTGTGCGCGTTTTCCACCACGCCGTCGAGCGAGCCGTGCAGGGTGAGCCACTTGACCGCGGTCTTGGGGCCGCATTTGCTCACGCCCGGCACGTTGTCGACGGTGTCGCCCACCAGGGTCAGGTAATCGATGATGCGGTTCGGCGGTACGCCGAACTTGGCGATCACGCCGGCTTCGTCGAGCTTCTCATTGCTCATCGTATTGATGAGCATGACCTGGTCGTTGACAAGCTGGGCCAGGTCCTTGTCGCCGGTCGAGATCACGGTCTTCATTCCGCGCGCGCGCGCCTGCACCGCCAGGGTGCCGATGACGTCGTCGGCTTCAACGCCCTCGACCATCAGGATCGGCCAGCCCATGTGGCGCACGATCTCGTGGATCGGCTCGATCTGCTTGCCCAGGTCTTCCGGCATCGAGGCGCGCGTGGCCTTGTATTCCGGGTACAAATCGTCGCGGAAGGTCTTGCCCTTGGCATCGAACACGCAGGCGATGTAGGCCGCCGGGTAATCGGCGCGCAGGCGGCGCAGCATGTTGACCATCCCGTGCATGGCGCCGGTCGGGAACCCGTCCGGGCTGCGCAGGTCGGGCAGCGCGTGGAAGGCGCGATAAAGGTAGCTGGAACCGTCAACGAGCAGCAGGGTATTTTCCATAGGGCGACTATGCAGTTCGATCAAAAAGGGGCAGTGGCGCGGGCGCGCCAGGTAGCCGGCATTATCGCAGAATCAAGCGGGGCAACGCACGGGGGATGGCGGACCCGGCCTGCGGCACTGCCGGGATTCCCCGCACACTTTTCACAGGGAAGCGTGTCTGTTTGTTACAATGAACTAAACGATACAAGGGTGACCATCATGTTGCGCACTTCTTCCCGCCTGAAACTCCTGCCGCTGTGCCTGTTTGCCTATGCCGGACTGGCGTCGGCCCAGGCGCAACAGCCAGCCCAACAGCAGACCCAACAACAGGCGCAACAGCCGGCGCCGGCGCAACAGCGGCCCAGCCAGGCCCCTCCCCAGCTCGATCGGATCGAACCGGGCAGCGATACCCCGACCACCACCATCCCGCCGCGCGAGCGCACCCGCATCACCGAAAAGCGCGGCAATGACGGCATGGTCAAGGAAGTAGAAGTGAAAAGCGGCAAGAGCCGCTATATCATGAAGCCCAACGTTGCAGCAGGTAACGCCCAACCCGGCGATGCCCAGAGCAGCGCGATCCGCGCCCCACAATGGCAGGTCATGGAATTCGACCTCGG
This sequence comes from Telluria sp. ZB4P37, assembly GCF_059685855.1. NCBI lineage: Bacteria > Pseudomonadati > Pseudomonadota > Betaproteobacteria > Burkholderiales > Oxalobacteraceae > Telluria > Telluria sp. ZB4P37. The sequence continues at coordinate 251,358 of NZ_JCASID010000005.1, forward strand.
CAATCCGAAGAAGCAGCCGGCCGCCGACCCGTCGGCTACCGCGCCGGCCCCGGCCAAGGCAGGCGTGCCGGCCCGCGCCGACGCACCACCGCCGCCTCCGATGGAAACTGTCGAGAAAAAATAATCCTCCGCTGCCGAGGCGTTCGGCAGCCGACACTCACCTTTGTAGCAAGCACATGGCAGTTTTCACCGCGGTCTCGCTGGACGACCTTTCCCAGTGGATCAAGCAGTTCCCCCTAGGCCGCGCCCTTGCGCTCCAGGGCATTTCCTCCGGAATCGACAACAGCAATTTCTTTCTCACCACCGAGCGTGGCGAGTTCGTGCTGACCATTTTCGAGAATTTAGGTTTCGAGCAGCTGCCCTTCTACGTGCAACTGATGCGCCACCTGTCCGAGCGCGGCATTCCGGTGCCGGCGCCGGTGGCGAACCTGGAGGGCGAACTGGTCGTGGACCTGCAGGGCAAACCGGCCATCATCGTCAGCCGCCTGAGCGGCGCCTCGCAGATGGACCCGCAGCCGGTGCATTGCGCCGAAGTCGGCCGGATGCTGGCGCGCATGCACCTGGCCGGGCAAGATTTCGCCATGACGCAGCCGAATTTGCGTGGCCTGGACTGGGTGGTGGCGACCGCACCCCAGGTGCTGCCCTTCCTGTCGGAACCGGAAGCGGCGCTGCTGCGCACCGAGGTCGCGTTCCAACGCGATTTCGCCGCCAGCGCCGGCTACTCCCTGCTTGCGCGCGGCCCGGTGCATGCCGACCTGTTCCGCAATAACGTCATGTTCGAAGGCGAGCGCCTGACCGGCTGCTTCGATTTTTACTTTGCCGGCGTCGACACCTGGCTGTTCGACGTCGCCGTCACCGTCAACGACTGGTGCATCGACCTGGCCACTGGCAAGCTCATCGAGCCGCGTGTGCGCGCCCTGCTCGAGGCCTACCACGGCGCGCGTCCGTTCACGCCAGAGGAGCGTACCGCCTGGCTGCCCTTGCTGCGCGCCGGCGCGCTGCGTTTCTGGCTGTCGCGCTTGTACGATTTCCATTTGCCGCGGGCAGCCGAGCTGCTCACGCCCCACGACCCCACCCATTTTGAACGCATCCTGCGCGAGCGCATCGCTGGCAGCGCACCGGAGCTTCCCGTATGAATAATCTTCCTGCAATCACCGGCTGGCATTGGCTCAAGCAAGGCGCCGCCTTGTTCCGCAAGCAGCCTGCCGCACTGACCACCCTGCTGTTCGCCAACATCCTGGTCAGCATCGGCATCAGCGCCGTGCCCCTGCTCGGGCCCCTGATCGTCTCGGTCCTGATTCCTTCGTTCTCGATGGCTTTCATGCAGGCCTGCCTGATGATCGAAAACGACGAGCGCGTCACGCCCGGCGTGCTGCTCACGGGTTTCCGCAAGCCTGCCTTCAAGGCCCTGTGCAAGATCGGCCTGGTCTACCTGGGCATCGGCATCGTGCAGCTGGTGCTGGTGCGCCTCCTGATCGATCCGGACGCGATGCAGGAAATGGCGCGCCAGAGCCGCGAAGGCGGCCAGCCGCAGGTGTCAGGTTCGTTCATGCTGTCGATCTTCGCGATCGTGATGCTGAATATGGCGGGGATGGTGGCGATGTGCTTCGCCGGACCGCTCACCTACTGGCAGAAGATGCCGCCGGGGAAAGCGACCTTCTACAGCTTCTTCGCCGTGCTGCGCAGCGCGCGCGTGTTCATCGTGCTGCTGCTGGCGTGGTTCGCGATTTTCTTTGCGATCACCCTGGTGCTGTCGCTGCTGCTGGGAGGGGACAACCTGGTGCGGGTCTTGATCATGTGGTTGATCTTCTTGTTCGTGCTGCTGTTGCAGTGCGCGATGTATGTGGGGTATCGGCAGATTTTCGGGAAGCCGGATGGCAGTGGCGTGAGTCTCGCCAAGTAGATCCGTCGTGAACCCGTAGCGTGGGCAAGTTCCTTGCCCACGCGTTCAAATCAACGGCCGATCCGCTCCAATTTAGCAATCGACAGATCCAGCACCTTCATCCCCGCCGCGCCAAAATTGATCTGGGCGCGCGCCGCCCCTGCCCCGCCCTCGATATTCACGATCACGCCTTCGCCGAACTTGGTGTGCGCCACCGACTCGCCCACGCGCCAGCCGGTGCCGTTGCCGTTGGCGGACTTCTGCGTGATCTGCTGCGCGATGCGGTTGTCGGTGCCGTCGCGGAAGGCCGCGTCGTCCCAGGCCGTGGTGGACTTGCGGCCGGCGAACCAGTTGGTCTGGACGCGCGGCGACAGCCATTTGAGCGATTCTTCGGGAAGCTCTTCGAAGAAGCGCGACTTCATGTTGAAGCGGGTCTGGCCGTGCAGCATGCGCTGCTGGGTAAAGCTCATGTAGAGGCGGCGACGCGCACGCGTGATTGCCACGTACATCAGGCGCCGCTCTTCGTCCACGCCATCGAGCTCGCGCGCGCTGCTCTCGTGCGGGAACAGGCCTTCTTCCAGACCGGTGATGAACACCGCGTCGAACTCCAGGCCCTTGGCCGAGTGCACGGTCATGAGCTGCAGCGCATCCTGCCCGGCCTGGGCCTGGGCGTCGCCGGCTTCGAGCGAGGCGTGCGAGAGGAAGGCCGACAGCGGCGACATCACGGTAGGCAGCGGCGCATCGCCATCAAACACTTCGATGCCATCCTGGTTGAGGATCGCTTCGCCGGCCTGCGGCAGCGCCTGCGGGCCGAGGTGGGCCGGGGCGAACTGGCCGAAGCCTTCTTCCTGCACGAACTGGGTGGCGGCACTGACCATCTGCTCCAGGTTTTCGATGCGGTCGGCGCCTTCTTTTTCGTTGCCATAGTGCTGGAGCAGGGTACTGCGCTCGAGCACCACGCGCACCATCTCGGGCAGCGCCAGTTGCTGGGTCTCGAAGCGCGCCGATTCGATCAGCTTGACGAAATTGCCCAGCGAAGTGCCGGCCTTGCCGGTCAGGTAGGGCACCGCCGCGAACAGCGAAATGCCGTACGAGTCGGCCGCCATCTGCAGCTGCTCGATCGAGCGCACGCCGATGCCGCGGGTGGGGAAATTCACCACCCGCAGGAAAGCCGAATCGTTGTGCGGGTTGTCCATTAATTGCAGGTAGGCGATGGCGTGCTTGACCTCGGCGCGCTGGAAGTAGCGCAGGCCGCCATACACCGTATAGGGCAGGCCGGCGGCGAACAGCGCATGCTCGATCACGCGGCTTTGCGCGTTCGAGCGGTACAGGATGGCGATCCCGCTGCGCTTGAGGCCCTCGTTCATGAGGCTCTTGGTCTCTTCGATGATCCACTGCGCTTCTTCAAGGTCGGAGGAGGCTTCGTAGATGCGCACCTGCTCGCCCTGCCCTTCATCCGTGCGCAGGTTCTTGCCGAGGCGCTTGGTGTTGTTGGCGATCAGGAAGTTGGCGCTGTCCAGGATGTGGCCGTGCGAGCGGTAGTTCTGCTCCAGCTTGATCAGGTTCTGGACGCGGAAATCGCGCTCGAAAGCCTGCATGTTGCCGACGTTGGCGCCGCGGAAGGCGTAGATGCTCTGGTCGTCGTCACCCACCGCGAAGATGGCGCCGCCGCCTTCCTGGTCGTGGCCGGCCAGCAGCTTGAGCAGGTTGTATTGCAGGTCGTTGGTATCCTGGAACTCGTCCACCAGAATGTGGCGGAAGCGCATCTGGTAGTGGTGGCGCAGCGGTCCGTTGCGCGCCAGCAGTTCGTACGAGCGCAGCAGCAGCTCGGCGAAATCGACCACGCCTTCGCGCTGGCATTGCTGGTCGTAGAGCTCGTAGAGCTCGACCATGCGGCGCTCGATCGGATCGTAGGCCTCGACCGCACCCGCGCGCAGGCCCTGGTCTTTCGCGTTGTTGATGAAGTACATCAGGTTCTTGGCCGGGTACTTCTCGTCGTCGACGTTCGCGGCCTTGAGCATGCGCTTGATCAGCGAAAGCTGGTCTTGCGAATCGAGGATCTGGAAGGTCTGCGGCAGTGCCGCATCCTTGTAGTGCGTACGCAACAGGCGGTTGCACAGGCCGTGGAAGGTGCCGATCCACATGCCGCGGGTATTGATCGGCAGCATGGACGAGAGGCGGGTCAGCATCTCCTTGGCCGCCTTGTTCGTGAACGTCACTGCCATGATGCCGGCGGGCGAGACCTGGCCGGTCTGGACCAGCCACGCGATGCGCGTCGTCAGCACGCGGGTCTTGCCGGAACCGGCGCCCGCAAGGATCAGGGCGCTCTGCGACGGCAGGGTGACGGCGGCGAGCTGTTCAGGATTGAGGTTATGGAGGAGATTCTGCATGGGCCCATTATACCGCCGCGATTACTGTATGCCCATCCAGCTTTGCAACAGGACTGCCGGCAGCGTCTCCCTCGCCTATTGTCCGGCCGCGCGCGTGGTCGGGTATTCCGGCAACCCGTCATGCAGCTTCATCCAGCCGAGCCGGCTGCGCACGAAGGTATGGTCGCCCGGCGGCGCGGCCTCCGGGTCATCGAGCGAGGCGCTGGTGATGTCGAGCTCTTCCGGCCAGCGCGCATCTTCGAAAGTGAGCGCAGTGCCGCAATGCGGACAGAAGCTGCGCTGGATGCCTGCGCTCGATGCGAAGCGCGCCGGCTGCCCTAGCGTGAAACGGAAATCGGCGCGGCGCGCGCTGAACCAGGCCAGGGCCGGTGCGCCTGAAACCTTGCGGCAGTCGGTGCAATGGCACAAGGTACTGTTGAAAATGTTGCCCATGACGGCGTATTTTACTGCACCGCAGAAACAGCCTCCTTGCATGCTCATACCGGATCCCTTTCGAGCTGGAAATAATGTGCTCATCAGTATCAAAGCAGGAGCGCTGCCCCAACCTTTCGCGCGCCGCCTTATTAGCTTTTAGCTTATTTTAACTAAAGATTCACGACAGATCGCGTGGCCCGTCGTTACCTAGCCTTACAAAGCTACCTGCTCCGCATGCTATCGGTACGGGCCATTGTCATCAAGCATGCGGAACGGCTTTCCATCCAATAGGAGATTAAAAATGCTCAATCGCGTAGTTACTGTTGCTGCACTTGCGGTCGGCGGCATGTTGCTGTCGAAGAAACTGAAACAGAATCGTGGCTTTGGCACCAGCTCCTCGGTGGCAGAATCGATCGAGATCAATGTTCCGGTCAAGACTGCATACAACCAATGGACCCAGTTTGAAGATTTCCCACAGTTTATGAAGAGCGTGAAGGAAATCCGCCAGCTCGACGACAAGCACCTGCACTGGGTTGCTAATGTTGCCGGCGAAACCAAAGAGTGGGATGTAGAGATCACCGAGCAGATCCCGGACAAGCGCATCGCATGGCGCAGCGTCACGGGTGTGAAGAATGGCGGCGTCGCCACCTTCCACAAAATCTCGGACAATGTCACGCGCGTCATGGTCCAGATGGACTACGAGCCGGATGGCGCACTGGAAACCGTTGGCGACGCCATCGGCGCCGTGCGCATGGAACTGCGCTCGAACCTGCAGAATTTCAGGGAACTGCTCGAGAAGCGCGGCTCGGAAACCGGCGCATGGCGCGGCAAGATCGCCCAGCAATAATCCAGCCAGGCGGGATGCGTTCCGCCCCTGTATGCGAACGGCCCGGTTGCGATCTGCGACCGGGCCGTTTTTTCATGGCCAATCAAGTGGCTGTACTGGGTGATACGCGGGGCGTATCAATGACCCCTTTCTGATATGCCCGACATATCGATGAACCACCAGGCCACCTGCTCTGCCTAGCCCGCCTGCGGCACCGGCTTGGCCAGGCCTTTCTCGCGCGCCTCGCGAATCAGGGCGCGCACGGTCTTGTCCGCCGCCTTGCTCTCGCGCTCCATGTCCTTGCCCAGTGCGCCCATGCGCTTGCCCAGGGCATCCATCGGCTTGCCGGCATCGCCCATGCGACGGCCGATCTCGTCCATCGATTTCTGCGCCTGGCGCATGCCCGGTCCGTTGTGCGCCTCGCCCATCTCGCTCCCTGCCGCCGACATGCGCTCGCCTACCTCGGACATGCGCCGGCTGAGGCGGTCGCGCTCGGCATCGGTCGTGGCTTTCTCCATCTGCCTGCCGAGCGCTTCCATCTCGGCACCCAGGCTCTTCATGCGCCCTTCCATGGCGCGCAGCTTCATCTCGTCCGGCTTGAAGCCGCGCGAAGCCACGTCCATTTCCTTGCCGAGGGCATCCATCCGCTTGCCATGCACGTCCATTTCCTTGCCGAGCACATCCATCTGCGCGCCGAGCCTGTCGACCGGCGCCCAGGCGGCCGTCACGCGAGCCAGCACACTTGGGTCCTGCACGTAGTAGGCCTGGCCGCCCTCGCGGAACCACAGGAATTCGCCGCCAATGCGGCGCCGGGCTTCCTTGATCTCGTCCCAGTCGTCGCTGCTGCCGCTCATGGTCATGCCCTTGTCGCCGGCACGCACCACGGAATACGGCTCGTCGCGGCCGCTGGCGATGCTGCGCACGACGCGCCGCTCGGTCTTCGCCTCAGCCGGTGCGGTGCGCTGTTCGCCCACCGGCTGGCTGTGCGGCGCCGGCTCCGGACGCGGATCGGCGGCCTGGGCCGGGCCGGCCCAGGAGTAAAACGCGGCGCAGGTGGCCAGGCCAAGGATCGGCAGGGCCAGTTTCCAGTTCAGCGGTTCGGCTTCAGGGCGAACCAGGCGTTTGATGCGGGACATAAGATTTCCTCCATGTGCTGCTGGGGCAAGTTGCGGGGTGAACTGGAACAAATCCAGTTCGGACAATGCAAGTGCCAGGCGCCGCGGTTCGCCGAGCTCGCTTGCGGCTACATCATCTGCAATCTGTTCGCGTTCAATGCGGATCCGGTTCGACAACCACCACACGGCCGGGTGGTAGAACAGCAGGATCTCGATCGCGCCCTGGATCAGATTCACTACGTAATCGCAGCGCCGGACATGAGCCAGCTCGTGCGCCAGCAGCGCTTCCAGCAGCTGCGGCGGCATGCCCGAAAGCAGCGAGGCCGGCACCAGCACCACCGGGCGCCACCAGCCGGCCGTCACCGGCCCGGTCAGGTCATCGGCCACATCATCGACCAGGCCCAGGGTGACGCGGCGGGCAATGCCCATGCGGCGCGCCATCGCATCGAGCCGGGCCTGCCACACGGGGTCGGCCTGGTATTGCCCCGGCCGGCTGCGCCGGCGCACCCAGGCCAGGCCGAGCATCATGCGCAGCGCCAGCAAGCCTGCGCCGGCGGACCAGAACAGCACCACCAGGGGTAGTTTTTCCTGCAAAACCATTTCCCAGCCGGCCAAGCGACTGCTGCCCTGCATGGCGGCCGGCAGCGCCGGCGACTGCGCCATCGGCCCCATCGCGGCGAGCAGCGTGGTCGCCGCGCCGGGGTTCGCGCCGATGTCCATCGCCGCAATCCGCTGCACCGTGCCGGCCAGCGGCAAGGCGGCGCACAGCAGCAGCGCACCACAGGCGAGCGCATAGCGCGCCTGCGGCCTCGCCTTGCGCATCAGCGCCAGCAGCAGCGCGGCGGCCAAGCCGACCAGCAGGCCCTGCCACAGGAAATCGATCAGCGCCCAGGCCAGGGCCGGCGCCCAGGCCTCCAGCAGCGCGTTCATCGGGTGTTCTCCGTCATCGTGGGTCCAGGCAGCGTCATCGCTTACTCCATCCTTGGCAACTAGATTAAAAGTTCTAGATAAAATTGTCTAGAACTTTTTTTCTACTTTGTGCCGGACCTTGCCGGCGATGGAACTACTGTAGGGGGACGTGCGGGCGCCGGCCAGCCCGGTGCGACAGAAGGCAGGATTGGCGGTACAGGCTGGAAGGGAAAGCAGGATGGGCAGGCCAGGGCCGCCTGCCCGGAACCATCAGAACACGACGACGGAGCGGATCGACTCGCCGGACTTCATCAGATCGAAGCCTTCGTTGATGCGCTCGAGCGGCAGGTGGTGGGTGATCAGGTCGTCGATGTTGATCTTGTTTTCCATGTACCAGTCGACGATCTTCGGCACGTCGGTGCGGCCGCGCGCGCCGCCAAAGGCCGAGCCCTTCCATACGCGCCCCGTCACCAGCTGGAAGGGACGGGTCGAGATTTCCTGGCCGGCCGCCGCCACGCCGATGATGATCGACTGGCCCCAGCCCTTGTGGCAGCATTCCAGCGCCTGGCGCATGGTGGTGACGTTGCCCACGCATTCGAAGCTGTAGTCGGTGCCGCCGTCGGTCAGTTGCACGATCGTGTCGACCACGTTCTCGACCTTGGTCGGGTTGATGAAATGGGTCATGCCGAACTTGCGCGCCATCGCTTCGCGCTCGGGGTTCAGGTCGACGCCGATGATCTTGTCCGCGCCCACCATTTTCGCGGCCTGGATCACGTTCAGGCCGATGCCGCCCAGGCCGAACACGACCACGTTGGCGCCCGCCTCCACCTTGGCGGTGAAGATCACCGCGCCGATGCCGGTGGTGACGCCGCAGCCGATGTAGCAGATCTTGTCGAAGGGCGCGTCCGGGCGCACCTTGGCCAGCGCGATTTCCGGGACCACGATGTAGTTCGAGAAGGTGGACGTGCCCATGTAGTGATAGAGCGGCTCGCCATTGAGCGAAAAGCGGCTGGTCGCATCCGGCATCAGGCCGCGGCCCTGGGTCGAGCGGATCGCCTGGCACAGGTTGGTCTTTTGCGACAGGCAGAATTTGCACTGACGGCATTCCGGCGTGTACAGCGGGATGACGTGGTCGTCGCGCTGCAGGCTGGTCACGCCCGGCCCGACGTCCACCACCACGCCGGCGCCCTCATGGCCCAGGATGGCCGGGAACAGGCCTTCGGGGTCGGCGCCCGACAGGGTGTAGTAGTCGGTGTGGCAGATTCCGGTGGCCTTGACTTCGACCAGCACTTCGCCGGCCTTCGGACCTTCGAGCTCGACTTCTTCGATCGTGAGCGGATGGCCCGCTTTCCATGCAACTGCTGCCTTGGTCTTCATGTGTTCCTTCCTGATCCTTGAACGAGATTCGTGCGCCTGCGCGGCGCGGCCGCGCAGGCGGCGGCATGAGTCTGGCAATGATAGCAAGGTGGACGCATCCCTGTGCACGGCAGCGCCATCGGGCAACAGCGGCGTCGAAAAGGGGGCGCCAGCCGGGCCGCCGTGGGGGCGTTTTCCGGCTCAGCAATTTGTACGTTTGGAGAAAAATATAGCATGGGTTCTGATATGCCTCCTACATAAATCCATGCTGCACTGCGCTAGCTCAAATATTTTTGCGCACAGTTGAAATTCGAATACATACAAACATACTTTTGAAATAGACTCAATTGCCGCTTAAATATTGCGGAAAATAAACTCGCACAAGGCCAGCAGAGCCAAGACGACATTCATTGTTTTCAAACGGAGAATATCAATGGTAGACAAGAACACTCGCGCAACCTCCCTTCGCGTTGGCATGGCAGCCCTGGTCGCTGCCGGCATCTTCGGCAACGCGCAAGCTGCCGCACCGGACACGACCCGCGTCATCGTCGCGTTCAAACCGGGCGCTGCAGCGAAAGTGAAATCCGCCGTCGCGGCTTCCAAGGGTTCGGTCAAGCACGAAATCTTCGGCATGAACGCCATGGCGATTGAAGTGCCGGCGGTTGCGCTGAAAGGCCTGGAGAACAACCCGAACGTCGAATACATCGAAGAAGACGTGGTCCGTAAGCCATTCGCGCTGACCTCGCCATCGACCGGCACCCCGTACACCACCGGCCAGCTGGTTCCTTACGGCATCAAGCAAGTGCAGGCAGACCTGCTGTCGGACAGCGCCGCCGCCAACCGCAAGGTCTGCATCATCGACTCGGGCATCAACCGCGATCACGAAGACCTGTCGGGCAACAGCATGACCGGTGAATACGACGCCGGCACCGGCTGGTGGTACACCGACGAGAACGACCACGGCACCCACGTGGCCGGCACCATCGCCGCCATCAACAACGCCGGCACCGGCGTCGTCGGCGTGAACCCGAACAAGACGCTCAAACTGCACATCGTCAAGGTGTTTGGCGCAGCCGGCTGGGCCTATTCGTCGACCCTGGCAACCGCCGCCAACAAGTGCGGCGCCGCCGGCGCCAACGTGATCAGCATGTCGCTGGGCGGCGGCCGTGCCAGCATGACCGAGCAAAAGGCCTTCGACAGCCTGTACTCCAAGGGCGTGCTGAACATCGCCGCCGCCGGCAACGACGGCAACACCGTCGTGTCCTACCCGGCCGGCTATTCGAGCGTGATCATGGTCGGTGCGGTCGACGAGAACAAGGCCTGGGCTACCTTCTCGCAATACAACAGCAAGGTCGAACTGGCCGGTCCTGGCGTCGGCGTCCTGTCCACCGTCCCGATGGGCACTGGCCAGGAAGCCGTCCTGACTGTCGGCGCCTCGACCTACGTCCCGGGCGCAATGGAAGGCTCGCCGGTCAAGACCGCGACCGCACCGCTGGCAGACTTCGGCATCGGTGACGCGGTCAACACGGCCGTCTCGGGCAAGGTCTGCCTGATCCAGCGCGGCACCGTGGACTTTTCGACCAAGGTCTCGAACTGCCAGAACAGCGGCGGTGTCGGCGCCATCGTGTACAACAACGTGGCTGGCGCATTCGGCGGCACGCTGGGCACCACCGTGACCAACATCCCATCGGTCACCGCGACCGACGTGGACGGTGCCGCGATGAAGGCACAGCTGGGCCAGAGCGCCACCGTCGGCATCAAGGCAAGCAACTACGCCTACTTCGACGGCACCTCGATGGCTACCCCGCACGTGTCGGCTGTCGCCGCACTGGTGTGGAGCTACTCGCCAACCTGTACCGCTGCGCAGATGCGCGCATCGCTCACCAAGAGCGCGCAGGACCTGGGCACCGTCGGCCGCGACACCAAGTTCGGTTTCGGTCTGGTCCAGGCGAAAGCAGCCAAGGACCGTATCGCATCGCTGGGCTGCGGTAACTAATCCTTACCCCGCCTCGTGAAAAGGGACGCTTCGGCGTCCCTTTTTTTGTCTCGGTATCCCGCCGGCGCTTACCGCTTCAGCTTCAGCCGCATGGTCTGTTCGAGCAGCGCCGTCCCTTCGCGCATCGGGTACGGCGCGCCGACCGCCTCGAACCCGTGGCGCACATACAGCGCGACGGCCGCCTCGTTCGCGCAGTTCACGCCCAGCTGCAGGGCGTGCGCGCCGCGCGCGCCGGCCCAGGCGATTGCCTGCCGCAGCAGCGCGGCGGCCATGCCTTGCCCGCGCCACTCGGGCGCCACCCACATCTGGAACAGGTTGACCATGGCGGCATCGTCGGCATCCACCTTGGCCCAGGCCAGGGCGGCGAATTCGCCCTCCGCCACGGCCACCAGCGGGCAGTCGATGCCGGAGACCGCGGCGTTCGCCACCCGCGCCGTCCAGGTCTCCGGCGCCAGCGCTGTCTCGCGCGCCAGCGTGCTGCCGAAGGCGTCGGGCGCTTCCAGCAGCGCGCGCAGGCGGATCGCGCGGTAGGCCTGCCATTCATCGGCCAGCAGGCTGCGGATCGTGAGACCCGCCCTGCCCGGCTCCGCGGGTAGGGTCACGGCGCGGCCTTCAATGCCTGGCCCTTGGCGGCAAAAGCCGCCGCCTTCGGCGCCGCGGTCCATTGCGGGCGCTGCGGGTTGTTCGCGATGGCGGCCGTGCCCAGCGCGAGCATGCGGGTCACGCGCGCCATGTTGTCGTAATCGAGCTTGTCCCAGGTATCGTCCTTGCCGTGGTAGTCCGAGAAGCCATAGGCCACCGACAGCGTGTGCGCCGGCACGCCGGCGTCGGCCAGCGACTGGTTGTCGGCCCGGCCGAAGAACTGGTCGCTGAAGGACGCATGCTTCCACAGGCGGATGCCGGCCTGCTCGGCGGGCGTGCGCAGCATCTCGCCGACGGTCGAGAAATCGAAGCCCGTCATCGCGAGCGTGTTGACTTGCGCGCCTTCGCTGTCGTCGGTGCGGCCGGTCTGCTCCAGGTTCAGGTTGGCCACGCTGTCCTTCAGCGGGAACACCGGGTGGCGCGCATAGTATTTCGAGCCCAGCATCCCGAGCTCTTCGCCGAAATAGGTCATGAAGACGATGCTGCGGCGCGGACGTTCCTTCTGCGCGGCCAGGCTGCGTGCCACCTCGATGACCGACACCACGCCGCTGGCATCGTCGTTGGCGCCGTTGAAGACCTCGCCGTTGCGCATGCCCACGTGGTCGTGGTGCGCGGTGAGCAGCACGTAGGTGTTTTTCAGCGCCGGATCCGATCCGCGCAGCACGCCCACCACGTTGCGCAGCTTGACCGGGCGCACCGCCGCTGCCGCCACGCGCGCGGCCACCAACGCACCGCCCTTTTCCAGTGCAGCGGCGGCATCCGGCGCGTGCAGCACCAGCACCGGCGGCCCGCCCTTAACTAGCGCCTGCTCGGGATCGACCAGCCAGCCCCCGGTGCCGGCGCCATGGCGCTTCTCGCGGTCGATCATGATGACCAGCGCCGGTGTGCCCTTGAGCTTTTCGTGCAGGATACGGGCGGCGCCCGGCAGCGGCGCGGCCGGCACCACCAGCACCTTGCCGTTGGCGGCCTCGCTGTTGTCGAGCGCATCCTTCCAGGCCATGAACACGGCCGGGGTGGCGGCCAGCGCCACCGGGTCGAGGAAGCTGCCGGTCGCGCCGCCCGCGGGCACCGTGATCGCCGTGCCGGCGGCCGTCACCGTCAGCGTGACATCGTCAGGCTTGCGCTCGGCGTACTGCCAGTTCGCGGTCTGGAAATAGCCGTCGTCGCCGGCCGGCTCCAGGCCCGCCCCGCGGAACTGGGCCGCAATGTACTCGGCCGCCAGGTCCTGGCCGCGCGACGGCGTGCCGCGGCCTTCCAGCAGGTCGGACGCCAGGAAGGAGACGTGGCTGCGCAGCGCCCCGGGCACGATGTCGGCATGCGTCGGGACTTGGGCGCAGCCGGCGCTGGCCAGTGCGAGGACAAGGGCGGTGACATAGAGACGCATGCGATGGGCTTCCGTTCAAGTGGCAAGAAAGGCAATATCGCATGGCGGGCGGGGCGCGGTCAATGCGCCAGCGCCTCATTCCCAACAGCCTGGGCGAGGTGCTGACGCCCTCCTGCGTGAGCATCGACGGCGACGGCTCGATCCTCGTCGGCCGCGCCGCGCGCGAAAGGCCGCAGATCCATCCCGAATCGAGCGCCGCCAACTTCACGGCTTCAAGTTCACCTGCTCGGGGACCCTGACGCGCAAGCCGGCGCCACGCGCGCGGCCGGCAAGCGAGGCGGCGCCGGCGGAACCCGGGCCGGCGCCAGAAGGCTGATCAATCTTTTTCCCAGGGCTCGGGCGCCTCGTTCGGATGGCGCCGGTGCACCTTGCCCTGGGTCGTGAAGCCGATCAGGCGCGCCACCACGGCCGCTATGTACATCACGCCGACCAGCATCTCGATGCTGCACAACGCCCGCGCGTGCACGGTCAGCGGGATCACATCGCCGATCCCGGTGCTCGACAGCAGCGCAAAGCTCAGGTAATTCAGTTCGGTCCACGAACGCGGCGCCCCGACGTTCACCGCGCCCGCGAAGCTGCCGGGATGCAGTTCCTGCACCATCAGGTAGAGATGGGTGAAGCCCCAGGCCAGCAGGGTGAAGGTGGCGCCGGCGGCGAACAGCTCGTCGGTGGTGGCCTGGCGGTCGCCCATCATGTAGGCGATCAGGCTGCCGGCGGCATAGAAATAGAACAGCGCTTCCAGTGCCGAGGACCAGGGCAGCAACGCGCCGCGCATGCCGAATACCGTTTGCAGCGCCAGCAACACGATGATCGGCACCGCCAGCGCCACGCTGATCCAGGTTTCACCAGGCGTGCGCCGCACCATGCGGATCGTCAGCGCCAGCACCACGACGCCGAAGACATTCAGGGCGCCATGCCCTGCCGGCTCGCCCTCGATGAACGGGTACAGCAACATCCCGAGCAGCTGCACAAGCAACAGGACGGCGGAGGGATGGCGGCTGGTATGGATCAGGAGGGACATGGGAGCGTGGTCGACACGGAATTGGAATGCCGCGATTGTAGGGCTGGTACGGCAGGGAGAGCGCGCAGATCACTCCGCTGCCCCCGCGGCGCGGGTGCTGACCATGGACGCGACATCCCCCACGCCGTGCGCGGGGGTGGGTTCTGAATACTGCCCGGTCAGATCTCGATCTGCGTCCCGAGTTCGATGACACGGTTTGCCGGAAGCCCGAAGTAATCGGCCGCATCCCTCGCGTTTCTCGCCATCATGGCGTACAGGTTTTCGCGCCAAAGCGCCATGCCTTTCCCCGGTGTCGCAATGACCGTCTGCCGGGCGATGAAATACGACGTGCTCATGGGGTCGAAGCGCAAACCCAGGCCTGCTGCGTTTTCCAGGTCAGCGGGAACGTCACGCGGATCGGTGAAGCCGTAGGACAGGTTTAGCTGGTAGCAATTGTGTCCGAGCTCTGCGACTTCAAGACGCTCTCCCGGTGGAACGGTCGGGATATCGGTCGCCTGCACGGTCAGGAAAACGACGCGTTCATGCAAGACTTTGTTATGCAGCAGGTTATGCAGCATTGCATGCGGCACGCCGTCACCCTCGGCGCGGAAATAAATGGCCGTTCCCGGCACGCGATGCGGTGGCGAAGCGAACAGGCTTTCGAGGAATTCCTGCAGCGGCAGCAGGTGCCGTTTGACGTTTTCGAACACCAGCTCCCGCCCTTTGCGCCAGGTGAGCATGATGGTCACCATTAACAAGCTGATCAACAACGTGAACCAGCCGCCGCTCACGATCTTGAGGCTGGTCGACGCGAACAGGGTCACGTCGAAGACCAGGAAAAACAGCGTGGCCGATGCGGCAATCACCGAAGAATAATTCCATCCGTAGCGGACGACGAAGAAGGTGAGCAGTGTCGTCGTCAACATGGTGGCCGTGGCCGCAATGCCATACGCCGAAGCCAGGTTGGTCGACGACCCGAACGCGACCACGGCGAAGACCACGGCGCCAAACTGCAGCCAGTTCACCAGCGGGATATAGATTTGTCCTTTCTCCTGGTGTGACGTCTGGACGATGCGCATGCGCGGCAGGAAGCCCAGTGAAATCGCCTGCTGGGCGACCGAGAACGCACCCGAGATGGTTGCCTGGGACGCGACGACGGCGGCCACGGTCGACAGAGCCACCAGGGGATAGATGCTCCACGCGCCGAGCTGGTTGAAGAACGGGTTGGACGCTGCTGCAGGATTGGAGATCAGCACCGCCCCTTGTCCGAGGTAATTTAGCGCGAGGGCAGGAAAGACAACCGAAAACCATGCAAGGCGTACCGGCTTGCGGCCGAAGTGGCCCATATCCGCATACAGTGCTTCCGCCCCCGTTAGCGCCAGCACCACGGCGCCCAGCGCGACGAACGCGAACCACCCGTTGTGTAACAGGAATTGCACCGCATGCAGGGGATTGAGCGCGGCCAGGATCTGCGGATCTTCGAGGATATTCACCACCCCCATCGCCGCGAGCGTGGTGAACCAGACGAGGACGATCGGGCCGAACCATTTGCCGATCCCGCCTGTCCCCCGGTGCTGGGCCCAGTACAGGACCGCCAGCACGGTCAGGGTCAAGGGAATCACATACGGCTTGAACGCCGGGGTCGCGACCTCGATGCCTTCGACCGAGGACAGGACGGTAATCGCCGGCGTGATGATCCCGTCCCCAAAGAACAGGCCCGCACCGATCATCCCGAGCAGCATCACGGGATAGTAGAAGCGCGAATTCTGGGTCACCGATTTCAGCGCCAGTGCGGTGAGGGCCATGATGCCGCCCTCGCCATGGTTATCCGCCCTTAACACCAGCGTCACGTATTTCAGCGAGATCACAATGATGAGGCACCAGAGGATCAGCGAGATGACGCCGATGACATTTGCGGGCGTCACCGCGATGCCATGGGCAGGTGCGAACACCTCCTTGAGGGTGTATAGGGGACTGGTTCCGATATCGCCGTAGACGACGCCAATCGCACCTAGGGTGAGGGCAGCCACCCCGTTCTGATTGCCTTGCGGTTTAGTCATTTTATTATTTTCAGAATAACGTTATGACATTGTAACGTTACCGGCCCCAAGACGGCGGCTCGCTAGACAAGCGAGCAACTATCTTTCATGCGGAATCGAATATCGCGCAGAATGTACGCACGGCCGCTGCCGGGTCGTCGGCTGCGTACACGCTGGTGATGGCCGCCACCATGGCTGCGCCGCGCTTGACCAGCGGCGCAGCATTTTGCGGCGTCATGCCGCCGATGACCGCCATCGGCAGGGCGACGCGGTCGCGCCAGACGTCGACCAGCTGCGGCGGCGTCACGAAGCTGTACTTCTTCACTGGCGAGGGATAAAAACCGCCGAAGGCCACATAGCTGGCGCCGCTCTGCTGGGCCGCCTCGGCCAGTTTCAGTTCGCCATAGCAGGACGCGCCGATGATCGCGCAGGGACCGAGCCGGGCGCGCGCCTCGGCCACCGATACGTCCGTGCCTCCCAGGTGCACGCCGTCGGCGCCGAGATCGCGGCACAGGTCGACATGGTCGTTGATCACGAGCGCACGGCCATGGTGGCGGCACAGCGCCAGCAGGGCGGCGCCCTGCTCCGCCCGCAGCGCGGGGCTGGCGCTCTTGTTCCGGTACTGCAGCAGTGCGGCGCCGGCTTTGATCGCGGTCTCGGTGAGGGCCAGCAGGCGGTCGGTATCAGGCCAGTCGGGGGTGACCAGGTAAAGTCCTTGCAGGGTGTGGGTGTTCAATGCGGTCTTTCAGTGGGTGTGGAGGATGCGGCGCGGGATACGCTGGCCCGGGGCGATCCAGAAGGCATGGGCCAGGGTCTGGTGGCAGTAGTCCTGCGCGCGTTCGAGCGCCTGCCCGACGGGGTCCCCCAGCGCCAGCCGGGCGCCGATGGCGGCGGCCAGGGTGCAGCCGCTGCCGTGGTAGGTATGCGGCAGGCGTGGCAGGCGCCATACCCGCTCTTCGACGCCGCCGCGCAGCCAGCGGTTCAGGATGATGTCGCCGTCACCATGGCCGCCGGTGACGAACACGTGCTCGCAGGGCATGGCATCAAACGCCCCGAGGGCCAGCGCTTCCGGCAGGTTCGGCACCAGCACGGTCGCAAGCAGCAGCAGCTCGGCCAGGGCGTCCACGGCATTGTCCCGGCCCAGCAAGTCGCCATGGCCGCTCCCCAGCACCGGGTCGAGCACCACCGGCAGGCTCGGGTCGGCGAGGCGGAGCCGGTGCAGCAGCGTGGCGATCGCTGCGGCGTTCTCGCGGCTGCCCGGGATGCCGATCTTCACCGCGTCGATGCTGCAGGTGTCGATCAGCGCATCGGCCTGGCGCAGCATGAAGCCTGTATCGACCGGCTGCACCTCGTGTACGCGGTTGTTGTCCTGCACCGTGAGGGCCGTCGCTACCGGCAGCGCATGGGCCCCGAGCGCGCCGATGGCGGCGATGTCCGCCGCCAGCCCGGCCCCGCCGCCGGGATCGAGCCCGGCGAACACCAGCACGGTGGGCACCATCAGGCGACCAACCCTTCGACCGGGGAGGATGGCGCCGCGGCAAAGCGCTTCGGCATGCGCCCTGCCAGGTGCGCTTCGCGGCCGGCGATCACGGCATGGCGCATCGCGCGCGCCATCCGCACCGGGTCGCGCGCAGCGGCGATCGCGCTGTTCATCAACACGCCGTCGCAGCCCAGTTCCATCGCGATGGCCGCATCCGAGGCGGTGCCGACGCCGGCATCGACCAGCACCGGCACCGTGGCCTGCTCGACGATCAGCCCCAGGTTCCACGGGTTCAGGATGCCCATGCCCGAACCGATCAGCGAGGCCAGCGGCATCACCGCGACGCAGCCGATCTCCTGCAGGATGCGGGCCTGCACCGGATCGTCGCTGCAATAGACCATCACGTCGAAGCCGTCGCGCACCAGCGTTTCGGCGGCTTTCAAGGTTTCCGGCATGTGCGGGAACAAGGTAGCCGGGTCGCCCAGCACTTCGAGCTTGACCAGTTTGCGCCCGCCCAGCAGCTCACGCGCCATCTGCAGTGTGTAGACGGCGTCTTTCGCGGTGTAGCAGCCGGCGGTGTTGGGCAGGATGGTGAATTCGCCAAGTGGCAGGACGTCGAGCAGGTTCGGAGCCTTGCGGTCCTGACCGATGTTCACGCGGCGGATGGCCACCGTGACGATCTCGGCGCCCGCTGCCAGCGTGGCTTCGCGGGTCTGGGCCAGGTCGCGGTATTTGCCGCTGCCGACCAGCAGGCGTGAAGAGAATTGGCGGCCGGCGATGGTGAGGAAATCTTCGTTCATTGTTGTCCTTTCTTGCAGGGTGGCGGGTCCTCCAGCCCACCCTGCGAAACCCGTTGATCAACCGCCGCCGATGGCGCGCACAATGTCTACTTTGTCGCTGGCCCGCAAGCGCCGTTCCGCCCACGCTTCGCGCGGCACCACTTCGCGGTTGACCGCCACCGCCACCGCCTGCCCCGCCAGCCCAAGTTCGCCGGCCAGCTCCTGCAGCGACTGCCCCGCCGGCACATGGAAAGGTGCGCCGTTCAATTCGATCCGTGTCATCCCGCCTCCCGGTACAGACGAGCGCCGCCCTTCACGAATTCGATCGCCTTTTCCTGCAACCCTTGCGCCAGCGCGGCCTGCTCGCCAACGCCATTGGGCGCCGCGTTGGCGCGCACTTCCTGGGTGATCTTCATCGAGCAGAAATGCGGCCCGCACATCGAGCAGAAATGGGCAACCTTGCTCGACTCCTTGGGCAGGGTCTCGTCATGGAAGGCGCGCGCCTTGTCGGGGTCGAGACCCAGGTTGAACTGGTCGTCCCAGCGGAATTCGAAGCGTGCTTTCGACAGCGCGTTGTCGCGCATCTGCGCGCCCGGATGGCCCTTGGCCAGGTCGGCGGCGTGGGCCGCGATCTTGTAGGTGATGATGCCCTCCTTGACGTCGGCCTTGTCGGGCAGGCCGAGATGCTCCTTGGGCGTGACGTAGCACAGCATGGCGGTGCCGTACCAGCCGATGGTGGCCGCGCCGATGCCCGAGGTGATGTGGTCGTAGCCGGGGGCGATGTCGGTGGTGAGCGGTCCGAGCGTGTAGAACGGCGCCTCGCTGCACTGCTCGAGTTGCAGGTCCATGTTCTCCTTGATCAGGTGCAGCGGCACGTGGCCCGGGCCTTCGATCATGGTCTGCACGTCGTGGCGCCAAGCGATCTGCGTCAGTTCGCCGAGCGTTTTCAGTTCGGCCAGCTGGGCCTCGTCGTTCGCATCGAAGATCGAACCCGGACGCAGGCCGTCGCCCAGGCTGAACGACACGTCATAAGCCTTCATGATCTGGCAGATGTCCTCGAAATGCGTGTAGAGGAAGGATTCGCGGTGGTGGGCCAGGCACCACTTGGCCATGATCGAGCCGCCGCGCGAAACGATGCCGGTCAGGCGGTTTGCCGTCATCGGCACATAGGCCAGGCGCACGCCGGCGTGGATGGTGAAATAGTCGACGCCCTGCTCCGCCTGTTCGATAAGGGTGTCGCGGTAGATCTCCCAGGTGAGGTCTTCGGCCTTGCCGTTCACCTTTTCCAGCGCCTGGTAGAGCGGCACCGTCCCGATCGGCACCGGGGAATTCCGGATGATCCATTCGCGCGTCTCGTGGATATGCTTGCCGGTCGAGAGGTCCATCACGTTGTCGGCGCCCCAGCGGATGGCCCAGGTCATCTTCTCGACTTCTTCGCCGATCGAAGACGTGATGGCCGAGTTGCCGATGTTGGCGTTGATCTTCACCAGGAAGTTGCGGCCGATGATCATCGGCTCGACCTCCGGATGGTTGATGTTGGCCGGGATGATGGCGCGGCCGCGCGCCAGTTCGCTGCGCACGAATTCCGGCGTGATCTCCGGCGGGATGCTGGCGCCGAAGGACTGGCCCGGATGCTGGCGCCCCAGCAGGCTGGCCGTGCGCGCGCCCATCGGGCCCGACTCCACCAGGGAAGCCAGGTATTCGCGGCGCCGCAGGTTCTCGCGCAGCGCCACGAATTCCATTTCGGGCGTGATGATGCCCTGCCGCGCGTAGTGCATTTGCGTGACGTTGCGGCCCGGCAGTGCGCGGCGCGGCTTGCGCTGCAGGTTAAAACGCAGCGCAGCCAGGGCCGGGTCGCGCAGCCGCGCCTGGCCGTAGGCGGAGCTCGGCCCCGCCAGTTCCTCGGTGTCGGCGCGTTCGCGGATCCACGGCAGGCGCGGCGACTTCAGGCCGCAGCGCAGGTCGATGCCGGCGGCCGGATCGGTGTAGGGACCGGAGGTGTCGTAGACGAACAGCGGCGGGTTCGGCTCGCCGCCGAGGCTGCCAGGTGTGGGCGATTGCGCGATCTCGCGCATCGGCACCCGGATGTCGGGCCGGCCGCCTTCGATATAGACCTTGCGCGAGTTCGGGAAGGGCGCGATGGCCGCGCGGTCGACCGTGGCGGTCGCGGCATCGAAAGAATGGGGGGTGGGAAGCGATGCCTTCAGTGCGGCGTCGAGTGGTGCATTCATGTGGCTCCTTTGCGAGGAGCCAGCAAAGGATTCATCGGGTGTGGCGACGCCTGTGCGCATGCGCGCGGCCGCCTGGCCGACTGCTTCCCTTCGCTGGCATTATCCAGATCAGGTTCGGAGGGTATTTCTCACCCGCGCATGCAGCAATATGCATGCGCAGGACCCCTAGCGTGTGCTGCCGTTTCGGCAACGGGCGGATTATAGCCCAGGCAAACTTGTACTTACAAGCCACACCCCCCGGCCCGGGATGGGCCGGGTTCTACAGCATCGGCGTCTCCCCGGGCAGCGCCTGCAACTCGAGCCTGCCCTCGACCAGGCTGGCGTCGACGAACGGCGTCTCGGATGGCGCGATTTCCCTCGCCGCGCTCGGCCCAGCAGCGCCCCCTGGCCGTCGCCCATGAACAGTTCCGCCAGGTTGTCGTCGTCTTCGCTCACCGGATAACGCACGCGCACGGTCAGGATCTTCGACAGCACCTGTGACCCATCCACTGCCGCCGGACGGCAGGGTGCCGGTGTGATAACTGGTGAACAGGGGCGGCACGACGTCGGACACGCTGTCGGTCTCGATCCGCACCGTGCGGAAATGACTGGATTGGCGGCCAGGCCCAGCTCGCCATTACCGGGGCCGGATATTTCTTCGTAGGTGAGCTGGCTGACGGCATTCTCCGTCTGCCGCTCGGCGGCGACGGACTCCACGCCGGTTGGATCAGGTTGCGACATATTCGTCTCCATCACGACCATTCGTGTCCGGCGCGACAATGGGCTGCGAGGCCCGGTATCCGGCCGGAAGCTTATGCGACTACAGGCTTCCCCTTCCCTTTTAGTATGAATATCCCTTTTTGACCGGGGTCGGGGGAAAGCGATTTGTCGAGTCCGTATTGATCGGAGACGATTTGACAGCCCATGTGAGCTGGATCAAAGACTTACTGGTTACAAAATGACATGCCGTCGGAAGGCGGACTGGCCGGCGCGGCAGGCTCCCGGGCTGCGCCGCTGCCGGGAATAGGCGGGCGCTGGAAGGTGACCTATAATGGTTTTTTTCTCAAATTCAATCGCCCGCACATTATGGAATTAGCCAAGTCTTTCGAGCCCGCCGACATTGAACAACATTGGCGCGCCGAGTGGGAAAAGCGCGGTTACTTCACCGCCACCATGGAGGACGGCAAGCCGTCGTTCAGCATCCAGCTGCCGCCGCCAAACGTGACCGGCACGCTGCACATGGGCCACGCCTTCAACCAGACTGTCATGGACGGCCTGACCCGCTACTACCGCATGCGCGGCCATAACACCGCCTGGATCCCGGGCACCGACCACGCCGGCATCGCCACCCAGATCGTGGTCGAGCGCCAGCTCGACGCGCAGAAGATCTCGCGCCACGACCTGGGCCGCGACGCCTTCGTCGAGAAGGTCTGGGAGTGGAAGGAAAAGTCGGGCAATACCATCACCGGCCAGATGCGCCGCATGGGCACCTCGCCCGACTGGCAGCGCGAATACTTCACGATGGACGAAACCCGTTCGAAGGTCGTCTCGGAAGTCTTCGTGCGCCTGTACGAGCAGGGCCTGATCTACCGCGGCAAGCGCCTGGTCAACTGGGACCCGGTGCTGGGCACCGCGGTGTCGGACCTGGAAGTCGATTCGCAGGAAGAGGACGGCTCGATGTGGTACATCCAGTACCCGCTTGCCGACGGCTCCGGCCACCTGACGGTGGCCACCACGCGTCCTGAAACCATGCTGGGCGACGTCGCCGTGGCGGTCGATCCGACCGACGAGCGCTATACCCACTTGCACGGCAAGATGCTTACCCTGCCACTGACCGGCCGCCAGATCCCGGTGATCGCCGACAGCTATGTCGACAAGGAATTCGGCACCGGCTGCGTGAAGATCACGCCGGCCCACGATTTCAACGACTACGCGGTCGGCCAGCGCGCCAACCTCGCGCCGATCACGATCATGACGCTCGACGCCAAGATCAACGAGAACGCCCCGGCCCAGTACCAGGGCATGGACCGCTTCGCCGCGCGCAAGCAGATCGTCTCCGACCTGGAGGCGCAAGGCCTGCTGGAGCAGGTCAAGCCGCACAAGCTGATGGTGCCGCGCGGCGACCGCACCGGCGTCGTCATCGAGCCGATGCTGACCGACCAGTGGTTCGTCGCCATGAGCAAGCCGGCGCCGGAAGGCACTTTCAATCCGGGCAAGTCGATCACCGAAGTGGCAATGGAAAAAGTCGCCAGCGGCGAGATCAAGTTCGTGCCCGAGAACTGGACCACCACCTACAACCAGTGGCTGGGCAACATCCAGGACTGGTGCATCTCGCGCCAGCTGTGGTGGGGCCACCGCATCCCGGCCTGGTACGCGGAAGACGGCCAGATCGTGGTCGCGCGCACCGAAGAAGAAGCGCAAGCCAAGGCCAAAGCCGCCGGCGTCAACGGCCCGCTGCGCCGCGACGACGACGTCCTGGATACCTGGTTCTCGTCGGCCCTGGTCCCCTTCTCGACCATGGGCTGGCCCGAGCAGACGAAGGACATGTCGATGTTCCTGCCTTCGTCCGTGCTGGTGACGGGCTTCGACATCATCTTCTTCTGGGTTGCCCGCATGGTGATGATGACGACCCACTTCACCGGCAAGGTACCGTTCGAGACCGTGTACGTGCACGGCCTGGTGCGCGACTCGCAGGGCCAGAAGATGTCGAAATCGAAGGGCAATACGCTCGACCCGATCGACCTGATCGACGGCATCGGCATCGAAGAGTTGGTCGCCAAGCGCACCACCGGCCTGATGGACCCGCGGGCTTCGGAGAAAATCGCCAAGGCCACCCGCAAGGAATTCCCGAACGGGATCCCGGCCTTCGGCACCGACGCCGTGCGCTTCACGATGGCCAGCTACGCTTCGCTGGGCCGCAACATCAACTTCGACCTCGGCCGCTGCGAAGGCTACCGCAACTTCTGCAACAAGATGTGGAATGCGACGCGCTTCGTGATGATGAATACCGAAGGCAAGGACTGCGGCCAGCCGAACCCGGAAGACCTGTCTCAGGCCGACCGCTGGATCATCTCGCTGATGAACCGCGCCGAGCTCGACGTGGCCAAGGGCTTCGCCGACTACCGCTTCGACAACATCGCCAGCACCATCTACAAGTTCGTCTGGGACGAGTACTGCGACTGGTACCTGGAAGTGGCCAAGGTCTCGGTCCAGCAAGGCACCGAAGCGCAGCAGCGCGCCACCCGCCACACCCTGCTGCGCGTACTCGAAGTGATCCTTCGCCTGGCGCATCCGATCATCCCGTTCGTGACCGAAGCGCTGTGGCAGGCGATCGCGCCGCTGGCCGGGAAAACGGGCGACAGCATCATGATGCAGCCCTACCCGATCGCCGACGAATCCCTGATCAGCGAAGCGGCCGAAGGCTGGATGGCCCAGCTCAAGGACCTCACCAATGCCACCCGCAACCTGCGCGGCGAGATGAAGCTCTCGCCCTCGGTACGCGTGCCGCTGATCGTCGAGCCGGGAGCCGGTGCCGAACGGGCAGCCCTGGCGAGCTTCGCGCCCTATGTCCAGTCGCTGTGCAAGCTGGCCGAAGTGCAAATCGTCGACGCCCTGCCGGAATCGCCGGCCGCGGTGTCGGTCGTCGGCACCACCAAGCTGATGCTGAAGGTCGAGATCGA
This sequence comes from Telluria sp. ZB4P37, assembly GCF_059685855.1. Classification (NCBI taxonomy): domain Bacteria; kingdom Pseudomonadati; phylum Pseudomonadota; class Betaproteobacteria; order Burkholderiales; family Oxalobacteraceae; genus Telluria; species Telluria sp. ZB4P37. The sequence continues at coordinate 275,460 of NZ_JCASID010000005.1, forward strand.
CGTCGCCGCCGAACGCGAGCGCCTGTCGAAGGAGATCGCGCGCATCGAAGGCGAGATCACCAAGGCGACGGCCAAGCTCTCGAGCGAAAGCTTCGTCGCCCGCGCCCCGGCCGCGGTGGTGGCGCAGGAGAAGGAACGCGTGGCGAACTTCTCGGCGACGCTGGACAAGATGCGGGAGCAGTTGGGCAAGCTGGCGGCGTAAGCTGTTGCGCTTCCTGAGAACGCGGCCCTGGTGGCCGCGTTTTTTTGTTTTCATAGGGCGGGCGGCCACGGTGATTGGAATGGTTCTTCAGGTTCCAGATCACCCCGGCGTCAACACAGTTTGCTACACTGACCCCGCCTGACAACAACAATGGAGACTGACAATGCGACAACTGATTGGGGCAAGCCTGATTGCCATGATGTTCGCCATGCCTGCAATGGCGCAAAACGCCTCGCCGGCGGGCACGTGGAAAACGATCGACGACGAAACCGGCAAGCCGAAGTCGCTGGTGCGGATCACCGAGGAGGGCGGCGTCCTGACCGGCAAGATCGAGAAGCTGTTCCGCCCTGCGGACCAGGACCAGAACCCGAAATGCACCGCCTGCGATGGCGCGCGCAAGGACCAGCCGCTGATCGGCATGACCATCCTGTCTGGCCTGAAGAAAGACGGCAACGAGTACACCGGCGGCGAGATCATGGATCCGGCCAAGGGCAAGACCTACAAGAGCAAGGCGCAGCTGAAGGACAACGGCAGCAAGCTGGAAGTGCGCGGCTACATCGGCGCGCCGATGTTCGGCCGTTCGCAGACCTGGGTCCGCGAGCAGTAAGCAGCAGTTGAACGACTCCGGGCGGCGTCGCATGCCGCCGCCCGTCCCGCCCCGCCCCACTTCTGCCGCGCCCAGTCGCGCGCCACGAAAATAGTTTTTCCGATAACTTCTCGTTATTGCTGAGTTTCCGCAACAAGCAAACCGACACGAGGAAACAATGAATACCGTCCAACCAAGCTGCTTCCCGGAGGCGGCCGATGATCTTCCTGCGCCTTGCCTGCCTGGTGGCCGGCATAGCAGTTCTGGTCGCGCCGCCGGCCGTGCTGTTCCCGAATGGCGCCGTGACGCCCCGCCTGGCCGGGGCGCTGGCCATGGCGTTGATGCTGATGCTGGCGGCCTCCGCCTTCTTCTTCATCACCTTCTCGGCACACCGGATCAAGCGCTCGCCCCCGCTGCGCCGCCTGTGCGTGATGGTACTGGGCGCGCCTTTCTTGGCCGGCGTCGCCACGCTCTGGTTCGGCAACGACCCGAATGTGCTGTGGATGGGCGGCCTGCTGCTCAGCTTCACGCTGGTCACCGGCCTGGCGCTGGTCTACCCGATACTCCAGGGCCCAAGCGCCGGCCGCCTGCGCGCCCGCGACGCTCGCCCGAGCCGGCGCGAGCCGATGCTCTACCAAGCCTGATCCGCACGCCCATCCGCTGGTGTACACGCCCAAGCAGAAAGACAAGGCGCCCGCGCTTGATGCCTACAGCCAGCCGGCGTCGCGTGCCATCCGGTAGGCGTCCACCCGGTTGGCCGCACCGAGCTTGCTGATCGCCTCGGACAGGTAGTTGCGTACGGTCCCTTCGGACAAATGCACATGGCGCGCGATATCGGAGCTGCTGCGCCCTTCCCCGGCCAGGCGCAGCACTTGGCGTTCGCGCTCGGTGAGCGGGTCGCCCCCGCCGCTCCAGCTTTCCAGCGCCAGCTCGGGCGCGATCGCCCGCCCGCCTTCGTGCACCGCGCGGATCGCCGCGGCCAATGCATCGACCGGCGCATCCTTGAGCAGGTAGCCGCGCACGCCAGCCTCGAGCGCGCGCCGCAGGTAGCCGCTGCGGCCGAAGGTGGTCACCACGATCACCTTCGCCCCCAGGCGGCGCTCCTTGATCTGGGCCGCCAGTTCGAGCCCGGTCATCTGGGGCATCTCGATGTCGGTCAGCACCACGTCCGGCGCCAGCTCTTCGCACAGCGCCAGTGCTTCGCGTCCGTTGGTGGCGGCGCCGACGACCGCGAAGTCGGGTTCCAGGCGCAGCAGCGCGGCCATGGCACCGAGCACGAGGTTCTGGTCTTCGGCCAGCAGGATGCGGATCATGTCGTGGCTCCCGCCGGAATGCGCAATTCGAGTTCGAGCCCGGCGCGCGCGCGCAGCGCCAGCTTGCCGCCGACCGAGGCCACGCGCTCGCGCATGCCGGACAAGCCGTTGCCATGCCGGATATCGGCTTCGCTGCGCGCCTGCCCATCGTCGGCGATGCGCAGCACGGCAACGCCCTGTTCCAGCGCGAGCGACACGCTGCAACGCCTCGCCCCCGCATGTCGCACCACGTTGGTGACCGCCTCGCGCAACGCCAGCGCGACCACGTTCTCGGCAGCCGGCGCGAGCGCGAAGCGCTCCACTTTTTCGTCCAGCTGGACGTCGGCCGCCGCCAGGCTGGCGCGGGCGCTGGCCAGGGCATGGGCCAGGCCGCTCTCGCGGTAGCCGCTCACAGCCGCCCGCACTTCGGCCAAGGCCTGGCGCGCGCTGGTTTCGATGTCGCCGATCTCGCGCGCGCAGGCATCGGCATCGCGATGCACGAGTTTGCGCGCCAGCTCGGCCTTCAAGGCGATCAGCGACAAGGAGTGCCCGAGCAGGTCGTGCAGGTCGCGCGAGATGCGTTCGCGCTCGGCGATGGTGGCGATGTGCTCGACCTCTTCCTGCTTGCGCACCAGCGCCTGGCGCGAGCGGCGCAGGCGCGCATCCATCACGGCGCCCACGCCCACCGGCAGGCTGATGGTCAGGACCGGCATCAGGAACAGCCAGCGCATCTGCGTGTCCAGGATGAAGAAGGACGTGAGCACCGCAAGGGCCACGACGCCGCCGATGGCCAGCATGGCCAGCCGCAGCTGCATGATCCCGGCCGCCGCCGCGCAGGCGAAGATGAAGAAGGTGGCGGCGCCGACGTTCCAGCGCACCCAGGCCGCGCCGATCAGGCAGCCCGCCAGCATGCAGCCGACCGACTGCCAGCCGTGCGTCCAGAAGCTGGCGCAATACAGGACCAGGAACACCACGAGCGTGAGCACCAGCATGAGCGCTTCGAGTGCAGTGGGCGAAACGTAGGCGTACTTCCAGCCCATGTAGCCAAGGCTGAGCAGCCAGAAGTACGGCATCTTGCCATGCTCGGGCGGGATCCAGGGTCCCGTCCATAGTCTCGCGATGCCCTGCCTGATCCTGTTCATGCGTCTTCCATCCAGGTTGTTATTGTGCGAGCAGGCGCACGTCGGCGATCTCGAAGCGGTAGTCGCCCGGCTGTGGACCGGCGTTGAATCCTAACATGGTCAGGGTGGCCGGATCGACGCCTTTCAGGTCGCTCACCGGCACCGTCACCTCGGCCCATTCGGGGCCGGCGGTAAAGCGCGCGGCGCCCGGCATCTGCACGCCCTGCGACATGGCGATCATCTGGTACACCTTGCCGTCGCCGCGCACCTTGAAGCGCACCTGCTTCGCCGCGCTCAGGTTCACCGGCTGCATTGGCGTGGTGCCCGGCATGAAGGCCACGCCGGCCCAGGCAAACGGCAGGCCCGGCGCGACTGTCGCATTCACCGCGAGCGGCACCTGGCCATCGGGCAGGGCCGGTTGTGCTGCCAGCTTGACGGTCGACTTGCCGCCGGCGAAGCTGTCGGTCGACGGCATCCAGCCGGCGCCGAACGGGCTGGCCAGCTTGGCCTGGCTGAACTGGCTGATACGGCCGTCCGCCGGCAGCGCCAACGGCTGGTTGGCGCCGGTCGCCGCCTTCGCCACCTGCTCGCGCTGGCGCTCGCGCAGGCCGCCCGCGCTCTCGCCATCCTTCCACACCTCGACGATCCGGCGCGTCGCGCGGATGTCCAGCGCAGGATTCCCCTCCACCAGCAGCAGGTCGGCCTTGTAGCCATTCTGGATGCGGCCGCGCCGGCCCAGCTTGAATGCCATGGCCGGCGCGCTGGTGGCAGCGGCCAGCGCCTGGGCCGGGCTCAGGCCCGCCTCGACCAGCGAGGCCAGTTCGCGGTGCATGCTCACGCCATACTGGGTGCCGGGATTGCCGGCGTCGGTGCCGGCCAAGACCGGCACGCCGGCGCGCTGCATGGCGGCCGTCACCATCTTCGGCGCCGCCAGCATCGCGGGCTGCTGCTGCGAGCCGTAGCGCGCCTTGAGCGGAGCCTGGCCGTCCTTGTCGAGCAGGCCGGCAAGCGCGGGATCGGCCAGCAGGTCGTCGCCCTTGTAGCCGGCCATGCTTTCCAGGACGGTGAAGGTCGGGATCACGAACGCGCCCTTGCTACGCGCGAGTTTCGCCATGCCCTCCGCATCGGCAGTGCTGCCGGTGTACAGGTGCACCAGGCCGTCGGCGCCCGCCTCCAGCACGGCGCGGGCGTCCGCCTCGGTGCTGATGTGGACCACAACCAGCTTGCCGCGCCGGTGCGCCGCCGCGATCACGGCCTTTACGGTAGCCAGGTCGAGCGACTTGAAGCCCAGGCCCGCCTCCATCACGACCTTGATGAAGTCCGAGCCTTCGGCGATGCGGGCATCCACGAAGGCCTGCGCGTCTCCGGGTTTGGTGAGGGTCGGGATGGCGATGCCGAACTGGGTGCCGTGGCCGCTCGGCGCGGTGACCAGGGTGCCGGCCGAGAACAGGTCGGCGTGCTGGTGGTTGCCGCCTGCGCGCATGGCCTTCTTGGCGGTCGCAAGCATCCCGACGTCGGTGAACATGTCGACCTGGGTGGTCACGCCGAACAGCACTGGCAGCTCGAAAAAGCGGAAGGCGTGGGTGTGGGAATCGATCAGGCCAGGCAGCAGCGTGCGGCCTTGTCCGTTCACCACCCGCGCATCCTTCGGCACCGCACCGCGAAAATTGGCATCGACGATCACTCCCTTGTCGAACAGTACCGAACGCCGCTCGTGCACGCGTTCGCCGTCGAAGACCCGCACGTCCTGCACCAGAGTGGGGGCAGCGATGGCGGCGCTCGCCAAGCAGAGTGCGGCGGCGGTGGACAGGGCTTTCAGGGTAGCGTTCATACATTCCTCGCATGGTTGGTGTGGAACCAGTATGCGAACAGCGCGGGGGTTGCGTAAGAAGCAGGCGCCATCAGATTGGTATGACATTTGTCACCAACGCCGCTACCTTTGACCCTGCTTGCTCGGGGAGCAACAGCCCCGTACACTTGGGCTTTCCGAATTCCGCTTTCGGCCAAAGCGGACTCTCAGCACTGTCGCTAGGATAGTGCCGCGCCTATTCAACGCGGATCCATCACCGGTTTGATGTACTCATGCTATCGGATGATTTGGTCCGTCCAGCTGATCGAGCTGTCCGCCTGCCAAGCTTTGGCGGGTAGATTCCTGGTTCAGGAGTTCATGAGGAAACCCAAGACTGGGCGCGCCTGCCGCGTTCAGGTGTAACAGCTGCTGTTCAGTGAGCGTTAATTCTGTAGCGGCGAGGTTGTCGTCCAGCTGTGCCAGTGACTTCGGTCCGACAATCGGGATGGCGCCTCGTGCCACCACCCAAGCGATCGCCACTCTTCCAGGATTCGACCCCGTTTCATCAGCGACGACTTGCAAGGCGTCAAGGACCGCTCCCTTCTGGGCGCTGTCCTCGTGATGAATTAGCGTGCCCAACTGGGTCGCACGGCCTACTTCGCCACGACGATACTTGCCTGTTAGAAGCCCCCCGCCCAGTGGTGACCAAGCTACGGTACCGAGACCCAATGCCTGCGCCATTGGCAGCAGCTCTCTCTCGGCCGTACGCTCGACCAAGCTGTACTCGAGCTGGACGCCAGCAATCGGTAGCGAACCTCGGATTTCGGCCAAGGTAACCGCACGGGAGATGCGCCATGCGGGGAAGTCGGACAGGCCAGCGTACACGATCTTGCCGGCTCGCGTCAGATCGTCTAGACCCCGCATAATCTCCTCTATCGGCGTAACGCCATCGGGCATGTGGACCCACAGGAGATCAATCCGATCGGTCTTCAAGCGTTTCAGGCTGGACTCGACGGACTGAATCATCACCTTGCGCGAGTTCCCGGTCGCCGCCATCCCGGCATGTGTCGGCATAGGACCTAGCGTGAATTTGCTGGCCAGGACAAGTCGCTCGCGAACGGGAGCAATCAGGTCACTGAGCAGTGTTTCAGACTGTCCGGCCTGGTAGTTGTCGGCCGTATCGATGAAGTTTCCACCCACCTCGATATATCGACCGAACATGCGACGCGCTTCATCCGGCTCGGCGCCGTATCCCCACGCTGTCCCAAAGTTACCTGTACCCAGAGCTAACTGGGAAACTCGCAAGCCCGTGTGCTTGCCGAAAACGCGATAGCGCATAGTGATCCTCTTAGGTAAGTGCAAAAATTCATAGAACCAAATGAAGACTTGGCATGTCCCGAAAGAGTAGATGCGCCGTCGACACCAAAAGGTTAGACTCGTCTCATTGATTATTCAAATCGATTAAAAACATGATCGATATCAATGAGCATGATTTTCACAAGCTTGATCTGAATCTCCTGCTTGTCTTCACAGCACTGCTGCGCGAGCGAAGCGTGACTCGGGCTGCCAAACGTCTATACCTTGGTCAGCCGGCGATGAGCGCGTCCTTGGCTCGACTTCGCACATTCGCTGGAGACGATCTGTTCGTGAGAACGGCCCAAGGAATGGAGCCGACCACCCACGCTCTCGCGTTGGCAGAGCGTCTAAAGCCGGTCCTTGAAGGCCTCAGTGCTGCGCTCTTCGCAGATAGTGCGTTCGACCCGACCTCGAGTGATCGTACGTTCTCTCTGGGGATGTTCGATATCGGTGAGGTCACGCTGGCGCCTGCGCTGCTCGGCGCTCTGGCAGCACAGGCACTTCGCATACGGCTCGCATTGCGTCCAGTCGACCGGGCCAACGTAGTTGCCCAACTTGAAGCAGGGATGCTGGACCTTGCAGTGACAGACATAGGCCCCACGACGGGCTGGATATGTACCAAGCCGCTGTTCAAGGAGTCCTTTGCCTGCATGTTCGACCCCAAGCTGGTACAAGCGCGCATTCCAATCAGCCTTGAAGACTACCTTGCATACCCTCATCTTCTAACATCGTTCGGGGGTGAATTCACCGGCTATGTCGATGATGTCTTGGTAGAACGCGGCCTCAGCCGCCACGTTACGATGACCACGACGCGGTTCAGCACATTGCCGTTTGTATTGCGGCGCTTCCCGGGTATTGCTTCGCTCCCGGGAATAGCGGCGAGGGAACTGGCGAGCGCGCTGCGCCTGGAGGTCAGCCCGCTGCCATTTGAGGTGCCCGCCGTGGACCTCCATCTCGTCTGGCATGCCCGCCATGAAACGGACAAAGGTCACGAGTGGCTCCGGGACTTGGTCTACCGTACCTGCATGCGGTTGGCGTCACCTAAAGGTGAACAGGTCGGAAGTGCAAACTATCCGAAGACGCGCGCGCGGGTGGTGCGCCGCAACTGACATCGAAGAGTAAACCGTGACCGCGGACATTGATTACGAACGGGTCAGTTTGAACACTCCTCCATACCTTCTTAGAGTGTTGCGTTCACCAGTTGAATCCACAGTCGAAAAAGGACACGCGATAAGTCCCAGTACTTTGTAGGCCGATTGTTGAACAGCAGCCAGGTGGCAATTTTCGACGCTCGAACGCGTCGGGTCATATCATCTTTCGCTGTCTTAGTCTCGTCGCGAAAAGGCGCTGAAGGCATGGCTGCGTACCGCGTGCAGGACACTGCTGCCACATTCCATACGTTCTTTGCGTATCAAACGTGGGTGTACTGACCTAGGTCTCAAGGCGGCTCACCTATGCAGGCCGTGCCTTTTTACATGTCCGCTATGAATCGGATCCGGTCCTTCGTGACAGTCTGCGATTTTTCCGTCTTGGCGACCTGCTATGCTGAGCTCAACGGCCGGGTTCGGCCAGAAGCGGACCTTGTAGCCGCCCGAATAGAGGTACGAATAAAGAAAACTTGTCATGGAAAAACTGTCGCTGTCCGCGCTTGCAGATGAATTTCACACAACGATAAACGACAGTTTTCAGGCGCACTGAGTCACGACTCGAATAGAAGGTATTCTATGGAAAAAACAATCCGACGAGCATTCCTGCTGGCAGTCGCGAGTATCGTTTTTATGTCTGCGAACGCCGACGATGTTGTACTATTTTCGGTGAGTTCAAAAGCGCAAGGCAAGCCTTTCGATTTGTTGCTCACCGAGATTCAGCGTCTGCCAACGAAGTCCTACCTCAACGTCCCCGGTTTCCACGAGCGTACTGCAGCTGGCGCACGTTGGCTGATGTGTGCCTATACAAGTCTTGCTGTCGAGCGCGGCTACTCCCATTGGTTTGTCGTCTATCCGCCCGAGAAAAGTAATCGCGTTGTTTTAGCGTTTAGCAATTCGGCAACTGCATCGCCATCACAACTGCTAGGGGCAGATTACTCTCGGAAATTGGCTGTTAGCGACGGAATGATGCCGGTCGAACGGATGGCAAAATTCTGTGGCATCTCGGTGACGCGGTGACGAACAAAGTCCATCCACGACCACGCGCCGGGCGAACGGATCTGCATCCGCCTGGACGTCGACCACGTGGTCGACGTCCCCGCTTGACCGCTGCCGGCCCCTTGCGGGGCCGGCGGCAGTACCTTACGGCAGGTTTAGAAGCTAGCGAACAGCGACAGTTTCACGCTGCGCGGCGCGCCCGGCGTAATGTTGTTGTCGTTGTGGGCCGATGCCCAGTACTTCTTGTCGAACAGGTTTTCCACGTTCAGCTGCACGCGGTACTGCTTGCTGAAACGGTAGAAGACAGCGCCATCGACGCGGGTGAACGAAGGCAGCATCACCGTGTTCGACGTCGAGGTATAGAGGCTGTCGCGATAGACCACGCCCAGGGCTGCGGCCAGCGGTGCGCTGAAATCGTAGCGGCTCCACAACGAGAACGTGTGCTTCGGCACCATCGCCAGCTTTGCGCCGGAACGCACGGTGGCCGACTGGTTGGCGGTCAGCACCGCGTCCTGGTAAGCGTAGCCGCCCATGACGCTAAGTGCTTGGGTCACGCGTCCCGTCAGGTCCAGTTCGATGCCCTTGCTGCGCTGGCCATCAACCAGAATGCTGGTACCGGCCACCGCGCCCGGCACGACGACGTTGCTGCGGTCGAGCTGATAGATGGCGGCGCTGGCGGCCAGCAGCGGGGTTACGTCCCACTTCACACCGAGTTCGACATTGTCGAATTTCTCGGGATCGAAAGCACGGTTGCTGGCGGTAAGCGAGGTGAGCTGGTCACCGGCGCGCGGCAGGTAGGCGCGGCTGTAGCTGGCATATACCGACATCGCTTCCACCGGCTTGTAGATCAGGCCGAAACGTGGGGAGAGCGGCGTATCGGTCACCTCGAACTGGCCGTTGCTGGTGGCAAGGCGATTGTTGAAGTCGACGCTGAAACGGTCGTAGCGCAAGCCCGCCACCGCCTGCCACTGGGGCGAGAAGATGATCTGGTCCTGCAGATAGACGGACGCAACCTTGGCCTCGCTGTAGTTGCTGGTCGTCGCCGTCGGGAAGCTCACGCCGCCGGTATAGATCGGGTTACTGGCAAGAACACTCGCGGGGGCTGCGAAGGCACCGGTGCGGCGCGCGTTATCGGTTTCCTGGCGGCCGAGCTCGACGCCGGCGGCGATCTTGTGGGTGATGCTGCCGGTCGCCAGCGCGTAGCTCAGGTCGGTCTGGTTGAACAGGTTATTGCGTTCAGTCGTGTCGAGATAGGCGCCCACGGCGAGACGGCCGGTGGCTGCGTTGACGGCGCTGTTGGCATAGACGTTCTGGTAATACTTGTCGTACTTGGCCACACGGGTACGGTTGCGCAGCATGAAGCCATTGCCGGCGTCGTGTTCGACGTAGGCCGAGAAGGCATCTACGCGCACTGCGGTCGGGCTCAGCTCGGCATTGCCGAAGAAGGTCGACACGTCAGTGTCGAATGGACGGCCGTTGAACGACGGCACGCCGCGGTCGGCGATGCGGTCGTCGCGGAAATGCTCATAGCCGAGGCTGATGCGGGTGTTCCTGCCGGCGCGCAGGCTCATGGTCGGATTGATGCCCTTGCGTTCGAGCGTGACGCCATCGCGGTAGCTGTCCGACCGCTCGGCCATGGCATTGACGCGCACTGCCATGTCCGGGTTCACCGCCCCGCCGACGTCGACGGCGGCGCGTTTGTGGCCATACGAGCCGACGGATAGGTTGACAGCGGCCACGGGTGCCCAGCGCGCCTGCTTGCTGACGCGGTTGATCACGCCACCCGAACCGCCGCGGCCGAAGATCATGGCATTGGCGCCCTTGATGGCCTCGAGGCTTTCGATGTTGTAGAAGTCGCGGTAGTACTGCACGTCGTCGCGCATGCCATCGATAAAGAAATCGCCGGTGGAGCTATTGCCGCGGAACACGGCTGCGTCGCGGTTGCCTTCCCCCTGGGCCGTGACGATGCCCGGCACGTAGCGGATCGCGTCGGCGATGCTCTGCATGGCCTGGTCGTTCATCAACTGCCGCGTGATCACCGTCACCGACTGCGGCGTATCGCGCAGCAGCGTATTGGTTTTCATCACGCTGACGGTCGCTTTTTCGACATAGCCACGGTCGGCTGAGCCGAGCACTTCGACCACCGCCACCGGGGGAGGCTGGTCGTCGTTTGCAAGCGCTATGGAGCTGAAAAGCGTACCTGCCACGGCAAACGCGATAGGGGTCGGGCGGAAGAATGGTGAAGAACGCATAGTCGTCGATGGGAAAGTAAATGGGAATGAGAATGAGAATGGTTCCCAATTATATTACGGCGTGTATTTATCGCCAAGCAAGATTTTTGGGTCAATCCAGGGCAAGGCGATGGCCGTGGCGCAGGAAGCGCCACGTCGGCAAGCGTGGAAACACAGCTGCCGGTTCTCGCCCGGGAACCTTTCCTGTAAATCGTTAAGGGGACGCTGGCCCAGTTCCGTCGGGCGAACCAGCTATCAAGAGCGGTACAGCAAGCCCTTTACTTCGTCCGCGTCAAACGTCTTGCTTATCCCATTGATGCCCACGCCCATGCGTTTGCCGAACAAGTACATGGGCCGGAACGAGAAAGGAATTCGATTTTGCGTGCGGGTGTACACAATCTGAGCTAATCCTGACTGTGATCAGGTCCGCTATTGGCACAGGCTGTGTAAGAACGCGAATCGGACAGCACGCTGGCGAACCCAGACCTTTCAGAACGGCCGCTACGGCAACTTCTCGCGCAGTCGAGAATGGTGAAGAGACCCCTGAAAACACGCGGTTCTCGCGTTTTTACACAGCCTCGGCCGGAAGCGGCCGCTAGTGACAGGCTGACAGCCGAGACAGACATGTGGTCGCCGCGTGGAGTAGTTAAGTAACTTCGGCCCCGGTGTAGTTTGTGCACATCCTGTTCCGTTCCAGGTCTGTCCCGGTCCATCACACCGATTTACGTGGATTTACGGTCGGTAAGGGTATGTCTCGTCAGCGCATGTATCTAACAGGGTGAGTCGCTGGATTGACAAGGAGGCCTGCCATGAGATACAGCCCCGACTACTGGACGGATCGCCGTACGGATTTCCGCACGTCGCTGCTGATCGATGCGGCAATCAATGCGGCCAGCTCACATGATGTGTTCACCGCTGCGCAAGAACTTCTTGACCAGTGCACACCGCCTGACGTTGTGATCCGCGTCCTGACAAGATCGACGAAGCGACGTCGCTACCCTGAATCGGATATCTCGGGTTTATCGACTGATTCGTCTTGATGGTCGGTTTGCGCTGCAGGCCCCGGTTGGGCGCCTTCTCCTGGACGAGCCAAGCCTCTCGGCCGGTTCAGGAGGGGCTGCCCTTCGTCGTCACGCCCTCCTATTGGCATTACGCCAAGAGATTGCGAGGTACCCTCACCCCGGCGGCAGGTTGTCCCACAAATCCCCCGTCGGACTGATCCGCGGAGCCGTCACCCCAAAGTGCTGGTAAGCCAGCGGCGTAGCGATCCGGCCGCGCGGGGTACGCTGCAAATAGCCCTGCTGGATCAGGAAGGGCTCGAGCACGTCTTCGATGGTGTCGGCCGCTTCGCCGATCGCCGCCGCCAGGTTGCCGATGCCGACCGGGCCGCCGCCGAACTTGAACAGCACCGCTTCCAGCAACTTACGGTCCATCACGTCGAAGCCGACCGAGTCGACATCGAGCATCTTCAGTGCGAGGTCGGCGATGTCCTTGGTGATGTCGCCGTTGGCCTTTACTTCGGCATAGTCGCGCACGCGGCGCAGCAGGCGGTTGGCGATACGCGGCGTGCCGCGCGCGCGCCGGGCCACTTCGCGGGCGCCGTCCTGGTCGATCGGGGCACCCAGCAGCGCGGCGCTGCGGGTGACGATCTTGGTCAGCTCGTCGACGTTGTAGAACTCCAGCCTGGCCACGATGCCGAAGCGGTCGCGCAGCGGGTTGGTCAGCATGCCGGCGCGGGTGGTAGCGCCGACGAGCGTGAACGGCTGCAGGTCGAGCTTCACTGAACGGGCGGCCGGGCCCTCGCCGATCATGATGTCGATCTGGTAGTCCTCGAGCGCCGGGTACAGGATCTCTTCGACCACAGGCGACAGGCGGTGGATCTCGTCGATGAACAGCACGTCGTTCGGCTCGAGGTTGGTCAGCAGCGCAGCCAGGTCGCCCGGGCGCTCCAGCACCGGGCCGGAGGTCTGGCGCAGGTTGACGCCCATCTCGCGCGCGATGATGTGCGCCAGCGTGGTCTTGCCCAGGCCCGGCGGGCCGAACAGCAGGGTGTGGTCGAGCGCTTCGCGGCGGTTGCGCGCGGCGTGGATGAAGATCTCGAGCTGGGCGCGGATCTTTTCCTGGCCGACGTACTCTTCCAGCTGCTTCGGGCGCAAGGCGCGCTCGATCGCCTCCTCGTTGGGCGAGGCGGGGGCCGCGTCGATGACGCGCTGTTCGGTGAAATTGTCGGTCTGGATGCTCATTGCTTATGCTTTGGAGAGCGCCTTCAGCGCAAACTTGATGCCGTCCGAAACCGAGCTGCCTGCCGGCATGTTCTTGGTCGCGACCAGCGCTTCCTTGTCAGAATACCCCAGCGCCACCAGCGCATTGAGCACGTCGGTCTGGGTGTCGTCGCGCGGGACGCCGCCTGCGACCATGCCGAGGTCGGCGCCGAGCTTGCCCTTGAGTTCGAGCAGCAGGCGTTCGGCGGTCTTCTTGCCGACGCCCGGGACCTTCACCAGACGGCCGGTTTCCTGCAGCGTGACCGCCTGCGACAGCTCGGCCACCGTCATGCCCGACAGGATCGACAGCGCCATGCGCGCGCCGACGCCGGTGATCTTGATCAGCTGGCGGAACAGCGCGCGTTCAGAGGCGCTGCCGAAGCCGAACAGCAGGTGGGCGTCTTCGCGCACGGTCAGGTGGGTGAACAGCACCACGCGTTCGCCGGTGTGCGGCAGGTTGTAGAAGGTGCTCATCGGCACGTCGATTTCGTAGCCGACGCCGTTGCAGTCCACCAGCACGTGCGGTGGCGCTTTTTCGAGCAGTCTCCCTTCGATTCGACCGATCATCGTTGTTTCCTTGTTGTTTTTAGACGAGGCGGCTGCGTTTCATGCGCAGCGTGGTAGTGGCCGGCGTCAGCGCGCCGAGCAGGGCCAGGGTGTCGATGCTGTGGGCATGGCAGATGGCCACGCCCAGCGCGTCGGCGGCGTCGCTGCCGGGCAGGCCGGGCAGCTTGAGCAGGCGCGCGACCATGTCCTGCACCTGCGCCTTGGCCGCCCTGCCAGTGCCGACCACGGCCTGCTTGACCTGCACCGCAGTGTATTCGGCCACGTCGAGGTCGGCACCGACCAGGGCCGTAATGGCCGCGCCGCGCGCCTGGCCCAGCAGCAGCGTGGATTGCGGATTGACATTGACGAACACTTTTTCGATGGCCGCGCAGCCGGGCTGGTAGGCGGCGACGATCTCGCTCACTCCCTTCAGGATCACCTTCAGGCGCGGCGGCAGTGCACCCTCGGTACCGGTCTTGATGGTGCCGGACGCGATGTAGCGCAGCTTGGTGCCGTGTTTTTCAATGACGCCAAAACCCGTCGTGCGCAGGCCCGGGTCGATGCCGAGAATAATCATTGTGGAATGATATACGGCGGAAGGGGGTTGGTGGGGAAAATACTGTGTAAAAACACAGGTAGCGTCGGCTTCGGGTGACAGGCACCTGGAGTGGTGCGCGACGAACTTGGGTTCCGGCCTTGGCCCACTGGTGTCCAAGATAATTCGATACCTCTTCACTAGAGTGCCCCCGGCCGCTTCGAGGGCGCTGTTCTAGCTTGTTTTGGACGCGTTCGGGCAGTTTTCGTGTTGATGACGGGAGGCTCGAACAAAGTGGCAGTAATCAGGCTGAGGCAATGCCATAGCGTGTAGTTGATGCCATGCGCCTGCTTGTACAACGCGACCAGCAAGTATGAAATCAAGGCCGTCACAATTTGGATATGCACGGCATTTGGACTGCGTCCGAAGAATGCTTTGATCTTCAGGTGC